>NZ_JBVOOL010000002.1:0-650944 GCF_055664045.1 Kitasatospora sp. NPDC023385 | reverse complement strand
CCCGCTCCGGCGCCGAGATCCTCTCCTTCCTGCGCAACTCCGTCCGCGAACTCGGCCAGACCGTCGTCATGGTCACCCACGACCCCGTCGCCGCCTCCTACGCCGACCGCGTCGTCTTCCTCGCCGACGGCCGCATCGTCGACGAACTCCACGCCCCCACCGCCGACACCGTCCTGGACCGCATGCGCCGCTTCGACGCCAAGGGCCGCACCAGCTGACACGGCGCCAGCCCGCAGCCCGCCCACCGACGCCTCCCAGGACACCTCATGTATCGCACCGCACTGCGCAACGTGCTGGCCCACAAGGGCCGACTGCTCATGACGGCACTCGCCGTCATGCTCGGCACCGCCTTCGTGGCGGGCACCATGGTCTTCTCCGACACCTTCGGCAAGGCCATGCGGGACAGCAACTCCAAGAGCTACTCCGACGTCTCGGTCCAGCTGGTGGACCGCGCGGCCGGCTCCGGCGCCAGCGCCAAGCAGAAGAGCGAGAGCGGCTCGGCCGCGCTCACCGACGCCACCGTCCAGCAGCTGACCGACCTTCCGGGCACCGGCGGCGCCCGCGGCGTGGTGAGCGGCTTCACCGGCGTCGCCGACCGCAGGGGCAACCTGGTCGGCCAGTTCTGGGCCGCCAGGGGCGCCAACTTCGCCCCGGGCCAGGACGGCAAGGACCCGCGCTACCCGATGGCCGAGGGCCAGGGCCCGAAGAGCGGCAAGGAGATCGCGCTCGACCGCAAGACCGCCGACAAGGCGGGCTACCGGATCGGCGACACCGTACGGGTCGCCGCCAACGGCCCGGTGATCGAGGCCAGGCTCACCGGCATCTTCACCACCGACGACCCGGTGGTGAACACCGGCGGCACGCTCACCCTGTTCGACAAGGCCACCGCCCAGCAGGTGCTGCTGGAGCCCGGTCGCTACAGCAGCATCGTGCTCACCGCCAAGCCCGGCACCTCCGAGGACGCGCTGCTCGCCCAGGTCCAGCCCAAGGTGCCGCCGGGCCACCAGTTCGACGTCGAGACCGGCGCCAAGCTCAAGGCCGACGAGCAGGAGACGATCGCCAAGGGCACCGACAGCATGCGCACCATGCTGCTGGTCTTCGCCTTCATCTCGCTCTTCGTCGGCATCTTCATCATCGCCAACACCTTCACCATGCTGGTCGCCCAGCGCACCAGGGAACTCGCCCTGCTGCGCGCCATCGGCGCCAGCCGCAAGCAGGTCACCTTCTCGGTGCTGGTCGAGGCCCTGCTGATCGGCACCGTCTCGGCGGTCGCCGGCCTGGCCGCGGGCGTCGGGATCGGCGCCGGGCTGCAGTCGCTGATCGGCAGCCTGGACGGGAACATGCCGAGCGGTTCGCTGGTGGTCAAGCCGCTGACGGTCGCGGTGACGGTCCTGGTCGGCCTCGTGGTGACGGTGCTGTCGGCCCTGCTGCCGGCCCTGCGCGCGGCCCGGATCGCGCCGGTGGCCGCGATGAGCAGCGGCGACCAGCCCGCCTCCCAGAAGAGCCTGGTGGTCCGCAACACGATCGGTTCGCTGCTCGCCGCCGGCGGCCTGGCCCTGATCGGCTACGGCGCCTCCACCGGCGACACCAGCGGCCGGCTGCCGGTCGGCCTGGGCGCCTTCCTCGCCCTGATCGGCGTGTTCGTCCTGCTGCCGCTGCTCTCCCGCCCGGTGGTCGCGCTGATCGGTCCGCTGCTGCGCGGGCTCGGCGGCACCCCGGGCAAGCTCGCCCAGCAGAACGCGGTGCGCAACCCGCGCCGCACGGCGGCCACCGCCGCCGCGCTCACCATCGGTCTGACCCTGGTCACCGGTCTCACCGTGATCGGCGCCTCGGTGTCCGACGTGGTCGACCGAGCCGTCACCAGCTCGATGAAGGCCGACTACATCGTCTCGGCCGCCAACGGCATGAACCTCTCCGAGCAGGTGCCCGCACAGGTCGCCAAGGCGCCCGGGGTCGCGGCCTCCTCGCCGATGACCGCCGCCTACTGGGAGCTCGACGGCACCGCCAAGTCGATCACCGGCCTGGACGCGGCGAGCTTCGACCAGCTGGTCGACGTCCAGCTGGCCAGCGGCTCCGCCGCCGCGCTCGGCCAGGGCCGGCTGCTGGTGGACGAGGACGTCGCCAAGAAGTTCGGCGTCACCACCGGCTCCACGATGAAGGTCACCTACCCGGACGACTCCACCGGCCAGCTGACCGTCGGCGGCGTCTACCGCACGGGCGGCATGCTCGGCCCGGTCGTCATCGCCAACAGCGAGATCGCCAAGCACGAGCCGAAGCCGTTCATCTCCGACGTCCTGGTCAGGGGCACGGACGGCGCCACCGCCACGCTCAAGCAGTCGCTCAAGGACGCCACCGGCGCCAACCCGGTGATCGAGGTGAAGTCCAGGCAGGACGTCCGCGACGACTTCAGCCAGACGATCACCTTCGCGCTGAACCTGATGTACGGCCTGCTGGGGATGGCGGTCCTGATCGCGATCCTCGGCGTGATCAACACGCTCGCGATGTCGGTCTTCGAGCGCAAGCGCGAGATCGGGATGCTGCGGGCGATCGGCCTGGACCGCCGGGGCATCAAGCGGATGGTCCGGCTGGAGTCCGTGGTGATCTCGCTGTTCGGCGCCGGCGTCGGCCTGCTGCTCGGCTGCTTCATCGCCTGGGCGATCAACGGCACCCTGAAGTCGAGCCTGGCCGGTCTGACCACCGTCCTGCCGTACGGCCAGCTGGCGCTGTTCCTGGCCCTGGCCGGGGTGGTCGGCCTGGTGGCCGCGATCTGGCCGGCCCGCCGGGCGTCCAAGCTGGACATCCTGTCGAGCATCAAGACCGACTGACACCCGGTCACAGCGAGAGCCCCTGCCGGATGCCGGCAGGGGCTCTGCTACTGCTGTACTCCGCCCGGTCGCACGGCCGGCTGAGCACCACGGAGGTCGTGGTCCGGCGACACTGCCGGGCGGAGGGCCTCCGACTCATACCCCGGTGCTCCCACACCGGGGTCTCAGTCGCCTACTTGCTCGCGAGTTCCTTGTCGGCGGCCGGCTTGGCGGCCTCGACGGGCTTGGTGGGCGGGGTGACCTCCTGGATCGGGAGCTGCGGCTTCTCCATCTGGGAGAGGCCGACCATCTCGCGCTTCAGGAACATCGCCAGGGTCCAGTCGGTGAAGACGCGGACCTTGCGGTTGAAGGTCGGCACCATCGCGCCGTGGTACAGGCGGTGGAACCACCAGGCCGGGCGGCCCTTCAGCTTGTACTTGCCGAAGAGGATCGCGACGCCCTTGTGCAGGCCGAGACCGGCGACCGCACCGAGGTTCTTGTGCTTGTACTCCTTCTGCGGGAAGCCGCGCATGCCGGAGATCACGTTGTCGCCGAGGACGACGGCCTGACGGCAGGCGTGCTGCGCGTTCGGCGGGCACCAGGCGCCCTCGCCGGCGGCGAGGTCCGGGACCTGGGCGTTGTCGCCGGCGGACCAGACGTAGTCGAAGCCCTGGACCTGGAGGGTCGGCGCGGTGTCGACGTGGCCGCGCGGGCCCAGCGGCAGGCCGAACTGGGCCAGCACCGGGTTCGGCTTCACGCCGGCCGTCCACACGATGGTGGAGGCGTCCATCTCCAGGCCGTTCTTCAGCACGACGTGGCCGTCGACGCAGGAGTCCATGGAGGTCTCGATGTAGACCTCGATGTTGCGCTCCTCGAGCTTCTCCTTGGTCCACAGACCGAGGTCCGGGCCCATCTCGGGGAGGATGCGGTTGGCGGCCTCGACGACCACGAAGCGCATGTCGTCGCGGCTGACGGTCCGGTACAGCTTGGACGCGTCGCGCGCCATGTCCTCGATCTCGGCGATCGTCTCGATGCCGGCGAAGCCACCGCCGATGACGACGAAGGTCAGGGCCTTGCGGCGGACCTCCCCGTCCGTGGTGGACTCGGCCTTGTCGAGCTGGGCCATGACGTGGTTGCGGAGGCCGATGGCCTCCTCGACCGTCTTCATGCCGATGCCGTGCTCCGCCAGACCCGGGATCGGGAAGGTGCGGGAGACCGAGCCGGTCGCGACGACCAGGTACTCGAAGGGCAGCTCGTAGCTGTCGCCGGCCGCCGGCTGGATGGTGGCGACCTTGCGGGCGTGGTCGATGCCGGTGACGGACCCGGTCAGCACCTCCGCCTGCTTGAGGGCGCTGCGCAGCGGCGCGACGAGGTTGCGGGGCGCGACGTTGCCGCCGGCCGCCTCGGGGAGGAAGGGCAGGTACGTCATGTACGACCGCGGGTCCACGACCGTGACGGTCGCTTCGCCGTAGCGCATCTTCTTGAGGATGCGCATCGCGGCATACAGGCCGACGTAACCACCGCCGACAATGAGGATGCGAGGACGCTCCGTGGTGCTCATATCCGAAAGTATCCAGCACCGTTCGGAGCAGCCTTCGTGAGCCCGGTCACAAGCTCATGGACCCCACGTGCTACACTGCGCGGCCGCGATTTCGGCGCCCGAGCGGGCGCTCACCCGTCCGCGCACCCCCTTGCGAACGTGAGCCGGAGCACCACCCTGCTGAGCAGCAACGATCCGTACCGGGCCGGGGTTCCCGGGCGTGAATTCGATTTTCAAACCCTGATCGGCCTCTGGCCTGCGATCCAGCGGGCCCCATGGCCGGGGGGCCTTCGGTCCCACAATTCGGACGTAGCGGGCGGGCCGGTGGGGCGAATGGCGGGATCGCCATGTGAAGAAATTCACGAACTTTTCCGCACGGCCCCGGGCGCGCCCCGGCCCCGGCTCCCCGAAAGGGGCGCCGGGGCCGGTCCGGTAAGGCCTGCGAGGCGTCAGGAGGCAATACTCCAGGCGACTCCGTCCAGGATGTCGTGCTCGCTCACGACCACCTCGGCGGCGCCGGTCCGCTCCATGATCTCCAGCAGCTCCAGCGCCCCGGCCGCGATCACGTCCACCCGGCCCGGGTGCATCGACGGGATGGCCGCCCGCTCGGCGTGGGTCGCGGTCAGCAGCTCCCGGGCGATCCCGGCGACCCGCTCCCGGCTGACCCGCGAGTGGTGGATCGCCGCCGAGTCGTAGCCCGACAGGCCCATGGCGATCGAGGACACCGTGGTGACCGTCCCGGCCAGGCCCACCAGGGTGGCCGCGCCGGTCAGCGGAACGACCTCCTCGGCCCGGTCCAGCTCGGCCCGCACATGCGCCCGGGCCTGCGCGATCTGCTCCTCGGTGGGCAGCTCGGCACCGCCGAAGTGCCGCTCGGTGAGCCGCACGCAGCCGATGTCCACCGAGCGCGCCGCCTGCACGTCGTCCGTCCCGAGCACGAACTCGGTCGAGCCGCCGCCGAGGTCGAACACCAGGTACGGGGCCGGGAACAGCTCGCCGGTCAGCTCCTTGGTGGCGCCCAGGAAGGACAGCCGCGCCTCCTCCTCGCCGCTCACCACCTCGGGCTCGACGCCCAGGATGTCGCGCACGCCGTTGGCGTACTCGGCGCTGTTCTCGGCGTCCCGGGAGGCGCTGGTGGCGACGAAGCGGACCCGCTCCGGGCCGACGCCGAAGCCGGCGATGACCTCCTGGTACTCCCGGCAGGCCGCGAAGGTGCGGGCCAGCGCGTCCGGGTGCAGCCGGCCGGTGCGGTCCACGCCCTGGCCCAGCCGGTTGGCGATCATCCGGCGGTCGAGGTCGGTGATCTCCCCGGTCTCCGGATCCAGATCGGCGACCAGCAGCCGGATGGAGTTGGTGCCGCAGTCGATCGCGGCCACGCGGGCCATGGTCACCGCGACTCCTGCGGCCCGTCGGCGTCCTGCTCCGCGTCCTCGGCGGCGCGCTTCCTGGCGGCGCGCTCGGCGGCCTTGCGCTGCTTGGCCGCGATCACGGCCTCGTGGTCCTGCTCCTTGGCGCGGTTGCGGGCGACCCGCTCACCGGCGGCCTCGACCTCGGCCGGGGAGACGCACGGGCCCTTGGCCCACCAGTCCTCCAGCCTGCCGATCGCCTCGTCGCCGAGCGGGTTGACGCCCTCGCCGGCCGCCAGCGAGTGGCCGACCAGCACGTGCAGGCACTTCACCCGGTCCGGCATGCCGCCGGCGCTCGGGAAGCCCTCCAGCACCTCGATCGCGTCGCGCCGGGCGATGTAGTCCTCGTGCGCCTTCTGGTAGGCGGCGGCCAGCTCCGGATCCTCGGCGAGCCGGGCGCTCTGCTCCTTCATCACGCCGTCCGCCTCCAGGGTGCCGATCAGCGAGGCGGCCTTGGGGCAGGTCAGGTAGTACAGCGTCGGGAACGGCGTGCCGTCCGGCAGCCGGGGAGCCGTCTCCACGACGTCCGGGTTGCCGCAGGGGCAGCGGTGCGCCACGCCGCGCAGGCCGCGCGGCACCCGGCCGAGCTGGGCGGCGATGGCCGCGACGTCGGCGTCGGAGACGGCGGGGTGGTTCTCAGTGGTCATGGGGGGAGGTGTCTCCAACGGGGGACGGTGGGAGCGGAAGGGGGGTGGCGGGGGCGGCCGCGGCGGTGTCGGCGGCGTCCACCGAGTCCCAGATGCCGACGTACCAGGGCTTGGCGGCCTGCGCCTGGCCGGCCGCCGTGCCGCCGGGCGGGGCCGCGCCGGCCGCGGGCGCGGAGGGCCGGGCGGAGGCCTGGCCGGCCGGGTCCACGGCGATGTACGGGGTCTCCCCCGGCACCGCGTAGTGCAGCCGGGCGCGGGCCTGCGCCTTGACGTACTCCGGGTCCTGCCAGCGGGCCTTGTCCCGGCGCAGCTGTTCGACCTGCTGGCGGACGTGGTCGGCCTTGGCCCGCTGGGCGGAGATCTCGGCGCGCTGGGAGATGAACTGCCGCGCCGGGTAGGCGAGGATCGCCACCAGTGAGCAGAGCACCAGGACGAGGACGGTCGCCCGGCTCGTGAACCGAGGCCGGGCCGCCAAGCCCGGGATCCTCCAGCCTGCCATCTCCGGTGTCCCCTCCTGGTCGCGACGGTGCCCCGCCGTCCACCCTACGGGGTGAACGGCGGGGCACCGGTCAGGCGTGCGCTACCGGGAGCGCTCGGCCCTCGTACCCGCCCTGCTCACTCCGCGGAGCGGAAGCGCGGGAAGGCGCCGCGGCCGGCGTACTCGGCGGCGTCGTCGAGGATCTCCTCGATGCGCAGCAGCTGGTTGTACTTGGCGACGCGCTCGGAGCGGGCCGGGGCACCGGTCTTGATCTGGCCGCAGTTGGTGGCGACGGCCAGGTCGGCGATGGTGACGTCCTCGGTCTCGCCGGAGCGGTGCGACATCATGCAGCGGTAGCCGTTGCGCTGGGCCAGCTCGACGGCGTCCAGGGTCTCGGTCAGCGAGCCGATCTGGTTCACCTTCACCAGCAGCGCGTTGGCGGTGCCGGTCTCGATGCCCCGGGCCAGGCGGGCGGGGTTGGTGACGAACAGGTCGTCGCCGACCAGCTGGACCTTGTCGCCCAGCTTGACGGTCATGGCCCGCCAGCCGTCCCAGTCCGACTCGTCCAGCGGGTCCTCGATGGAGACCAGCGGGTAGGCGGCGACCAGCTCGGCGTAGTACTCGATGAGCTCGGTGGAGGTGAGCGCCTTGCCCTCGAACTGGTAGGCGCCGTCCTCGTAGAACTCGGAGGCGGCGACGTCCAGGGCGAGCGCGATGTCGCGGCCGGGCACGTAACCGGCCTTCTGGATGGCCTCGGTGATGAGGTCCAGGGCCTCGCGGTTGCTGTCGAGGTTCGGCGCGAAGCCGCCCTCGTCGCCGAGGCCGGTGGACAGGCCCCGCTCCTTCAGCACGCCCTTGAGGGTGTGGTAGACCTCGACGCCCCAGCGGACGGCCTCGGAGAAGGACTCCGCGCCGATCGGGGCGATCATGAACTCCTGGATGTCGACGTTGGAGTCCGCGTGCGAGCCGCCGTTGAGGATGTTCATCATCGGCACGGGCAGCACGTGCGCGTTCGGGCCGCCCAGGTAGCGGAACAGCGGCAGGTCGCTGGCCTCGGAGGCGGCGTGCGCGACGGCCAGCGAGACGCCCAGGATGGCGTTGGCGCCGAGCGAGGACTTGTCCGGCGTGGCGTCCAGGTCGAGCATGGCCTGGTCGATCAGGCGCTGCTCGGTGGCGTCGTAGCCGACCAGCTCCGGGCCGATCTGCTCGATGACGGCCAGGACGGCCTTCTCCACGCCCTTGCCGAAGTAGCGGTTCTTGTCGCCGTCGCGCAGCTCCAGCGCCTCGAAGGCGCCGGTGGAGGCGCCCGACGGGACAGCGGCACGACCCGTGCTGCCGTCGTCGAGGCCGACCTCGACCTCGACCGTGGGGTTGCCGCGGGAGTCGAGGATCTCACGGGCTACGACGACATCGATGGACGGCACGAGGCATCTCCTTGCGGAAGCAGGTCCGGCTGACGGCGGTGCTGTCGCCAGGACGATTGCGGAGTCGTTACGGACCAGAGCCTAGCCGCCCGGGCTCCCCGGGCCACGTCGGCCTCGGCACCGTCTCAGCGTGTGGCCCCACTACCCACCGGTAGTTCACCTGCTTGACCCAGCCCGGCCCACCGAAGCGGACGAAGAGCGGATGAAGGGGACGAAGGGGGCCGGTCGTCCCGACCCCCTCCGCGCGTCGCGCCGGGAGCGCCCGGCGCGGGGCGGCTCAGCCGAGGTGCAGGACCTGGCCGGGCAGGATCAGGTCCGGGTCGCCGCCGACGGTGCCGCGGTTGCCGTCGTACAGCGCGTGCCAGCCGCCGGACACGTCCTGGGCGGCGGCGATGGTCGACAGCGTGTCGCCGTCCCGGACGGTGTAGTCGTGGCCGGCGGTCTGCGCGGCCTGCGGGGCCGCGGCCGGCTGGGCGACGGCGGCGGCCGCGTGCTTGGGGACGTACTGCTGCGCCGCCTGGTCGACGGGCTTCTCGGCCCGGTTCGGCGCGGCGTGCTTCGGGGCCTGCTGCTGGGCGGGCTTCTCGACCGGCTTCTGGGCCGGCTTGACAGCCTGCTTGGCGGCGGCCTTCGGGGTCTGCTGCTGGGGCGCGGACTGCGGCTCGGCATCCGACGAGGCGTCGACCGCGGCCGGGGCGCCGCCCTTGGCCAGGCCCGCCTTCTGCGAGCAGACCGGCCAGGCGTCGGGGCCCTGCGAGGCGAGGACCTTCTCGGCGACCGTGATCTGCTGCGCCTTGCTGGCCTGGTTGGCCTGCGGGGCGAACGAGGTGCCGCCGTACGCCTTCCAGGTGCCGGAGGTGAACTGCAGACCGCCGTAGAAGCCGTTGCCCGTGTTGATGCTCCAGTTGCCGCCGCTCTCGCACTGGGCGACGGAGTCCCAGGTGGTGGCCGGGGCGGCGGAGGCACCGGTGGCGGTGAGGAGCGGCATCGCGAGTCCGACGCCCGCCACGCCGGCGACGGCGATGGCCTTCTCGGTCTGGGTACGACGACGGTGACGGCCGGTTCCAACGAACAGCATGAAGGAGTCCCTCTCCGCACGCCTGCGAGGTGAGCTGTCGGGTTCGGACCGGGAGGTGGCCCGGCCGCCGTACGCGGAAGCGATTCCGCTCGGGCGGCTTCACCCCAAGCCGTCGGGGAACGGCAACAAACCTGGTTCCCCCGCCCCTGCCCAGGGTCTGGTCGGTTTCCCGTGACGCGGCGGGCAGGATTCGGCGTTCCGCGCACGAGGTCCGCAGCTGCGAACTCCAGGGAGAGTAGACAGATACTCAGACCGATCACAAGCTCATATCACCGATATCACACAGAAATTACGGCGCGTGCCCGATCGCCTACCAACAGCGGAGGTATGTCCGAGTTGATGGGTATTCACACCGCGCCTGACGCGCTCGAGACAACGTTCCGTCAGCGCGGACCACCGGCGCATCGGTGAATCGTGCCGTTATGTCAGGGCGCGGAAGGAGCGTGCGGCGGCGTATGCGGAGGAGTATGCGACGGCGTATGCGGAGGCGTATGCGGGGAGCGGCCCTCCGGGCTGAATTCGACCGGCAGTTCCCGCAGTCCACGCATGATCAGGCCACCGCGCCAGCGCAGATTCTCCGGGCTTTCCGCGAGCCGCAGATCGGGCAGCCGGGAAAGCAGCGTGGCCAGCGCGGACCGCCCCTCCAGGCGGGCCAGCGGGGCGCCGATGCAGTAGTGGATGCCGTGCCCGAAACCCAGGTGGGGATTGTCCGTCCGGGCCAGGTCCAGGGTGTTCTCGTCCGAGAACCGGGCCGGATCGCGGTCCGCCGCGGCCAGCACCACCAGCACCGGATCGCCGACCGGGATGTCCACGCCGCCGATGGTCAGCGGCCGGGTCGCGAACCGCCAGGTCGCCAGCTCCACCGGCCCGTCGTAGCGAAGGAGTTCCTCGATCCCGGTGTCCAGCAGCGCACGCTCCCCGCGCGCCACCGACTCCTGCAGCAGCCCGCGCTGCTCCGGGTTGCGCAGCAGCGCGTACGTCCCGTTGCCGATGAGGTTCACGGTGGTCTCGAAACCGGCGAAGAGGAGGATGAAGGCCATCGCCGCGGCCTCGTTCTCCGTCAGGTGCTCGCCGTGGTCGCTCGCCCGGATCAGGCCCGAGATCAGGTCGTCCCCGAGGTCAGCGCGCTTGCGGTGGATCAGCTCCAGCAGGTACGCCCGCATCCGCTTCACCGCCCGCCCCACACCGCCGCGTTGGCCGCCGCCCTGGCCCGGCTTCGTGTGCCGCAGCATCATCCCGGCCCAGTCGCGGAAGTCGTCCTGGTCCTCGGCCGGCACGCCCAGCAGGTCGCAGATCGCGTAGATGGGGAGCGGGAACGCGAACTCGTGGATCAGGTCCGCCGAGCCGCGCTGCGCGAAACCGTCGATCAGCCGGTCGGTGAGCTGCTGCACCCTCGGCTCGAACTCGGCCACCCGGCGCGGGGTGAACGCCTTCGACACCAGCCGGCGCAGCCGGGTGTGGTCCGGCGGGTCGATGTTCAGCAGGTGCGTCATCAGGTCCGCCTGCCGCTCCCCCGGGATGCCCACCCGGCCGGTGCGGTGCGCCTGCTCGCTGTGGTGCGCCGGGTTCTTCGACAGCCGGCCGTCCGCGAGCGCCTGCCGGGCGTCCGCGTACCTGGTCACCAGCCAGGCCTCGACGCCGCTCGGCAGCGTGGTGCGGTGCACCGGGGCGTGCTCGCGCAGCCAGGCGTAGGCGGGGTACGGGTCGGTGGCGAACTCCCAGGTGAACAGCTGCGGAGCGGGGGCGTCGGGCTGCGCGGCGGCGGGCTGGGCGGGGTCGGGCTGAGCTGGCATGGGTCGACCGTATCCGGTGCGTTCGCGGCGAGCCGGGCGCGCCCTTCCGGCGGCAGCGCGCGACGGCGCTCCACCGGCGCGCGGCCGGTGCTCGACCAGTGCTCGGCAGGCGCTCGACCAGTGCTCGGCAGGCGCTCGACCGGCGCGCCGACCGTCCGTGGACGACCGGTGGACGGGCCGTGGACAGCTCTTGGACAGCTCTTGGCCGGGCGGCGGGCGTGAGCCTGGTCACCTGCGGGGTAATCCCTGTTGCGGAGGGTCAGGTCGTGCCTACGATCCTCCGCAGTACGCGTGGGCGCCGGTGCGGTGTCGCCCACAGGGAGGAGCAGACCATGCGGGTCAGCGGGTCAGTCGTCGTCATCGCGGTACTCGACGGCGGGTCGGGCGCCGACCTCGCCCGCCGCTTCTCCGCGGCCGGCGCCGTCGGCATGCTGATCGCCGACCAGTACGTCGGCATCGCCGAGGACCTCGCCGCCGAACTCGACCGGCCGGGCTGCCCCGTCGTCGGGGTCTCCGGCGACATCCGCCGCCCCAGCGACGTCGCCGCCCTGGTCGACACCGCCGAGAAGCACCTCGGGCCGATCGACGTGTTCGCCGTCGCCGGCCCGGACGGCGAGCGCGTCATCTCCCTCGCCGACCTGCCCGACCACCTCGACCTCGAACGCCTCGCCGAACTCGTCGTCCTCGTCGGCGAGGCCATCGGCGAACTCGTCCCGCCGCAGCGGCGCCCGATCGGGCGCACCGCCGCGGCGGCCTGAGCCGCCCGGCCCATGCGCCAGGGCCCCGGCTCCGGCTTGTGGTTCTACTGCGGCTCGGGGCCCTACTCCGGCTTGAGGCCCTCGGCCGCGCGCACCGCGCCCCGGTAGCCGCGCGCGGCCGACCGCAGCGCGGCGTCCACGTCCACCCCGGCGTCGTGCGCCCGCTGCGCCACCGCGAGCAGCAACCGGCCCGCCGTCTCCGCGGTCAGCTGCGCCGGCAGCTCGTACGGCTCGTCCGGCACCGCCGTGAAACCCGCCCGGCGCACCCTGGACACCAGCTTCGCCGCGTACGCCAGCGAGGGCAGCCCGGCCGGCACGCCGTCCAGCACCGACTCGCGGTCCGTCTTCTCGGCGGCCTTCAGCTGCTCCCAGCTCACCTCCGCCTCGGCGGCGCCCCCGGCCTCGACGTCCCCGAACACGTGCGGGTGCCGGTACATCAGCTTCTCGACGATGTCACCGGCCACGTCGTCGACGGTGAACGGCTCGGTCGGGTGCTCCTCGGCGATCCGGGAGTGGAAGAAGACCTGGAGCAGCACGTCGCCCAGCTCCTCGCGCAACGTCTCCCGATCCCCCTCCTCGATCGCCTCGACCAGCTCGTACGCCTCCTCCACCAGGTACTTCACCAGGCTCTCGTGCGTCTGCTCGGCGTCCCAGGGGCAGCCCCCCGGCGAGCGCAGCCGGTCCATCACCGTCACCAGGTCCAGCAGCCGCGACCCCGGCAGGTCGTACGAACCCGGCAGCACCTCGATCTCGGGCACCTCACCGGCCCGCTCCACCGCGAGCCGCGCCAGCGCGTCCGTCAGCCCCGGATCCCCGTCCGGGCTGCCCAGCCACACCGTCGGCCCAGCCCCGGCCGGCTGTCCGGTCAGCAACCGTGCCAGCGCGGGCGCCGATTCGGCGGGCACCACCTCCACCGTCACCCCGGCCTGCCGCACCGCCGCCAGCTGCGGGTGCCCCTCGTCTCCCACCAGCACCCGCCCCGCCGACCGCAACGCCTCCCAGGCCGGCCACGCCAGCAGCCCGGGAGCCACCCGGTGGGTGGTGGTCAGCAGGATCAACGTGGCACCGGGAACATTCGTCATCACACCTCGAACCTACTCTCCCGCACACCGCGCCCCGCCCCACCGGCCCCACCGCCCACCCCGGGAGGAACGGGGAGCACGGGGAGGCGGGTGGCCGGGAAGGGCGGGCGCTACTTCCTCGCCCCCGCCAGGTCGTCGAACATGGCCGACAGGAACTCGCTGCACCAGCCCAGCAGTTCCCGGCCGACCAGCGGCTTGCCGGGGATCCGCCCGGTGCTCGGCCGCGGCACCAGCAGCTGCTGGGCCGCCGCCTTGACCTGGCTGCGCGGGTAGAGCCGGTTCAGCCGCAGCTGCTGGGACTCCCGCAGCTCCACCGGCCCGAAGCGGACGTTGGCGCCCTGCAGGGTGATGTCCGAGATGCCGCACCGCCGGGCGTACAGCCGCAGCGCCGCGACCATCAGCAGGTTCTCCACCGGCTCGGGCAACTTGCCGTAGCGGTCGACGAGTTCGTCCCGGACCTGCTGGATGTCCGCCTCCGAGTTGACCGCCGCGATCGAACGGTACGCCTGCAGCCGCAGCCGCTCGCCGGGCGCGTAGTCGTGCGGCACGTGGGCGTCGACCGGCAGCTCGATCTTCACGTCCAGCGGCTCCTCCTCCGGCGCCCCGCCGCCCGCCAGCGACTCGCGGAACTCGGCCACCGCCTCGCCGACCATCCGCATGTAGAGGTCGAAGCCGACGCCCGCGATGTGCCCGGACTGCTCGCCGCCGAGCAGGTTGCCCGCCCCGCGGATCTCCAGGTCCTTCATCGCGACGTACATGCCGGCGCCCATCTCGGTGTGCTGGGCGATGGTGGCCAGGCGCTCGTGGGCGGTCTCGGTGAGCGGCCGCTCCGGCGGGTACAGCATGTACGCGTAGCCGCGCTCGCGGCCGCGCCCGACCCGGCCGCGCAGCTGGTGCAGCTGGGAGAGGCCGAAGGTGTCGCCGCGCTCGACGATCAGGGTGTTGGCGTTGGAGATGTCGATGCCGGACTCCACGATCGTGGTCGACACCAGGACGTCGAACTCCTTCTCCCAGAAGTCGACCACGACCTTCTCCAGCTGGTTCTCCCCCATCTGCCCGTGCGCGGTGGCGACCCGCGCCTCGGGCACCAGGTCCTTCAGCCGGGCGGCCGCCTTGTCGATCGACTCCACCCGGTTGTGGATGTAGAACACCTGCCCCTCGCGCAGGAGTTCACGCCGGATCGCGGCCGAGATCTGCTTCTCGTCGTAGGGGCCGACGAAGGTCAGCACCGGGTGCCGCTCCTCCGGCGGGGTGGTGATGGTGGACATCTCGCGGATGCCGGTGACGGCCATCTCCAGGGTGCGCGGGATCGGGGTCGCGGACATGGTGAGCACGTCCACGTTGGCGCGCAGCTTCTTCAGCTGCTCCTTGTGCTCGACGCCGAACCGCTGCTCCTCGTCGACGATGACCAGGCCGAGGTCCTTGAACCTGGTCTCGGCGGAGAACAGCCGGTGGGTGCCGATCACGACGTCCACCGAGCCCTCGAACAGGCCCTCCAGGACGGCCTTGGCCTCGCTGTCGGTCTGGAAGCGGGAGAGCGCCTTCACCGTCACCGGGAAGTTGGCGTACCGCTCGGCGAAGGTCGAGAAGTGCTGCTGCACCAGCAGGGTCGTCGGCACCAGCACCGCCACCTGCTTGCCGTCCTGCACCGCCTTGAACGCGGCCCGCACGGCGATCTCGGTCTTGCCGTAGCCGACGTCGCCGCAGATCAGCCGGTCCATCGGGACGGACTTCTCCATGTCGGACTTGACCTCGGCGATGGTGGTCAGCTGGTCCGGCGTCTCCGCGTACGGGAAGGCGTCCTCCAGCTCGCGCTGCCACGGGGTGTCCGGGCCGAAGGTGTGCCCGGGGGCGGCCATCCGGGCCGAGTACAGCTTGATCAGGTCTGCAGCGATCTCCTTGACCGCCTTCTTGGCCCGCTGCTTGGTCTTCGCCCAGTCGGCGCCGCCGAGCCGGTGCAGCGTCGGGGCCTCGCCGCCGACGTACTTGGTGACCTGGTCGAGCTGGTCGGTCGGCACGAACAGCCGGTCGCCGGGGTGGCCGCGCTTGGCCGGGGCGTACTCCAGCACCAGGTACTCGCGGGTGGCGCCCTGGACGGTGCGCTGCACCATCTCGACGTACCGGCCGACGCCGTGCGCCTCGTGGACGACGTAGTCGCCGGCGGCGAGCGCCAGCGGGTCGATCGCGTTGCGGCGGCGCGACGGCATCCGGCGCATGTCCTTGGTGGAGGACTTCTGGCCGGACAGGTCGGTCTCGGTGATGACCGTGAGCTTCAGGTCCTCGTCCACGAAGCCGTGCTCGATCGAGCCGCAGGAGACGTACACGACGTCCCGGGTGGGCGCCTCGGCGAGGTCGGCGACCAGGCGGGCCGGGATGCCCTCGTTGCCCAGCACCTCGGCGAGCCGGGAGGCCGGCCCGTGCCCCTCGGTCACCATGACGACCCGCCAGTCGGCGGCGAGCCGCTCCTTGGCGTCGGCGATCGCCCGGGCGGTGTCGCCCCGGTAGGCCTCGACGGCGTGCATGCCGAGGGTCAGCGTGTTGGCGTCGAACTCGAGCACGCTGTCGACGGTCGACTCGCTGGTCGCGAACGGGCTGACGGACCACCAGGGCAGCCCGATCTCGGCGGCGTGCTCGCGCACCTCGGCGAGCGAGCGCAGCGAGGCGGCGGAGACGTCGATCGTCTCCAGGTCGATCGGCCGGTCCCCGCCCGTCGCGGCCGCGACCCAGGAGGCGTGCAGGAACTCCTGGCTGGTCGCGACCAGGTCAGCGGCCCGGGTGCGGACCCGCTCGGGGTCGCAGACCACCGCGACCGAGCCGAGCGGCAGCACGTCGAGCAGCAGCTCCATGTCGTCGACCAGCACCGGGGCCAGCGACTCCATGCCCTCGACCGCGATGCCCTCGGCGATCCTGTCCAGGATCTCGGCCAGCCCGGGGTGCTCGACGGACAGCGCGGCGGCCCGCGCCCGCACCTCGTCGGTGAGCAGCAGCTCGCGGCAGGGCGGCGCCCACAGCCCGTGCTCGGCGATCTCCAGCGAGCGCTGGTCGGCGACCTTGAAGTACCGGATCTCCTCGACCTCGTCGCCCCAGAACTCCACCCGCAGCGGGTGCTCCTCGGTCGGCGGGAAGACGTCCAGGATGCCGCCGCGGACGGCGAACTCGCCGCGCTTCTCGACCAGTTCGACGCGCGCGTAGGCGGCCGCGGCGAGCTTGCGGGCCACCTCCTCCAGATCGTGCGACTCACCACGCCGGACGGCCACCGGCTCCAGTTCGGCGAGCCCCTTGACCTGCGGCTGCAGCACCGAGCGGACCGGGGCGACGACCACCTGCACCGGCCCGGTCGTCGGGTCCGCCCCGTTCTCCGGCCGGGAGGCGTCCCCGAGGCTCGGGTGGACGATCCGGCGCAGCACGGCCAGCCGGCGGCCGACGGTGTCCGAGCGGGGCGACAGCCGCTCGTGCGGCAGGGTCTCCCAGGCCGGGAACTCGGCGACGGCGTCGGCGGGCAGCAGCGAGCGCAGCGAGGCGGCCAGGTCCTCGGCCTCCCGGCCGGTCGCGGTGACGGCGAGCACCGGTCGGCCCCGCTCCCCCGCGGCCTGCCCGGCGAGCGCCCGGGCCAGCGCGGCGATGGCGAACGGCCGGGCCGCGGGCGGTCCGACCAGGTCCAGGTGGCGGCGGCCGCCGGCCGCGGCTCCGGTGGCGGTGGCCGCCTCGATCGCCTCGGCGAGCGCCGCGTCCCGCGCGACGACATCGAGCAGTCCGGTCAGACTCATCTGGGGTCTCTTCTTCGTCCCGTGGCTGGTGCTGCCCCCGGGCGTCGAAGGCCCGCCGGGGCAACGCGAACGGCCCGGCGCGCCGAGCGGCCGGGGGTCTCCAGCCTACGCCGCGCCGCGGACCCGCACGCGGCGTACGGCCCCGGCGGGGCCGGGCGGGGACGAACCGGTCGGGCGCCGGCCGGGAGCCGGGCACACGGCGATCCGCCACGAACTGGACATACTCCTGTCACTGGCCGTCCATGGAGATCGCGCACCATGGTGGACGTGCCCGCCGCACCCAACCGTGGGGGATGGCTGTGGCGGCACTGTCGCACCCCCGATGGGGGTCGGAGGTGCGAGGCCGGGCGACCCTGGGTGGGGGCGCCCGCCCAAGCGCCGGGAACCGTGGCGCCCTTTCCTGGAGGGCGCCACGGGTCTCGGCCTACTTCGTTCCCCGCGGGCCTGCCCGCTCCCGGACGTCCGCACCCGTCCGGTCGCACGCAGAGCCGTGCCGGGGCCTGCCGGTCCTCGATGGCCGGCGACGGCCGGGTGCTACCAGCGGGACAGGTTGACGTCGTACATCGTCACCTGGTGCCCCTGGCTGGCGTCGAAGTCGTAGCGGTCCCAGGTGAAGACGGTCCAGGAGCCGAGGCCGCCGCCCAGATAGGTGACGACCTTGTTGTTGCCGGCGTCGATCCGGTCGACGTTGTAGATCCGCACGGCCATCCAGCCGTCGTTCGCGAAGCAGAGCTGGCTGCTGTAGCCGTAGTTGTACACCTTCGCGAAATCGTCCCGGTTTCCGCAGTCGACCCGGTCCACGGCATGGGCCGCGGTGACCGGCAGCAGGGTCGCGGCGGCGGCTGCGAGAAGAATCAGAACACCTGGTCGGCGGGCCTTCGCCTTTCTGTTCCGAAGGCCGGCCAGGAGATTCGTGCGGCGAATCATGTAACCCCTCCCATGGTGGCGGTCGCGACTCCAGAGATTCGCACGGCCGGGCAGCACCGGACAGCTCTTTTCCGGCCAAGCCAGGCCCTGGCGGGCACCCCGAGGGCGAATCCCGAACGCATTCGGAACGAATCCGGAACGAACGGAGACGAACCGCGCTAGGGTCCGAACACGCTTGCCACGCTTGAGGATCGGAGCAGACGCTTGCCACGTCCAGCCCCATCGGGACGATTCGCCGCCACGGCCCTCGCCGCCGTTCTGGCGCTTTTATCCACGGCCTGTTCGAATGGCTCCGGCAGCCGTTCCGCGGAATCCGCCCCGGCACCCCCGGAGATCGGCACGCCGACCGCCCCGGAATCCGGCCGGGGCGGAATGACCGGACTCCCGCTCTCCGCTTATCGGGCCGATGACCGGAGCGCCGTCAAGGAGATTCAGGTACGGAATGCACTGGTCGTCTCCTGCATGCACCGGGCCGGATTCTCCGCGTTCACCGGGGACGGACTCCAGCCCGCGCAGCCGCCGGACGACGCCACCGCGCTGCCGGCCGGCCCCTGGGGGTACCTCGGGGCGCAGGCCGCCGCAACGCTGGGCTTCCACCCCCCGAAGCGGCCGCTCCCCCGGCCGAACACCGCCCCGGCGGGCACCGGCGAGGCCTACGACGCCGCCCGGGTCGACTGCGACCGGCAGGCCGCGGAGCGGCTGGGCTCCCCACCCGCGGCGGGCAGCGACCTGGTCGGCCGACTGTTCGACGAGTCGACGACGGCCACCGCCAAGGACACCCGGGTGGTCACGGCCACCGAGCAGTGGACGGCCTGCATGACCGCCGCCGGCTTCGCGGGCACCACCCCGGACGGGCTGCCGCACACGTACCAGGCCACCCCGGACACCACCCCGGCCGAACTGGCCGCCGCCCGGGCCGACGCGGACTGCACCGCGAGGACCAACCTGGCCGGCGTCTGGTTCGCCGTGCTGGCCGGCTACCAGCGCCGGCTGATCGACCGCAACGCGCAGGCCCTGACCGCCCAACGGGAGGCGGTCAGGGCCCAGGACGCGAAGCTCACCCGCCTGCTCGCGGGCGAGGCCGACGGCTAGCGCCGTACCGGCCGGCGGACGGGCGGCGGCCGGACGCGGGCGGTCAGCGGCGGCGGTAGCTGACGGTGTGGGGGGTCGCGTAGTCGGCGCCGTCGTCCACGATGACGATCTTCGGGACGATCCGGGTCTCCTCCAGCTCGCCCTCGGCTCCGGCTCCGGCTCCGGCCTCGGCCGTGCCGCCGTGAGCAGCGTGGCCGCCGGGCCCGTGGTGACCGCCGACCCCGTCGGCCGCCACCTCGGGCGGCGCGGCCGGCTTCGGCGGGACCGCCGCCGGGGCGACCGGGCCGGTCACCACGGGCCCGGTGGGCGCCTTGGCGGCGCCACCGCCGACCACCGGAGTGCGCGGCACCGCCATCGTCCGCTCCGTGGCCCCGGCCGGAGCCGTGACCTTCGCCGAGGCCTTCCGCAGGTTCGGCACCGGGATCTCGCCGGTGTCCGCCTCCGAGTCGACTGACACCGCGTCGACCGCCTCCGCGTCGACCGGCACCGCGTCGGCGACCGCGTCCGCGGGCGCCGCCTCCGCGGGTGCCGCGTCGGAGTGCTCCGCGTCCGCCAGCGCCGCCGCAGCGGCGATCGCCGCCCCGGGCTCGATCTGGCCGACCCGCGCTCCGGTGAGCGAGGCGAGCGTGGCCTTGATGTGGTCCAGGTGCTGCTGCACCGTGTCCAGCCGGACGTCGAACTCGCGCTGCTCGTGCTCGCTCGCCGCGTTGATCTTCTCGGCCTCCCGGCGGGCCTGCTCGATCAGCTGGTCCGCCTTGGCCTGGGCGTCCGTCTCCAGCTGCTTGATCCGGCCCAGCACGGTCTCCCGGTGCTGCTCGGCCTCCTTGACCCGGCGCTCGGCGGTCGCCGAGACCTCGGCCTCCTCGGCGTCGGCGGCGGCCTGCGCCGCGGCGAAGGTCTCGTCGGCCTTGCGGCGCCGGGTGGCCAGGTCGGCTTCGGCCTGTTCGCCGGCCTCGGCCGCGGCCACCCGCACCTTGGCGGCGTAGGCGGTGGCGGTGTCCCGGGCGGCGCGGCTGTCGCGGTCGGCTTCGGACCGGATGCCCTCGGCCTCGGCGCGGGTGCGCTCCTCGGTGCGGCGGGCGGCCGCGTCGGCCTCGGTACGGGTGGTGGCGGCGTACGCCTTGGCGGCCTGGTCGAGGGCCTGCCCGGCCTCGTACACCTCGTCCCGTAGGTCTTCGGCGAAGCGCTCGGCCTTGTCGCGGACGGCGCGCGCCTCCTTCTCGGCCATCACGGCCAGTCCGGCGGCCTCCTCGCTGAGGACCTGGTAGTCGGGCTCCGGGGCCTCCTCGGCGGCCCGGCGGACGTCGGCCAGTCGGGCCTCCATCTGCCGGATCCCGGCTCCCAGGACGCTCAGCCGTTCCCAGGCCTGGTCGCGCTGTGCGGTGAGCGCCACGAGGGCTCGCTCGACCTGCTCGGGCGCGTAACCGCGCCGGGCCTGGGTGAAGCCGTGCTGGGGGACGGCGTCGCTCATGGGCTCTTCCCCTCGTTTCGCGGGCTGCGGAGCCCATGATCGGACGGAACGGTCGGATCCGGAACCGGTTCGTTCGCCGGGGCCGGATCCGGCCGTTGTGCGGACCTGAAAATGTCGAGGACCGGACGAATAGACCCATCCTCTTGACCTATTTTGCGCAGATCCGGGCGAAACCCCAACGAGGCACAGCCACGGCGGCATGCCGGAGGGGCCGTCCCGGCCACCGGAACGACCCCTCCCCACCTGCGAGGATCCGCGACGGTCCGCTACAGCAGACCGTCCCAGAACTGCTCCAGCAACACGGCCCACCAGGTGTCCGCGTTCTGCAGGGCCGCCGGGTCGATCGCGGCGAGCTGGGCCTGGAAGTCGGTCGTCCAGCGACCGGCCTGGTCCGGGGTCAGCCCGTACCGCAGCCGCCACATCCGGCCCAGCAGGGCCAGCGCGCGGACGAACTCCGGTACACCGCTGTTGACGAACCGGGGCGGCTGGCCGGTTCCATCGACGTCCACCGCGACCACGTTCGCGGTGCCGTACTGGACGCACAGCTGGCGCCCGTAGTCGCTGCCGAGCACCAGGTAGCCGCCGAAGTCCGGACCGCCGGCCAGCCCGCGCTCGGCGGCCAGCTCGGCCAGCGTCGGGATCGGGCGGCCCTCCTGCGCCTGCGCCCAGAAGAACGGCCCGAAGTCGCGCGGCAGCCCGGCCCACATCAGGGACTGGGACACCGGCTCGGGCACGCCCTGCCGGGAGACGGCGCGCTGCTCGTAGCGGAACACGTTCGGCCCGAAGGCGGCGTCGACCTCCTGGGCGAGCTGCTGCGGCGGGAGCTGCGGCAGCGCCTGGACCGTCCCCGGCGCGGGCAGCGGCACCCGGAACGGGCGGACCCGCTGGGCGCCGGAGGCCAGCTGGTGCAGCTCGTCCAGGTGGTCCAGCAGCTCGGCCATCCCGGCCTGCCGGGAGGCGTGGTCGTGGCCGTACGGGGCGGTGTGGGTCAGCCGGACGTTCGGCCAGGACGCGGCGATCATGCGGTTGCAGTAGCCGCCCGGCAGGTCGCAGGACTCCAGCTCGGTGTAGAGCTCCAGCACCTGCTCCGGCGGCACGTTGAGCCGGCGCAGGTCCTGCAGGATCTTCCACTCCGGGTGCGGGGTGCCCGGCTCGCTGCGGTGCAGCAGCTTCTGCTCCGAGCCGTCCGGGCCCCGGTAGCTGAGCGCGGCGAAGTAGCCCGGGCCGACCGCGGGCACCCCGGGGGGCACCGGCGCGGCCACCGGCGGGCCGGTCACCGCTGCCGGGGGGACGACCCCGGCGGCGCCGCCCGCGTTCGGGTAGCCGTAGCCGGCCACCGGCGGGGCGGGGGCCGCCGGACGGCCGGGCGGCGGGACGGCGGGGCCGCCGGACGCCGGGGTGCCCGGGTCCGCCGGTCCGGCCAGCAGCGCCGGGTCGATCGCGCTCGCCAGCTGGGTCGCCTCGTACGCCACCCCGGCCGCGGGCGCGCCGCCGGACGGCGCCGGCTGTGGGGCCGGCGAGCCGCCGCGCAGGCCCGCCGGGGGCGGGGGCGGCGGGGTCGAGCCGCCCGCACGGCCGCCGGGAGCGGCAGCGGGCGCGCCGGAGCCCGACGTGTGCTTCAGCCCGGCGGGCGGGGGCGGCGGCGGGACGGAGCCCGAGTTGCGGCCCGCCCCGGCCGGGGCGGGGGCGGCGGCCGGACCGGACGGGCCACCGCGCAGCCCGGCGGGCGGCGGCGGCGGCGGGGCCGAGCCCGGGCCGCGGCCCGGCCCGCCCTGCGGCGCACCGCTGCCGGGCGTTCCGGCGGTCGGGGTGGCGGGGGCGCCGGGCAGGCCGGCGACGCCGCCGGGCGGGGCGAGCATCGTCGGCGCGTGCTCCACCGGGGCGCCGGGCGGCGTGGCCGGGGCGCCGGGCAGGCCCATCAGCCCGGGCATGGCGTCCGGCGTCGCGAGCAGCGTCGGCGCCGGCTCGACGGCCGGGGCGGGTGCCTGGGCCGGCGGTGCGGTCGGGGGCGGCGCAGTCGGGGGCTGGGCCGCCGGCGGGTGGGCCGCGGACGGCGGGACCGGGGGCATGCCGTACCCGCCGCTCCCCGGCGGCATCAGCATGGTCGCGGCCTCGGCACCGGCCGGCGCGGGCGCGTCGGGCAGGTCCGAGCCGGTGGTCCGCAGGCCGTCGGGCATCAGCACGGTCGCCGCGTCGACACCGGCCGGCGGCGCGACGGGCGCGGTCGGCGCCGGGAAGGGCACCCCGGCCGGCGGCGGGAACGGCGCACCGGCCGGCGGCGGGAACGGCCCGACGGCCTGCGGCGGGGCGACGAACGGCTCGTCGGGGCCGGGCGGCGGGGCGAGCATGGTCGGCGCGTCCCCGGCGGGCCGGTCGGACACCGGCGGCTCGGTCAGCAGGGCGGGCGCGGGCGCCGGAGTCGGAGCGGGCGCCGGAGTCGGAACGGGCACCGGAGTCGGAGCGGGCGCCTCGACCGGAGCCGCCGGAGCCGCCTGCGCGGCGGCCGGCGAACCGGCCCCGCCGGCCGAGCCTGTCCCCAGCCGCTCCGCCTCCGCGGCGAGAGCCGCGGCGCCCGCCTCCTGCAGCCACTGCGGCGGGCTGAGCAGGAAGGAGGTCGCCTCGACCGGCCCGGGCGCGGGCTTGGCCGCCCCGGCCGGGTTGGCCGCGACCGGCCGCCCGTACACCTCCTCGTACTGCCGGACCACCTCGTTGACGGGCAGCGCCGGCCAGAGCGTGCTGGCGCCGGAGTCCCGGGCGATCACCAGCCGGGCCTCGCCCGAGCCGGCCAGGCCCGGACCGCCGAGGCCCGAACCGCTCGAACCCGAGCCGTCCTGGCCGCTGCCCGAGCCCGCCGGCCCGTCCCCGTCGCCGGGCGGCATCGCCCAGCAGACGAAGCCCAGGTCGAACTCCCGGACCCGCACCTCGCGCTGCTGCGCGCGCGGCACCCCGCCGTTGATCCACTCCTCGGCGAGCTCCTGCGCCTGCGCGTACGTCACCACGCCCGGTTCACCCCTGTCCGCATCCTCGTCGTCCCCCGCTCCACCAGCACCACCACCAGCACCACCGCGCGCACCCGCATCAGCCCACCGGGACGGCCCGGGCGAACCCGCCGTCCACCATCAGCTCCGCGACCGTGTCCAGCTCCGGCGGGCTGCCCGCCAGCCTCAGCAGGAAGGCGTCGAAGTCCTCGCCGCAGGGCAGCAGCAGCCGGGCGCAGCGGTCCTCCGGGGCCTCGGGGCCGCCGGAGTCGCGGGCGTCGTCGTACAGGTGGAGCCAGACCGAGCCGGCCCGGTCGCCGCGCACCTTGAGCGCGACGATGCCGCCCTGCGCGTAGGCGATGCCCAGGTAGTCCTTGGTGAGGTGGTCGCGCAGGCACTTGTTGGCGTACACGACGTCCTCGGTGCCGTACTCCTCGGAGAGCGTCAGGAACGGCTGGTCGAGCAGCAGGCCGAGTTCGGTGTCCAGGGCCACCCCGACCGGGGCGCGGCCGCCGCCCAGCTTGAGGAAGGTGCGGTAGGCGCCGGGCAGGCGGTAGCCGAGGCGTTCCTCGGCGCGCTGCACCAGGTCCTCGGTGACGCCGAGCGGGTCGCCGCCGTCCTTGGCCAGCGAGAAGTGGACGGGCCGGCGCTCCTGCAGCGGGCGGGTGCCGCGGCGGGTGTGGTCGGCGGCGGAGGTGGCCAGGCCGCCGTGGTGCCGCAGCAGGGCCTTGACCTCGACCGGGACGAGCTCCATTCGCCGCCAGCCGGGGGCGGCCCGGCCGACCGCGTGGTGCCAGGTCCAGCCGGGCGGGGTGGCGACCGCGGTCTCCAGGTCGGCCCAGAGCGGGTGCCCCTGGGTGTAGAGCGCGACGTTGGCCGAGACGTAGTCGGTCAGCCGCAGTTCGTCCACGCCGAAGCCCGCCGGCGGGTCGGCGACCTCGGCCGCGGCGGCGGCGTACGGACCGAAGTCCGGGTAGCCGTACTCGTCCACGCTGACCCCGGCGGGGTGCCGCTCCGCGCGGACCGGATCCGGGAAGTGCACCACCTGACCTGCGTACGCCGCGTTCGGTGCGGCGGCGACGCCGGGCCGACCTGTCGTCATCTGGGAGCCCCCACTGGCTGCTGCAAATACTCGGTGCTTGCTGGGCACCAGCCTAGGGCCTGTCCTCGGCCACCCGTCTGGGGGAGAACCTGAGAACCCCGCTCGGACCCCGTTCGGACCCCGTTCGGAGAACCCCGAAGCTCACCGCGGACCCCCGCGACTCACCGCCGTCCGCCGAGCGCCCGCCCCAGCGCCTCCGCGACCCGGGTCTGCTGCGCCTCGGTGAGGTGCGGGTGCAGCGGCAGGCTGAGTAGTTCGCGGGCGGCACGCTCGGCGACCGGGAACGTCCCCGTGCGGTGGCCGAGGTGACGGAACGCGGGCTGCAGGTGCACCGGCAGCGGGTAGTGCACCCCGGCGCCGATCCCGGCGGCGTGCAGGGCGGCCAGCACCTCGTCGCGGTCCCGGCCGGGGCCGATCCGCACCGCGTACAGGTGCCAGACGTGCTCGTTGCCGGGCGCGGTGCGCGGCAGGGTGAGCCCGTCCAGGCCGTCCAGCAGCGCGTCGTAGCGGGCGGCGGCGGCCCGGCGGGCGGCGTTCCAGGCGGGCAGCCGGCGCAGTTTGGCGCGCAGGACGACGGCTTGCAGGGCGTCCATCCGGGAGTTGCAGCCGAACCGCTCGTGCCGGTACTTGTCGCGGGCGCCGTGGTCGCCGGTCAGCCGGACGGCGTCGGCGAGGCCGTCGTCGTCGGTGAGCACCGCCCCGGCGTCGCCGTAGGCGCCGAGGTTCTTGCCCGGGTAGAAGCTGGTGGCGGCGATCCGCCCGTACCCGGTGCGCCCGTGCTGCCGGGCGCCCTGGGACTGCGCGGCGTCCTCGACCAGCGGCCGGCCGTCGGCGGCCTCCAGCAGCGGCCCCATCGGGGCGAGTTGGCCGAAGAGGTGGACGGGCAGCAGCGCGACCGCACCGGGCAGTGCGGCGGCGGCCCGCTCCGGGTCCATCAGCAGGTGTGCCGGGTCGGCGTCCACCAGCACCGGGCGCAGGCCGGCCCGCAGCACGGCCTCGGCGGTGGCGACGAAGGTGTTGGCGGGCAGCACCACCCCGCCGCCGGGCGGCAGCTCCAGGGCGCGCAGGGCGAGTTCGAGGGCGTCGGTGCCGTTGGCGGCGCCCACGCAGTGCCGGGCGCCGGTGAAGGCCGCGTACTCCCGCTCGAAGGCGGCCACTTCGGGGCCCTTGACGAAGCCTCCGGAGGCGAGCACCCGGTCGAAGCCGGCCCGGACCTCGGCGGCGACCTCGGCGTGCGCGGCCGCCAGGTCGACCAGCGGGACGTCCGCAACGGGCCGGCCGGCCCCGTCCGCCGCCCCGGCCCCGCCCGGCTGCCCGCCGCTCACCGCGCCCGCACCCCCGCCCGGACCGCCCGGACCGCCCCGCCCACCGGGACGGTGGCACCGCCGAGTTCGAGGCTGAGCGAGGCCGCCTCCAGCAGCTGCAGCACCCGCACCCCGGCCCGGCCGTCGGTGAGCGGGGCCCGGCGCTCGGTGATGGCGGCGGCGAACTCGGCCATCACGTTGCGCAGCGCCTCCTGCTCGACCAGCGCGGGCGCGACCATCTCGCCGACCCGGTAGGAGATCAGCGCCCGGTGCCGGATCGCGTCGGTCAGCTGGTCGGGCGGGGTGAGGTCGACCCCGCGGTCGTGCACCGCGAGCCGGGCCTGCGGGTTGAGGTCGTCCCAGACCAGGGTGCGCCGCGAGCCGCCGATCAGCGTGGTGCGGACCTTCGTCGGGGAGAGCCAGTTGACGTGGCAGTGCGCCAGCGCGCCGTTGCTGAGCCGGACCGTCAGGTACGCGACGCAGGCGCGGCCGGCGCCGATCGGGTCCGCGCCCTGGGCGGACACCCCGACCGGTTCGACGCCGGGCGGCAGCACGAAGTCCAGGATCGACAGGTCGTGCGGGGCGAGGTCCCACAGCACGTCCACGTCCGGCTGCACCAGGCCGAGGTTGATCCGCACCGAGTCGAAGAACTGGACGTCCCCGATCTCCCCGCCGTGCACCAGCTCGCGGATCCGGCGCACCACCGGGGTGTAGCAGAAGGTGTGGTCGCACATCAGCACCAGCCCGCGCCGCTCGGCCAGGTCGACCAGCTCCTCGGCCTCGGCGGCGGAGGTGGTGATCGGCTTCTCCACCAGCACGTGCTTGCCGGCCTCCAGCGCCGCCCGCACCAGCGCGTAGTGCGCGCCGGCCGGCGTGGCCACCGCGACCGCCCCGACCCGCCCGTCCGCCAGCACCCGCCGGTAGCTGTCGGTCGCCCCGACGGTGCTGTACTCCCCCAGTACCGCCCGGGCCTTGGCCTCGTCCAGGTCGCACAGCCAGTGCAGCCGCAGCGCCGGGGTGTGCTGCGCGTTGCGGACCAGTTTGGGGCCCCAGTAGCCGGCCCCGACCACGGCCAGCCCGACCGGGTGCTCCGGCACGGGCCGGGGCGGCTCGCCCGGTGTGGGCACGTGGCCGCCGGGCGCCTGGTTGGCGGCCTGCCCGTGCTCGGCCTGCGGTTGCGACGTCATCGCGCGAGCCCCCTTGCTCAGCGCCGGCGCGGGCGCAGGCCCACCCCGGCGGCCTCAACGTCCTCGGCGGGCACCGGAGTCGGCCCCGCCGGCTGCCCGGTCGGCCGGCCGCGTCCCCTCGGCTCGCTGCCGGAACGGTACCGGCCGGCGCCCCGGCTCGGCGGCGGTTTCGGGAAATCGGCGGACAAGTCGTGACGAGGGGGTGCGCATTCGGCCAGCATCGGGTGACGCCCGCCCGGTGCGCTCCGCGGTCCGTCGCCGCCGCACCCCGGTTGTACGGATGTCGGTGTCGTTTGACAGGCTTGCCCAGGACCGGCCGCGCCACTCCGGCCGACGCCGGGCAACGAGGAGGAGGACGACGGATGACCACCGGTGAGCCGGCGGACCCGCCCGTGCTGCGCCACCACCGCGACAGCCTGCTGCCCGCCGTCGCCGCCGCGCTGTCGCTCAAGGGCGGCGAGGTGCACACCCTGGCGGGTGGCAAGGACGCCCGTCGCCCGGTGCTGCACCACCTGGTCACCGAAGTCCTGAACGGCCTGCCGCCGGAGGCCCGCGAGCGGTTCACCGGCCGCTGCCCGGAGGCCGTCCTGCTGTCCCGGTACCTGACCGCGGTCGACGGCCGGCGCTCCAAGCGCGCCGCCCGCAAGCCGATGACCCTGCACGAGGCCCGCAAGGCGCTCAAGGGCTCCCGGATGACGACCATACGGATCCGCGAGGAGGGCGATCCGGCGCACGGCACCCACGCCCCGCCGTGCCGGTCCTGCGCCCCGATGCTGGAGCACTTCACCGTGCAGAGCGTCGCCGTCGGACCGCCCGCGCACTGACCGGCCGCATGCCGCCCCGGTCCGTCCCCCGTCCCCGAGCCCTGGAGTCCGCCCTGAACCCGCCCAGCCCACCCCCGCCTCCGCCGGCCACCCTGTCCGCCGCCGGGGCCCCCGTCGGCACCGCCGACACCCTCGACACCACCGGCACCGCCGGCGCTGTCGGCGCTGTCGACACGGCCCGCCCCGTCGGCACCGCCGGGCGGGCCCGCCCGCGCCTCCCCGCCGACGTCGCCGCCGAGCTCAAGGCGGCCGGCTGGCACCCGGGCCGCTGGCAGATCCAGCAGGCCGAGGAGTGGGCCGACACCCTGGTCGGGTACGGCGCGCCCACCGGCGTGCGGCACGCGGTGTTCCCGGCGGCGGTGGAGGCCTGGGCGGAGTTCGGCGGCCTGGCCTTCGACCTGTCCGGCCCGGGCCGCCAACTGGCCCGCACCCCGTTCCTGATCGACCCGCTGTGCGGCCTGCAC
Organism: Kitasatospora sp. NPDC023385; assembly: GCF_055664045.1. NCBI lineage: Bacteria > Bacillati > Actinomycetota > Actinomycetes > Kitasatosporales > Streptomycetaceae > Kitasatospora > Kitasatospora sp. NPDC023385. Next base: position 622,818 of record NZ_JBVOOL010000002.1, on the reverse strand, counting down.
CAGCCGCGCACCCTGCTCGACCTCGGCCGGGCGCTGGGCACGCAGCTGGCCCCGCTCGGCGAGGAGGCGTACGGGCAGGCGCTGCTGGCCGTCGACGAGGAGGGCCGGGTCTACAGCCTGGACCACACCGGCGAGTGGTTCCTCGGCCACGGCATCGACCAGGCGATCTCGGCCCTGGTCCTGGGCACCGCCCCGGAGCGGCTGCGGACCGCGGACGAGTACTGAGCCCCGGCCCCGGCGAGGGCTGACGGCCGACCGCCCGCGGCCCACAGGCTGACGGCCCGCGGGCCGACACGCGGCTACCGCAGCCGCTCGGCCCGCACCGCCAGCCGGGACGGCAGCACCGCCTCGACCCGGAACCCGCCGTCCGCCTCCGGCCCGGACGAGAAGGTGCCGCCCAGCGCGACCACCCGCTCCCGCATCCCGACCAACCCGTTGCCCCCGCTGGGCAGCTGGGCCGCGCCCCGCTCCCCGCCCGGGCAGGCGTTCACCACGCTCACCCGCACCCCGTTCGGCGCGTACGCCAGCAGGACGGTCACCAGTGCGCCGCCCGCGTGCTTGTGCGCGTTGGTCAGCCCCTCCTGGACGACCCGGTAGGCGGTCCGCTCGGCCTCGCCGGTGAACTCCTGCCGGCTGCCGCTGACCGTCAGCGTCACCGCCATCCCGGCCGCCCGGGACTGGTCCACCAGCCGCGGCAGTCCGGCCAGCGAGTCCGGCCCGGGCTGCCGCTCGTCGTCCATCCGCAGCACGCCGAGGATCTCGCGCAGCTCGTTCAGGGCCTGCCGGCCCACCTCGCCCATCAGCTTGGCGCTCTGCGCGGCCTTCTCCGGGTCCTTGGCGACGATCCGTTCCAGCGCCCCGGCGTGCACCACCATCAGCGACACCCGGTGCGCCACCACGTCGTGCATCTCCCTGGCTATCCGGGTGCGCTCCTCCAGCCGGGCCCGGCGGGCGCGTTCCTGCGCCTGTTCGGCCAGCAGGTCCAGCTCGGTCTCCAGGCCGTGGGCGCGGTCCTTGAGCGATTCGATCAGCCGCCGCCGCGCGCCCACGTACAGGCCGGTGACCACCGGGGGGACGGTCAGTCCGACGGCCACCAGCACCGCGATCAGGACCTGTCCCCACAGCGGCGGCTGCTCCACCGCGGAGTCGCCGGGGGTCAGCATCGACACCATCATCACGGCGACCGCCTCGCCGAAGGCCAGCCCGGACAGCGCCACCACCCGCCAGCGCCGCGAGGGCCACTCCCAGGTCTCCGCCAGCGTGTACAGCGCGACCACCAGCAGCAGCACGCCGAGCATCCCGGGCATCGCGACCAGGGTGACCAGCACCGGTACGGCAGGCCAGCGCCGGCGCAGCACCAGCGAGCCTCCGGCGAGCGTGCCGAGCAGTGCGACCCCGACCTTGCCCGCGGTGGTCAGGTCCACCCGGGCGGACAGGAAGGCGATCGTGCTGGCCGCGCACTCCAGCGCGGCGAGCAGCGCCAGCCCGATGTCCAGGAAGGCGCTGCGTGGCCGCTTCCACCACCAGAACGACCGGTCCGGCGCGCGCTCCCCAGGCGACTTGCTCATGTCCGACAGACTATGCGGCAACCCCCACCCCTCCCCACCGGGATTGTCCGGCACACCTGCCCCGGTCCGCCAAGTGGTCCAGACCACAGGCGTTCCCCGGTGGCCCTGTCCGCCATCCGGCCACCTCTCGGACAGTGAACGCCCCGACACCTATGCTGGTCGCGTCGGACAGCGCGGTCCGCACGCGTCACAACCGCCACACGCGGGTGGACCTGTGACGATGAGCCGTTGCCGAACCCCCACCACCACAGGGAGCCAGCCGTGACCGCTCCGGTCCCCAATCCGGCGGACAGCGCCACCCATGTCAGTGTCGTCGCTGACAACGCCGCCCTGCGCGCGGACATCCGCCGCCTCGGCGACCTGCTCGGCGAGACGCTGGTCCGCCAGGAGGGCCCCCAGCTGCTCGGCCTGGTCGAACAGGTCCGCCTGCTCAGCCGCACCGACGGCGAGGCCACCGCCGAACTCCTCTCCGGCATCGACCTGGACACCGCCGCCAAGCTGGTCCGGGCCTTCTCCACCTACTTCCACCTCGCCAACGTCACCGAGCAGGTGCACCGCGGCCGCGAGTTCGCCACCCGCCGCGCCCGGGAGGGCTCGCTGCTCGCGCTGACCGCCGACCAGCTCGCCGAGGCCGACCCCAAGCACCTCGAGGACACCCTGGCCCACCTCGCGGTCCGCCCGGTCTTCACCGCCCACCCCACCGAGGCCGCCCGCCGCAGCGTCCTCAACAAGCTGCGCCGGATCGGCGAACTCCTCGACCGCATCCACCGCGAGGAGATCGCCTCCGGCCTGGTCGCCGCCGACGCGGCCCGCACCAGCAGCGCCAAGCGCTCCGCCGACCGCCGCCTCGCCGAGGTCATCGACCTGCTCTGGCAGACCGACGAGCTGCGCATCGCCCGCCCCGAGCCCACCGACGAGGCCCGCAACGCCGTCTACTACCTGGACGAGCTCTACCGCGAGGCCGTCCCCGAGGTCCTGGAGGAGCTGCACGAGGAGCTCGCCCGGGTCGGCCTCACCCTGCCCGACGGCGTCCGCCCGCTCACCTTCGGCACCTGGATCGGCGGCGACCGCGACGGCAACCCCAACGTCACCCCGCAGGTCACCTGGGACGTCCTCAACCTCCAGCACGAGTACGGCATCAAGGACGCGCTGGACGCCATCGACGACCTCCGCGGCACCCTCTCCACGTCCGAGCGGCTGGCCGGCGCCTCCGTCGAACTGCTCGCCTCGCTCAACACCGACCTGCGCCTGCTCCCCGAACTGAGCCCGCGCTACAAGCGGATGAACGCCGAGGAGCCCTACCGCCTCAAGGCCACCTGCATCCGGCTCAAGCTGGAGAACACCCGCGAGCGCCTGGCCGGCGGCACCCCGCACGTCCCGGGCCGCGACTACCTCGGCACCCGCGAACTCGTCGCCGACCTGCGGCTGATCCAGGACTCCCTGCGCGCCCACCGCGGCGAACTCATCGCCGACGGCCGCCTCGCCCGCGCCATCCGCACCGTCGAGGCCTTCGGCCTCCAGCTCGCCACCATGGACGTGCGCGAGCACGCCGAGGCCCACCACCACGCCCTCGGCCAGCTCTTCGACCGGCTCGGCGAGGAGGCCTGGCGCTACGCCGACATGCCGCGCGAGTACCGGCAGAAGCTGCTCGCCAAGGAACTGCGCTCGCGCCGCCCGCTCGCCCCCACCCCGGCCCCCCTCGACGAGGCCGGCACCAAGACCCTCGGCGTCTTCAACACCGTCCGCGAGGGCTTCGAGCGCTTCGGCGACGAGATCGTCGAGAGCTACATCATCTCGATGTGCCAGGGCGCCGACGACGTCTTCGCCGCCACCGTCCTCGCCCGCGAGGCCGGCCTGATCGACCTGCACGCCGGGATCGCCAAGATCGGCATCGTGCCGCTGCTGGAGACCACCAACGAGCTCCAGCAGGCCGACCGCATCCTGGACGAGATGCTCTCCGACCCCTCCTACCGGCTGCTCGTCTCGCTGCGCGGCGACGTCCAGGAGGTCATGCTCGGCTACTCCGACTCCTCCAAGTTCGGCGGCATCACCACCTCCCAGTGGGAGATCCACCGCGCCCAGCGCCGGCTGCGCGACGTCGCCCACCGCTACGGCATCCGGCTGCGCCTCTTCCACGGCCGCGGCGGCACCGTCGGCCGCGGCGGCGGCCCCTCGCACGAGGCCATCCTGGCCCAGCCCTGGGGCACCCTGGAGGGCGAGATCAAGGTCACCGAGCAGGGCGAGGTCATCTCCGACAAGTACCTGCTCCCCTCCCTCGCCCGGGAGAACCTGGAACTGACCATCTCCGCCACCCTGTCCGCCTCCGCGCTGCACACCGCCCCGCGCCAGGCCCCCGAGTCGCTGGCCCGCTGGGACGCCGCGATGGACCAGGTCTCCGAGGCCGCCCACACCTCCTACCGCGCCCTGGTCGAGCAGGAGGACCTGCCGAAGTACTTCTTCGCCTCCACCCCGGTCGACCAGCTCGCCTCGCTGCACCTGGGCTCCCGCCCGTCCCGCCGGCCCGACTCCGGCGCCGGCCTGGACGGCCTGCGGGCCATCCCGTGGGTCTTCGGCTGGACCCAGTCCCGCCAGGTCGTCCCCGGCTGGTACGGCGTGGGCTCCGGCCTCGCCGCCGCCCGCGCCGCGGGCCTGGGCGACGTGCTGGACGAGATGCACGGCCAGTGGCACTTCTTCCGCAACTTCCTGTCCAACGTCGCCATGACGCTGGCCAAGACCGACCTGCGGATCGCCCGCCACTACGTCGAGCAGCTGGTGCCCGGCGAGCTGCACCACGTCTTCGACCAGATCAAGGCCGAGCACGACCTCACCCTGCGCGAGGTGCTCCGACTCACCGGCGAGGACGAACTGCTGGAGCACAACCCGGTGCTGAAGCAGACCTTCGCCGTCCGCGACGCCTACCTGGACCCGATCTCCTACCTCCAGGTCGCGCTGCTGCGCCGCCAGCGCGAGGAGGTCGCGGCCGGCCGCCACGACGACCCGCTGCGCGCCCGCGCACTGCTGCTGACCGTCAACGGCATCGCCGCCGGCCTGCGCAACACCGGCTGAGCAAGGCCGGCTGAGCAACACCCGCCGGCGGCCGGGCCGGGAACGACGAGGGCCGGTGTCTCATCCGAGACACCGGCCCTCGCCTTCGCTTCCCGCTGCCTTTCCTACTGCGTTCGCTTCCTACTCCACGGCCTCGCCCGCGCGCCTGCGCTTCAGCCACAGCGCCGCGCCGCCGGCCGCCACCACCAGGCCGCCACCGACCGCCAGCAGCCCCGCGTCGGGGCCCATCGACTCGCCGAGCACCGGGCTGAACTGCGCCGCGGCGGGCTCCGGGGTGGCCGCCTGGTCCGGCTCCACCGGCTCCGCGTGCGCCACCGCACCGCCCGTCAGCAGCACTCCGGCCGCCCCCAGCGCACCGGCCGTGCCGACCCGCCGTCCGAGCTGCTTCAGCCGGACCACCCGGCTCCGCCGCGTTCGGCGGACCGGACGCAATCTCCGCATCGAGGACTCCCCAGGACTCGTTCGCGTACCGCTCCGACGCTATCCGATCCCGCAGGGCCTTCTCACACCGATTCAGGTGCGCTCCGGCAAGCGTTGTACGACTGTTGCGTACCCGGCGCGCCCTGTTGACGGACGTTCAGGAGTTGTACGTTCCCTGCGCCCGCTCCAGCCCCTCGGACAGCAGCGCCTCCACCGCGTCGGCCGCGCGGTCCACGAACCACTCGAGTTCCTTGCGCTCGGTCGAGGAGAAGTCCTTCAGCACGAAGTCCGCGACCTCCATCCGGCCCGGCGGGCGGCCGATCCCGCAGCGCACCCGGTGGTAGTCCGGGCCCAGCGACTTGGTGATCGACTTCAGCCCGTTGTGGCCGTTGTCCCCGCCGCCCAGCTTCAGCCGCAGCGCCGCGTAGTCGAGGTCGAGCTCGTCGTGGACCGCGACCACCGCGGCGGCCGGCGCCTTGTAGAAGTCGCGCAGCGCCGTCACCGGCCCGCCGGAGAGGTTCATGAAGGACATCGGCTTGGCCAGCACCACCCGCCGGCCCGACAGCCGTCCCTCGGCCACCTGCGCCCGGCTCTTGTGCGCCTTGAACTTGGCGCCCATCCGCTGCGCCAGCAGGTCCGCCACCATGAACCCGATGTTGTGCCGGTTCCGGGCGTACTGCTCGCCCGGGTTGCCCAGCCCCACCACCAGCCAGGGGCCCTCGTACTCGTCCGCCATGCCGCTTCCACTCCTCGTCTGCGCGCTCGTCGCCATCATCCCGGACACACCGCTGCCCCGGGCGCTCCAGCGGGAGCGACCGGGGCAGCGGTCTCAACTAAGCGGTCTCAACCAGCGGTGCGAGGCTCAGGCCCCGGCAGCGGCCTCGGCGGCCTCGGCGTCGGCGTCGGCCTGCGAGGCCTGGGCACCGATGACCTGCAGCACGACGGTGTCGGCCGCGACGGCCAGCGAGGTGCCCTTGGGCAGCTCGATGTCGCCGGCGGTGATCGAGGCACCGGCCTCCAGGCCCTCGACCGAGACGGTGACGAACTCGGGCAGGTGGGTGGCCTCGGCCTCGATCGGCAGCGCGTTGAGGACGTGCTCCAGCAGGTTGCCGCCCGGGGCCAGCTCGCCCTCGGTGTGGACCGGGATCTCGACGTTGACCTTCTCGCCGCGCTTGACCAGCAGCAGGTCGACGTGCTCGAGGGTGCGCTTGATGGCCTCGCGCTGGACGGCCTTCGGCAGCACGTACTCGTCCTTGCCCTCGATCGGCACGACCAGCAGGGCGTTCGGGGTCTTCAGGGCCATCATCAGGTCGTGGCCGGGCAGGTTCAGGTGAACCGGGGCGTGGCCGTGGCCGTAGACGACACCCGGGACGAGGCCGGCGCGGCGGGCGCGACGGGCGGCACCCTTGCCGAACTCGGTGCGGGTCTCAGCAGCAATACGGATCTCGGACACGACTGCACTCCTCGTGGAAAGTGGCGCGGGGGTGCAGGCAACGCGAAAAACCGCCGGGACCACACCCTCAGTACGTTCGGGGGTCACTCGGCGGCAACGGCCTGCCGGCGGACGGGAATCCGGACCGGCAGCGCGTCGATCACGGATCGGGCGCCCGGCAAGCAGGCGCACGGCATCCCTCGCCGAGCAGTTTCACGAGTCTAACCGCACGGGTGGCCTCTCGTGAAATCGGCGGCGGCCCCGACCCCTCACGGGCCGGGGCCGCCTGCGCGGGCCTTCGTCAGTGCACGCCCTCGAAGAGGCTCGTCACGGAGCCCTCCTCGAACACCTCGCGGATCGCGGCGGCGATCGACGGGGCGATGGACAGCGTGGTGATCTTGTCCAGCTGGAGCTGGGCCGGGGTGGGCAGCGTGTTGGTGAACACGAACTCGCTGACCCGGGAGTTCTTCAGCCGGTCCGCGGCCGGGCCGGAGAGCACGCCGTGGGTGGCCGCGACCAGGACGTCCGCGGCGCCGTTGTCGAACAGCGCGTCGGCGGCGGCACAGATCGTGCCGGCGGTGTCGATCATGTCGTCGACCAGGACGCAGACCCGGTCCTGGACGTCACCGACGACGTCGGCCGACAGGATGGTGTTGGCCTGGGTGATGTCGCGGCGCTTGTGGATGATCGCCAGCGGGGCGGCCAGGCGGTCGCACCACTGGTCGGCCACCTTGACCCGGCCGGCGTCCGGCGAGACGACGGTCAGCTTCGAGCGGTCCACCTTGCCGCCGATGTAGTCGGCCAGCAGCGGCAGCGCGAAGAGGTGGTCCACCGGGCCGTCGAAGAAGCCCTGGATCTGCGCGGTGTGCAGGTCCACGGCCATCAGCCGGTCGGCGCCGGCCTGGCGCAGCAGGTCGGCGACCAGGCGGGCCGAGATGGGCTCGCGGCCGAGGTGCTTCTTGTCCTGGCGGGCGTAGCCGTAGAACGGCAGGATCGCGGTGATGCTCTTGGCGGAGGCCCGCTTCAGAGCATCGATCATGATCAGCTGCTCCATGATCCACTGGTTGATGGGAGCCGTGTGGCTCTGCATCACGAAGCAGTCCGCGCCACGGGCGGACTCCAGGAAGCGGACGTAGATCTCGCCGTTGGCGAAGTCCAGGGCCTTGGTCGGGACGAGCTCGGTCCCGAGCGCCGCCGCCACCTCCCTCGCCAGTTCGGGGTGGGCACGGCCGGAGAAGAGCTTCAGCTTCTTCTCACCCGACGTCGTGATCCCGCTCACTGCACCGTCTCCTCGCGTTGCGGACGCTGATCCTCGACCGGTTCCGGGCAGGCGAGGCCCACGCGCGGTACGGGGTCGGGGAATTGTCGGTACGCCTGGACACGGGCGGTTGGCCCAGTGGCGCACGTATGTCCCCCAGGTTACGCGCCCGCACAGAAACCGTCCGCCTCGGGACCGTCCCTCGGACTCCGGCCCGCCCCGTCAGGCGTCCGCGGCCCCGTCCGTCGCGGCCTTGGCGGCCTGCGCGGACGCCGTCCCGGGGCGCTTGCGCTCGACCCAGCCCTCGATGTTGCGCTGGTACGCGCGGTTCACGCCGAGCGCGCCCGGCGGGACGTCGGCGGTGATGACCGAACCCGCGCCGGTGTAGGCGCCGTCACCGATGGTGACCGGGGCGATGAACATGTTGTCCGAGCCGGTGCGGCAGTGCGCGCCGATGACCGTGCGGTGCTTGTTCACGCCGTCGTAGTTCACGGTGACCGAGGCCGCGCCGACGTTGGTGCCCTCGCCGATCGTCGCGTCGCCGATGTACGACAGGTGCGGCACCTTGGCGCCCTCGCCCAGCTCGGAGTTCTTCACCTCGACGTAGGTGCCGACCTTCGCCCTGCGGGCCAGCTTCGCGCCCGGGCGCAGGTAGGCGTACGGGCCGGCGGTGGCCAGCTCGCCCACCTCGGCGCGGTCGGCCGTGGTGTTGCTCACACGGGCGCCGGCGCCGACCAGGGTGTCCGTCAGGGTCGAGTTCGGGCCGACCTCACAGCCCTCGCCGAGGTGGGTGGCGCCGTGCAGCTGGGTGTTGGGCAGCACCAGGGCGTCCGGCTCGTAGGTCACCTGCACGTCGAACCAGGTGGTCGCCGGGTCCACCACGGTGACGCCCGCGCGCATCGCCCGCTCCAGCAGGCGGTCGTTCAGCAACCGGCGGGCCTGCGCCAGCTGGACCCGGTCGTTGATGCCGAGGATGTCCCGGTGGTCCTCGGCGACCACGGCGCCCACCCGGTGGCCGGCCTTGCGCAGGATCTCCAGGGTGTCGGTCAGGTACTCCTCGCCCTGCGAGTTGTCCGTGGTGAGCTCGGCCAGCGCCTCGGCGAGCAGCTTGGCGTCGAAGGCGAAGACACCCGAGTTGATCTCGGCGATCGTGCGCTGGACGGCGGTGGCGTCCCGCTCCTCGACGATCGAGGCGACCGTGCCGTCCTCGTCCCGCAGGATCCGGCCGTAGCCGAAGGGCTCCGGGACGACGGCGGTCAGCACGGTGACGCCGTTCTGCTGGGCCGTGTGCGCGTCCGCCAGCCGGCGCAGGGTCGCCCCGGTCAGCAGCGGCGAGTCGCCGGCGGTGACGATCACCGTGCCGTCCAGCACCACACCGTCCGCGCCCAGCGCCTCCAGCGCCGTGCGCACCGCGTGCCCGGTGCCGTTCTGCTCCTCCTGCACGGCCGTGCGCACGGCCGGGTGGTGCGCCGCCAGGTGCTCCTGCACCTGCTCGCGCTGGTGCCCGACGACCACGACGAGCTGCTCCGGCGTCAGTTCCCCGGCTGCCGAGACCGCATGACCGACCAGCGACCGTCCGCACAGCTCGTGCAGCACCTTGGGCAGCTTGTTCGACTTCATCCTGGTCCCGCCACCGGCGGCGAGCACGACAACGGCGGCAAGCGAATTGGCACCCATGCGGGGAGGCTCCTCGGTCGGTTCACAGAGAGGGCGGGGCAGGCCAGAACGCAGGTCCGCACATATGCCCTGGCGCTACGAGGATAGCCGCGGAAGGGAGACCGCCCGCTGGCCAGACCGGACCACGGGACGCATACAGGGCTCCGCCGGATGGATTCGAACCATCACTGCAAGGTTCCAAAGACCTGCGGGCTGCCGATTACCCCACGGCGGATAGCTGGTCAGACCCTACCCGAGTCAGCCCCGCCCTGGGTATCGCTCTGCCCATCCACCGTTCCTCGATCCGGCGGCACGGGTCCGCGCTGCCGGAAACGCTGATCGTGAGGCAGCCGCGGCGGCCGGTCCCGGGGGTTCTTCGCGGCGCCTCCCACGAGGAGCCCCCGGCCGCCGAGGTCGAGGAGTGTGTGTGCGACTCGTCCGGTCGCGGGGCGGTTCCCGGGTTCATCCATCCAGTCGGGTGAATTCACTCGAGCGCCGCGCGGCGCCGTGTTTCGCTGGACCCGGAGCGCAACCTACGATTCCGTAAGTTACGCCAACGTAGGCTCCGCTCCTCTCCCGTACCGGGACGCCGCAAAGGGACGCCCATGACCATCCAGGCCGACGAGGCGCGCGCGGGGAACGCCGCGTCCCGTACTCCGTCTCCCGATCCCGACACCGACACCGACTCCGACTCCGACACCGACACCGATGCCGCCACCGCAGCCGCAGCCGCCACCCAGCTGTCCGCCACCCGCGGCGGGGAGAAGCAGGGCCTGGCCGAACGGGCCGCGCTCGGGCTGTTCATCCTCGTACCGTTCACCGCGCTGCTGGCCGCCGTCCCGGTGGCCTGGGGCTGGGGGATGGGGTGGACGGACGTCGCGATCACCGTCGCCATGTACTTCCTCACCTGCCACGGCATCACCGTCGGCTACCACCGCTACTTCACCCACGGCGCGTTCAAGGCCAACCGCCCGATGCGCCTCGCGCTGGCGGTCGTCGGCAGCCTCGCCGTCGAGGGCCCGCTGGTGCGCTGGGTCGCCGACCACCGCAAGCACCACCGGTTCAGCGACAAGGACGGCGACCCGCACTCGCCCTGGCGCTACGGCGAGAGCCTCCCGGCGCTGCTGAAGGGCCTGTGGTGGGCGCACATGGGCTGGCTGTTCGACGAGGAGCAGACCCCGCAGCTCACCTACGCGCCGGACCTCGTCCGCGACCCGGCCATGAGGCGGATCTCCCGGCTGTTCTGGCTCTGGACCCTGATCTCGCTGCTGCTGCCCCCGCTGGTCGGCGGCCTGGTGACGCTCTCCTGGACGGGCGCGCTGTCCGCCTTCTTCTGGGGCTCGCTGGTCCGGGTCGCCCTGCTGCACCACGTCACCTGGTCGATCAACTCGATCTGCCACGCCGTCGGGCGGCGCCCGTTCCGCTCCCGGGACCGCTCCGGCAACGTCTGGTGGCTCGCTGTGCTCTCCTGCGGCGAGTCCTGGCACAACCTGCACCACGCCGACCCGACCGCGGCCCGGCACGGGGTGCTGCGCGGACAGATCGACTCCTCGGCCCGGCTGATCCGCTGGTTCGAGCTGGCCGGCTGGGTGCGGGACGTCCGCTGGCCGGACGCCCAGCGGATCGCCGCCCGCCGCGCCGCATGAGGCGGCGCTTCCAGCATGATGTAGGGGTGAACGGGAGCAGCGCAGACAGCACAGGCGGTCACCACAGCACGCGGACGGACGCGGCGCCCGCTACGGCGCCGGCCCGTCCGCGGGCCGCTGCACCGACCGGCGGGACCGCCGACGACCCGGCCGCCCCGGCCTCGCGCCGCCGGGGCGGCCGGGTCCGGATGACCGGCAAGCAGCGTCGCGAACAGCTGCTGGAGATCGGCCGGACGGTCTTCGCGGAGCGCGGCTACGACGGCACCTCGGTGGAGGAGATCGCCGAGCGCGCCGGGGTGTCGAAGCCCGTGGTGTACGAGCATTTCGGCGGCAAGGAGGGGCTGTACGCGGTGGTGGTGGACCGCGAGATGCAGCTGCTGCTGGACATGGTGACCGGCGCCCTGACCGGCGGGCACTCGCGCGAACTGCTGGAGCAGGCCGCCTTCGCGCTGATGGACTACATCGACACCTCGACGGACGGCTTCCGGATCCTGGTCCGGGACTCGCCGGTGGCCCAGTCGACCGGCACCTTCGCCTCGCTGATCAGCGACATCGCGACGCAGGTGGAGGACATCCTGGGCCTGGAATTCAAGTCCCGCGGCTTCGACGCCCGGCTCGCCCCGATGTACTCGCAGATGCTGGTCGGCATGGTCGCGCTGACCGGGCAGTGGTGGCTGGAGGTGCGCAAGCCGGACAAGGCGACGGTGGCGGCGCACCTGGTGAACCTCGCCTGGCACGGGCTGGAGGGCCTGGAGCGGCACCCGCGGCTGGTCGGCGACCGCAAGGGCTGACCGCCGTCGCCGGTCGCCCCTGCCGCTTCGTCCGGACTGCGCCGCCTCGTCCGGGCTGCGTCGCCTACCGCCTGATCCCCACCGCGAAGATCCGCCGGAACGGGAACACCGTCCCGTACGGCCCGGCCGGGTACGCCTCGCGCAGCAGCCGCCCGTACTCGGCGAGGAAGGCGGCCCGGTCGGCCGGGTCGGCGAGCCGGGTGAGGACGGGGCGCAGGGCGGTGCCCTTGACCCACTCCAGCACCGGATCCGGCCCCGGCAGCAGGGTGCGGTAGGTGGTCTCCCAGACGTCCGGGAGGCAGCCGGCGGTGGCGAGGGCGTCGAGGTAGCGCTCGGGCGGGTGGACCCCGGCCCGCACGCTGTCGTCGCCGAGCCGGTCGCGCCAGCGGGGGCTGCGGCGCAGCCCGGCGAGCAGGGTGTGGCTGGGGGCGTCGAAGTTGCCGGGGACCTGGAAGGCGAGGGCCGCGCCGGGGCGCAGGGCGGCGGCCCAGCGCGGGACGAGGTCGAGGTGGCCGTCGATCCACTGCAGGGCGGCGTTGGAGACGATCAGGCCGGGCCGGGCCGGGGCGGGGTCGTAGTCACGGGCGTCGGCGAGCAGGTAGTCGGCGCTCGGTTCGCCCTCGGTGCGGGCGGTGGCGAGCATGGGGGCGGAGTTGTCGACGCCGGTGATCCGGGCGTGCGGCCAGCGTTCGCGCAGGACGGCGGTGGAGTTGCCGGGCCCGCAGCCGATGTCGAGGACGGTCTCGGCGCCGGGGTGCGGGAGTTCGGGGACGCGGGCGAGCAGATCGCGCAGCGGACGGGTGCGTTCGTCGGCGAAGCGCAGGTACTGCGCCGGGTTCCAGACGGGGGTGGTCATGGTTCACCTCGCAGGTATCTCGACATCAAGATATCTCGACGTAGCCTCACCGGCACATTTCTCGATGTCAAGAGACTTCACATCGACACATCCACCGATACACTGATCGTCATGGAGGACGAGGTCGACAGGCTGGTCGCAGCGTGGCGCCGGGAGCGCCCCGACCTCGACGTGGAACCACTCGAGGTGCTCAGCCGGGTCAGCCGGCTCGCCCGGCACCTCGACCGCGCCCGCCGCACCGCCTTCGCCGAGCACGGCCTGGAGCCCTGGGAATTCGACGTCCTGACCGCCCTGCGGCGGGCCGGCACCCCGTACCAGCTCTCCCCCGGCCAGCTGCTCACCCAGACCCTGGTCACCTCCGGCACCATGACCAACCGGATCGACCGGCTCACCGGCAAGGGCCTCGTCAAGCGCCTGCCCGACCCGGACGACCGGCGCGGCGTACTCGTCCGGCTCACCGACGACGGCCGCGACCGCGCCGACCAGGCGCTGGCCGGACTGCTCGCGCACGAGCGCGAACTGCTCGCCCAGCTCACCTCCGGCCAGCAGACCGAACTCGCCACGCTGCTGCGGCTGCTGGTCGCCCCCTTCGACAACATCCCGGGCTGAACCCCCGATCGGCCGGCCTCACGGCCGCTCGACGGCGGCCGCCACCGACGGCGGCGGGACGGCCGGCTCGGCCGGGCCGACCCCGGCCCGGCGGGCCACCGCGACGGCAGCCAGCGTGGAGTGCACCCCGAGCTTGCCGAGCACGTTCTGCATGTGCGTCCGGACGGTGTGCGGCGACAGGTAGAGGCGCTCCGCCACGGCCTGCCGGCCCAGGCCCGCCACCATGCAGCGCAGGATCTGCTTCTCCCGCGGGGTGAGGGTGTCCACCAGCCGCTCACTCTCGGTGCGGTCCCGCCGGGCGGTGGTCAACTCGCGGATCACCCCGGTGAGCAGCGCGGGCGGCAGGTGTGTCTCGTCCCGCAGCACGCCGCGGACCACCGCGAGCAGCCGGGCCAGTGAACTCTCCTTGGCCACCCAGCCGGTGGCGCCCGCGTGCAGGGCGCGGGCGGCGCGGTGCGGGTCGTCGACGGCGGCCAGGACGACGGCCCGCAGCCCGGGGTGGGCGCGGCGCAGCCGGGCCAGCAGGCTGATGCCGTCGGGCGGCGGGGCCGCGGGTCTGAGGTGGTCGACCCGGAGCGGCTCCACCCCCGGGCGGCCGCCCGGTGGCACGGACGACCGTCGTGGCGGGGGTACGGGCGGCGCCACCCGGCGCCGCACCTCGTCTGCGGGATCCGGCCCCGGCCGTCTGCGGGCGCCCGGCGGGGCCAACCCCGGCGGACCGGCCGGCCCCGGCGTGTCGGGGGCTCCGGGCGGCCCGGTCCCGAGGTCGGCGTCGATCAGTGCCACGTCGTAGGCCCGGCCCTCGGCGGCCGCACGCTCCAGCGCCCGTTCGGCGGCGGCCGCGCCGCCGACCGCGCCCACCTCCACGTCCGGCTCGGCGGCGAGCGCCGCGGCCAGCGCCTCGGCGAAGATCCGGTGGTCGTCGACCACCAGGACGCGAATCCGCCCCATCGTCCCTCCCCTGCTCAGACCGCCCGAGCCCGGGAGCGGGGGACCGGCCCGGCATCCGCGCTCCGGACCCGCCGCTCCGCCCACCGGTGGCCGGTGAAGCCGAAAGCGCGCCGGCCCCACCGGTGCCGCACTCAGCGTACGGGTCGGGAAACACCCTCGTGGTGATTTGGTGAAGTTACGTCAGAAGGTGCGTGTGTGACAGGACTTGCGTTACCTGCGAGCGGACCGTCCGCCGCGGCCTACCGGCCGCTCTTCCCCAGGGTGAACTTCCAGGCGTCGGCGACGATGTCGTCCAGCTCGGGGCGGCGCGGGGTCCAGCCCAGCGCCTCGTGGGCGCGGGCGGCCGAGGCCACCAGCACCGCCGGGTCGCCGGCGCGACGGTCGGCGACCTGCACCGGGATCTCCCGGCCGGTGACACGCTTGACCGACTCGATCACCTCGCGCACCGAGAAGCCGCTGCCGTTGCCCAGGTTGCAGATCAGGTGCTCGCCCGGCTTGGCGGCGTCCAGCGCCAGCAGGTGGGCCTCGGCCAGGTCCGCGACGTGGATGTAGTCGCGGATGCAGGTGCCGTCCGGGGTCGGGTAGTCGTCGCCGTACACCGCGATGTGCGGGCGCTGCCCGAGCGCGGCCTGGAAGACCAGCGGGATCAGGTGCGACTCCGGCTCGTGCCGCTCGCCGAACGTGACACCGGAAGAACTGCCGTACGCACCCGCCACGTTGAAGTAGCGCAGCGAGACGGCGGCCAGGCCGTGCGCGACGGCCTCACTGGTGATCAGGTGGTCCACGGCGAGCTTGGTGGCGCCGTAGGTGTTGGTCGGCGCGGTACGGGCGGTCTCGGCGATCGGCACGGCCTCCGGCTCGCCGTAGGTGGCGGCGGTGGAGGAGAACACGAGCTTGCGCACGCCAGCCGCGCGCATCGCGCTGATCAGCTCCAGCGAGCCGGCCACGTTGTTGCGCCAGTACTTCTCCGGGTCCACGACCGACTCGCCGACCTGCGAGGAGGCGGCGAAGTGCAGCACGCCGTCGAAGGAGCCGTCCAGCACCTTGCCGGCCTCCTGGATCCGGCCCTCGACGAACTCGGCACCGGCCGGAACGCCCTCGCGGAAGCCGGTCGAGAGGTCGTCCAGGACGGTCACCTGGTGCCCCGCCTCCAGCAGGTGGGCGGCCACCACGCTGCCGACGTAGCCGGCGCCACCCGTGACCAGGTACTTACTCATGTTGAGACCTCCAGCGGGCGATGGTCCGCGGTCGGCGGAGCCATCGACGGAATGCGTACGACTGGCGCCATTCTCCCAAGCCCGCCGGATGCTCCGGACCACCCGGGAGCCGCCCGCACGGTTTTCACCAAGTCCTCAGCCGGCGGCCATCCGCTCCAGCAGGCCGGTGCGCGCCGCCACCGCGGCCGCCTCCAACCGGGTCCGCGCGCCGAGCTTCATCAGCACCCGCTGGACGTGAGTCCGGGCGGTGCTGGCGGCGATCCGCATCCCGGCGGCGATCGCCGCGGTGTCCTCACCGTCCGCGATCCGGGCCAGCACCTGCACTTCCCGGCGGGTCAGCAGCCGCAGCAGCCGGACCGCCTCGTCGTCCGGTTCGGCCACCGGGCGCAGCAGTTGGTCGAAGGCCCCGCGCAGGATGTCCACCCCGACCGCGGCCTCGCCCGCCCGGGCCCGTCCGATGGCCCGCTCGACCACCTCGATCCGCTCGTCGCTGGGCACGTACCCCGCCGCGCCGGCCGCGAACGCCCCGGCCACGCCCCGCAGTTCACCCACCGGTCCGAGTACGATCACGGCCACCTCGGGACGCTCCCGGCGGATCCGGCGCAACCCGTCGAAGGCACCCGACCCGGTCGGTGCCGCCACCCCCAGCAGACACACCTCGGGCCGCCGTCCGACCACCAGATCGGCGGCGACACCGGCGGGGGAGCCGACCGCGAGCACCCGGTGGCCGCGCAGTTGGAGCGCGGCGGCCAGTGCCTCGGCCAGCAGTCGGTGGTCGTCCACCACCACGAGTCGAACGCCCATGACGCCCTCCCGGTCAGGGTCCGGCTCGCGCCCGAACCCGTCGGGCGGGCCGCCGATGACGCCCCATCACAGCGCATTCCGTACCCGACCCGCTAGGCCGTCGCGCGTCGACTGTCACCGGAAACGCAGAAGACCCCCGCCGCGAGGCGAGGGTCTTCCAGTTGAGCCCCCATGCGGAATCGAACCGCAGACCTTCTCCTTACCATGGAGACGCTCTACCGACTGAGCTATAGGGGCTTGCCGGGCTTTCACCGGGCCGGTCGAACGAGGAAAACATTACACGGCCGTCGGCCCGGAAGGGAAATCGGCCCCGGCCGGCCCCCGACCGGCGGCGCTCGGGCCCCTCTCCGCCTCCTCCACGCCCCCCGCGGGCTCAGCCTTCGGCGTGGGCCGCGTCGAACTCCTCGCGGGCCGCCATCATCTGCCCCGCGCGGTGCTCCGTCCATCGGCCGAGCGGCGTGACCAGCTCGGCCAGTTCGCGGCCGAGCGGCAGCAGGTCGTAGACCACCCGCGGCGGCGTCTCCGGGAAGACCGTACGGAGCAGCAGGCCGCTGCGCTCCAGGTTGCGCAGCGACTGGGTGAGCATCTTGCGACTGACCCCGCCGATCCCGCGCTGGAGCTCGGAGAAGCGCTGCGGTCCACAGGCGGCGAGGCTCATCAGGATCAGCAGTGACCACTTGTCGGCCAGCTCGGCGAACACCTCGCGGCTGGGGCAGAGCCGGCCGAAGACGTCGTACTCCTCCTCCGCCGACTCGTCCTGCCCCGCCGGCTCGTCCCGCTCCGCCGGCTCGCGCCGCGCCCGCTGCTCCTCGTGCTGCCCAGCCCGGGCCCGGGTCGCTTCCTCGGTCGTCATGCCATCCAGGGTAGCCCGGCGGTCTCCAATCCACCCCTGGTAACCAATAGAGACCTGGTCTATATTAGAGACCGCAGACGCCCCGGGGCCGCCTCACCTTGATCTGCCCCACGTCCGTCCGCACGCCCGTCCCCACTTCTGTCCCACGCCTTCGGGCCGGCTCCCGCCGGCCCACGCCCGACCCCTCCCTGGAGTGCCCGCATGACCGCCATCCGTCCGACCATCGCCCTCGCCTACCACTCCGGCTACGGCCACACCGCCGTGATCGCCGAGGCCGTCGCCCGCGGCGCCGCCGACGCAGGTGCCGAGGTCGTCTCGATCGCCGTCGACACCATCACCGAGGAGCAGTGGGCCCAGCTGGACGCCGCCGACGCGATCGTCTTCGGCTCCCCCACCTACATGGGCACCGCCTCCGGCGCCTTCCACGTCTTCGCCGAGGCCACCAGCAAGCGCTGGTTCACCGACGCCTGGAAGGACAAGGTCGCGGCCGGCTTCACCAACTCCGCCTCCAAGAGCGGCGACAAGGCGGGCACCCTCGGCTTCTTCCAGACCCTCGCCGCCCAGCACGGCATGAGCTGGGTCAACCTCGGCCTCAAGCCCGGCTGGAACGCCACCACCGCCTCCGAGAACGACCTCAACCGCCTCGGCTTCTTCAGCGGCGCCGCCGCCTCCTCCCCGTCCGACGCCGGCCCGGAGGCCGTCCACAAGGCCGACATCGCGACCGCCGAGCACCTGGGCGCCCGCGTCACCGAGCACACCGCCGTGGTGCTGGCCGGCCGCGCCGCCCTGGCCGGCTGACCCTCGCCGCGCCCACGCCACACCTGCACCGCGCCGACGCCACGGCCTACGCCGCCGGATCCGCCCCCCACCGGGGCGCCCGGCGGCGTCCGCCGTCCACCGCCCCGAGCTCGGCCCCGATCGTCTCCGGCAGCAGTCGCAAACACCCCAGGGCCAGCGCGCCCAGCCCCGCCAGGTACCAGCCCACCGGCTCCGCCGTCCCGTACGCCCCGGTCAACCGCGTCGCCACCAGCGGCGTCGCCGCACCACCGATCACGCCACCCAGGTTGTACGTCAACGCGGCGCCCGTGTACCGCACCCGGGTCGGAAACAACTCCGGCAGGAACGCCGCCACCGGCCCGAACATGCAGCCCAACACCACCATCGCGCCCGCCAGCCCGACGAACATCAGCGACCGGCTCACCGTCTCCAACAGCGGGAACAACACCAGCGACCAGCCCACGGCAAGGCCCGTCGCCCACCCCAACGTCCGCCGCCGCCCCCACCGGTCACTGCGCGAGGCACTCAGCCACACCATCCCCGCCATGCCCACCGCACCGACCAGCAGCATCGTCAGCACCACCGTGCTCGCCACCCCGAGCCCCGAGGTCGCGTACGCCAGCGAATACGTCGTGGTCAGGTAGAACAGCGCGTACCCCATCGTGATCGCCCCGCCGCCCGCCAGCACCGGACGCCAGTGCTCGCGCACCACCTCCAGCACCGGCGGCCGCTCCCCGCGCCCAGCCGACCGGAACAGCGGCGACTCCTCGATCCGCAGCCGCACGAACAACCCCACCACGACCAGCGCGAACGAGGCCAAGAACGGCACCCGCCAGCCCCACGCGCGGAACGCCCGCTCATCCAGCCCGAGTTGAAGCGCCAGGAACACCCCGTTCGCCAACACGAACCCGCACGTCGGCCCCAACTGCAGGAAGCCCCCGTAACGCCCCCGCCGCTCCGCCGGCGCATTCTCCGCGATCAGCAACGCCGCCCCACCCCACTCCCCACCCAACCCGACGCCCTGGCACACCCGCAGCACCACCAACACCACCGGCGCCCACCACCCCCAGGCCGCGAACCCCGGCAACACCCCCACCGCCGCCGTCGCCAACCCCATCAACAACAGCGACACCACCAACGTCGCCTTCCGCCCCACCCGGTCCCCGAAATGCCCGAACACCACCGCCCCCAACGGCCGGGCCAGGAACGCCACCGCGTACACCGAGAAAGCCGCCAACAGCGCCCCCACCGCGCCCAGTCCGGGAAAGAACACCACCCCGAAGACGAGCGCGGCCGCCGTCCCGTAAATGAAGAAGTCGTAGAACTCGATCGCCGTCCCGATCAGCGCCGCAGCCGCCGCCCGCCGCAACTGCCCTACCCGCCAAGCACCCTCCGCGTCCATACCACCACCCTCACCACCCGCCCCGACCCCCACCAGCCCCCACCCGAGTGACCACGGCGCACACCCGCTCCCACGCGCCGGGGCCGTACCCGATGCAAGCCACCGGCAGGTCGGCAGGAAACTGACGCATTCAACTCAATCCGCAGCAAAGCTCATCCACGGCGATACGGAAGGGAAGCGGCCGGGCAGCGCGCCCCTCCGGGGTTCCGAACCGTCCGGGACCCGGAGAACCGGGCGGGCGCCACGTGTCAGCGACCGCGCCTATACATTGGGTCACAGAGGGCGACAGGCCACGGGAAGGTGTGTCGCATAGCGGCAGGCGGGGGATTTCGATGGTTGACCTGGACTTCGAGCGACGGATGAACCCTTGGCTCTTCGACAGCTCCGGAAACCTGACGGAGGCGGCCAAGAAGCAGTTTCCGGACCTGGCGGCGGCCGCGGCCGGGGCGCCGGCACCCGGATTCACGCCGAGCACGCCCACGCCGGGCGGGTCAGCAACCACCGTGACAGTCAGTCCGGCGGCACTGAGGCAGGCGGCGACCAACACCGACACCATGAAGACCAAGTTCGGTCAGGCGTGCAAGCAGCCCACCGCACATGCCTCCACCGCCTCCGACCAGATCCCGAACAGCTGGGCCCTGCGATCGGCGATCACCACCGCGAACGGTGTCTGGACGGATCAGGTCAAGGCTCTGGAGGACGCAATCGGGAACCTGGGCGAAGTGCTTCGCGCCAACGCCGAGAGCTATGCACGGGCAGACCAGGTGAACACGCAGAATTTCGGGAAGAACTGAGGCACCGATATGAACTTCCAGGAGCTGAAGAACGCGCAGTTCACCGGTCTGGACACCCTGGCCGGAGATTACGAGGCGCTGGTCCAGAAGTGGGACTTCTCGTCCGAGCTGACCGGCGACGTGATCACGCCATTGCAGGGCTCGGGTTGGCGCGGCCAGGCGGCCGAGGCCGCGGCCGGAAGCATCACGAACATACGCAACGAGATCGACGCTGCCTTCGAGGAGGCCAGTGGCATCGCCAAGGCCCTTCGAGACGCCCACACCGAGCTCGCCGGAGCGAAGGCCGACCTGGATACGGCGATTCACTCGGCCACCGATCAGTCGCTGACGGTCGCAGACGACGGCAGCGTCCACTGGCCGCCGCCCACCAACGAGGCGGACAAGAAGGACCCCGAATACGCAAAGGTCTACCGCCAGAAGGCGTCCGACGTCGCCGACGCGATAGGCAAGGCGCTGTCGCGGGCGTCCGAGGCGGACGCCGCTGCGGCAGCCGCACTCGCGGCGGACACCGGTAGTGACCGGACGGCCTTCAACAAGAAGCCGGTGGGCGGGGTGTCCGAGCAGGAGGCCAAGCAGGCAGTGGACCTGATGCGACTGGCGGACAAGGCCTCGCCCGCGCAGATCGTCCAGCTCAACGCGCTGTTGAAGGCACACTCCGCGGATCCGCGTTTCGCCACCGTCTTCTTCGACTCCATGGGTCCGGACGGCTTCCTGAAGTCCTACGGTTCGATGTCCGAGTTCAGCGGCTACTACGGCAACGACGCGACCAAGCGGGCCCTGGCCGAGATGCAGGCCAACCTCGGCCTCACCCTCGCCACGGCGACGAGCGGAAGCAATCAACCGCACCTGTCCGACGCCTGGCAGGCCAGCCTTCGCAAGGCGGGCGCCACCCAGTACCAGCTACTGCCGGACCAGCTCCAGGGCGGCAACCCCTACGGGTACCAGATCCTCTCGAACATCCTCCGCAGTGGCACGTACGATCCGCACTTCCTCAATCCGGTGGTCGAACACATCACGCAGCTCAGCGCGGCGAACCCGGGCCGGTGGGAGGACGCGGTCAGCAAGGCCAACCCGCTCGGTCAAATTTTCTTCCTGGGCAAGGACCACTCCGGCATCAACCCGATGTCGGGTGCGCTCGAGGGCCTCGGCCACAGCCCGGAGGCGGCGACCAAGTTCTTTCACGACCCGGCGACCATCTACAACGACGACGGCACCGTCAAGGCCACTGGGCAGCCGAACACCTACCTGAAGCAGCTGACCGGCACCGGGTTCAACTCCATCCTCCAGGACATCGAGCCCGACCACTTCACCCCGCACAGCAAGACCGCCTCTCAGGAGGCGACCGCCCTCGGCCACGCCCTCGAGGCGGCCACCACCGGCCGCGCGTTCGACGCGACGGACGGTCCGATGCCCCAGCACACTGCGGAGATGAGCGCGGTGATGAAGGACGTCGTCGACCGCTTCGGAAACGGCGACGGCCCCGGCCTGCTCAAGAAGGACGGACTCTTGGCGAACATGGACTCGAACTTCGGGCACATGATGGCCTCGTACATGGGCGACGTCCAGACCGCGGTCGACCACAACAATCACTCGCTCCCGACCAACGGCGCCCCGGCCGGCCTCGACCAGAGTGCGACGCAGAAACTGCTGGGCGTCCTCGGCCGGGACCCTGACGCCTACGGCACGATCGCCCAGGCACAGCAGGCCTACACCACGGCCCACCTTCAGGACGTCATGCAGCACAAGGACAAGTACGGGGAGCTCTTCGGCGAAGCCATCACGAACGCCGCCCGGCCAGGAGGCGAAGTGGCCGGCATCCTCAACGCCGTGGCGACGGAACAGGCCTACCAGGAGAAGAAGGGGGAGATGGACGCCTACAACGCGAGCGTCGACCAGAAGGTCGGATGGGCCAAGCAGGTGTGGACGGCCACCGTGAGCAAGCCGCTCGAAGGGATACCCGGGGCGGACAAGCTCCTGGAGATTCCCACCGACGAGATGTTCAAGAACATCGCGGCGGGCTACTACATCGATACTCACCCCAGCGACACCGCGGCGGACTCGTACAACAACGGGAGGAACGCCGCCTCGGACGCAGCGGCGGCGGCAATCACCCAGGCCGGCAGGGGCCGGGACCTCGACCCGACCTATCTCAACACGCTGGCCACCACAGCCGCCAACGGCGCGAAGCAGGGCCTCGCCGACGGCGACATCCTGACGACGGCGATCCGTGCCTGACATCGCAGAGGCGTCCGTGGAAGGTGCCACCTCGTCGCGGGTGACCTGGTACCGACGGCGCTCGGTGGCGCTCGCGGTGGCGCTGGCAGTACTCGTCGGCACGGGCGGCGGGCTCTGGTGGTGGACCACCTCCCGCGACCCGCTGAAGTTGCCCACGAGCGCCTGTTGGTCGCTGCTGGACCAGAACGACCTGCGGCGGCTCGCAGGCGATGCTGGTGGAACGTTCACCGCGCGCAACGTGACGGCCGGGCACGAGGACGATCCGTCCCTCTTCCACATGGACGTGCGCATCAAGGAATGCGTGGTGTCGAGCGGCAACCGAGACCTGCTGGTCGTCAGGGTCAGCCTCATGAACGAGTCCAACTTCGGCGACTACGACCTGGGGCACCCGCCTGCGCAATACGCCCCGGAGAGAGCGCTCGACGCGGGGCCTGACATCCTGGCGCGGCAGAGCACCGGCACGATTCGGCTGGCCTTCCGGTGCGAGAACCTGACGACGGAGAACATCGGCCTCACCGGCCTGGAGGTCAGAGTCTCCGAGGACGGCCGAATCACCGACCCCAAACAGGTATCGACCCAGCAGGCGCGGTTGGACATCGCCCTGAAGGTGGCCAAGGCGGCCGCCGAACGGGCCTATCCGTGCCTGAAGAAGGTCGAGTTCCCGGAGAAGGCGACGGCAGGCGGGTTTTAAGAGCCAACACTGTACAGGCTGCCACAACACTTACGGCCGGGGTAGCAGCCGGTGCGTTCGCGCCAGGTCATATCGGCGAGTTGACCCGGATCCTGCCGTTCAAGATGGCCCCGTCGCCATCCGTAGGCCCCCGGCCCGCCACTGTTCCTGCCGACTCCGGCGATCAGACTGGCCGTCTCCGTGCCGTGCCCGTCAACGAAGGACTCAACGGCGCCGGGACTGCCGCTGAGTCCTTACCTGGAAGGAACTGCTCCACCAGATCCGGATGATCGAGCTTGAAGCCCCAGTCCCACATCCAGCGGCTCCCCATGCAATTCCCCCACAACACCGGACAGCCAGAACTACTTCGTGTGCGGGTTGTCCTCCGGCAGCGCTTGCGGCTCGTACGACGGCGGGGGCGGGGGCGCCGCCCCGGGCTGCGACTGTGACGGCACCGGCGGCACGTGAGCCGGCGGCTGCGCGTCCGCCGCCTTCCGCCGCCGCCCCACCGCGAACATCACACCCGCCAGCAGCACAAGCCCGGCCACCACACCGCCGACGATCGGCAACGTGCTACTCAACTCGGACGACGCATCAGCCTTCGGCTGCGCCGACGGCGCACCCACCGCTCCGCCGACCGGGCTCTCGGCAGGGCTCGGCACCGACGACGTGGGGGTCGGCGAACTCACAGACCTGGACGGGCTTGACGATGGGGACGGATCCGTCACCGGAACCGGAGACACGTTTGCCGGGCCAGGATCCCCCGGATCGGTCAGGGCGATCCGGGGCCGCACCGCGCCGTAGCCGACGTCATTGTTTCGCACGGATCCGTCATTCGGCTTCCCCGACGTACTGATGAGAACCCGCAAAATCTGATTTGCCGTCCAATCCTTGTGAACGGCCCAAACCAGCGCCGCCGACGCGGAGACCAGAGCAGCAGCGTCGGAGGTTCCATGACTCTGGCAGTATCCGGTATCGGCCGCACAGGCGGCAACGATATCCGTACCAGGTACGGCGAGAACCACCTGCGAACCTTGCTCGGATTCATCAGTCGCCACTGCATCGCGATTGACGGCCCCGACGCCAACGACGTTGGGCAAACCGCCGGGATAAGAGACGGGATTTCCCGTCTGCGCCTGGTTTCCGGCGCTGGCCACAACCAGGGCCCCCTGGCTCTCGCCTGCGCGAGGATACCGTTCAGCTTCCCCACGCTCTCCGCAGAGAACCTGGCCGCATCCATGCCCTGCGAAATATTGATGACCTTTGCACCCCGGTCAACCGCGAAATTTACCGCCTGGCCGATCTGGTCAAAGAAGTCGGATGGAAGAGCCGCCGAGACAGAGCCATTATTGATCTTAAGCGGTAGGATCTTGACGCCAGGAGCCAAGCCGTATGCGCCTGTCCCCCCGCCGCTCTTGCCAGTTCCGGCAATCAGGCTCGCCATCTCCGTACCGTGTCCGTCGGTGTAGGCCCCTACACCTCCGGAGCCGCCACTGAAGTCCTTGCCCGGAAGGTACTGCCCCGCCAGATCGGGTGATCCAGCTTGAATCCGCCGTCGATGATCGCCACCGTGATCCCCTGCCCCTTGGAGATCTTCCACATCTCCGGCGCGTGCATGGCATCCAGATGCCATTGATCGGCTCGGATCGAGCCATCCGCGACGGCCGGCACCACCGTAACCCCCGCCACCCAGAGGCTCGCAACCCCAACGGCCACAAGCCGCCGCACCCACATCCAGCGGCTCTCCACCCGGTCCCCCACCACACAAGACGGCCTGAACTACTTCGCGTACGGGTTGTCCTCCGGCGGCACAGGCGGCTGGAACGACGACGGAGGCGGCGGCACAGCCCCCATCGGCTGCTGATGCGGCATCGGCGGCACCTGCACACCAGACCGCCCAGCGGGCCTCCGCCGCCGCACCACGACGAACACCACACCCGCCACCAACACCAGCCCGGCCACCGCGGCAGCCACGATCGGCAGCGTGCTACTCGAACCGGACGCCGCGTCCGCCTTCGGCTGCGAGGTCGGGCCACCGACCGCCACATCGGTCGGGCTCTCGGCCGGGCTCGGCACCGAAGCGGCAGGAGCCGAGGCACTACTTGAGGGCGACGCAGTCGTCGACGGGGCAGCCGTCGCCGTCGGAACCGGCGATACGTCCGCGGAACCGGGGTCGCCCGGATCTGTCAGCGCAATGCGCGGCCGGACTGCTCCATATCCGGCGCTGTCTGTCCGAGCCTCCCCACTGGCCGGCTTGCCGGCCGTGTTGATGAGCACGCGGAGGACCTGATTCGCCGTCCAGCTCGGATGCACCGACCACACCAGTGCCGCCGAGGCGGAAACCAGGGCTGTCGAGTCCGACGTCCCGTGGCTCTTGCAGTACCCAGTCGGACCTGGGCAAGCCCCGATCATGTCCATGCCAGGAGCTACCAGTACAACCTGCGGTCCGCGCTCGGATTCGGAGGTCACCACGCCATTGCGATCCACGGCCCCCACGCCCACCACATTGGGCAGGGCTCCCGGGTATTCGACGATATTTCCCTTCTCGGCCGAGTTGCCGACGCTGGAGACCACCAACGATCCCTTGGCCCGAGCCCACGCCAAAACCTTGTTCAGCTTCTCCACGTCATCCGGGGAAGTCGTGACGGCAGCCGTTCCTTGCGAGACGTTGATGACCTTGGCCCCCTGCTCGACCGCATACGTCACGGCCTGCCCGATCTGCTCCAGGAAATCCGCCGAAATCACCGCCTTCTCGGACCCGTTGGCGATCTTCAGCGGAAGAATCTTGGCACCCGGGGCAAGGCCGTAAGCTCCCGTTCCGCCATCCGATTTCCCGGTGCCCGCAATGAGGCTCGCCATCTGCGTCCCGTGACCCTCGGCGTAGGATCCGACGCCCCCCGGGCTTCCGCTGAAGTCCTTGCCCGGCAGGAACTGCCCGGCCAGGTCCGGGTGGTCCATCTTGAAGCCGCTGTCGATCACAGCAACGGTGACGTTCTCGCCTCTGGAGATCTTCCACATCTCCGGAGCGTGCATGGCATCCAGATGCCACTGGTCTCCACGGATCGGCCCATCGGCAACCGCCGGTGCTGCGACCGGGCCGACCACGATTCCCGCTGCCAGTAGCGCCGCAGCAGCCGCTCGCCCGCGCCTTCGTGTGTTCGTCCGCCCCATCACAACTCCTCGTCAATCTCTCCAGCGGCCGGGCGGTGTGCCCCGAACAAGCCTGCCCGGCCACCGGGGAAGCCCAGTGGCCGGGCAGTCGTTGCCGTCCTACTCAATCACGTCCGGATTGCTGTGCGGCGTACCGCTGGTCCAGGTCTCCTCGTCCTCGTGCAGGTAGTCGGCCCGCTTGCGGCGGTCGCGCTCGTTGCGGCCTCCGTGGCCCGCCCCGCCGGGGGCCATCATGCCGTTCTGCCCGGACCGGGCACCGCCCTCGGCTGCTCCCGCCGCGGCCGCCCGATTGCGCAGGCCCGTGCCGCCAGGGGTGAACTCCCCACCCGCGGTAGGTCCCTTGCGGCCGCCGACCGCGCCACCGGGCGTCGAGGCCAGGCCCCGGCCACGCGAGCCGCCACCCGAACCGACGGCGCCACCGCCGCCATGGCCGCCCATGCCAGGCTGCATGCCCATGCCGTTGGGGCCGCCGACGCGGCCGCCTCCCGGCCCCGCCTCCCGTCCGCCGAAGACCGTCCCGGTAGGAAGCCCCGGGGTGCCGTTCTTCCCGGGAGTCTGGCCGCCGAACGGCGTGCGGGGGTTGACGCTGCCGCCCTTGCCCTGGAGTGAACCGCCCCCCTTGGTCTGCACAGAACCGCCACCGGGCCCGCCCGGGAACCCGGGAACCGGGCCGCCGGGGCCACCAGGCCCGCCGCCGGGACCACTGGGCCCGCCCGGGTGGATGGGTGCCGTGATCGGCCCGTCCGTCGGCAGCGGGCCGCCACCGGGGCCGGACGGACCGGTCGGGGTCGGGAGGGTGGGCACACTGTCGAGCCCGGTGCCCGGGCGGTTGACCGGGTCCGACGGGTGGGACGGCGGGATCGAGGAGCCCGGGTCCTGCGGCGCGGGCGGCACCTGGCCACCGCCATGCGGCGGGGGCGAGGTGTGGCCCGGGCTCCCAGGTCCGGAGCCGCCCGATCCCGGATCGCGAGGCGTCACCGTGCCACCGCCGTAGCTATCACCGGAGGATCCGCTGCCTCCTCCGACACTCCCGCCGCTCGAACGGGGGGCGCGAACCGACCCCCCGGATCCGCCGGTACCCCCGGCGCCGCTGCGGTGGGGGTAGTACGAGGTGTCATCCCGACTCTTTGTATCGGGCGTCCCCGGCAGCACCACATCGGAAGGGATCCCGTTCAGCGTCGTCGTCGCCGCGCCGTACGCCTGCGCCAGTTTCTCCATCTGGAGGACGGCTTCCTGGTGCTCCTTTTCGACGGTCGCCTGGGCCTGTGCGGCGCGAGTCGCGGTGACCCAGTTCTTGTTGACGGAGACCATGTAGTCGTCGACGGTCTGGCCGACGGCGAGTTGCACGCTCGACGGCATGTAGACCGTCTGCGAGTTGCGCTTGGCGACCGCGTCGATCTCCGTCTGCGGCGGCTCGGGCACGGCGGACTTGGCGGTGCTGAGCGCCTCCCCGGCCTGGTGCATCGCGTTGCCGGCGGTCGTCGCGTGGTCGCTGATGATCTGTGCCGACTGCTGGAGGTTGTTCGCCCAGGTCTTGAAGTTCTCGGCTGCCGGGCCTTCCCAGGTGACTCCGCCGACGTGCGCCTTGAGCGCCGAGCTCAGTTCCTTCAGCACCTGGCCGGCGGCCTGCAGTTGGGTGCCGCGGCTGAGGACCGTCGCGGGGTCCGTGCTGTCCACCATCTTCCGCAGGTGGGCGTGGTCGATGCTCTCGAAGTTCGTTCCGCCTGACACTACTTGCTCCCCGTTTCCCCGTAGGAATCTCCCCAGACCGCCATCAGTACTTGGTGGTGTCCGACCCCGGCTTCGGCGTGGTGGTATCCGTGCTCTTGGCGACCGTGTTCTGTGCGGCCGTCGTCTGGTCCTCGTTGGCCGCGTAGTTGGTTGCCGTCTGCGAGACGGCCGTCTGCATCGACTGGATCTGGGCCGCGAAATCCTTGTGCAGTTGGACGAGCTGGGCGTGCACCTTCTCGTAGGCGGTTGTCAGCGCCGTGGCCTCCGCGAACTGCGCACTGGCGAAGCTCTGCGCGGTGAGCTTCTGTTCCTGAAGCTTGTACGGGGCCGCCGCCGAGCCCTCCATGACCTGCAGCAGGGCGTCGACCTTCTTGGAGAACTCGGTGAGCGTGTCCAGCTCGACCTTCACGTTCTGCTTGCCGAAGGCGGCGACCAGGGCGTTGGCGTCGCCGTACGTCTGCGCCTCGCTGACGAAGGGCCCGTACGTCCCGGGGCTGGCGGGCAACACGTACGGTTTGACGTCGGCTGTCGAAGCGCCCGGGCCGGCCCCCGCCGGGCCGCCAGGGCCCGCAGGCGCCGTGGGGTTCGTCGTCGTCCCCGGCTTGCCGTCATCTGCCACAGCAGTTCACCTCTCCCCCGTACGGCGGGCCCGTGCCCGGGGCGTCCGGGTGGCTCCGCGCCGCAATACTCCGTCAACTTCTGGTTGGTGCCGTCGTCGTACCGTCCTGGTCGGCGAACGGGCCGCCCTGGGGGCGGTTTTCGCCTCCGCCATGGTAGCCACCGCCTCTGTCGGTCGGGCAGGGCCCTTGGCTCGCCCGCGCGCGATCGGTACGAACTTGACACGTACAGTCTCCACCTCCTGCCGCTGGGTAGACTGACCCGGTACGCCCCATCTGCCGCGCAACGTCGCACAGCAGCGACTGCAGGCCGCAGAACGGACGTGATCGCATGAGTTCCCTGGAGGCCACCCCGTGGTGGGCGCGTGCGGTGCGGCCGGTGCGGGTGCCGTTGCCGGTGGGGTTGATGGCGCGGGCGGCGGCGGGGATGGGGGTGCCGTTGGCGGTCGGGTTGCTGGCGCACCGGTTGGACTTGGGGGTGTTCGCGGGGCTCGGTGCGATGCACGCGACGATGAATGACCGGGTGGAGCCGTTGCGGCTGCGGGTGGCCCGGATCGGGTGGGCCGTGTCGGCGTCTTCGCTCGGCATGTTGGCCGGTACGGCGCTGCAGCGGGCGGATGTCGGCGGGGTGGTGTTGGGGGCGGCGCTGACGTGCACGGCCTTCGTGTCGGGTGCTTTGAGTGCGACGGGTCCGCGCGGTTCGGCGGCCGGGATGCTGTTGTTGGTGTCGGCGGCGTTGGGCAGTGGGATGCGGTTGCCGGATCCGTGGTGGGCGGCGGCCCCGATGTTGTCGGCGGGTGCCGTGTTCGTGGTGGTGCTCGGGTTGTTCGCCGGGGTGCCGGGTCGGCCGGCGGCCGATCCGCGGGTCCGGGCGCTCGCGACCGTGTACGACGCGCTCGGCCGTACGCTGGCCGACCTGGGTACGGCGGGGGCGGCGGCTTCGCGCCAGGTGCTGACGGCCCGTTTGAACCAGTTGCAGGATCTGCTGCCCGGCCGGAGTGCCGGTACGGGCCGGATGTACGAGGCGGCGCTGGCCGCGACGGAGGCGGCGACCGGTCTGTTGTGGGCTCGGCGTCCGGTGCCGCCCGAGGTGGCGGGGGTGCCGGTCCGGCTGGCGGCGGCGGTGCGGTTGGGCGGTGGCGAGGTCGTCGTGCCCGACTGGGGGCCGGATACGCCGTCGCGGCAGGCTTTGGACGTGGCGCTGCGGGCCGCTGCCGACGCGGTGGCGGGCCGGGGCGGGCGGCCGGGCACTGCGCCGGCGCCGCCGCCCGATCCGTGGCGGTTGCGGGTGCGGTTGTTGTCGCGGGGTTCGGTGCGGTACGGGCTGCGGGTTGCGCTGTGTATCGCGGCGGGTTCGGTGGTCACCGCCAACTATCCGCTCAGTAAGGGTTACTGGGTGCCGATGACGATCGCGTTCGTGCTCAAGCCGGATCTCGGGTCGGTGTTCCTGCGGGCGGTGAGCCGGTCGGTCGGCACGGTGCTGGGGGTGGCGGTCACGGCGGCGTTGGTCGTGTTGACCACCGACGAGTGGGCGTTGGCCGCGATCGCCGCGTTGTGCGTGGCTCTGCTTCCGTACGCGACGGCGGCGCATTACGGGCTGAACACGGTGGCGATGACGCCGATGGCGCTGGTCCTGCTCCAGCTCGGCGGGCAGAGCAGCGCGGCGGAGTTCTGGCCCCGGGTCCTGGACACCGTGCTGGCGAGTGCGATCGTGCTGCTCTTCGGCTGCCTGCTGTGGCCGGAGCGCCCGCGGCACCGGATCGAGCCCCGGTTGGTCGACGCGGCGACGGCGTTGCGGGCGTATCTGGACGCGGTCACCGGCGGGAGCGCGGACGGGGCCGGGGTGTGGCTGCGCCGTACGGCCTACCGGTCGCTGGCGGATGCCCGCCAGGAGGTGCGGCAGGGGTTGGCCGAGCCGCCGCCGACCGGTCGGCTGGCGGCGGGCTGGCTGCCGGCGACGGCGGCGTTGGAGCGGCTGGGGGGTGCGGTGGCGGCGTTCGCGGCGCAGATCCGGTACGGCGGCCGGGTGCCGGACCCGGACGAGGTCGACCGGGTCCGCCGCGCGTTGGACGAGTTGACCGCTGCCGCCCGCGCGCACCGCCCGCCGTCCGGTCCGTCGAGCGCCCCGCCGTCCGGTCCGACGGCCGTGCCGCACGACCCCGAGCGCAGTGCGCTGGGCCGTGCGGCGGACGAACTGGAGTCGCTCCTGGCGAGGCGGTAGCCCGCGACCTGCAGCCCCCGGCCCCGCCCTCCGCCGACCCCCAACCCGCGCCCCGCGCGGTCGGCGGATCAGACCTGTTCGGCCAGTTCCAGCCAGCCCATCTCCAGCTCCTCCTTCTCCTCCCGGACCGCGCGAAGCTGCGCGTCCAGCTCCGCGACCTTGGAGAAGTCGGCGGCGTGCTCGGCGAGTTGGGCGTGCAGCTTGGACTCCTTCTGGTCCAGCTTGGCGATCTGCCGCTCCAGCTTCTGCATCTCCTTCTTCGCGGCCCGCAGGTCCCCGCCGGACAGCGCGGCGCCGGCGTCGGTGGCTGGGGCGGCGGCAGCGGCGGCGGCGATGGGGGCGGCGGCGGCTTGGGCGGCCATCCGCGCCCGTCGCTCCAGGTACTCGTCGACGCCGTTCGGCAGCATCCGCATCTTCCTGTCGCCGAGCAGCGCGTGGACGGTGTCCGTGGTGCGCTCGATGAAGAAGCGGTCGTGGCTGATGACGATCATCGAGCCGGGCCAGCCGTCGAGCAGGTCCTCCAGCTGGTTGAGCGTCTCGATGTCCAGGTCGTTGGTCGGCTCGTCGAGGAACAGCACGTTGGGCTCGTCCATCAGCAGACGCAGCAGCTGGAGGCGGCGGCGCTCGCCACCGGACAGGTCGCCGACCGGGGTCCACTGCTTGTCCTTGCCGAAGCCGAACTGCTCGCACAGCTGGCCGGCGCTCATCTCCCGGCCCTTGCCGAGGTCGACCCGCCCGCGGACCTGCTCGACGGCCTGCAGGACCCGGGTCGCCGGGTCGAGTTCGGCGACTTCCTGCGACAGGTAGGCGAGCCGCACGGTCTTGCCGACCTTGATGACCCCGGAGGCGGGCTGGATGTCGCCTTCGGAGGTGTACGCGTCGCGCAGGGCGCGCAGCAGCGAGGTCTTGCCGGCGCCGTTGACGCCGAGCAGGCCGATCCGGTCGCCGGGGCCGAGCTGCCAGGTGAGGTTCTCCAGCAGGAGCTTCGGGCCGGCCTTGACGGTCACGCCTTCCAGGTCGAAGACCGTCTTGCCGAGCCGGGCGTTGGCGAACTTCATCAGCTCGGACGCGTCGCGCGGCTCGGGTACGTCGGCGATCAGCGCGTTGGCCGCCTCGATCCGGTAGCGCGGCTTGGAGGTGCGGGCGGGGGCGCCGCGGCGCAGCCAGGCGAGCTCCTTGCGGGCGAGGTTCTGGCGCTTCTGCTCCTCGGTGGCCTCGATCCGGGAGCGCTCGGCGCGGGCGAAGACGTAGTCGGAGTAGCCGCCTTCGTACTCGTGGACGGAGCCGTTCTGGACGTCCCACATCCGGGTGCAGACCTGGTCGAGGAACCAGCGGTCGTGGGTGACGCAGACGAGTGCGGAGCGGCGGTTCTGGAGGTGCTGGGCGAGCCAGGCGATGCCCTCGACGTCGAGGTGGTTGGTGGGCTCGTCGAGGACGATCAGGTCGGGCGAGCCGAGGAGCAGCTTGGCGAGGGCGATCCGGCGTCGCTCGCCACCGGAGAGCGGGCCGATGACGGTGTCCAGGCCCTCGGCGAAGCCGGGCAGGTCGAGGCCGCCGAAGAGGCCTTCGATGATGTCGCGGATGCGGGCGTCGCCGAGCCACTCGTGGTCGGCGCGGCCGGCGATCACCTCGTGCCGGATGGTGGCCTTCGGGTCGAGCGAGTCGTGCTGGGTGAGCACGGCCATCTCCACCCCGCCGGCGTGGGTGATCCGGCCGCCGTCAGGCTCCTCCAGCTTGGCGAGCATCCGGATCAGGGTGGTCTTGCCGTCGCCGTTGCGTCCGACGACGCCGATCCGGTCCCCCTCACTGACGCCGAGGCTGACTCCGTCGAGAAGGGCCCGGGTGCCGTAGACCTTCGTGACGGACTCGATGGTGGCGAGGTTGACGGCCACGTGCGCTGCGCTCCTGGGTTCGGCGGTCGGCGGGGAAGACCCCGACCTCCTCAGCCTAGTGCGCCCGGCTGCGGGGCTCAGCCGCCGAGGGCGGCGGCCCCTGCCGCCGAGGTCAGACCCCGGGTGCCGAGGTCAGCTGCCGGGTTCGGCTTCCCCGGACACCGTCGCCCCGAGCACCGCCGCCCCGGGCACCGGCCCGTGGGTGGCGTGCGCCGTCCGGCAGGTGCCGGAGGCCCGCAGTGCCGCGGCGACGGCGGCGGCCGCTTCGGCGTCCTTGGCGAGGAAGGCGCAGGTCGGCCCGGATCCGGAGACCAGTGCCCCGAGGGCGCCCGCCTCGGTGCCGGCCCGCAGGGTCGCGGCGAGCGAGGGGCGCAGTGCGAGCGCGGCGGCCTGGAGGTCGTTGGCGAGCGCGGCGGCCAGGGCGACGGCGTCGCCGTCGGCGAGGGCGGCGAGCAGCGCCGGGTCGGCGTCGGGGGTGGGCACCTGGGCGTCGCTGGAGCCGGTGCCGGCGTCCTCGCGCAGCCGGTCGCACTCGCGGAAGACGGCGGGGGTGGACAGGCCGCCGTCGGCGACCGCGAAGACCCAGTGGAAGGTGCCCCCGACGGCCAGCGGTTCCAGGATCTCGCCCCGGCCGCGGCCGAGTGCGACGCCGCCGAGCAGGGCGAACGGCACGTCCGACCCCAGTTCGGCGGCCAGTTCCAGCAGCGTCTCGAAGGGGGTGTCCAGCTGCCACAGGGCGTCGCAGGCGACGAGCGCGGCCGCGCCGTCGGCGCTGCCGCCGGCCATGCCGCCGGCCACCGGGATGGCCTTGGCGATGTGCAGGTGCACGCCCGGCTCGGCGAGGCCGTGGTGGGCGGCGAGCAGTCGGGCGGCGCGGGCGGCGAGGTTGGTGTCGTCCAGCGGGACGACGGCGGCGTCCGGCCCGGAGCAGGTCAGGGTGACGCCTTCGCCGGGGGTGGCGGTGACCTCGTCGCCGAGGGCGACGGCGAAGAAGACGTTGGCCAGGTCGTGGAAGCCGTCGGCGCGCAGCCCGCCGACTCCCAGCTGGACGTTGACCTTGGCCGGCACCCGTACGGTGATCACTCGACGTCCTTCCCGGGCGTGTGCTCTCCCGCCCCGGCATCGCCGGTCCCGGCCTCAGCGGCCCCGGCCCCGGCAACACCGGCCGTGGACTCGCCGCCCCCCGGCTTGTGCTCGGCGATCTTGGCGAACTGCTCGACGGTCAGCATCTCGCCGCGCAGCTTGTGGTCGATCCCGGCGGCGGCGAGCGCCTGCTCGGCGGCGGCGGCGGAGCCGGCCCAGCCGGCGAGTGCGGCGCGCAGGGTCTTGCGCCGCTGGGCGAACGCGGCGTCGACCACCGCGAACACCTCCGCGCGGCTGGCGCTGGTCTGGGGCGGTTCGCGGCGGATCAGCGAGACCAGTCCGGAGTCGACGTTGGGGGCGGGCCAGAACACGTTGCGCCCGATGGCGCCGGCCCGCTTCACGTCGGCGTACCAGTTGGCCTTGACCGACGGGACGCCGTAGACCTTGTTGCCCGGCTTGGCGGCGAGCCGGTCGGCGACCTCGCTCTGCACCATCACCAGGGTCCGCTCGATGCTGGGGAAGGTCGCCAGCATGTGCAGCAGGACGGGCACGGCCACGTTGTACGGGAGGTTGGCGACCAGCGCGGTGGGCGCCGGCCCGGGAAGTTCGGTGACCTCCATGGCGTCGCTGAAGACCAGGTCGAAGGCGTCCGCCTTGCCGGGCATTCGCGCGGCGACGGTGTCCGGCAGGTGCTGCGCGAGCACCGGGTCGATCTCGACCGCGGTCACGTGCCGCGCCACCTCCAGCAGCGCCAGCGTCAGCGACCCGAGTCCGGGCCCGACCTCGACCACGGAGTCCTCGGCCGTCACCCCACCCGCCCGGACGATCCGCCGCACGGTGTTGCCGTCGATGACGAAGTTCTGCCCGCGCTGCTTGGTCGGCTTCACGCCGAACGCGGCCGCCAGTTCCCGGATGTCGGCGCTGCCCAGCAGGGGGGTCCCCCCGGCCGGAGGCTGGGGGCGGCTGTCAGGGGTGGGATCGGTGGTGCTCACGGGCCAAGGATACGGGCGCGGGGGGTGCCGTCCGGACCGCGCCGATCCGGACGGCACCCCCGGTACCGGGCCATCCGGGTCAGCCGGGCCGGCCGGTTCAGTACCCGAAGGCCCGGGCGGTGTTGGCCGCGATCGCCGCCGACAGCTCGTCCTCGTGCAGTCCCAGCGTCGCGGCCATCGAGCGCACCGTGACCGGGATCAGGTACGGGGCGTTGGGCCGGCCGCGGTAGGGGTGCGGGGTGAGGAAGGGGGCGTCGGTCTCGACCAGGATCCGGTCGAGCGGGGTGGCCAGCAGGGCGTCCCGCAGCGGCTGGTTGGACCTGAAGGTGACGGGGCCGGCGAAGGAGAGGTACCAGCCGTGTTCGGCGCAGGTCTTGGCCATCTCGGCGTCGCCGGAGTAGCAGTGGAAGACCGTTCGTTCCGGGGCGCCTTCCGCCAGGAGGACGGCGATGACGTCCTCGTGGGCGTCGCGGTCGTGGATGACCAGGGCCTTGCCGTGCCGCTTGGCCATCTCGATGTGGCGGCGGAACGACTCCTTCTGGATGTCCACGCCTTCCGGCCCGGTGCGGAAGTAGTCCAGTCCGGTCTCGCCGACGGCACGGACCTGCGGCAGGGCGGCGAGCCGGTCGATCTCGGCGAGCGCCTCGTCGAGCGCGGCGGCGCCGCCCCCGGCGCGCTGCCGGCCGGACCAGCCGTCGGCGTCGCCGAGGAAGATCCGCGGCGCCTCGTTGGGGTGCAGGGCGACGGCCGCGTGCACCTGCTCGTACTGGGCGGCCAGGTCGGCGGCCCAGCGTGAACCGGGCACGTCGCAGCCCACCTGGACGACCGTGGTGACGCCGACCGAGGCGGCCCGGGCCAGGCCCTCGGCCGGGGTGCCGGACTGCATGTCGAGGTGGGTGTGCGAGTCGGCCACCGCCACTGCCAGGGGTTCCGGCAGCGGCGGCGGGGTCGACCGGTCGTCGTCCTTGACGGCCATGTCAGGCGGCCGGCTTCTCTTCGAGGCGCGGGAAGAGGATCTCGCCCTTGGTGACGGTGGCACCGGCGGGCAGCCGGCCCCAGTCGGCGGCGGTGGCGATGGTCTGCGCGGCCAGGGCGCCCAGCCCGGCCTCGGCGCCCAGGGAGTCCCACAGCTTCTCGGCGGTGGACGGCATCACCGGGTTGAGCAGGACGGCGGTGGCGCGCAGCGACTCGGCGGCGGTGTAGAGGATGGTCGCGAGGCGCGCCCGGCCCTCCTCGGATCCGTCCTTGGCGACCTTCCAGGGCTCCTGCTCGGTGATGTAGCCGTTGACCTGCTTGACGAACTCGAAGATCGCCGCGAGGCCGCCGGCGAAGTCCAGCTCCTCGCCGATCTTCCGGTCGGCCGTCGCGACGGCCTTGGCCAGCCCGTCGGCCACGGCCTGCTCGGCGTCGCCGGGGGCGGTGGCGGCCGGGAGCGCCCCGTCGAAGTACTTGCCGACCATCGCGGCGACCCGGGAGGCCAGGTTGCCGAAGTCGTTGGCGAGTTCGGAGGTGTAGCGGGCGGTGAAGTCCTCCCAGGAGAACGAGCCGTCCGTGCCGAACGGGATCGCCCGCAGGAAGTAGTAGCGGTACGCGTCCACGCCGAAGTGCGAGGTGAGGTCGGTGGGTGCGATGCCGGTCAGGTTGGACTTGGACATCTTCTCGCCGCCGACCATCAGCCAGCCGTTGGCCACGACGCGCTTGGGCAGCGGCAGGCCGGCGGCCATCAGCATGGCGGGCCAGATGACGGCGTGGAACCGCAGGATGTCCTTGCCGACCAGGTGGACGGAGGCCGGCCACAGTTCGGCGAAGCGCTCCGGGTCGCTGCCGTAGCCGGCCGCGGTGATGTAGTTCTGCAGCGCGTCCACCCACACGTACAGGACGTGCTTCTCGTCCCAGGGCAGCGGGACGCCCCAGTTGAAGGTGGAGCGGGAGATCGAGAGGTCCTGCAGGCCCTGCTCGACGAAGCGCAGCACCTCGTTGCGGGCGGACTCGGGGGCGATGAAGCCGGGGTTCTCGGCGTAGAACTCGAGCAGCTTCTCGCCGTACGCGGACAGGCGGAAGAAGTAGTTCTCCTCCTCCAGCCACTCCACCGGCTTCTTGTGGATCGGGCAGAGCTTCTCGCCCTCGTTCGCGCCGTCGAGCAGTTCGTTGGGGAGCTTGTACTCCTCGCAGCCGACGCAGTACGGGCCGGAGTAGCCGCCCTTGTAGATCTCGCCCTTGTCGTACAGGTCCTGGACGAACTCCTGCACCCGGTCGGTGTGGCGCTGCTGGGTGGTGCGGATGAAGTCGTCGTTGGCGATCTCCAGGTGCTCCCAGAGCGGCTTCCAGGCCTCCTCGACCAGCTTGTCGCACCACTCCTGCGGGCTGACGCCGTTCGCCTCGGCGGTCCGCATGATCTTCTGACCGTGCTCGTCGGTGCCGGTCAGGTACCACACCTTCTCGCCGCGCTGGCGGTGCCAGCGGGTGAGGACGTCGCCCGCCACGGTGGTGTACGCGTGGCCCAGGTGCGGGCGATCGTTGACGTAGTAGATCGGGGTGGAAACGTAGTACGCCGGGGCGCTCGTCCCGGTGGTGCTGTGGTCTGCAGTGGCCGCCATGGTCGGAAAGCTTAGTCGGGCCCGCCGCCGCCCCTCGACCGCGTGACCGCGCCGTCCTGCGGTCACGCGGTCACGAGGTCGTACGCGGTCACCCGGCCCTGCACGGTGACGCCGTCACCCGCGCCCCGGACCGGTCAGCGAAGCAGCCGCGCCCAGAACCGGGCCCAGCGCCCGCGCGGCCGCGCGGGTGCGGCGGCCCCGGCGGGCTCCGTGGCCCCGGCGGGCTGCGCCGCCGCGGGCGGCCCGGCCGGTTCGGCGTGCGCCGGGTAGCCGGGGGCGTGCTGCCAGGCCTGGTCGGCGGAGGCCACTCGGCCCTCGCGCATGATCCGGACGGTGTGGCCGCCGCACCCCGGGCAGGTCGGCTTGAGCAGCGGAGACGGTACCCGGACACCGTTGGCGTGGTACTCGAAGACGACGTGCCCGTCCTTGGCCACGTGGTGCTCGATGTCGTACGCCTGCTCCCACCCGTACCCGCAGCGCAGGCACGCGAAGGAGTAGGCCTCCCGTACGGTCTCGACGGGAGTCTGCGGCCGGCCGGCCAGGCCTGCCGTGCTCAGTGCGTTGCCACCGCGGGGGCTACCGACGATCTCGCTCATAGCCGTCTCCCAGCGCCCGCCGGACGCTCGCCCGGCTGGGTCTTTCCCTTTCAGGGAATGCCCGGACCGCCTCGGCCGATGCCGCACTTGTGAAGACTTGGATGCGGGTTGGGAAGTCCTATACGCAGGGCCTCCCGGGGGCTGGAAACCGCGACCGAAACTTCAGCTCAGCGGGCGTTTACCGGGGCCTTCCCTCCAAGGTACGACGCCCCGTGGGCAACGCAACCCCCGGGGTTCACCCCTTTTCCAGGGCCCCGTCGCCGGTCTGCTTCTTGGCTGCCACGACCGCGTCGAAGACCTCCCGCTTGGGCAGCGAGAGCTCCACGGCGACCGCCGCGATGGCCTCCTTGCGCCGTTCCCCGGCCTCCTCCCGCAGGGCGACCAGCCGGGCCAGCTCGGCCGGGGTCAGGTCCTGCGGCGCGGCGGGCGGGGCGCCCGCGACCACGACGGTGATCTCGCCCCTGACGCCGTCGGCCGCCCAGGCCGCCAGGTCGCCGAGCGGCCCGCGCTTGACCTCCTCGTAGGTCTTGGTGAGCTCGCGGCACACGGCGGCCGGGCGTTCGGGCCCGAAGGCGTCGGCCATCGCGGCCAGTGCCTCGGCGATCCGGTGCGGCGCCTCGAAGAAGACCATGGTGCGCGGCTCGGCGGCGATGGTGGCGAGCTGCCGAGCCCGGTCGCCGGTCTTGCGCGGCAGGAAGCCCTCGAAGGTGAAGCGGTCGACCGGCAGGCCGGACAGGGCGAGCGCGGTGAGCACCGCGGACGGCCCGGGCACCGCGGTGACCTTGATGTCGGCCGCGACGGCCGCGGCGACCAGCCGGTAGCCGGGGTCGGACACCGAGGGCATGCCGGCGTCGGTGACCAGCAGCACCCGGGCGCCGCCGAGCAGCGCCTCGACCAGTTCGGGGGTGCGGCCGACCTCGTTGCCCTCGAAGTACGAGAGCACCCGGCCGGTCGGGGTCACCCCGAGCGCCTGGGTGAGTCGGCGCAGCCGCCGGGTGTCTTCGGCGGCGATCACGTCCGCCGTGGCCAGTTCGGCGACCAGCCGGGGCGGGGCGTCCGAGACGTCGCCGATGGGTGTGCCTGCAAGTACGAGTACGCCTGTCACGGGCCCCATCCTTCCAGTTGCGGCCGCGCGGGGCTTTTGGTGACGATTCGGGCAGCTTCCGAGGGCGCGGACACGCGTGCGAAGAGCGCCCCTACGATGTGGCGGATGAACGGCGACACGGCGGCGCAGGCGCCCACGGGTATAGACCGGTCCGCGCAGGGCGGCGTCGGTCTGCCGTCCCCGCGCGCGGCGGAGTGGGCCGCGCCCGCGGTCTCCGGCTGGCGCGGCCGCCTGGCCCGCCACGGCTACGTCGCCCGTCCGACGGCGCCGCTGGCCGAGCGCCTGGTGCCGCCGATGCCGGACGGCCCCCGGGTGACCCCGAGCGACGTGCCGCAGTCGCCGCTGCTGCTGCGCCTGGGTCTCTCGCTGCCGCAGGGCCTGTGGTACTTCCTGTGCCGTTGGTCGGGCTGGCTGGGCCCGGTCGCGGTGGCGGTGTTCGCGGGGGCGCTGCGGTTCACCAATCTCGGCGAGCCACACGCGATCATCTTCGACGAGACGTACTACGCCAAGGACGCCTACGCGCTCTGGCACGGCGGTTACGAGATCAGCTGGCCGGATGACGCCAACAGCCGGATCATGACGCCCGGCGCGGCCGTCCCGTACCGGGCGACTGCCTCGTACGTGGTGCATCCGCCGGTGGGCAAGTGGATCATCGGCGCGGGCGAGCAGTTGTTCGGCATGAACCCCTTCGGCTGGCGCTTCGCGGTGGCGCTGCTCGGCACCCTGTCGGTGCTGATGCTGGCCCGGATCGCCCGCCGGATGTTCCGCTCGACCCTGCTGGGCTGCGTGGCGGGTCTGCTGCTCTCGGTGGACGGCCTGCACCTGGTGCTCAGCCGGGCCGCCCTGCTCGACCTGGTGGTGATGTTCTGGATCGTCGCCGCCTTCGGTTTCCTGCTGCTGGACCGGGACCGCACCCGGGGCCTGCTGGCGCAACGCCTCGGCGGGGTGGCGGACGCGGCGCTCGCGCAGCGGCTCAACCTCGGGTGGCGCCCGTACCGGATCGCGGCGGGCGTCTGCGTCGGCCTGACCTGCGCCACCAAGTGGAGCGGCCTGTACGTGGCGGCGGCCTTCGGTGTGCTGACGGTGCTCTGGGACGTCGGCGCCCGCCGGCTGGCCGGGGCCCCGCGCCCGTACCGCGCGGTGCTCGCCCGGGACGTGGTGCCGGCCTTCGTCTCGATCGTCGTGGTCTCGGTGGCCGTGTACCTGACGTCCTGGTGGGGCTGGTTCGCGAGCAGCAACGCCCCCGGCAAGGGCGGCTGGGGGCGGGACTGGGCGGTCGCCCGCTCCACCGACTACCCGTGGATACCCGAGGGCCTCCGCGCCCTGTGGCACTACCACTCGACGGTCTACGACTTCCACACCCACCTGAGCGATCCGCACACCTACCAGTCCAACCCGTGGTCCTGGCTGGTGCTGGGCCGCCCGGTGTCCTTCTACTACGAGTCCCCCAAGCTGGGCCAGGCCGGCTGCACCGCCGCCGACTGCGCCCGCGAGGTGCTGGGCATCGGCACCCCGCTGCTCTGGTGGACGGCCGTGGTGGCCCTGGCCTACTGCCTGTGGCGCTGGGCGGCCCGGCGGGACTGGCGGGCAGGGGCGCTGCTGTGCGGCCTGGCCGCCGGCTACCTGCCCTGGTTCGCCTACCAGCAGCGGACGATCTTCCTCTTCTACGCGGTGGTCTTCGTCCCGTTCCTGGTGCTCGCGGTGACGATGCTGGTCGGCGCCCTGATCGGTCCGCCCGGCGCCTCCCGGGACCGCCGGATCATCGGGGCCACGACGGCCGGGCTGCTGGTGCTGCTGATCGTCTGGAACTTCCTGTTCTTCTTCCCGCTCTTCACCGGCCAGACGATCCCGCTGGAGGACTGGCGCCGCCGGATGTGGTTCAACAGCTGGATCTGATCCGGCGCCGCGGTCCGGCACGCACCGCGTCCCCCCGATTCGTCCGTATGCGGTGCACGACACGTACCAGATCCGTCACAAGTGGCGGGCGATTCGTCGGCGCACCGATCCGCGCTGCCTAGGGTGGGGGTGTACCGCGTTTCCGGCCCCGGCCGGTTGCGCCCGGCCGCGAGACCCCTGGGGGAACTGCACCATGCGCAGTGGCGCGAAGATCGGCATCATCACCGGCGTGTCCATCGCCGTCCTCGCGGGCGGCGGTTACGGCGCGTACAGCCTGGTGGGCGGCTCGGACGACTCCGGATCCGGGGGCAAGAAGGCCCGTACGGTGGTCGCCGAACCGCCCTCGGCCGATCAGGCGGCGGCCGGGGCGAAGGACTTCCTGGCGGCCTGGGCGTCCGGCGACATCGCCAAGGCGGCCTCGCTGACCGACGACCCGGCCACGGCCACCACCGCGCTGACGGCGTTCAGGGACCAGGTGAAGCCGAGCGCGCTGACCCTCACCCCGACCGGTCCGACCACCCAGCAGGTCTTCACCGCCGCCACCGGCACCCCCGCCCCGGCCAAGCCGACCGCCGGCGCCTCCGCGACGCCCCCGGCGACCGGCACTCCGGGCGCCGGCGACTCGCCGTCCGCCACCGCGACGCCCGGGCCCACCGGGACGCTGATGAGCTTCAAGGCCCGGGCCGAGTTCGAGGGCACCGCCCGGGTCTGGGACTACCAGGGCTTCCTCGGCGTCGTGAAGATGAGCGACGACACCCCGGCCGTGCACTGGGCGCCGTCGGTGATCCACCCCCACCTGTCCGGCAACGAGACCATCGCCACCCAGCAGGTCTTCGCCCCGCCGTCCACCGTGGTGGACCGCAACGGCAAGCCGCTGCAGGGCGCCTCGCTCACCCCGGCGCTGATGAACACCCTGCAGGACAACGCCCAGAAGCTGCTCCCGCCGGATCCGGCCAAGGACCAGGACGCGGGCAAGGCGGTGGTGATCAGCGACCCGGCCGGGAAGGCCGCCGCCGACAAGCTGTTCACCATCGTGGAGCCGAAGCCCGGCAAGCCGTTCAAGGTGACCATCGACAACACCGTCCAGGCCGCCGCCGAGAAGGCGATGACCGACCTGGGCGGGAAGCCCGGCTCCATCGTCGCGATCGAGCCGAGCACCGGCCAGGTGCTGGCCTTCGCCAACGCGCCCGCCAACGGCCAGAACCGGGCCTTCACCGGGCTGCTCGCGCCGGGCTCGACGATGAAGATCGTCACCTCGACGGCCCTGCTGGAGGCCGGCGTCAACCCGGACACCGTGGTGGCCTGTCCGGAGAAGAGCAGCAACGCGGTCGCGATCCCGAACGACTTCCCGGGCGCCTTCCCGAACAACACGCTCCAGCAGGACTTCATGGTGTCCTGCAACACGGCCTTCATCAACCAGGGCCTGACCAGCCTCAAGCCGGAGACGCTGTCCGCCACGGCCAAGGACGTGTACGGCATCGGCCTGGAGTGGAAGACCGGCCTGCCGAACGCCGACGGCAAGGTGCCGCCGACGCCGGGCAGCAAGGACGAGCAGGCCATGAACTACATCGGCCAGGGCAAGGTCCAGATGAACCCGCTGGCCATCGCCTCGATCACCGCGACCGTGCAGAGCGGCGCGTTCAAGCAGCCCGTCCTGGTGGCCGGCCTGCCGCAGCAGCCGGCGGCCCGCCAGATCTCGCCGGACGTCGCCGGCAAGCTGCGCGCGATGATGAACGCCACCGCCGTCGGCGGCACGGCCAAGGACGTGATGGCCGGGATCACCGACAACGCGGGCGCCAAGACCGGCTCCGCCGAGGTCACCGGCGCGTCCACCACCAACAGCTGGTTCACCGCCTTCCGCGGCAACATCGCGGTCGCCGCCGAGGTCCAGGGCGGCGGCCACGGCGTGGACGCGGCCGGCCCGGCGGTCGCGTCCCTGCTGAAGGCGGCTGCGGGCCGCTGACCCAGGTCGTACCGGAGCCCGCTCAGCCTCTCGGCAGGGCGGGCTCCGGTGCGTCCCTCACCGGCCTGGGCGGCACCGGGCGCCGGCTGGTCCAGCGCCGGGCCGCCAGCCGGGGCCAGATCACCAGGACGACCGGCAGCGCCAGGTACCCGAACCGTCCGGCCGGGGCGAGCGTGAAGGCGATCGCGAGGCCCGCGGCCAGCAGGTCGGCGGCGCCGATCGCGGAGACCGGCGGCCGGGCCAGCAGCCAGATCCCCACCCCCAGCAGGGCCACGGTCATCAGCGCGAGGGAGATGGAGTGCCCGGTCGGCCCGAAGCCGGCCAGCACCTTGCCGGGCAGCGGGCTGCCCGCCGGGGTGCGGATCGCGGTCATCCCGAGCGGGAAGCGCACCACCTGTTCGCGCAGCGCGGCCGACTGGGTCAGGACGGACGGCAGGATCACCGCCGCGCTCACCCCGACCCCGATCAGCGCGGTCCGGGCGGCGGGCCGGCGGCCGTACAGCCGCCAGAGCAGCAGCACCGCCACCGGCAGGGCCGGCCAGGCGGTCCACTTGAGGCTGCAGGCGAGGGCGAGCACCAGTCCGGCGCCGACCGTGCGGTCCCGCTCGGCGAGCGCCATGGCCAGGCAGCAGACCCCGA
This sequence comes from Kitasatospora sp. NPDC023385, assembly GCF_055664045.1. Classification (NCBI taxonomy): domain Bacteria; kingdom Bacillati; phylum Actinomycetota; class Actinomycetes; order Kitasatosporales; family Streptomycetaceae; genus Kitasatospora; species Kitasatospora sp. NPDC023385. The sequence goes on along the minus strand of NZ_JBVOOL010000002.1, from coordinate 579,310 downwards.
TCAGCGGCAGGTCCACCCCGCCGACCACCAGGGCGAGCGCTATCAGCGGCGAGGCGGTGAGGACGGCCAGCGGCAGCAGCGGCGCGCGCGGGTCGCCGCCCCCGGCGGGGCGGGTGGGCCGCAGCAGCCGCCAGGCGGCCAGCAGGCAGGCGAAGAAGGTCAGGGCGAACCAGATCCGGGCGTCCCCGGCGACCTTGGCGAAGGCGGTGGAATCGCCGAGCATCTGGCGCGGCAGCCCGAACAGGGCCATCGCGGGCAGGTACGGGTTGTAGTCGGTGACCACCACGGGGTGCGGCAGGTAGAGGTCGCCGGTGGTGAGCAGCAGGTGGGCCGAGCGTTCGACCACCATGACCTCGGACTGGTGGCGGCCGTGCAGGGCGAGCAGTCCGAGCGGTACGACGACGGCGCCGACGATGGCGACCGCGGCGGCGGCGTGGGCCGCGCAGCGGCGCGGCAGGGTCAGGCAGAGCAGTCCGGCCAGGAGGTAGGCGGGGGCCGCGATCAGGCCCCACTGCCGCTGGTTGGCCAGGTCGGAGACGAGCGGGAAGGCGCCGGCCCAGCCGGCCGCGACGAGGCAGCCGAGCAGTTGGACGGTCCGCGTCGAGGCGAGCGTGGCGGGATTCAGCCGATCGTGCGTGGGCGGGAACGTGTTCTCACCACGCTGGCGGGGGAACGGCCGGACGGAGAATCCTCTCGGCGGTCGTCCGGATCCGGGCGACGTCTCGGGCGCGAAGGTCGGGGCCGGCGTTCTGCTGCGGCCGGTGAAGCGGCCGCGCGGGCGGAGGTAGCCGGGCGTGCGGGTGCTCACCATGGTGGAAGGTTAGGGGTGCGGGCCCGGCCCTGTCGCCATGACGTCGGGCACTGGGCGGGTGGCGGCACGAAAAGGGCCGCCGGGTGTCGTACCGGTCGGCGGCCCTTCACGTCGGGTTCGTGTTCCGGTCAGCCGGCGGCGTGGTCGACCGGTACGGGCTGCTGTTCGACCTGCTCCAGCCGCGAGTGCCTGATGCTGTAGCCGAAGTACACGACCACGGCGACGGCGAGGGCGATCGCCCCGGCCCGGAAGGTGTCGGCGTGCAGGCCGGTGATCAGGTAGATGCAGAAGCCGACGCTGACCAGCGGGACGACCGGGTAGCCGGGCACCCGGAAGCCGCGCGGCAGGTCGGGCTGGGTGCGGCGCAGGACGATCACGCCGATGGAGACCACCGAGAAGGCGATGAGAGTGCCGAGGCTGGTGATGTCGGCCAGGACGTTCAGCGGGATGAAGGCGGCCAGCGCGCCCACCCCGAGGCCGACCACGATGGTGTTCCAGACCGGGGTGCCGGTGCGCGGGGAGAGCTCGGCGAAGCGCTTGGGCAGCATGCCGTCGCGGCCCATCGAGTACAGGATGCGGGTCTGGCCGTAGATCACCACGAGGGTGATGCTGAAGATCGAGAGGATCGCGCCGACCGCGAAGACCATCGCCGGCCAGCTCTGCCCGGTGATGTCCTGGAGGATCTGGGCGAGGCCGGCCTCCTGCCCGTCGAACTTGTTCCAGGGCTGGGCGCCGATGCCGGCGAGCGCGACCAGGATGTAGAGCAGGGTCACCACGACCAGCGAGATGATGATCGCCATCGGCAGGGTGCGGCGCGGGTTCTTGACCTCCTCACCGGCGGTGGACACGGCGTCCAGGCCGATGAAGGAGAAGAAGATGCTGGACGCGGCGACCTGCACGCCGCCGATGCCGAGCGGCATGAACGGGGTCAGGTTGCCGGAGTGGAAGCCGGTGAGTGCGACGCCGACGAACAGCACCAGGATGAGGAGCTTGATCCCGACCATCGCCGCGTTGACCTTCACCGACTCGCTGACGCCGCGGACCAGCAGGACGCACACCATGGCGACCAGCAGCAGCGCCGGCAGGTTGAACCAATGGGTGCTGTCCGGCGCGCCGGCGAGCTGCTCGGGGATCCTGACGCCGAAGGCCAGGTCGAGGAACTTGTTCAGGTACTCGGCCCAGCTGACCGCGATCGCGGAGGCCGAGACGCCGTACTCCATCAGCAGGCAGATGCCGACGCCGAAGGCGACGCCCTCGCCGAGGGTGGCGTAGGCGTACGAGTAGGAGGAGCCGGACACCGGGATCGCGGACGCCATCTCGGCGTAGCAGAGCGCGGTGAGTCCGGCGGTGACCGCGGCGATCACGAAGGACAGGATGACGGCCGGGCCGGCCGAGGGCACCGCGGTGTTCAGCACGAAGAAGATGCCGGTGCCGATGGTGGCGCCGATGCCGATCGCGGACAGTTGCCAGAGCCCGATGGAGCGGCGCAGGTGGATTCCGGAGCGTCCGCCCTCCTCGGGCGCGCCCGCCGGAAGGGCATCCCTGCCCTCGCTCTCCGCGATCAGTGACGAGACGGGCTTGCGTCGCAGCAGACGCGCACCGAGGGTGTTGCTGGTCAAAACCGCGATCCTTCTGGGCGGGGGAGGGTGTCCTAGCGGTCGGCCGCCCGGGACGCTGGGGGGTGTCATCGGGGACCAACCGAACAAAGATGGGACAGTACCCGTCGAAAGCACCAGTGTCGCAAACGAACAGTCCGGATCAGCGCATTGTACGAATTGGCGCATATCGATGTACAAACCGGACACTTCGCAGACGGCGCACCTGCCACCGAGCAGCTAAAGCAGCAGCTCAGAGCCCTGCGGCGGCCCCCCGCCGAACCCGCTGCCGAGCCCGTCTGCGCGGCCCGCTCCGCCACGCCGGAGGCCGCCCGCTCACTCCGGCCGCCGCCCGGCCAGCGCCGCGGCGCCCGCACAGCCCGCGGCCAGCAGGACGACGGCGAGCAGCAGGTCCACCCACGGCACCACGACCCGGCCGGTCCTGGCCGCGCCCACCAGGGCGCGCACCGCCGCGTTGGCCGGCGAGCCCGGAACCACCAGCAGCAGCGTGGCCAGCGCCAGCGCCGCCGGGATGCCGTACGGCGCGCGGACCGGCACCGGCCGGCTGGTCAGCACCCCGGTAAGCACCCCCAGCAGCGCGCAGACCACCGAGGTCAGCAGCCCCGCCGCCAGCGCCGTCCCGCCCTGCGGCCGGCTCTCCGCCCCCGGGTTGGCCACCGGCCCGCTCGACCACCACAGCACCGCCACCTGGCCCACGGCCAGCACCAGCGAGGCCGCCAGCGCCGCCAGTAGCGCCGCCAGGTGCACCCGGGCCGGGCCCGCCACCGCGACCAGGCAGGCCCGCGAGGCCGGCGGCTCCGCGGCCAGCGCAGCGCGGACGTACCAGGCGCTCACCGGCAGCAGCACCCCCGCACCCAGGCCCAGGCTGCCCAGCAGCGGATCCCCCGGCGTCACCCCGACCACCAGCAGCAGCGCGTATGCCAGGAACGGCGGCAGCCAGCCGTGCGAGCGCAGCAGCAGCTCCACGTGGTACCGCGCCAGCGGACCGATCCGCCCCGTCACCGCTCCCCCTCCGCCTTGCCCGACTCCGCCTTGCCCGACTCCGGCCGGCCCGGCTGGCCGCGCCGACGCACCGCCAGCACCCGGACGGTCGGGCGGCCCCGCAGCAGGAAGCGCAGCAGCGCGTCCGAGTGCGCGGCCGGTACGGCCAGCCGTACCGCCGTCCCGGCCAGCGCGGTGAGCTCCGGCGCGCCGGGCAGCCGGGCCGGCAGCGGGGCGCCGTCCGGGACGTCCACCTCGATCTCCATCACCGGGCCGCCCTGCGCCGGCACCGCCGCGCCGTCCTCCACGGGCCGCAGTGCACCGTCGGCGCCGACCCGGTACGCGGCACTGGTGAGCCCGGCCAGCCGGGCCGGGTCGTGGTCGACGAACAGCACCGTGCCGCCGGCCGCCGCGCGCTCGGCGGCCGCCTCGTCGAGCACCGCCCTGGCCTCCGGGTCCAGCCCGGTCCAGGCCTCGTCCAGCAGCAGCACCCGGGCCTCGGCGAGCAGCGCCTGCGCGACCGCGACCTTCTGGCAGGTGCCCTTCGACAGCCGGCTCAGCGGGGTGCCCGCCCGGTCCGCGATGCCGAACCGGTCCAGCCACTCGCCCGCCCGGCGCCGCGACTGCTCCGCCGGCAGCCCGTGCACCCGGCCCATCCGCAGCAGGTAGGAGGCCGCGTCGAACGGCAGCGCCGGCGGGAAGCGTTCGGGCACGTACGCCGTCGCGCCGGGCCGCACCACCCGGCCCGCGCTCGGCCGCTCGATCCCGGCCGCCAGCCGCAGCAGCGTCGACTTGCCGCTCCCGTTCGCACCGGAGATCCGCACCAACTCCCCCGGCCCGACGGCGAGATCGACCCCGCGCAGGATCCACCGCCCGCGCCGCCCGTACCGTTTGCCGACTGCCGCCAGCTCCATCGCGACCCCGCTCCCTCCGCCGTGCACGAAGGCTATCCGCTCCGCGTAAAGCCGCTGTGAGGCCGCCGCGAAGCCGCGGTGGGGGCCGTGGCGGGGCCGGATTCGGCACGCAGGCGCCGGAGTTCACGCCGGGGCGGCCCGGTGCGCGATCCGGACTCGTTTCGCCATGGCGAACTGATGATCCCTAGGATCGGCCGGGTGACTACCGGACGACGACCACAGACCAGGCTCGGCAGCCTGCTGGCCGCCCTGGCGATAACGGGCGCCTCGCTGCTCCTCGGCCTGCCCGCCCACGCCGACGAACCATCAGCCGGTGCCGCCGCCGGGCCCAAGGAGGCCCCCCGGGTCGACCTGGTCCTGGACGTCAGCGGCTCCATGACCGCCACCGACATCCAGGGCAAGAGCCGCATCTCGGTGGCCCAGCAGTCGCTGAACGAGGTGATCGACGCACTGCCCGCGGAGACCGAGTTCGGCATCCGCACCCTGGGCGCGACCTACCCGGGCAACGACAAGACCCAGGGCTGCCAGGACACCAAGCAGCTCTACCCGGTCGGCAAGACCAACAAGGTCGAGGCCAAGACCGCCATCGCCACCCTGCGGCCCACCGGCTGGACCCCGATCGGCCTGGCCCTGCGCGGTGCCGCGCAGGACCTCGGCAAGGGCGAGACCACCCGCCGCGTGGTGCTGATCACCGACGGCGAGGACACCTGCACCCCGCCCGACCCCTGTGACGTCGCCCGCGAACTCGCCTCCCAGGGCATCCACCTGGTGGTCGACACCCTCGGTCTGGCCCACGACGACAAGACCCGCCAGCAGCTGCTCTGCATCGCCAACGCGACCGGCGGCACCTACACCGACGTCCGCACCCAGGAGCAGCTCACCGACAAGGTGAAGCAGCTGGTCGACCGTTCCAACGACACCTACACGGTGACCCCGGTCAAGACCGCCGGCACCGACAAGTGCGAGAGCGCGCCGGTCCTCGCCCCGGGCGTCTACACCGACCGCGAGAAGTTCTCCGAGCACCGCGTCTACAAGGTGCCGGTCAAGGTCGGCCAGGAGCTGCGAGCCTCGGTCAGCGTCGGGCTCGACCGCCCGGTGGCCCGGGACTACGGCGTCCTGCTGCAGGCCACCAGTGCGACCGGCCAGGAGCTGGTCCGCGGCACCGACGCCGGCAGCGGCCGCACCGACGTGATCTCCACCGGCCTGCGCTGGTCCACCGCCGACTCCAAGGGCTACGTCACCGCGAGCCCGACCTCCTCGTCGAACTCCTCGAACTCCTCGAAGGAGAAGCCGGACACCACCGTCTGCCTGGTCGTCAGCAACGCGCTGGCCCCGCAGGCCGGCGTACAGGCCGACCCCGGCCTGCCGCTGGAGCTGACCGTGGACCTGGCCTCCTCCTCGCCCGCCCCCGAGGGCGCCGCGATGGGCCTCGGCCGCGGCTGGATCCTGCTGCTCACCCTCACCCTGGCCGGCCTGGCCTTCGGCCTGCTGTTCGGCTGGATCGCGCGCTGGCGAATCGCCGTCTGGCGGGAGAACTGACCATGCGTACGACGATTCGCGGCGCCCTCGCCGCCCTCGCCCTGCTGCCCGCCGTCGCCTTGGCGGCGCTGGGTGCGCCGGCCGCCTCGGCGGCCTCGGCCGCACCGTCGCCCTCGGCCAGTGCGAGCGGCACCCCGGCCCCGGCCACCAAGGCCGGCACCTCGTTCCTGACCGCGGTCAACCTCTCCCCCGGCCAGGACGCCAACGTCGCCATCTCGACCGGCGACTACCTGTACTGGGCGTTCGGCGCGTCCGAGGGCCAGACCCCGACGGTCCGGCTGACCGTCAACCTGGCGCCCGCGACCGACCGGCACGGCCCGCAGACCTGGTCCGTCGAGGTCTTCGACGGGCTGCGCCGCCGCCAGGCGTGCACCGCGGGCACCCAGAACGCCACCGGCGACCAGAACACCGCCACCCTGGCGCTCGACTGCACCCTGCGGGAGGTCCGCACCTGGGCCGAGCCGTGGTCCGGCGATCCACTGCCCGGCACCTACTACGTACGGCTGTCGGTCACCGACGTCCCGCAGCCGGACCTGGGCCTGGCCTCCTCCGTGCAGCTGCACGTCGCCGCCAAGGGCAACTCCGACAACGCCCAGCCGGAGGGCGGGGAGCTGAAGGCCCCGCTGGTCCCGCCGGTCGGCGGCGGCGCGAGCACGGCCAAGGCGGCCGCCCCGGTGGCGGAGGAGGAGCACTGGTACACCGGCTGGTTCTCCGGCTGGAACAGCCGCTGGTACTGGACGATCGGCGGCGGCTTCCTGGCCGCGCTGGCGGGCGTCCTGGGCTACCGCCTGACCCGGCACCCGCGCGGCCACCGGCCCGGCCACCACGGCGCCGCCGTCCCGCCCCAGGGTTCGCACCACCACCAGAGCGGCTCGTACGCCGACCGCCCCTGACCCCTGGCACAACCCCGAGGGCCGGCCGGAGACTCCTCCGACCGGCCCTCGGCCGTGACGCGTCCCGGCGGCCGTCAGCCGCGGAACAGGTCGTGCCCCACGTCCGACGGCACCACGTCCTGGACCGGCTTGCTGTCCGGCCCCGGCACGTGCTCGCCGGGGACGGGCTCGCCGCTCTCCCGGTGCAGCAGCACCACCCCGTCCTCGGCCCAGAGCTGCCGGTACCCGTGGTCCAGCAGCAGCTGGATCCGCGCGGCCTGCTCCTTGTCCGCGGCGAACGGGAAGGAGCGCTTGTTCGACCTGGTGAGCACGTACTCGCGCCCGCGCGGCGTGCCGTCCACCAGCACCACGTCCGTCCGGGCGGTCAGCCGGGGCGCGATCTGGTTGTCCGCCTCGACCGAGGCCCCGTCCGGGATCAGCGCGGCGGCCCGCACCAGCGCGGCCTCGCTGGGCTTGGCCGCCCAGGAGGACGGCAGGGCCGGCTGCAGCAGTCCGATCGGCACGGCGGCGACCAGGGCGATGCCGCCCGCGCCGAGCCCCAGCAGGCGCGCCCGCCGGACGGTCGGGGCGGGCCGCTCGGCGCTGCTCATCCGGCCCAGCACCTCGATGGCGGCGGTGAGCAGGATCGGCCAGAGCATCGAGTCGTAGTGCCGGGCGATCGACCAGTGGTTGGGGTTGCTGGACAGGATCCGCTCGGCCAGCAGCGGCAGCGCGCACAGTACGGTGGCCGAGCGCAGCGGCAGCAGGAGCGTCGTGCCGAACAGCCAGAGCAGCAGCAGCGGCTTGAGCGGCTGGTCGAACGCCGTCTGCACCAGCAGGAACGGGTTGTGCAGCAGGTGCCGAAGCGCGTCGCCGCCGTCCGCGCCCAGCGCCTGGTAGTTCCAGTAGTAGCCCGGCTCCCCGCCCATCGCCGGGATCAGCCAGGTGATGGCCACCGCCGAGGCGATCGGGCCGCCCAGCAGCAGGCCGAGGCCGGTGAAGCGGCCCGCCCGGTCCCCGGTGCGGCGGGTGCGCAGCAGCAGCACCAGCCCGTACGCGCCGACCAGCAGGCCGAGGTCCTCCTTGGTGCAGCACAGCAGGACGGCGGCGAGCACCACCGTGCCGTACCGGCGGGCCAGTCCGCGCTCCAGCATGAGCAGGGTCAGCGGCACGGCGAAGGCGACCTCGTGGAATCCGACCCGGGCGGCGACCAGCAGCGGCCAGCCGAGGGCGTAGACCAGAGCGGCCAGGTCGGCGGCCCGACGGGCGGTGCGCGGCGGTGCGGCGGCGAAGCCGTGTGCGGCGATCCGCCGGATCAGCGGCACCCCGGCCGCGAAGAGCAGTGACTGTCCGATGATCAGCGAGCGCGGGTCGTCCCAGATCCAGTACAGCGGCGCGAGCAGCGCCAGGACGGGCGAGAAGTGGTCGCCCAGCAGCGAGAAGCCGGGCGGGAATTCATGGTGGTAGCTCTTCAGCGTCGAGACGGGCAGCCCGAAGTGGGCGTAGCCGCGCACGCCCTGGTCGAAGATGCCGAGGTCGAAGCCGCCGAGCGACACGGATGTCCAGCCCTGCAGGCCGATGGCGCACATCACCGCGAAGCAGAGCGCGGTGAACAGCGCGGTGCGCCGGCCGGGGCCGACCAGCAGGGCCGCGGCCACCTTGCGGGCGGCGGGTACGGCGGCGGCCGGCGGCGCCGGAGGTGCGGTCTGGGTGGTCACGTGAGGTCTGATCCGTCCGGTGTGGTTCCGTCCGATGTGGGTCCGTCGGGTGCGAGTCCGTCCGATGCGGGTCCGCCGGGGTCCGGCCCGTCAGTTCCGGTTCGTCAGCTCGGGGTCGCGGTCGAGCTTGGCGGCCAGCAGCGCCCACGCCCCGCCGCCGCTCCCGTCCACGGCCTGCCGCCGGGCGCGGTACAGCCGCACACCCAGGACGACCAGGACGGCGACGCCCAGCGGCGGGTAGAGCGAGCCGGGCAGCTGCCAGTACCAGACGACTCCGCGCCCCCACCGGTGCGGCACCGCCCACATGAGGTGGGAGAGGAACACGGCCACGGTCACGCCGAGCAGCACCTGCCGGGCCCTGGTCCGGGCCTCGACCACCAGCAGGGCGATCAGCGGGATGCACCAGACCCAGTGGTGGGTCCAGCTGATCGGCGAGACCAGCAGCGCGGTGAACGCGGTGCAGACCGCGCCCCAGGCGTCGGCCCGGCGCAGCACCCGCGCGGAGCGCCCGGCCAGGACGGCCACCGCGATCCCGAAGGCGCCGACCAGTGCGGAGGCGGCCAGCCCCACCAGGCCCGGGTCGTTGACGTCGAGCAGCCGGCAGACGGCGCCGCGCAGCGACTGGTTGTCGACCAGGACGGTCACGCCGACCCGGCTCGGATCCCAGAGGTACTTGGTCCAGAACCCCCAGGTGGCGTCCGGCAGCGCGGCCCAGCCGATCAGGCCCGCCACCAGGAAGGTGCCGCCGGAGACCAGTGCGGCCCGGATCCGGCCGGTCAGGAGCAGGTAGACCGCGAACAGGCCCGGGGTGATCTTGATGGCGGTGGCCAGCCCGATGCCCACGCCCTTGAACCGGTTCCGGTCCGAGCGGGTCAGGTCCCACAGGACCAGGCAGAGGATGCCGAGGTTGACCTGGCCGTACTGGAAGGTGGTGAAGACCGGCTCCAGCCAGATGCCGAGGCCGGTCGCCAGGATGACCACGGCGGTGCGGTGCTGCTTCGCCCATCCGACCAGCTTGAGCGACAGGTACACGGCCAGGGCGAGCAGCGCGTAGTTGAGGAGCATCACCAGGACGCGCAGGGTGCTCACGTCGAACCAGGTGCTCGGCACGAAGAGCATCGCGGCGAACGGCGGGTAGGTGGCCGGCAGGTCCCAGCCGGGCAGCCGCATCGCGTACAGGTCCTCGCCGCGGACGACGGCCTCGCCCTCGGCCCGGTAGACCAGCATGTCGACCATGGTGGCGCCGTGGGCGTGCCGGAAGAAGGCGAACACCACCAGTGACACCGCGGCCGCGCAGGCCGCCGCGAGGTTCCAGGACTTCGGTCTTCCGGGTGCCGCGCCGTCGCCGGGGTCGTCCGGGCCGGACTGCCGTGCCCACCGTGTCAGACCGAACTCGCGCACCGCGATGGCACCCCGTTGAGATAGACCAGATCGTTCCGTCGTCCGCGTCTGGGCCCACCCACCATAACCGACCCCCCTGAGGCCCCGGCCGCGTCAGAAACCGCCCCTGGAGGGTGTTGTGACCTCGACCACGGCGGGCGCCGGATCCGATCCGGTGTCAGGAAACGCGAAATCCCGCCGGGAGTTTCCTCCTGGCGGGATTCGGTGGACCGGCCGGAGCCGGTCCGTTGGGTGGAGCTGAGGGGATTCGAACCCCTGACCCCCTCGATGCGAACGAGGTGCGCTACCGGACTGCGCCACAGCCCCAACGAGAAGAAACTCTAGCACCTTCCGGAGGGGGTCCGTGACCACCCCCGCGGCCGCCCCCGGACGACTGCCGGCCGGGGGCGACCCGAGGCGGCCCGGGTCATTCGTTGGCCGCGCGGGGCCGGCTCTCGGGGGCCTGGGACTCGGCGTACTGGTCGAAGAGCGGGGTCCTGCGGGCTTCGGCGGGACGGCCCGCGGTCCAGGTCCCGGGGGCCGTGAGGTCGAGCCCGCGGGAGACCCGGGGGGCGACCGGTGCGGTCACGTAGGTCGGCAGCGGGACGGGGACCGGCTCCCAGGAGTCGGGGCCGGCCGCGCCGCGCTCGCGCATGCCGTCGACCCACTCCTCGTGCTCGGTCGCCTCGGCGACCGCGGAGGCGGAGGGCACCGAGACGGTGGCCTCCTCCGGGTCGGCGGCCAGCCGCAGGTGCTGGCGGCGTCCGGTCCGCTCCTCGGCGCGCGCGGCCGGGGCCGGCTGCTCCGTCGCGGGGGCCGCGGCCGGGGCGTCGCCGGCCGCCGGGGCCTGGGCCCGCTGCTGCTCGCGCTTGCGCAGCCGCTCGGCCGCCTGGGCGGCCCGGACACGGTCCAGCTTCACCTCGTAGCGCTGGCGCTCCAGCTTGCGCAGGTGCCCGATGTACAGGGTGAGGAGGGTCGCCGGGACGGCCGGCACCCAGAGGAAGGCCAGTCCGGCGACCGCGGCGACCACCGCGCCGAGCGCGAAGCAGAAGAAGAGGACGGTGACCATCCGGCGCCGGCGGGCCAGCAGCCGCGCCCGGCGCTCGACCCCGGCCTGTGGCGCGGGCGCCGACCGCTCGGCCGGGCGTTCCGCCGGGGGTTCGGGCTCCGGCTCGCCGGGGTCGCCTGGGGCGGCCTCGTCCCGTTCGGGAGGGCCGTCGTCGCTGTGCTCGTCGTCACGCGGTCCGTCGCCCAGGGCCCGGGCTGCCCGCCGCTCCATCGCCGAACGCCCGGCCAGCAGGCGGATGGCGGTGCTGAAGCGTTCCGTCGGGCGGGCCTCGTTGAGTTCGTCCTGCCTGCGGAGCCACATCGGCACCAGATAGGCGGCCCAGGCCCCTACGATGACGGCGTAGATAAGGCCGCTACTGCTCACGATTCACACCGTACGGGCGGTGGGGAAGGCGTGGCAGCAATTTGGCGCGGCGTGTCGTGTGATCAAGCTGATTCTCCGACTATTTTGCCGGCATTTGTGACGGTCCGCCATCGCGCCGATGCCATATCGATATTTTTTTCGAACATGTATTCAATTATTCGATTCACGGCCGGAACTGAGGGCCCGGCGGCGCGCCAGCATGCCCTCCGGGACCTCCTCGTCGGTCAGCGCGTACACCAGGTGGTCGCGCCAGTCGCCGTCGATGTGGAGATAACGCGGGCGGATTCCCTCCGAGCGGAAGCCCAGCTTTTCCACCACGCGTCGGCTCGGGCCGTTCTCGGGGCGGATGCAGACCTCGATCCGGTGGAGTCCGAGTGTGCGGAAGCAGTAGTTCACCGCGAGTGCCACGGCGGTCGGGATGATGCCCCGGCCGGCCACCGTCTCGTCGACCCAGTACCCGATGTTGGCCGAGCACATCGAGCCCCAGGTGATTCCGCCGACCGTCAACTGGCCCACCAGCTGCCCCTTGTAGAGCACCACGAAGGGCAGCATCCGACCGGCCGAGGCCTCGCCGCGCAGGAAGCGGACCATCTGCCGGTACGTCGGGCGGGGCCCGGCGGCCTGGCCGGCCGTGCCGGGCGGCACGGTGGCCTCCCAGCGCCGCAGCCAGTCCCGGTTGCGGCGGCTCACCTCCTGCCACTCGCGCTGGTCACGGACCCGGATCGGGCGCAGCGTGACCTCCCCCTCGTGGAGTTCTACCGGCCAGCCGGCGTTCAGTGCCCTCTCCCGGATGCTGGAGCCCCGGGTGCCGGGGCGTCGGGCCGGGGGTGGTCCCCGCCGCCGAGCTGGTCGACGGCGTGGGCGAGCAGCGGCTCCAGGACGGCCAGGCCGTCCTTGACGCCGCCGGTCGAGCCCGGCAGGTTGACGATCAGGGTACGTCCGGCGAGCCCGGCGAGCCCGCGGGAGAGCGCCGAGGTCGGCACCTTCTCGCGGCCGTACGCACGGATGGCTTCGGCGATGCCGGGGATCTGCCGGTCGATCACCCGGGCGGTCATCTCGGGGGTGAGGTCCATCGGCGAGATGCCGGTGCCGCCGGTGGTCAGCACGACGTCGTAGCCGGCCGCCACGGCCTCGCGCAGGGCGGCCTCCACCGGCTCGCCGTCGGGGACGACCCGGGGGCCGTCGGCGGTGAAGCCCATCGCGGTCAGGCCGGCCACCAGCAGCGGGCCGCCCCGGTCCTCGTAGACCCCGGCCGAGGCCCGGTTGGAGACGGTCACGGCCAGGGCCTTCCCGGCCGGCGCCGTCACGCGTCCACCTCCGGCGCGAACCAGTCGCCGCTCTTGCCGCCGGTCTTGCTGAGCACCCGGACGGACTCGATGGCGGCGCCCTTGTCGACGGCCTTGACCATGTCGATCACGGTCAGCCCGGCGACCGCGACGGCGGTCAGCGCCTCCATCTCGACGCCGGTGCGGTCGGCGGTCCGCACGGTGGCGGTGATCTCGACCGCGTCGTCCGTGACGGCGAGGTCGACCTTGACGCCGGAGACGGCGATGGGGTGGCAGAGCGGGACCAGGTCCGGGGTCTTCTTGGCGCCCATGATCCCCGCGATCCGGGCCACGGCGAGGGCGTCGCCCTTGGGGACGCCCTCGCCGCGCAGCAGCTCGACCACCGTCGGGGAGACCTTCACCCGCCCGGCGGCGACGGCGGTGCGCGTGGTGGTGGCCTTCTCGGAGACGTCGACCATCCGGGCCGCGCCCTGGTCGTCGACGTGGGTGAGGCGGTCGCCGGGGGGCGGTGTCGGCACGGGTGGCTCCAGGGGCGCGCAGGTCGAATACCGCGCTACCGTACCCCGCTGTGCCGCGCCGCCCGCCTCCGGGCACGCTCGGGGGCCGGGCGCCGCCGGTCGGTGCTGCCCCGCTCCCGCCCGGGCTCAGGAGTCCAGCAGGACCACGTCCACCTCGCTGCCGGCGGGCAGTTCGGTGACGTCCTCGGGGACGGTGATCAGGCAGTCGGCCCGGGCCAGCGCGCCGACCAGGTGCGACTCCGCGCCGCCGACCGGTTCGACGGTGCCGTCCGCGGCCGAGTAGCGGCCGCGCAGGAACTGCCGGCGGCCGGCCGGGGAGCGCAGCGCCACCGGGCAGAGCGCGCGGACGACCGGGCGGTGCACGTCGGCGGCGCCGAGCATGGTGCGGATGACCGGGCGGACGAAGAGCTCGAAGGAGATGTAGGCGCTCACCGGGTTGCCGGGCAGGGCGAGCAGCGGCACCCCGGCCCCGTCGCCGATCCGGCCGAAGCCCTGCGGCTTGCCGGGCTGCATCCGCAGCTTGCGGAACTCGACGTTGGCGGCTCCGCCGCGGGCTCCGCCCCCGTAGGACTCGAAGACCTCCTTGACCACGTCGTACGCGCCGACGCTGACGCCGCCGCTGGTGACGATCAGGTCGGCCCGGCCGAGCTGGTCCTCCAGGACGGCGCGCAGCCGGTCGGCCTCGTCCGGGACGGCGCCGACCCGGTAGGCGATGGCGCCGGCCTCCTGGGCGGCGGCGGTGAGGGTGAAGCTGTTGGAGTCGGCGATCTGCCCGGGCCCAACCGGCTCGCCGGGCTGGACCAGCTCGCTGCCGGTGGACAGCACCACGACCCGCGGGCGCGGGCGGACCTTCACCGTGGCCCGGCCGATCGCGGCGAGCAGGCCGAGCTGGGTGGGGCCGAGCCGGGTGCCGGCCGACAGGACCTTCGCGCCGGCCGCGACGTCGCTGCCGCGGCGGCGGATGTGCGCGCCGTCGGCGACCGGGCGCAGGACGCGGACCTCCTCGTCCGGGACGGGCGCGGTCATCGCGGCGGCGGCCACTCCGGTGCCGGTGCCGCCGTCGGTCCACTCGACCGGGGCGACGGCCCGGGCGCCGGGCGGCACGGGCGCACCGGTCATGATCCGGGCGGCCTGGCCGGGGCCGACCCGGGGCAGTTCGTCCGCGCCGGCCGCGATGTCGCCGACCACCGAGAGCACCGACGGGTACGCCTCGGTGGCGCCCTCGGTGTCGGCGGTGCGGACCGCGTAGCCGTCCATCGAGCTGTTGTCGAAGGGCGGCAGGTCGCCGTCGGCGACCACGTCCTCGTCGAGCCGGCAGCCCTGGGCGTCGAGCAGCTGGAGCTCGATCGCGGGCAGCGGGCCGATCCCGGACAGCACGTCGGCGAGGTGCTCGTCCACCGTCCAGAGGCGGGGGGCCGCCGGTGCCGGGTCCGTTCCGGCGTCGCAGCAGGCTGCTGGCGTGGTGCTGTGCTCGGTGGACCCGGTCATCGGCGGCTCGCTCCCTGTCGTGGCGTCAGCCCTGCGTCGGCGCTGCGTCAGTCCTGCATCTCGGAGCCGACGAACTCCCGCAGCCAGGAGCGGAACTCCGGGCCCAGGTCATCGCGTTCGGCGGCCAGTCGGACGATAGCGCGCAGGTAGTCGGCGCGGTCGCCGGTGTCGTAGCGGCGGCCCTTGAAGAGCACGCCGTGCACCTGGCCGCCGGCCTCCGGCTCGCGGGTGGTGAGCTCGCGCAGGGCGTCGGTGAGCTGGATCTCGCCGCCGCGGCCGGGCGGGGTCTCGCGCAGCACGTCGAAGACCAGCGGGTCGAGCACGTAGCGGCCGATGACGGCGTAGTTCGACGGGGCCTCGCCGGGCTCGGGCTTCTCGACCAGGTCGGTCACCTGGAAGACGTCCTCGCCGAAGCCGTTCGTCTTGACGGCGGCGCAGCCGTAGAGGTGGATCTGGGCGGGGTCGACCTCCATGAGGGCGACGACCGAGCCGCCGAGCTCCTGCTGCACCTCGATCATCCGGGAGAGCAGCGGGTCGCGCGGGTCGATCAGGTCGTCGCCGAGCAGGACGGCGAAGGGCTGGCCGGCGACGTGCTGCTCGGCGACCGAGACGGCGTGGCCGAGGCCCTTGGGGTCGCCCTGGCGGACGTAGTGCATGTTGGCCAGTTCGACGGACTCCCGGACCCGGGCCAGGCGCTGCTGGTCGCCCTTGCGCGCCAGGAGCTCCTCCAGCTCGTACGCGCGGTCGAAGTGGTCCTCCAGGGCGCGCTTGTTACGGCCGGTGACCATCAGTATGTCGGACAGGCCCGCGGAGGAGGCCTCCTCGACGACGTACTGGATCGCCGGCTTGTCGACGACGGGCAGCATCTCCTTCGGGGTGGCCTTGGTCGCCGGGAGGAAGCGGGTGCCCAGTCCGGCCGCGGGTACCACGGCCTTGGTTACCGGAACTCGGGAGTTGGTCGTCGTCATGCGTTTACCTTACTCAGGCACGTTTTCGCCCGACCGCGCGCGGTGGGACGGCTAGGACAGCACGTCGCGGGGCACGGCCACAGTGGCTGGCGTATGGGAAGCGACCGGCTGGGCGAGGGTGTCCCCTCCGGCACAGGGCGACAGACTACCCGGCTTTTCCGAACGGTCACGCTCGGCAGTCGGGCCGTGCTCCGTACCGGAAATGACCGGTGCGCGGAGCCCGGCGGCGGGGCGGTCGCGGTGCGGCGCCGAGGTCCGCCAGCAGTCGCCGCCGGCCGCCCGGGCCTCGGCGAGCGCCGTGTCGGCGGCGCGCAGCAGGACGGCGGCGTGGGTGCCGTCCTCGGGCAGGACGGCGATGCCGACGGCGGCGGTGAGGCCGTTGCCGTGGGCCGGGCGGGGCGCGCGCGTGCCGGAGGACCAGTCGAGCAGCAGGTGCCGGCGGACGGACCAGACCAGCCGTTCGGCGACCTGGGCGGCGCCCTCGGCGCCGGTGTCGGGCAGCACCACCAGGAACTCCTCGCCGCTGTACCGGCCGAGGGTGTCGGCCCGGCGGATCTCCATCGCGAGGCGCTGGGCGAGGTCGCGCAGTATGGCGCCGGCACGGCCGCGGCCGTGCTCGGCGACGACCGCGTCGAAACCGGCGATCGCCAGCATCAGCACCGCGAGCGGGCGGGGGCCGTCGGCCTGGTCGGCGTGCTCGGCGCGGCGGGCCCGTTCGATCTCCCGGTCCAGGGTGAGCTGCAGGTGGCGGTAGTTCCACACGCCGGTGAGCGGGTCGCAGGAGGCGGTGCGCTCCAACTCGCCGCAGCGTTCCTCCAGTTCGGCGGCCCGGGCGCGCAGCCGCGCGGCCTCGGCGGCGGCCGCGGCCCGGTCCCGCCGTCCCCGCAGGCCGAGGACGGCGGCGCCGGCCAGCGCGGGGGCGCTGAGCGCGGCCATGGCCTGGACCAGCAGCGGGGTGGACAATCGGGGCGCCCTTTCGCGTGGCAGGCTCTGCGCGTCGACGGTCTGGAGACGTGGAGGATCCGGTGCACAACGAGAAGAGCGAGCTGAGGACACGGCTGTTGGCGCAGCGGCGCGCGCTCTCCGCCGCGGGGCGCGCGGAGGCGGCGCTCGCGCTGGCCGGGCACGCCGGGGAGCTGGCCGGGCCGGGCGCCACGGTGGCCGCGTACGTCTCGGTGGGGGCCGAGCCGGGGACGAGGCCGCTGCTGGACGCGCTGCGGGCCCGCGGGGTGCGGGTGCTGCTGCCCGTACTGCTGGCGGACAACGACCTGGACTGGGCGCCGTACGGGGGCCCGGCGGCGCTGGCCCCGGCCGGGCGGGGGCTGTGGGAGCCGGTCGGTCCGCGGCTCGGGCCGGAGGCGGTGACGGAGGCCTCGGTGGTGCTGCTGCCGGGCCTGGCGGTGGACCGCGGCGGGGCGCGGCTGGGCCGCGGCGGCGGCAGCTACGACCGGGTGCTGGCCCGGCTGGGGCGGGCGGGCGCGCGGCCGGTCCTGGCGGTGCTGCTGTACGAGCACGAGGTGCTGGACCGGGTGCCGGCCGAGTCGCACGACCGGCCGGTGGACCTGGCGGTCACGCCGTCGGGGGTGCGGCGGCTGGGCCGCCCCGGGTGAACGGCCGCCCCGGGTGAACGGCGACGGCCCCGCTCCCTGGGAAGGGGGCGGGGCCGTCGGCCGGTCGTGCGGGTGTCAGCCGGTGGTGAGCACCAGCTTGTGCTTGGTGGCCTTCTCGACCGCGTCCGGAGTGTAGGCCCAGGTCAGCAGTCGGCCCTTGAGCCAGAGGTCGGTCTGGTCGTTGTAGTTGTCGTGGAAGGCGTGCCCGGAGGCGCCGCCGACGTTGACCCAGCGCGAGGAGTCGAGGTCGTTGAGGTCGACCACCATGCGCATCGACGGGATCCAGTCCACCCCGTAGCCGGCCGCCGCGTTCCAGCCGGCCGCGTCGACGGCCGCGGAGCCGCCGGAGAGACGGTACGGGCCGCGGTTGAGCAGCTTGTGGAGCACGCCGGAGGCGATCGAGGAGTCGTCGGTGCCCAGGGTCTGCTCGCGCAGTTCCAGCTTGTGCAGCCGGCCCCAGCTCCAGGTGGAGATGTCCTTGCTGAGCAGCGAGGTCAGTTCCTGGCGGGCGTTCTTCATCGCCTCCTTGAGGAGGTTGTCCAGGCCCTTCTGGACGGTGTGCTGGGAGTCGATGTACGTCCACCAGGAGCTGTCGGGCTTGTCGAGCTGCTGGCGCACCACCTCGGTCCAGCGGTCGCCGCCGTCCGGCTGGGCCTTGCCCGGGTCGCGGGTGCCGCACTCGGTGACGATCTTGGTGGTGCTGTCGGGCTTGGTCGGGTCGTCCTGCTGGCGGACCAGCAGGCAGTTGTCCTTGGCCCGCAGGTCGGCCGGGAACTTCTGGCCGAAGGCGAGGGTGAGCAGCTGGCGCCAGACGCCGTTGTAGTAGGCGGCGGCGGCGGAGTCGGCGTCCTGGTGGTAGTTCCAGTCCTTGAGCAGGTCCTGGGCCTGGCGCACGTAGGGGTCGTCGATCTGCTGCTTGAGCAGCAGCGGGACCAGCGTCTTGGCCATGATGCTGGTGTTGTCCAGCTGCAGGGTCTGCATGTCGTCCGGCGAGATCTTGCCGTTGTTCTTGAGCAGGCCCTCGATCTGGTCGGTGATCTCCTTGGCCCGGGTGCCGTACTCCCAGTCCTTGGTGAGGCTGTACTTGTAGCTCGGGTCGACCACGGCCTGGTTGGCGGTGACGATGTAGCCGGCGGACGGGTCGAGGCTCCACGGCAGGGCGTTGAAGGGGATCGGGTCCTTCCACTGGTACGCGGAGTCCCAGCCCAGGGCGGGGTAGGTGCCGTCGCCCTTGCCGCGGACCGGGATGGTGCCCGGGGCCTGGTAGCCGATGTGCTTGGCGTCGGCGTAGATCAGGTTCTGCGCGGGGACGGAGAAGTCCTTCGCGGCGGCCCGGAACTCGTCCCAGTTCCTGGCCTTGTCCAGCTCGAAGACGGCGTCCATGGTCTTGCCGGGGCTCAGGGCCGTCCACTGCAGGGCGACGCCGTAGCCGCCGGTGCCGCGGTCCGGCGCGGAGGTGCCGTTGGGCGCGTGCTTGCCGACGTTCTGCTGCTCGCTGCTCTGGTCGGAGATGAGCGGGGCGCCGGTCTGGGTGGTGCGCACGGTGATGGTGCGGTCCTGGCCGCCGGAGACCTTGATGGTCTCCTTGCGCAGGTCGAACTTCACGTCCTTGCCGTCCACCTGGTAGGTGTCCGGGCCGGTGACCTTCTCCAGGAAGAGGTCGGTGACGTCGGCGCCGAGGTTGGTGAAGCCCCAGGCGACGTCCTTGTTGTGGCCGATCACCACGCCGGGCATGCCCGCGAAGGTGAAGCCGGAGACGTCGAACTGGCAGGCCGGGGAGGCGGTCCGGCAGTGCAGGCCCATCTGGTACCAGACCGAGGGCAGGCCGGGGCCGAGGTGCGGGTCGTTGGCCAGCAGCGGCTTGCCGGTCGTGGTGTGGGTGCCCGCCACCGCCCACGAGTTGGACCCGATGCCCTGTCCGGGACGGCCGAGCAGCTGCGGCATGCCGTCGATGCGGTCGGTGAGGCCCTGCAGCAGCGCCTTGGTGGTGGCCGCGCCCTGGGCGGTGGCGGTGCCGTTGCCCGGGCCGGACTGCGGGGAGCCGTCGGCGGGGCGGTAGGTGTCGCCGCTGACGGTGCCGGTCTTCACGATGGTGCCGTTGCGGCTGTACGGGTAGTCCGGGTACAGCTCGGCGATCTTGTCCGGGCTGAAGTCCTGGGCCAGCAGCGAGCGGTCGATCTCCTCCTGGAGGTTCCCGGAGAGGTTCCAGGCCATCGCCTTGAGCCAGGCCACCGAGTCGACGGGGCTCCACTGCTCGGGCTGGTAGCCGCTGTTGACGGCGCCGAGCAGCGCGTACTCCAGCGAGGCCTTCTCGCCGCCGGGGTGCTCGGCGAGCCAGGCGTTCACGCCGTCCGCGTAGGACTGCAGGTACTTCTTGGTCTCCGGCGTCAGCTTGGTGTCGTACTCCTTCTGCGCCACCTGCCGCCAGCCCATGGTGCGGATGAAGGTGTCGGTGTCGACCTGGCCGTCGCCGAACATCTCGGAGAGCCGGCCGGCGGTGATGTGCCGGCGGACGTCCATCTCCCAGAAACGGTCCTGCGCCTGGACGTAGCCCTGGGCGCGGAACAGGTCCTCGGGGGTGTCGGCGTACAGCTGCGGGATGCCGTTGGCGTCCCGCTTCACGTCGACCGGCGCGCTCAGGCCCGCCACCTTGACGCTGCCGTCGACCTCCGGGAAGGAGGCGCGGACCGCGGAGACCCCGCGGTAGCCGCCGTAGCCGACGCCGGCCACCAGCAGCACGACCAGCACGATCACGAACAGACGGGCGCGCCGGAACTTCTTCGAGCGGGGCATCTGGGTCCTTGCGGTCCTGACTTCGGGGCGGGCGGGCGTGTCCAGGGCCTGCGGCCATGACAGGGCACCACATTAGGCCGAGTCCGGCGGGCACCGTGAACGGGGGACCAAGCTAAAGATATGGCAAAATGTTAGACTGAGTAACGATCCGCAAGAGGAGCATTGACGCCTTCTTGACGGGTCGACACCACAGCACCACCAGACACCCCGCCCGCCCATGCCTGCCCGAGGTGCCCCTGCGTGAACGTCGCCCATCTGAACCAGCTCCTGCTCGAAGCCTCCGTGATCCTGCTCTTCGCGGTGGTCGCCGTCCGGATCTCCACCCGATCAGGGCTGCCCAGCCTGCTGATCTACCTGGGGATCGGCGTGGCGCTGGGCCAGAACGGCATCGGGGTCTCCTTCAACAACGCCGAGCTGACCCAGGTGATCGGCTACGCGGCACTCGTGGTGATCCTGGCCGAGGGCGGCCTCAAGACGAGCTGGCGCGAGATCAGACCGGTGGTGCCGGCCGCCACCGTGCTCGCCACCGTCGGCGTCGGGGTCAGCGTGTTCGCCACCGCGGCCGGCGCCCACTGGCTGGTCGGCCTGGACTGGCGGACCTCACTGCTGCTCGGCGCCATAGTCTCCTCGACCGACGCGGCCGCCGTCTTCTCGGTGCTGCGGATGGTCCCGCTGCCCCACCGGCTCACCGGACTGCTGGAAGCCGAGTCCGGCTTCAACGACGCGCCCGTCGTCATCCTGGTCGTCGCCTTCGCCACCACCGGCGAACTGGACCCCTGGTACGTCCTGATCGGCACCATCCTCGCCGAACTGGCGATCGGCGCCGCGGTCGGCTTCGCCGTCGGCAAGCTCGGCGCCTTCGGGATCAAGCACGTCGCACTGCCCTCCTCGGGCCTCTACCCGATCGCCGTGATGGCGCTCACCGTGCTCGCCTACGCGGGCGGCGCGCTGCTGCACGGCTCCGGCTTCCTCGCCGTCTACATCAGCGCGGTGATCCTCGGGAACTCCAAGCTGCCGCACGGCCCCGCCGTCCGCGGCTTCGCGGACGGACTGGCGTGGATCGGGCAGATCGGCATGTTCGTGCTGCTCGGACTGCTCTGCACGCCCGCGACCATGGGTTCCGCGGTGGTGCCCGCGCTGGTGATCGGCGGCGTGCTGGTCTTCCTGGCCCGGCCGCTGTCGGTGGTGGCCTCGCTGACCCCGTTCAAGGTGCCCCCGCGCGAGCAGGCGCTGCTGAGCTGGGCCGGCCTGCGCGGCGCGGTGCCCATCGTGCTCGCCACCATCCCGGTGGTGTCGGGCGCGCACCAGGCCGCGGACGTCTTCAACATCGTCTTCATCCTGGTCGTCACCTTCACCCTGCTCCAGGGACCGACCCTGCCGTGGGTGGCCAAGCGGCTGCGGATCGGCGAGGGCGCGATGGGCCAGGACCTCGGCATCGAGTCCGCCCCGCTGGAGAAGCTGCACGGGCACCTGCTGTCGGTCGCGCTCTCCCCCGCCTCCCGGATGTCCGGCGTGGAGGTCGGCGAGCTCCGGCTGCCCAAGGGCGCGGCGGTCACCCTGGTCGTGCGCGAGGGCAACTCCTTCGTGCCGGACAAGGCGACGGTGCTGCGCGGCGGGGACGAGCTGCTCGTGGTCACCACGGACGAGGTCGGCGACGCGGCGGAGCGCCGGCTGCGGGCCGTCGACAAGGGCGGCAAGCTCGCCGGGTGGCTGCACGGGCGGTGAGCCCGGACTCGGTCCTGGCCTGGGCTCGGTCCGGGGACGGCCAGACGGGGTGGCTGGCGGAATCTACGCGCGTAACTGTATGCTGGTTCGACTACGCCGTATAACCACCGCTAGACCACCCCAGCATCTGCCTGACGCAGAGTTGGCGCGACCGCTCGGCGGCCGCGGTCCGGCCCCCGGGAATCACACCGGGCCGACCCGGTATCTACCCCGGTCGACGCGCGAGAGGACGACTCTCGGCGCCGTCGGGGCCACCCCATGCCCTGCCGCGCTACCAGGCAGCAGGAAGGACCGACCGTGACGGCCCGCCGAACGGTCGATACCTCCGCGGACATCGCGGACACCACCGCAGCCCGGACCCCCGCCCGCGTCGGGTACGGCGAACTGCTGCGCACCCCCGGGGCCTGGACCTTCCTGTCCCCCGCCCTCGTCGCACGACTGCCGTACGCGATGCTCAGCATGGGCATCCTGCTGCTCGTCACCCAGACCCACGGCTCGTACGGCACCGCCGGTACCGTCACCGCCGTCGCCGCCGTCGCGCAGGCCCTGATCGGGCCGCAGACCGGGCGGCTCGCCGACCGCTACGGGCAGGCCGCGGTGCTCGTCCCGGCCGTCCTGGTGCACGGCGCCTCGGTCGGCGTACTGATCGCCCTGGCGCTCGGCCACGCGCCGGCCTGGAGCCTGTTCCTCGCCGCCGTCCCGGCCGGCGCCAGCGTGCCGCAGATCGGCGCGATGGTCCGGGCCCGCTGGGTGGCCCGGTTCACCGCCGACGGCCCGTCCGACGCCTCGGCGGCCCGGGTGAGCACCGCTTTCGCCTTCGAGTCCGTGACGGACGAGTTCACCTTCGTGATCGGCCCGATCCTGGCCTCCGGCATCGCCGCCCTCGCCAACCCGGCCGCCGCCCTGGTCGCCGAGGCCGCGCTGACCCTCGTCGGCGGCCTGGCCTTCGCCGCCCAGCGGCGCACCGCCCCCGCCCGGATCGTGCCCCAGCCCGGCGCCAAGCGCGCCTCGGCGCTCGCCTCCCCCGGCGTCCGCCTGCTCGCCGGGACCTTCCTCGGCGTCGGCGCGGTGTTCGGCGGGATGCAGGTGTCGGTGAACGCCTTCGCCGACTCGGTCGGGCAGCACGCCGCCGGCGGCACCGTGTACGGGATCTTCGCGGGCGGCTCGATGCTGGCCGGCGTGCTGTACGGCGTGATCGCCTGGCGGCGGGCCGTCCAGCAGCGGATGCTGATGAGCTACACGCTGCTGGTGCTGGGCTGCTCCACGCTGTGGGCGATGCCGAGCCTGGTCGCGCTCACCGTCGCCGGACTGGTCTGCGGCCTGGCCATCGCGCCGACCCTGATCAGCGGCTACACCCTGGTCGAGACGCTGGTCGCGGACGGCGCCAAGACGGAAGCCTTCACCTGGCTGACCGGCGCCATCGGGCTCGGACTGGCGGTCGGCTCGATGGCCGCGGGGAAGCTGATCGACGGGCAGGGGCCCTCGGCCGGGTTCCTGGTGCCGCTGGTCGGCGCCGGCCTCGGGTTGGTCGTGCTGTTCTCGCTGCGGCACCTGCTGGTCGCACCGGCGGCTGGGACCGACCGGATCGCCGCCGGCTCGGCCGCCGGGCCCGCTTCCGGCACCGCTTCGGGCACCGTTTCCGGTACTGCTTCCGGGCCTGCTTCCGGCTCGGCGGAGCGCGGGGGCGCCGGGCAGCTGGTGGGCGCGGCCAAGGGCTGAGCGCGACTCCGCCGCACGGCCGGGGCGACCCGGTCCGCCCGGGCGGGGCCGATCTCACACCTGAGTCGCTGGACTGATCCAGCGGAATGCCGCATCATTGACCATCGTTAGCACTCATCAGGCGAGAGTGCCAGGAGGAAGACAAGTGCCCACGTACCAGTACCAGTGCACCGAGTGCGGCAACGGCCTGGAGGCGGTGCAGAAGTTCACCGACGAGGCGCTGACCACGTGCCCCGACTGCCAGGGACGGCTCCGCAAGGTCTTCTCGGCCGTGGGTGTCGTGTTCAAGGGTTCGGGTTTCTACCGGACCGACAGCCGCTCGTCCTCCACCAGCTCGGTGGGCTCCGGATCGTCGTCCACGTCGACGTCGACCTCCTCGACGTCGTCCACCTCGACCTCCTCGCCCGCCGCGTCGGGCACCGGGTCCTCGACCCCGTCCAGCCCGGCTCCGGCCGCGAGCTGACTCGGGCGCCGGATTCGACCGGACGCCCAGCAGACCTCGGAAAGGCCCGTCGGCCCCGCTTGCACGCGGGGCGGCGGGCCTTTCTGCTTCTCTGGCCGTTCCGTCACCTCCGGCGGGGCTCTCTCACTCGCGCGAGTGCACGAAGTTGTCCACAGGGCAGGGTTTTCCACAGGCTGGGGAAAGTGCCTTTCCGAGGCCGGCGGGAGCGCTCATCGTGGGGGTCGGCCGGGCCAACCGGGGTCGGCCGACCGACCGATCCGGAGGTTCGTCCATGACGACCGTGAGCTTCTCCGTCCCGCTGCCCGCGCCGACCGTGCCGCCACGGCAGGAGGTGCCGAGCTTCCCGCCGATCCGGCGCGGGTGCGGCGGGTGGCACCGCTGGCGCAGCGCGGTCCGGCGGCGGGCCGGGGTGCCCGCGCTGGTCCTGCTCGCGGTGGCCGCGGCGCTCGCGCTCGGGCCCGCACGGGCCGGGCTGCCGCCGCCCGACGGAGGCCCGCTGGGCCGGACGGGTTGTCAATCCGGAGCCGCCGAAGATCACCCGTAACCGGGCGACGACTTCGTCGTTCGAGGCGGCATGAAGGGCTTCAAGGAATTCCTGCTGCGTGGAAATGTCGTCGAACTCGCCGTCGCCGTCGTCATCGGCGCGGCATTCACCAACATCGTCAACGCCTTCGTCAAGGGCGTGATCAACCCGATCGTCGGCGTCTTCGGGACGAAGGACCTGGGCTCCTACAGCTCCTGCCTCAAGGGGCCGTGCGAGGTGGGCCCGGCCGGCGAGGTCTCGTCCGGGATCCTCATCCTGTGGGGATCGGTGCTCAGTGCCGCCCTGCAGTTCCTGATCACCGCGGCGGTCGTCTACTTCGTTCTGATCGTGCCCATGAACAGGTTGGCGGCCCGCCGCAAGTCCAACGCCGAGGTGGCGGCGGAGGCCGAGGCCAAGGAGGTCCAACTGCTGACCGAGATCCGCGACGCGCTGGTCTCGCCGATGCGCTGACCAGCCCCGCTTCTTTCCCTACCCCTCTCCGTCGTCTCAGCCCCCGTGGTGCGGCGGGCGCTGGCTCAGATACCAGTCCAGCCCCCGCCCACCGCCCGCCCCGGGCCGGTCACCCCAGCCGGCGTCGGTGTCGTCCCGGGACGGCTCGTCCAGCGGGTCGCGGAAGACCAGCCGGGCCTTGACCGCGGCGTCCTTCCCCGGGCCCTGGTCCGGTGCCTCTGCCTGGCCCTGCTCCTGCTTTTGGCGCTCCCCCTGCGCCGGCCCCTGCGCCGTCGGCTGTTCCTGTTCCTGCTCGCTCACCGTGTCCACGACCCATCGCTCGCCTCGTCCTGTCCCTCCAGCCTAAGAGCCCCGTGGCACGCCTCGGGCCCCGCTGCGGAACACTCCGCACCAGGGCCCGGGTGAGGGCTCGACCCGTTCCACCGGCAGGGGCGGCCCGTCAGGCGGCCTCGAAGCCGGCGTGGTCGGCGATCTTCTTCAGCTCGGCCAGCGCGTGCTTCTCGATCTGCCGGATCCGCTCGCGGGTGAGGCCGTGCTGCTTGCCCACCTCGGTGAGGGTGCGCTCGCGGCCGTCCTCCATCCCGTAGCGGGAGCGGATGATCGAGGCCGTGCGGTCGTCCAACCGCCCGATCAGGCCGTCCAGTTCCTCGCGGCGGAGCATCACCATCACGGCGTCCTCGGGGGACGTCGCCCCGGTGTCCTCGACCAGGTCGCCGAACTGGGTCTCGCCCTCGTCGTCCACCGCCATGTTGAGGCTGACCGGGTCGCGGGCCCAGTCCAGCACGTCCTTGATCCGGGCCTCGGTGGTGTCCAACTCGGCCGCGATCTCGGCCGGCTCGGCCTCGCGGCCCAGCTCCTTGGACTTCTCGCGCTGCACCCGCCGGATCCGGCCCAGCTCCTCCACCAGGTGCACGGGCAGCCGGATGGTGCGGGACTGGTCGGCGATGGACCGGGTGATCGCCTGCCGGATCCACCACGTCGCGTACGTGGAGAACTTGAAGCCCTTGGCGTAGTCGAACTTCTCGACGGCGCGCACCAGGCCCGCGTTGCCCTCCTGGATGAGGTCCAGCAGCGGGAGGCCGCTGCGCGGGTAGCGGCGGGCGACCGCGACCACGAGGCGGAGGTTGGAGCGGATGAAGACGTCCTTGGCGCGCTCCGCGTCCGCGGCTATCGTCTCCAGCTCCTCGCGCGTGACGCCGCTGGGGAGTTCGCCCTCCTCCAGCAGGTGCTGGGCGTACACGCCGGCCTCGATCCGCAGGGAGAGCTCGACCTCCTCGGCGGCATCGAGCAGGGGTGTCCTGGCGATCTCGTCGAGGTACATGCCGACCAGGTCGCGGTCGGCCTCGAGGTTGGTCGGGCGGGCCGCGCGAGTCCGGTCGGCCCTGTCACGAACGACGGCACGGGTGGCCATGCTTGCTCCCTTTGCTGAGATTGCCGAGGTCTGCCTGCCTGCCCGCCATGAGGGCAAGAAGTGCGGGCCCCGTCGGGCTCACACGTAACGATCCAACGCACAGAATCCGGACAACATTCCCAAGTCACTCCGATTCTTCCCGGCGATGCAGTATCCTGCCGGTTTTCGCGCCGACTTTGGACGCTCGGTGAGCAGTTGGACACGTTCCGCGCCCGGGCTCGACCACTCGGGGAGGGATTCCTTCACTCGACCCACACGCCGGCGCCGTCCACCCGTTGAACCGGTGAACGACCGCGGGCGTTCCCGCGCACCCCCGCCCTCCGCCCGCGCCCGCGCCCCGGCGCACGCAGGACCTCCCTACAAACGATGCCAAATCGCTATCGCCCCAGCTCCTCAACGGCCCGGGACACTGGGAAGGTGTCAGCCATGCACCTGACCAACGGCACGACCTCCGTCACTGCGCGTCACCGCAGTCTCCTTCGGGACGCCGCGCTCGCGGTGGGCTGTGCCACCCTGTTCGGCGCTCTGGCGGCTCTGGTGACCAGCCACTGGCGTCCGCTGGAGCGCTTCGACCAGGAGTGGATCAGCGAACTGCACACCTACGCCCGGGAACACCGGATCTGGACCGCCGCCGTGCAGACGCTCTCCGACATCGGCGGCACCGTCACAATGCGTACGCTCCTCGGCATCGCAGCCGCCTGGCTCTGGTTGATCGGCGCACGGGTACTGGCCGGCTGGGTGGCCACCCAGGCCCTGGTCGGCTGGGGCGCCCAGTGGGCGCTGAAGCTGGCCTTCGACCGGCGGCGGCCCGCCTTCACCGACCCGGTCTCGCACGCCGGCGGCCCGGCCTTCCCTTCCGGGCACGCGATGACCTCGGCGATCACCTGCGCCGTGCTGGTCGGCCTGCTCTGGTACCGGGTCCACCGCCGCGGCCGGACCGCCGCCTGCGCGGTGGCGGCGGCGACCGTCCTCGCCATCGGCTGGACCCGGATCGCCCTCGGAGTGCACTGGCCCAGCGACGTGCTGGCCGGCTGGCTGGCCGCCGGGGTCGTGCTCGGCACCGTCACCGCCGTGATCGAGCTGTGGCGTCCCGGCGCGCTGGCCCGCGACGTCCGGCGGGTCAACTGGCGCACCAGGCCCAGGGTCCAGCGGGTCATCGTGCCCTCGGTGCAGCCGCCCCGCACCGCCGACCCGCTGGACGACGACGCCCCGGAGGGCGGCGCTCCGGGCAGCGCGACGGGTGACGGCACTGCGGGCGGCGACGCTTCGGGGGGCGGCGCTTCGGAGGGCGGCGCGACGGGCGGCGCTGCCGATCGGCCGGACCGGGCCGTCGGCTGAGGCCATGTCACCGGATCGAGGCCGTCCGCTAGCGTGACGGCCATGTCCACCGACTCCGCTCCCGCGTCCGCCGCCCCTGCCGGATACCCCGCGCAGCCGCTGCGCATCGCCACCGTCCAGGCCCAGGCCGTGCCCGGCGACATACCCGCCAACGTCGCGCAGGCCGCCGGGCTGATCCGCGAGGCCGCGCGGGCCGGTGCCCGCCTGGTGCTGTTCGCCGAGAAGTTCCTCTCCGGCTACGAGCCCGAGCTGATCCGCACCGACCCGCTCAAGTACGCCGTCCGGACCGGCGATCCGCGCCTCGCGCCGATCGCCGACGCCTGCCGGGAGACCGGCACCGCCGCCGTCGTCGGCGCCGCCGTGCAGGACGGCGCCGACCTGCGGGTCTCCGCCCTCGTCCTCGGCCCGGACGGCAGCTTCGTCGCCCGCTACGACAAGCAGTTCCTGTTCAAGACCGAACGCGACTACTACCGCCCCGGAACGGCCGGTTGCACCGTGGAACTGGACGGCTGGCGGCTCGGCCTCGGCGTCTGCTACGACTCCGGCTTCCCCGAGCACGCCCGCGCCGCCGCTCTCGACGGCTGCCACGCCTACCTGGTCGGCGCGCTGTTCAGCCGGGGCCACGGCTCCCACGAGGCCCGCACCTGGTTCCCCGCCCGCGCGCTCGACAACACCCTCTACACGGTGCTCGCCAACCACATCGGCCACACCGGCGGCTGGCACACCTGCGGCGGCAGCGCGGTCTGGGGCCCGGACGGCCACCTGATCGCCGCGGCGAGCGAGGACCTGCGCGAACTCGTCGTGGTCGACCTCGACCCGGCCGTCCTGCGCACCGCCCGCGAGACCGAGACCCTGCTCGCCGACCTCGCCCTCGCCGGCACCCGCCCGGTCGGGCAGCGCACCCGCGTCACGCTCGCCTGACCGTGCCGCCGCCCAGCCGCCGAGCGGCGGGTGGGGCGGAAAGCAGGGCGGAAAAGGGGCAGGCCCCCCGACCCGGAGTGGGCGGGGGGCCTGCGACCTGCGTGCTCGTGGTGTGCCCCAGGCAGGATTCGAACCTGCGACACCGGCTTTAGGAGAGCCGTGCTCTATCCCCTGAGCTACTGAGGCGTGGCCCGGCTGCGGCGAGGCCGATCACAGCGTACCGGATCGAGGGTGGTGGGCAGGGTGGTGGGCGGGGTGGGGAGCGGGGTGCGGGCGGGGGTGCGGGCGCCGACGGGGTGTCAGGACGGGTCAAGTAGCCTGCCCGGAAGTGTTCGCCCCGCCCCGGCACGCCGCGAGAAGGAGACGAAGGACCCGATGAGACCTGCGGTACGCCCGGTCGTCCGGCTGTTGGGGCAGGTGTGGTGGTGGCCCGCGGTGGTGATGCTGGCCGTGGGCGGGTACCGGCTGGGGACGCCGGACCTGTGGCGGGACGAGATCGCGACCGCGACGGTGTCCACCCGCTCGCTGGGCGATCTGCTGCGGCTGCTGCAGCACATAGACGCCAGCAACGGCGCGTACTACCTGCTGATGCACGGCTGGACCTCGGTGTTCGGCGACTCGACGGTGGCCCTGCGAATACCGTCCGTGCTGGCCATGGCGGGGGCGGCCGCGTTCGTGGCGCTCACCGCCCGGCGGCTGTTCGGCAACCGGGTGGCGGCGATCGGCGCCGGCCTGCTGTTCGCGGTGCCGCCGGAGGTCTCCCGGTACGCCCAGGAGGCGCGTTCGTACGCGCTGGTGACCTGCGCGATCGCGGCCGCCGCCCTCTTCCTGCTGCGGGCGCTGGAGCGGCCGACCTGGCGCCGCTGGGCGCCGTACTGCGTGGCCATGGCGCTGGCCGGCGTGGGGCACCTGGTCTCGTTCAGCACGGTGGCCGGGCAGGTCGCCCTGGTGGCGCTGCACCTGTGGCGGAGCCGGCCGGCGGCGGACCGGCGGCTGCTGTGGCAGTACCCGCTGGCGGTCGCGGTGGCGGCGCTGCCGGTGCTGCCGGTGGTGCTGCTGGGCAGCCGGCAGTCGAACCGGCAACTGGGCTGGATACCCACCCCGTCCCTCCGCGGCCTGCTCCGCTTCGGCGAGCACCTGGTCGGCTCGGATCTGGCGTTCTACGCCCTCGTCCTGCTGGCGCTCCCGGCGCTGGCGCTGCCCGGCCGGCGGCTGCAGGCCTGGCAGGTGCTGCTGCTCGCCGAGCTGCCGGTGGTGGGCGTCTGGCTGGTGTCGCGCGTGGGCGGCACCTCGTACTTCCTCGGCCGGTACCTGCTGTTCACGGTGCCCGCCTGGGCGGTGCTGGCCGGGGGCGGGGCCGGGGCGGTGTACGGCGCGGTCACGGCCCTGGCGCGCCGCGGCCGGGCACCCCGCAGGGCGCTCGCGGCGACCGGGCTGCTGGCCGTGGGGCTGCTCGCCGTACCGGCCGTGGCGGCGCTGCCCGAGCAGCCCGCCGTGCGGTACGTGGGCTCGCACAACGGCTCGGAGGAGCCGTTCAAGGCCGCCGCCCGGACGATCGCCTCCGGCTACCGCTCCGGGGACGGGATGGCGGCCCCGCTGGGTGACGAGTCCTGGGCGATGGTCTGGCCGGGCGTCAGCTACTACCTGCCGTCGGACGTCCGCCCCTACCCGGTGTTCGTCGCACAGAGCGCCGACGACGCCGAGGACCTGTCGCCGGCGCCCTGCCCGCGGCCGGAGGCCTGCCTGGGCACGGGGTCGCGGGTCTGGCTGCTGGTCCTCGGCGACACCGCGGACCCGCTGGCCGCCATGCCCACGGACCAGGCGCAGGTGCTCCGGTCCCAGTACGGCGACCCGGACCAGGTGACCGCCCTCGGCGGCTTCACGCTCGCGCTGCTCGACCGCGACACGTAGGCACGTAGGCGTACAGACGCACAGGCGCACAGGCGCGAATGCCGAAGGGGAGCCGGTACGGACCGGCTCCCCTTCGGCATTCGTTCAGCGGTTCAGCGGTGGGACGTTCACAGCGTGCGCACCAGCCGGGACTGGATGGACGGCGGCTTGAGGTCGGACTGGAGGGCCACCGGGACCTCCACCTTGTTCTCGCCCGCGCCCACCCGCAGCACGCCGACCTCCTTGCCGGCCTGCTCGCTGTGGCCGACCTTCGCCGCGTCCAGGGTGACCGTGCCGGAGATGCCGGGGAAGCCGGGCACCACCAGGTCCTTGGTCGCGACGACCTGGACCTTTCCGCCGAGCCCGTCGTCCACCGACCCGACGACGTCGCCCTTCTTCACCACGGTCTGGCCGGTCAGGCCGTTCTGGGCGGCCTGGATCTGCTTGCCGCTGACCTTCAGCACGGTGTCCAGGATGCCGTCGCCCTCCCGGGGCGAGGTGGCCGGCTGGCCCAGGGTGACGCCGAGGATCAGCCGCTTCACGCCGCCGATGTCCTTGTAGGCGGCCCACATCAGGCAGCCGCCGGCCGGGGTGCTGGAGCCGGTCTTGACGCCGATGACGCCGGTCTTCGGGTTGACCAGGTTGTTGGTGTTGCGGATCTTCGCGTTGTTGAAGTTGGTCTCCGGGGTGGAGACGATCTGCCGGAAGATCTCGTTCTGCATGACCTGCTCGGCCAGCTTCAGCTGGTCCTTGGCGGTGGACTTGGTGTCGGAGTTGAAGCCCGCCGGGTCCGCGTAGATGGTGTTGGTCATGCCGAACTTGGCCGCGGTGTCGTTCATCAGCTTGACGAACGCCTCCTCGGAGCCGGAGTGGTACCGGGCGAGCAGCCGGGCCACGTTGTTGGCCGAGGGCAGCATCAGCAGTTCCAGCGCCTGGTACTCGGTGATGGACTGGCCCTCGGTGAGCGCCACCCGGGACTCGTCGAGGTTGCCGGACTCCTGTGCGGCCGGCTTGTCGACGGTGATCGTCGGGCCGCTCTCGCCCTTCTTCAGCGGGAACTTCTGCAGGATCAGGTAGGCGTTCATCACCTTGGTGACGCTGGCGATCGGCGCCGGCGCCTCCTGGCCCGAACTGCCGAGACTGCCGACGCCGACCACCTCGGCGGTGGACTGGCCCCTGGCGGGCCAGGCGAGGTCGAGCTGGTCGCCGGTGAAGGTGTAGCTGCCCGTGGCGGTCATCTTCGTCGTGGTGTCCGGCAGCGGGCGCAGCAGTTGGGCCACCACGGCCGCGCCGAGCACGACGGCGAGGAAGACCGTCCAGATGGTCACCCGCTTGAGGGCGCGGCGCAGCGGCGAGACCGGGCGGGCGTTGAGGGAGGCCAGGACCTCCATCGCCTCGGCCGTGGTCTCGGGCGAGGGCAGCGGCTCCGGCTCCTGCTCCGGCTGCGGTTCATGCTCCGGCCTCGGCATCGGCTCGGGCCGGGGCAGCGGCGGGACCGGCGGCACCGGTCGCGGGTCCGGCTCGGGCAGCGGCTTCGGGGCCGGCGCCGGGCTCGGCTCGGGCTTGGGGGCCGGCTTCGGCTGCGGCTCCGGGACGGGCGCCGGCTCGGGCTCGGGGAGGGGCCGGGGCGCCGGGGGCTCGGGCACGGTGCCGGCCGCGGGGGCGGCAGGGGTGCGTGGCGGCTCGGGCTTCTCCAACTTCCCGGTCGGGCCCGACTTCTGACCAGGCTGCCCGGTCGTGGTCAGCGTGACGGGCTCGGCGTCGTCGGCGGGAGCAGCCTCGACGGAGGCCGCCTCGGTCTCCTTGCTGTCCTTGCTGTCCTTGCTGTCCTTGCTGTCCTTGCTGTCCTTGCTGTCCTTGCTGTCCTTGCTGTCTCCTTTGTCCTTACTGTCCTCGGTGTCCTCGGCGTTCTCGACCGTCCCCGCCTTGTCGGCCCTGTCCGCCTCGTCAGCCTTCTCGGCCTTCTCCGCCGCCACTGCCTCGGACGTCCGCATGGCGAGACGCGGGTCAGCGGCAGCGGGGCGCTCGGTGGGCGCCTTCATCCCGTCGGACGCCGACGAGGACTTCCCCTTCTCCCTCTCACCACCCGAACTCCCCTTGCCGGCATCCTTCACCAGCTCGTCGGGCAGCCGGAGCGCGGTGGTCTTGTTGTCCACCGGAAGCCGCAGCATCGTCGTCTTGCTGTCCACATCCTGGACACGGAGTTGTACCGT
The DNA here is from genome assembly GCF_055664045.1 of Kitasatospora sp. NPDC023385. Classification (NCBI taxonomy): domain Bacteria; kingdom Bacillati; phylum Actinomycetota; class Actinomycetes; order Kitasatosporales; family Streptomycetaceae; genus Kitasatospora; species Kitasatospora sp. NPDC023385. Next base: position 546,710 of record NZ_JBVOOL010000002.1, on the reverse strand, counting down.
CGAGCCGCCCTTGGCCCCCGCCGCCGGAGCGTCGGCGGACGCCTTCGCAGGCGCCTCCGCAGGCGCCTCTGCGGCGTCGTCCGGGGCGGGTTCCGCAGCGGTGTCCGAGGAGGTCTCGGCGGTGGTCGCCTCGGCGCCGGCCGTGGCTGACGCCCCGGCAGCAGCCGGGCGGGAGCCGTGCTCCGCGGACTCGGCGGTACCGGTCTCCGCGCCCGCCGCCGGACCGGTCCGTTCGCGTTCCAGGTCCTGCTCCCGTTCGCCGTCCCTCAGCACCCTGTCGGGGGACTTGCCCACGTATCCCAGCCTCCTCAACGCCCGGCGGGGCACCGGCGAACCCGATTTCGGGAAGCCGACGCCCCGCCCCGTGTACCTGTACAGTCTCCGGCACCGACGGCCGATCCCACCGCGCACACCCCGCCCGACCGGCGCTTATTGCGATCGCACGGGCGCACCACGGCCTGTTCACCGGTCAGACGCCGGGCCCGTGGCCGCCGGTTCCGCGCCTTCACCGCAAGGTCACGATTCGGAGGCGTACTCGACAAGCCCGTGTGAGAGGCGTCACCCTGTCTCTCATCCACGCGGGGAGGCTTGGATGGGCAAGAGCCGCAGAACTGTTCCCGAGGAACTCTTGCTGCTCGCTTTGGACCCGACCACGGGTACCACGGCGCAGCCGCAGACCCTCGACCTCGGACTCGCCGGGGCACAGCTCGTCGAGCTGTCCCTGGCCGGACGGATCGTACCGGAGGGAGACCGGATCGCTGTCGTACTCGCACGGCCGACCGGCGACCCGACCCTTGACCACGCGCTGGAACTGCTGCGCCGACGCGGCAGTCCGGTCCGCGCGGCGCACTGGATCGGCGGGCCCCGGCTGGGGCTGCGGCAGACCTACCTGGCGCACCTGGAACGCTGCGGCATGGTCACGGCCGTGCCGGGCCAGGTGTGCGGGGTGCTTCCGACGATCCGGTACCAGGCGTCCGACGACTGCACCAACGGCGCGATCAAGCAACGGCTGGACACCGCGATCCGCACCGGTGTGCCGCCGGATCCGCGGACGGCCGCGCTCGCCGCGCTCGCCCACTCGGTCGGGTTGGGCAAGCACCTGTACCCGGGCAACGAGGGCCGGTCCTCGCGGTCCCGGCTGCGGGACCTGATCCGGTACGACCCGCTCGGCGGGATGGTCGCGCACGCCGTGATGGACGTGCAGAACGGCCTGCCGGCGCAGCAGAACCGTTCTGCCCAGAGCCCGGGGCCTGCCACCGGCCGCTCCGGCGCCCGTACGGCGGGCCGGGGTTCGGGCGGGCGGGTTCCCGACTCCCGGGTCGGCGTCCGATGACCGGAGCGGACGGCATCCTGAAGAGTGCTGACGAGAACTACGAGCACTACGAGCACTGAAGAACCACCGCAGCACCAGCACCACCGCACCTCCGGCAGCACCGCACCACCGGCAGCACCCAGGGGCGGTCGCCCCGCGACGCAAGTCGCCCGGCGACCGCCCCTCTGCCGTCCCCGGACGCCGCGCTGCCTGTCCGAAGTTGTCCAAGTCGCTGAGCCGCATTACCACCTGGGGGCTTTCGCTGTCTCGCGGAAGCGCTTTTCCGATGATCTGTACTACCGCGCTGCAGGGATTCCCCGGCGCCGACCTGGGCCAAGGTGTCATGCTGCTCCAAGTCAGGGGGGTTGGTCCCAATGTCCGAAGTGTTCCGAGGACTGCCGCTCCAACGATCACCAGAGGTCCGGCCGGAGGTCGAAGTGTCCGCCAACGTCAATCCCACCGTGCGTCGCCGACGCCTCGGTTCGGAGCTGCGCAAGCTCCGCGAGGGCCTCGGCATGACGGCGGAAGAGGTCGCCGGCCGGCTGATGGTCTCCCAGTCGAAGATCAGCCGGCTGGAGAACGGCCGCCGCAGCATCAGCCAGCGGGACGTGCGCGACCTCTGCGACGTGTACGGCGTGCCCGACGACCAGATGCGCGCCAGCCTGATGGAGATGGCCAAGGAGTCGCGTCAGCGCGGCTGGTGGCACGACTTCAACGACATGCCGACTCCGTACAGCGTCTACATCGGCCTGGAGGCCGAGGCCTCCTCGATCCGCGCGTACGAGTCCTCCTTCGTGCCGGGCCTGCTGCAGACCGAGCGGTACGCGCAGGCCGTGGTGGAGGGCACCCAGCCGGACACCGACGCCGTCGCGGTGCAGCGCCGGGTGCAGGTCCGGATGAAGCGCCAGGAGCGCGTCCACGGGGAGGACCAGCTGGGCAGCCTGTGGACCGTGATAGACGAGGCGGTGCTGCGCCGCGAGGTCGGCAGCAGGGAGGTGATGGCCGCCCAGCTGCGGCAGATGCTGGAGTTGAGCCATCGCCCGAACATCACCATCCAGGTGATCCCGTTCTCGCACGGCGCCCACCCCGGCATGACCGGGACATTCTCCCTGCTGGAGTTCCCCGAGTCAGCCGATTCGACGGTTGTCTACTTCGAAGGTGTGACGAGCGATCTCTACCTGGAGAAGGAGGCTGATGTGCGCCGCTATACCGGTCTCTACGACTACCTGAGAGCGGCCGCACTCGGTGTCGCGGAGAGCCGGTCGCTGATAGCCGACATCGAAAAGGAATTCAACGCATGATCACCCCGTCCGAGTACGGAACCCGATGGCGCAAGAGCAGTCACAGCGGGGGCCAAGGCGCCTGTGTGGAGGTCGCCGGACCAGCCGGGGGCGCGGTCGCGGTCCGGGACTCCAAGGACCCGCTCGGCCCGCACCTGCGCTTCTCGACCGAGGCCTGGAACGCTTTCGCCTCGGCGGCGGCCGCGGGCGCCTTCGGCAGCCCCTGACGCCGGCGCGGGAGCCGTCTCGGACCGGTTGTCCGTGGCGTCGGCCACCGCCGAGGGGGCGCCGGCCGACGCCACGGGCGACCGCCGGTCCCGGTCTCAGCCCACCACCGGGTACCGGGCGCACCAGTTGGCGCCCTCCTGGGTCCGCCGGTCGTGCAGTTCGCTTCCGTGCATCAGCTCCAGCACGAAGTCGTCGGCGAGTTCGAGGATCGCGGCGCGCCCCTCGACGCCGGCCACCAGGCCCGGCGGCAGTGCGGTGTCCCCGTGCAGCGCGCCGAGCAGGTTGCCGCAGATCGCTCCGGTGGAGTCGCTGTCCCCGGAGTGGTTGACGGCGAGCAGCAGGCCCGACCGGACGTCGTGGGCGACCAGCGCGCAGTAGACCCCGATCGCCAGCGCCTCCTCGGCGACCCAGCCCTCCCCCAGCGCCTCGACCCGCTCCGCGGAGGGTTCGCCGGCCCGGACGGCGTCCAGGGCGCCCCGCAGCGCGGCGGTGGTCTCCTCGTGCGCCTGCCGTTCGGAGAGCAGGGCGAGCGCGAGGTGGACGCCCTCCTCCAGGGTGCCGCCGCGGGCGACGGACTGGACGATCACGGCGAAGGCGGCGGCCGCGAGGTAGCCGGTGGGGTGGCCGTGGGTGAGCACCGAGCACTCCGCCGCGAGTTGGAACACCAGGCCCGGCTCCCAGGTGGTGAGCAGACCGAACGGCGCCGCCCGTACGACGGTGCCGCAGGCCTTGGAGTGCGGGTTCTTGGGCTGTTCCAGGGTGCCGAGGCGGTCGGCGTTCGGCCCGGTGAGGCCGGACAGGCAGCCCTGGCCGGGGGCGCGCTGGGCGTACAGCCATTCCTCGCGGCCGAGCCAGCCGAGGTCGGGGCGGCGCTCGTCGGGGCCCCAGTCGCGCTGGGTGGCGGCCCAGCGCAGGTAGGCCAGGTGCAGGTCGGTGGGCGGGTGCCAGCTGCCGGTGTCGCGCCGGATGTGGGCACGGATCAGTCCGTCGACGGTGAACAGGCTGAGCTGGGTGTCGTCGGTGACGGCGCCGGTGCGCCCGTACGCCGGGGCGTAGCCGGTGACGCCCTGCGGGCCGTGCTGGGCCCGGATCTTCTCCAGCGCGTCGAACTCGACGCCGGCGCCGAGCGCGTCGCCGATGGCCCCGCCGAGCAGGCAGCCCCGCACCCGGCTGCGGTAGTCCTGCTGCTGGGCGCGTGACCACAGTGGCATCACGACGGGGCGCCTTTCGTCGGGGTGGGGGACCGCACGACGATCGGCCGGTCGCGCGCCCTCGCACTGTACTTCGACCACCCGTACGGATCGACGGCATCCCTCGAACTCCGGTGCCCACGGACTGCCCGTCGCCCGCCCACACGCCCCACACACACGGCCGCCGCCCGCGGGGGCGGCGGTCGGGGCCCCGTGGTCAGTCCAGGACGGGCAGCAGCTTCGGCAGGTGTCCGTCCGAGGCCTTGGCGGCGGCCCGGCGCTCGGCCGGCACCTCGCCGTAGGTGGTGGTGCGCTGGCGGTGCGGGCGGCCCGCCAGGTCGGCGATCGCCTGCAGGTCGCGCACGGACTTGTAGCTCCCGTACGCCGAGCCCGCCATCCGGGAGATGGTCTCCTCCATCAGCGTGCCGCCGAGGTCGTTGGCGCCGGAGCGGAGCATGTCGGCGGCGCCCTCGGTGCCCAGTTTGACCCAGCTGGTCTGGATGTTGGGGATGTGCGGGTGCAGCAGCAGCCGGGCCATCGCGACGACCGCGCGGTTGTCCCGGGCGGTGGGACCGGGCCGGGCGATGCCGGCCAGGTAGACCGGGGCGTTGGTGTGGATGAACGGCAGGGTGACGAACTCGGTGAAGCCGCCGGTCCGTTGCTGGATCTGCGCGAGCAGGCGCAGGTGGCCGAGCCAGTGCCGCGGGGTGTCCACGTGCCCGTACATCATCGTGGACGAGGAGCGGATGCCCAGTTCGTGCGCGGTGGTGACGACGTCGACCCAGGTCGCGGCCGGCAGTTTGCCCTTGGTGAGCACCCAGCGGACCTCGTCGTCCAGGATCTCGGCGGCGGTGCCGGGGATGCTGTCCAGGCCCGACTCCTTGGCCTGCTGCAGCCAGTCGCGGATGGACAGGCCGGTGCGGCTGGCGCCGTTGACGACCTCCATCGGCGAGAAGGCGTGCACGTGGATGCCGGGCACCCGCTCCTTCACCGCGCGGGCGATGTCGAAGTAGGCGGTGCCGGGCAGGTCCGGGTGGATGCCGCCCTGCATGCAGACCTCGGTGGCGCCCACCTCCCAGGCCTGCGCGGCCCGGTCGGCGACCTGTTCCAGCGACAGGGTGTAGGCGTCCGCGTCGGTGCGCCGCTGGGCGAAGGCACAGAAGCGGCAGCCGGTGTAGCAGACGTTGGTGAAGTTGATGTTCCGCGTGACGCAGTAGGTGACCTCGTCCCCGACGGCGGCGCGGCGCACGTCGTCGGCGATCCGGCAGAGCGCGTCCAGGGCGGGGCCGTCCGCGTGGAACAGGGCGAGCGCCTGGTCGTCGGTCAGCCGGGTCGGGTCGTCGGCGGCCACCGCCAGGGCTTCGCGCAGGTCGCCCGCGAGGCGCTCGGGCGCGCCGGCGGTGAGCACCTGTTCGCGCAGCACGTCCCAGTCGCCGTAGACGTCCTCGAAGTCGGCCCGGCGGTCGCCGGTGCGGCCCTCGGTATCGATGGCGGTGTGCAGGTCGGTCCGGCCGTACGACTCCGGCAGGTCCTCGGGCTCCTGCCAGGGCAGTCCGCGGACCACCGCGTCCGGGTCGGCGAGCCCGGTCTGCGGGTCGGCCAGGGCGCGGACGTGCGGCAGCACCCGCGGGTCCAGCCAGGGCTCGCCGTGGCGCACGTACTCGGGGTAGACGGCGAGGCGTTCGCGCAGTGCGAAGCCGGCCGCCGCCGAGCGTTCGGTCAGCAGCTCGATCTGCGGCCAGGGGCGCTCGGGGTTGACGTGGTCGGGGGTGAGCGGGGAGACGCCGCCCCAGTCGTCGATGCCGGCGGCGATCAGCCGCTCGTACTCGCCGTCGACGAGGTTCGGCGGGGCCTGGAGGCAGGCGGTCGGGCCCAGCAGGTGCCGGGCCACCGCGACGGTCGCCACCAGTTCGTCCAGTTCGGCGTCCGGCATGCCGCGCATCGCGGTGTCCGGCTTGGCGCGGAAGTTCTGCAGGATCAGTTCCTGGATGCCGTGGTAGGCGCGGGAGACCTTGCGCAGCGCGAACAGTGACTCGGCGCGCTCCTCGTACGTCTCGCCGATGCCGATCAGCAGGCCGCTGGTGAACGGGGCGGAGCTGCGTCCGGCGTCCTCCAGCACCCGCAGGCGTACGGCCGGCTCCTTGTCGGGGGAGCCGAAGTGCGGGCCGCCGGGTTCGCTCCACAGCCGGGTGGCGGTGGTCTCCAGCATCATGCCCATCGAGGCGGAGACCGGCTTGAGCCGCTGGAAGTCCGTCCAGCCCAGCACCCCGGGATTGAGGTGCGGCAGCAGGCCGGTCTCCTCCAGGATGCGGATCGACATCGCCCGCACATAGGCGATGGTGTCGTCGTAGCCGTGCGCGTCCAGCCACTCGCGGGCTTCGGGCCACCGGTCCTCGGGTTTGTCCCCGAGCGTGATCAGGGCTTCCTTGCAGCCGAGTTCGGCTCCGCGGCGGGCCACTGCCAGCACCTCGTCGGGGGACATGAACGCCCCGTGGCCGGCGCGGCGCAGTTTGCCGGGGACGGTCGCGAAGGTGCAGTAGTGGCACTTGTCGCGGCACAGCCGGGTGAGCGGGATGAAGACGCTCTTGGAGTAGGTGATGACGCCGGGGCGGCCGGCCGCTTCGAGGCCGGCGTCGCGCAGCCGGGCGGCGCCGGAACAGAGGTCGCGCAGGTCCTCGCCTCTGGCTTGCAGCAGTACGGCGGCCTCGGTCACGTCGAGGGCGACGCCGTCCCGGGCACGGCGCAGGGCGCGGCGCATCGCGTTCGCGGTCGGGGGGTTGCTCGCGTCCATGGCGGTTCCGTCCATGGCGCGACCCTACGTCAGGGGTGGTACTCCGGGAGGAGCAACCCTGAGGCCGCCTCAGGGTCGGCATACCCGAGAAGGCCAACATGATCTGGCCCTACAGGGCGATGACGGCGCGGGCCCGGCACCATCTAATGGATGGGCAAGGCCAAGCGCACGTGTTCGCAGAGGAGTTGAGGACGCCATGACCAATGAGACGGCGACAGGGGACGACCTGGACGGCGGCGTGCCGTACCGCTCGCGACGGCGCGTGCTGGTGCGCGCCGGGGTGCCGGTGGCGGTGGCCGCCGTGATCGCCGCCGGCGTCGGGCTGGTGCCCGCGCTGGCCGCCGACGCGCCCCCGGACCTGCCGTCGCTGACGGCGGAGCAGGTCGTCGCCAAGGTGCTCGGCTCCGAGGCGCAGACCCTGTCGGGAACGGTCTCGGTCACCACCGACCTCGGCCTGCCCAGCCAGCTGCTGGGCGCGGCCGGCGGGCTCGGCGCGGCGGCCGGGCGCGGGCAGGGCGCGGACACCTCGGCGGACCCGCAGGCCAAGCTGCTCGGCCTGCTCGGCGGCGACCGGACGCTGCGGGTCGCGGTGGACGGCCCGGACCACCAGCGGGTGGACCTCATGGAGGACATGGCCGGCTACACCGTGGTCCGCAACGGCGACCAGTCCTGGGCCTGGGACAGCTCGACCAACAGCGCCGTGCACCTGACCGGCCGGGCCGGCGACCGGCACCCGGAGGCGCCGAAGGCCGGGCTGGCGACCACCCCGCAGGAAGCCGCCCGGCAGTTCCTGGCCGGGAGCGCCGGCACCACCTCGGTCACCGTCGACGGCACGGCCAACGTGGCCGGCCAGAAGGCCTACCAGCTGAGCGTGAAGCCGACCCAGCAGGGCTCGACCGTCGCCGAGGTCCGGATCGCGGTGGCCGCCGAGAACGGCGTGCCGCTCGCCGTGGTGGCGAAGTCCACCGACGGCAGCACGGTGCTGGACGTCCGCTTCACCGACGTCTCCTTCGCCAAGCCGGCCGCCAAGACCTTCGACTTCACCGTGCCCAAGGGCGCCAAGGTGACGGAGAAGAAGGCCGACGGGGCGGACGGGGCGGCCAAGGCCGCCGGGGCCCGGCCGGGCGGCACCGGGGCCGGGGCCCACGAGGGCGTGAACGTGGTCGGCGAGGGCTGGACGGCCGTGCTCACCGCGCAGCTGCCCGCCGGGGCGGTCGAGGCGCCGAAGGGCGACGGCGGCAGTGCCGGCAAGGGCGGCGGCAAGCACGGCGGTCGCGGCTCGGTGAACCCGCAGGCGCTGATCAAGTCGCTCGGCAAGCAGGTCGACGGCGGCACCCTGATCGGCACCAAGGTCGTCAACGTGCTGCTCACCGACGACGGCCGGGTCTTCGCCGGCGCGGTCACCCTGCCGGTCCTGCAGCACGCCGCCGGGGTGAACTGACGGATGCCCGAGACTCCCGTAACGGGGGACGTTACGGAGTCGGCCGGGGGTACGGGCGCCGAGCAGCGCCCGGCCCCCGTTCCCGTTCCTTCCGCTTCCCCCTCCCCCGCCGCTTCACCCTCCCGCGCCGCTTCCCCCACCCCCTCCGCTTCGCCTGCCCGCGCCGCTTCGCCCGCCCGCTCCGACGACGTGATCAGGACCCGCGGTCTGACCAAGCGCTTCCGGGGCGGCCAGTTCGCCGTCGACGGCCTCGACCTGGCCGTGCCGCGCGGCTCGGTCTTCGGCTTCCTCGGCCCCAACGGCTCCGGCAAGACCACCACCATCCGGATGCTGATGGGCCTGATCGCCCCGACCTCGGGCGCGGCCGCCGTCCTCGGCGAGCCCATGCCGCGGTCCGTCGCCACCGTGCTGCCCCGGGTGGGCGCGCTGATCGAGGGCCCGGCGCTGTACGGCTACCTCTCCGGGCGGGACAACCTGGTGCGGTTCGACTCCGCCGATCCGACCGCCGACCCGCGCACCCGCCGGCAGCGGGTCGACACGGCGCTGGAGCGGGTCGGCCTGAGCGCCGCGGCGGGCAAGAAGGCCCGCGCGTACTCGCTGGGCATGAAGCAGCGCCTGGGCCTGGCCTCCGCGCTGCTGCAGCCGCGCGAGCTGCTGGTGCTGGACGAGCCGACCAACGGGCTGGACCCGCAGGGCATGCGGGAGATCCGGGCGCTGGTCCGGGAGGTCGCGGCGGAGGGCACCACGGTGTTCCTCTCCTCGCACCTGCTGGACGAGATCGAGCAGGTCTGCAGCCACGCGGCGGTGATGTCCCGGGGCCGGCTGGTGGTGCAGGGCACCGTCGCCGAGCTGGCCGCCCGGGCCCAGGGCCGGCTGGTGGTGCGCACCCCGGACGTGGCGCAGGCCGCCGAGGTGCTGGCCGCCCACGGCGTCAGCGGCCTGGTGTCCGGCGAAGGCCGGGTGGACGGTGGGCTGGGCGACCGGGACGACGAGGCGCTGCCCAAGCTGTGCGCGGCGCTGGTCGAGGCCGGGGTGCGGGTGCGGGGCTTCGGGTTGGAGCGGGGAACGTTGGAGGACGCCTTCGTGGCGCTGACCGGGGAGGGCTTCGATGTCGCGGGCTGAGGCGGTGGCCGTCAGTGGCCGACGGCCGCTGACGGCGGCCGGGTTCCTGGCGCTGTTCCGCAACGAGCTGCACCTGACCTTCCGCCGGCTGCGCACCAGGGTGCTGCTGGGGATCCTGGCGGTGCTGCCGGTCCTGATCGGGGTGATCGTCAAGCTCAACACGGGCAGCCCGCACGAGGGCGGCGGCGGCCCGAGCTTCATTGCGCAGACCACCCAGAACGGGCTGTTCCTGGTGTTCACGGCGCTGGCCGTCGCGCTGCCGGTCTTCCTGCCGATGACGGTCGGCGTGGTCGCCGGGGACGCGGTGGCGGGCGAGGCGGCCACCGGGACGCTGCGCTACCTGCTGGTCGCCCCGGCCGGGCGGACCAGGCTGCTGGCCGCCAAGTTCGCGGCCGCGCTGGTGTTCTGCCTGGCCGCCACGGCGGCGGTCGCGGCGGCGGCGCTGGCCGCCGGCGCCGCGCTGTTCCCGCTCGGCGAGGTCACCCTGATCTCCGGGGACACCATCGGCTTCGCCGACGCGCTGCTGCGTGCGGTGCTGGTCGCCGGGGTGGTCGCGGCCTCGCTGGCCGGGCTGGTGGCGATCGGGCTGTTCGTCTCCACGCTCACCGGCAGCGGCATCGCGGCGATGGCCGCGACCGTCGGGCTGGTGATCACCGTCCAGATCCTGGACGCCTTCCCGCAGCTGGACGCGATCCGGCCGTTCCTGTTCACCCACTACTGGCTCAGCTTCTCGGACCTGCTGCGCGAGCCGATGTACTGGGACGGCGTGCTGAAGGACCTCGGGCTGCAGGCCGCCTACGTCGCCGTGTTCGGCGCGGCGGCCTGGGCGCGCTTCACCAGCCGGGACATCAGCGCGTGACGCTCGGTTCGGGCGCCTCCGCCGGTACGGGCCGCGGCACCGCCGCGGCCCGCGCCGCGCGGTCGGCCCGCACCTGGCGCAGCGCGTCCCAGGTGAGCACCGCGAGCGCGGCCCAGACCAGGCCGAAGCCGGCCCAGCGGGCGGGCGGCATCGACTCGTGGAAGACCGCGACACCGATCAGGAACTGGAACACCGGCGCCAGGTACTGCAGCAGCCCGAGCACGGTGAGCGGCACGCGCACGGCCGCCGCGCCGAAGAACAACAGCGGGATCGCGGTGATCACCCCGCTGAGCAGCAGCAGCGCGGAGTGCCCCCAGCCGTACGATCCGGCCACCGTGTGCCCGAAGGTGCCGCGCCCGGTGACCTCCAGGTAGACGAGGTAGCCGAGGGCGAACGGGAACATGAAGGCGCTCTCCGCCGCCAGGCTCTCCAGGCCGCTCAGCCCGACCTTCTTCTTCAGCAGGCCGTACGTGGCGAAGGAGAGCGCCAGGGTCAGCGCGATCCACGGCAGCCGCCCGTAGGCGGCGGTGAGCACCGCGACGGCGAGGGCGCCGACGCCGACCGCCGTCCACTGCGCGGTCCGCAGCCGCTCCTTGAGCACCAGGACGCCGAAGCCGATGGTGACCAGGGGGTTGATGAAGTAGCCGAGGCTGGTCTCGACGACGTGCCCGGCGTTGACGCCCCAGATGTAGACGCCCCAGTTGACCGAGATGACGGCGGCGGCGCCGGCCAGCATGGCGAGCCGGCGGGGCTGGCGCAGCAGCGGGCGTATCCAGCTCCAGTGCCGCTGGGCGACCAGCAGCAGGACGACGGCGACCAGGGACCAGACCATCCGGTTGGCCAGGATGTCGTCGGCGGCGCCGGGCTCCAGCAACGGCCAGAACAGGGGGAAGAGCCCCCAGATGCCGTAGGCCGCGAAGCCGTACCAGAGGCCCCGGCCGTTGTCCTGCTGGTTCGTCTGTGGCATGGCCGAGTGCCCTCCCGCGCGCGTGTGGTCCAGGCGACCGTAGCGGGCGGGAGGGCGGACTGTCATCTCCGTTTCCGGAGTTTGGTCATGACAGTGCTTGCATGCTGGACATCCGGGCGCCCCACCTGGGCTTTCAGGCCTTCAGGGCGGCGCGGACGGACTCGGCCAGCGGGACGGTCGGGCGGCCGATCAGCCGGGCCAGGTCGCCCGGGGTGCCGGCCAGCTCGCCGCGGGCGATGCCGGCGTCCACGTCGACCAGGACCTCGGCGAAGCCCTCGGGCAGGCCCGCGCCGACCAGGGCGGCCAGGTGCTCGGCCGGGGTGACGTCCCGGTGTCCGACCGGCTCGCCGGAGGCCTTCGCCAGCTCGGCGGCCAGCTCGGGCAGGCTCCAGGCGGCGTCACCGCTCAGCTCGTACACCGCGTTGGCGTGGCTGCCGCCCTCGCTCTTGCCGTCGCCCTTGTCCTCGCCCTTGCCGAGGAGCACCGCGACCGCCGCGTCGGCGTAGTCGCGGCGCGGGGCGGTCGCGATCCGGCCCTCCCCGGCGCTGCCGAGCACCACGCCGCGGGCCACCGTGCCGGCCGCGTCGCCCAGGTAGTTCTCGGTGTACCAGCCGTTGCGCAGGAAGGTGTACGGCAGACCGGAGGCGAGGATCAGCTCCTCGGTCGCCTTGTGCTCGTCGGCCAGCCGGAAGGTGGCCACGCCGGGCGCGCTGGTGTAGGCGAGCAGCGCGACCCCGGCGGCCTTGGCGGCGTCCACCACGGCCCGGTGCTGCGGGATCCGGCGGCCGACCTCGCTGCCCGAGATCAGCAGCACCCGGTCGCCGGCGGCGAAGGCGCCCGCCAGGGTCTCGGGCCGGTCGTAGTCGACCACGCGGACGGCGACGCCGCGCGCGGCCAGGTCGGCGGCCTTCTCGGCGGAGCGGACGGCGACCGCCACCTCGCTCGCGGGGACCTCGGCCAGCAGGCCCTCGACGACGAGACGGCCGAGCTGGCCGGTGGCACCGGTGACGACGTACATGGTGATGGCTCCTTGGGATGCGGGTTCTGGCCTCGGAACTCACCTTAGGGGTGGCACTAACCTTTCGAAAGTACGCACTTCAAAGTAGGGTACAAACATGAAGGTAAGCGAGCAGGTCCGTGAGCAGGTGCAGGTGCGCGAGCTTCCGCCCGCCAACGTCTTCGACCGGATGTGCCCGTCCCGGGGCGTGCTGGAGCACGTCACCAGCCGCTGGGGCGTCCTCGTCCTCGGCGCGCTGCAGGAGCGGGGCTACCGGTTCAGCGAGCTGCGGCGGCAGGTCTCCGGGGTCAGCGAGAAGATGCTCGCCCAGACCCTGCAGACGCTGGAGCGGGACGGCTTCGTCCTGCGCGAGGCGCATCCCGTGATTCCGCCCCGGGTCGACTACAGCCTCACCCCGCTCGGCCGGGAGGCGGCCGAACTGGTCGCCGCGCTGGCGCACTGGTCGGAGCGGCGGGTGCCGGCCGTCCTCGCGGCCCGCGAGGAGTACGACGGGCGGGCTACCGGCGTGCGATGAGGGCTTCGAGCCCGTCCAGGACGCGGGCCAGGCCGAAGGCGTACGCGTGGTCCGGGTCGTACGCGCCGCCGTGCGCCTCCCCGGCCGCGGCGCCGACCCGGGCGGCCACCGGGTAGCGCTCGGGGTCGAAGACCCGGGCGAGCAGGTCGGCGTTGGCGGCCCACCACTGCTCGTCGGTCATCGCGCTGTCCTGCTGCGCGGCGCGCTCGTCGGCGGCCATCCGGGCGCAGGTCTGGACGAAGCCGAGCAGGTGGGTCAGCGCGGCGTCCAGCTCGACGTCGGGCAGGCCGGTGCCCTCGAAGGCGCGCAGCTCGTACTCGTACTTGGCCATCAGCCCGGGCCCGAGCGGCGGGCGGCTGGTGGAGACGGCGGCGATCCACGGGTGGGCGCGCTGGAGCGCGCGGTTGTCGTCCGCGACGGCGGTGACCCTGGCCCGCCAGTCCCCGCCGGCGGGGGCGCTGCGGGGCATCGTGGCGTAGACGGTGTCGAGCATCAGGTCGAGCAGTTCGGCCTTGCCGGGCACGTAGGTGTAGAGCGCCATCGGGGAGACCCCGAGCTCCTGCGCCACCCGGCGCATGGTGACGGCGTCCACGCCCTCGGCGTCGGCGAGGGCGACGGCGGCGGCGGCGATCTCCCCGGTCGAACGGGCCTGCCGGGGCCCGCGCCGACCGGGCTTCTCCTCGGTGGTGAGCCCCCAGAGCAGGGCGAGGGTGCGCGCCGGATCTCCTGCGCTGCTGCGGTCGGTGGCCATGGGAGCCATCGTGTCACGCACCGTTTCCCGCATCGACCGGGGTCTTCCCCGGCGCCGGGCGACTACCGTCTCCTCATGACCAGCCCTGAGCCGCTTCCCGGGACGGACACCGCGCAGACCCTCCGGTCCCGGGTGACCTGCCGCCGCTGCCACCGGCCGCTGCACGACCCCGAGTCGCGGATGCTGCGGCTGGGGCCGGAGTGCCGCGACCCGGCGGAGCGGGTCGCCCGGTTCGACGTCGACCAGGACCCGCTGCCGGGCATCGGGTAGCGCGCCGGGGGCGCGGGGGGGGCGCGGGGGGCGCAGGTGCCCTCAGCCTCGGCGGAGGATCCGCCCGAGGAGGCCCGGGCGCTGCGGCTCGCGAGCCGGCGCCGGTGCCGGTGCTGATGCAGGCTCCGGAGCCGGTGCCGGTTCGGACTCCCCGGCCGAGTCGACGGCCTGCTCCGCGCGGATGGCCGCCCGGGCGAGGTCGAGGTCGGCCGGCGGCATCCAGGGCGCGGCGAGCACCAGGCGGCACACCGAGCTCAGGACCGTCACCACCCGCGTGTGCCGGGCGTCGACGCAGTGGTTCATCAGCGTCCGGAGCAGCGCGGCGATGTCGGCGCGGGTCTCCGGGTGGGTCCAGCCGATCGCGACGAGCGCCAGGCCGGCGGCTTCGGCGACCCAGTCCTCGGGCCCGAGCAGCAGGTCGCGCAGGACGCGGCGGCGTTCGGAGCCGTCCCACGGCTGGTCGGTGCGGTGGTGGGCGATGCCGAGGCAGGCGAAGGACTGGACGGCGCGGACCCACAGTTCGGGCTGGTGGGCGAGCAGGGCGCGGCCGAGCTCGTCCTCGCGCGGCTGCGGCGGGTGGGCGAGGACGCCGAGCAGGTCGGTGAGCGGCAGCCCGGCGAGGCGGACGGCCTCGTCGTAGGCGGCCGGGATGCTCGGCCAGACGATCCCGGTGATGGCGCGGACGAGTTCGGCGCTCTCCGGGGCGGGCGGGGCGACGGCGGGCCTCGGGTCGGTGCCGTCCCAGGTCCAGATCCGGGTGGTGGTCCCGGTCAGGGTGGTCCCGGTCAGCGGCAGCCGGGGGTCGGGGTGGCCGACGGACTGGTAGACGACGGTGCAGCGCGGCAGGGCGAGGTGGAGCGCGAGCCGCGAGCTGGGCGGTTCGAGGGTGGAGACGGTGCAGTCGATCTCGGTGTCGCGGTTGGTGTCGGCGGCCGCGAGCACCTGGTGCAGCAGGTTGACGGTGGCCTCGGAGGTGCCGGGGACCATGCCGAGCCAGGGCTCGCGGTGGCTCAGCCGGGCCAGGAGGTCCTGGGCGTACTCGTGGTCGGGGTGGGCGCGGTGGTGGTCGGCCAGGCCGAGCAGGTGGACCGGGTCGCCGTCGACGGCGTGGCGCAGCCCGTACCGGGCCGGGGCCGCCTTGGGGTGGTCGGGCTCGGTGGCGAGCACCCGGTCCAGCCAGGGCAGTCCTTCGGCGGGGCGGCCGAGAGCGCCGTACAGCTCGGCGACGTCGACGGCGAGGTAGCTGCTGGAGTTGTCCCGCTCCGGTGCGACTCTCGCCAGTTCGGCTTCCCAGACGGTGAGTGCCCGTTCCGGGTGGCCGTCCGAGCGCAGGGCGTTGCCGAGCATCACGGCGGGCAGGTAGCCGGGGGCCAACCGGTGGGCCAGTTCGGCGAGTTCGACGGCGCGGGCGGGGGCACCGAGGCGGCGGGTCAGGCCGGAGGCCATCGCCAGCAGGAGCGGGTGGTCGCCGTGCCGGGCCAGCACGGCCTGGACGAAGGTGTCGAAGGGCCGGACGGATTCGGCCAGTTCGGCGGGGAGCGGGTCGGGCAGGGCGCCGGCCGCGCGGGCCACCGCCTGGGCGACCGCGTCCGGGTCGACCAGGCCGGGCAGGTCCTCGCGGGCGAGCCAGGCGGTGTGCGCCCAGGGGCGGCCCGGCTCGTACTGGATGGCGGAGGCGAGCAGGCCGACGGCGGCGTCCCAGTCCCCTGCGGCGGCCTCCACGTGGGCCCGGCAGGCGACGGTGCCGAGGTACACCTCGCCGTCCAGCGGGAACAGGTCGCGCGCGCCCGCCGGGCCGCCCGCCGCCGCGCACAACTCGGCCAGTGCCTCGTGCAGTTCGGGCAGCTGGGGGTCGGCGAGGATCGCGTCGGAGAGGTGCTCGGCGGCGTGCGGGAGGTCGCCGGAGTGGATCGCGAGCCGGGCGACCGCGACCTCCCCCTCGGCGGCCAGACGCTCGTCGCCCGCGTCGTCGGTGTGACCACCCATGCCCTTACCCCCCGGTTGCACCGTCTCGCTCCGCACGAGGCTATCCGGTGCGCCCGACGGCCCGGCGATCACCCCGGGCGCCGGTTTCGCCCAACTCCTCGGTCGGATACGACCCGTACGAGTGGTTTAGACCTCCGAAGGGTACGGATCCCCACTGCCGACCACCACGATGGCCGGGGTGCTTCGCGAGCGAAGTGCCCACCCTCCCCTAGTAATCGAGGACACCGTGAAGCTTTCGCGTTCCCTGGCAGTGGCGGCCTCCGCCGCCGTCCTGAGCACCCTCGCCCTGGCCGGCCAGACCGCACCGGCGAACGCCGCCGGCTCGTTCGTGGTCAGCGAGTCCCAGTTCAACAAGATGTTCCCGAACCGGAATCCCTTCTACACGTACAAGGGCCTGGTCGACGCCCTGAGCGCCTACCCGAAGTTCACCACCAGCGGCAACGACGCCACCCGCAAGCGCGAGGCGGCGGCCTTCCTCGCCAACGTCAGCCACGAGACCGGCGGCCTGAAGTACGTGGTCGAGCAGAACACCGCCAACTACCCGCACTACTGCGACACTTCGCAGCCCTACGGCTGTCCCGCCGGCACGTCCGCGTACTACGGGCGCGGCCCGCTGCAGCTGAGCTGGAACTTCAACTACAAGGCTGCGGGCGACGCCCTGCACATCGACCTGCTGCACGACCCCTCCCAGGTCGAGAAGAACCCGGCCGTCTCCTGGAAGACCGGCCTCTGGTTCTGGAACAGCCAGACCGGCGCCGGGACGATGACCGGCCACGACGCGATCGTCAACAACAAGGGCTTCGGCGAGACCATCCGCAGCATCAACGGCTCCCTGGAGTGCAACGGCAAGAACCCGGACCAGCGCAACGACCGCATCAACCTCTTCAAGTCGTTCGTCGGCGTCCTCGGCACGGACGTCGGCGGCGGCAACCTCTCCTGCTGACCGGCGCCGCCGAGCCGCAGCGGATGGGGGGAGCAGGAAGTCGGCCGGGCCGACTTCCTGCTCCCCTCCGTCTACGCAGGTCACAAGCCCGGCCGCGCACATCGGCCCCCGCCGGGCGGGCGCTACGATCAGCCCCGCTCATGAGCCCCCGGACGGCCGGGGCCGAGCTTCTCGAACGGGGGATCCTGGGATGGACATCGACACGGCTGGCGCGGCTGGCACTGCTGGGGCAGCGGAGGAGGCCGACCAGGCCAACGCCGAGGGCACCGAGGGTGCCGGCACGGACAACGACCGGACGGGCCTCAAGCTGGCCGCTGTGGTGGCGCTGGCCGCCGCCGTCCTGGCCGGGCTGTGGGGGGCGGGCGTCATCGGCAACACCCCGAAGCCGGTCGACAAGCCGGTCGAGTGTGCTGCCCCCAGACCCACGGATCCGCCCGGGTACCCGGCGCTGTGTGCCGCGCTCGACCGCCCCGACCTGCCCGCCCTGCTGGGCACGCCGGACGACCGCGTCTCCACCGCGCACCCGGCACCCCTCGCGCTCGGCAAGGACGTCATGGTGGAGGTGCGCCTGACCCGGACCGTCGTGAGCCTCATGGACAACTCCCCGTCGGTCGAGGACATGCTCGGCATGCCGCAGTTCCTCGCGAAGCCGACCACCCTGCTCGGCCACCCCGGCGCGATCTACTCGTCCAGCACGATGGTGCTCGCCCCCGGCGGGAAGGCCGGCCCCGCCAGCCGGAACCTGGTCGTCGCGCAGGACGCCAAGGCCGCCGGCGGCCGGGCCGTGGAGATCGCGGTCTTCCGCCAGGACGGTCAGGCCCCGGACGACGCCACCCTGTCCCGGGTCGCCGAGACGGTGATGCCCACCCTCCCGGGCTGGGTCGCGGCTCCCTGAGGTGCCCGGCGGCCCGGAGGCCTGGAGCCCGGAGCCCGGAGCCCGGACTGAATATTTCAGCACGAGAAATATTCAGGTCGGCGAACGCGTTGACCTGGGCAGTCGGCGCGGGAGAGGCCTGTGCGCGACGGGACCGAGAGAAGGAGTGCAGCGCCGTGCGCGTCGAGATCTGGAGTGACATCAACTGCCCGTGGTGCTACATCGGCAAGGCGCGGTTCGATCAGGCTCTGGAGCGGTTCGAGCACCGCGCGGAGATCGAGGTCGTCCACCGCTCCTTCGAGCTGGACCCGCGCGCACCGCACGAGGCCCGCCCGCTGCTGCCGCTGCTCGCCGCCAAGTACGGGATGAGCCTGGAGCAGGCTGAGGCGGCGGAGGCGCGGATCGCCGAGAACGCGCGCGCGGAGGGGCTGCCGTACCTGAGCGAGGGGCGCGACGCCGCGAACTCCTTCGACATGCACCGACTGCTGCACTTCGCCAAGGAGCACGGCCGACAGGCCGAGCTGCTGGACGCCCTGTACCGGGCGAACTTCGCCGATGAGCGCTCGGCGTTCGCGGCGGGCCGGCTGGTCGAGCTGGCCGTCGAGGCGGGCCTGGACGGCGAGGCGGCGGCCGCCGTGCTGGCCGACCCGGAGGGGTACGCGGACGCGGTCCGCGAGGACGAGACGACGGCGAGCGCGATGGGGGCGACGGGCGTGCCGTTCTTCGTGCTGGACCGTCGCCTCGGCGTCTCGGGCGCTCAGCCTGCGGAAACGTTCGCCCGCGCCCTGGAGCAGGCCTGGGAGAGCCGGGTCACGGTGCCGCTGATGCCCCTCACGTCGAAGGAGTGAGTGGGGTGGTGGAGTGGGAAGTCGGACGGGCCGACTTCCTGCTCACTCGTGGACGTCCTCCGTGGACGCGCTCGCAGAATTCGCGCAGCCGATCCCTTGGACCGAACACTCTCTTGATCTCAACCGTGCTTGAGGTTGCACCATGGTCCACATGACCACGGAACCCACGGCGTACGCCGCAGACATCGAAGCCGTCAAGCAGGTCGTCGCCACCGTCGAGCACTCCCAGCAGCACAAGGACCCCGACGAGTTCCTCGCCCTCTTCCACCCCGACGCGATCTGGACGACGGCCCACGGCAAGGTCCTCATCGGCCTCGACGCGATCGCGGAGTTCACCCGCAAGGTGCTCCCCGCGGCCGACTGGGACGGCAAGGTCAGCTACGAGGTGGTCCACGTGCTCTTCATCCGCCCCGATGTCGCGGCGGTCAAGATCCGTCAGCGCTACCTGAGCCCGGACGCCGAGAGCGAGGGCGCCCCGCTGTACGTGATGACCAAGCAGAACGACGGCCGCTGGCTGCTGACTGCCTGCCAGAACACGGGAGTCGTCGCCGACTGATCGATTCGGACGGATTGGCCGCAAGGGTTGTCACCCGCGTCATGCAGCGCATCCTCACGCTCACCGCCGCGATCGGCGTTCTGCGCGGTCCTGTTCCGGCCAGTCGCGCATCAGGAGACTGTAGAGCTCCTGACGGGATCGGTGCACCGCCGTCGACAGCTCGTCTGCGGCGGCGGTCAGTTCGAGGTGAATGCGCCGCCGGTGTCCTCGACCTGCCGGGCAACACCGAGGCCGACGGCCAGCGGATCGGCCTCTACACGCCCAACGACTGGTCCACCGCGCAGTCCTGGTCGTTCTGGGGCTACTGCGACGGCACCACCGCCATCTCGCACGGCGGCGACGGCAAGGTCGTCGACCTCGACACCCGCGCGGGCGCCGTCCGGCTCTGGGGCACCCCCAACGGCTGGGACGGGCTCAACAGCCCGTCCGGCGAGTGGATGCCGGCCAACCAGAAGTGGCGGCTGACCGACGAGGACCGCGGCTGGTACCTGCTCCGCAACGCGGCCACCGGGCAGTGCCTCAAGGGCAACGGCGTCAGCCAGTACACCTCGATGGTCGGCTGCAACACCGCCGACCCGGCCCAGCGCTGGCTGGTCTGACCCGCCCCTCCCGGGCCCGGTCCGTTCGTCGGCGCCGACGAACGGACCGGGCTCGACGGCAGCGGAAGTGGACGCTCTGATCCGCCTCCCGGCGGCCCGGCGACCGCCCGGCCCCCGATCACGACTCGATATCCCTTGTCACAGACTCGCGAGAGACTCGTCACGGCCGGGTCAAAACGACGCCAAAATCATGGCGCCCGGCCTGCGCACTGCGCTATGAACATCCCTCAGGAGGGCCGCCGACTGGCGGCCCGCAACGACGGGGGACGTCCACATGAAGCCCATCCGCAGCAGTCGCCGCGCCGTGGCCCTGGCCGCGCTGGCCGCGGTCGGCACGCTCACCATGACCGCCTGCAACGACGACGCGTCGTCGTCCGACACCGCGACGACCCCGCCGGCCGCGACGACCGCGCCCACCACCGCCGCTTCGTCGCCCAGTGGCGGCGCGATCACCCCGGCCGCCCCGACCTCCGCCCCGGCGGGTGGCGCGGCCTCCGGCTCCGCCGCCGCCCCGGCGCCGGCCGGCTCGACCCCGGCGCCCGGCACCACGGTGAAGGTCGGCGACGCCGTCACCATCCCGTTCAGCTCGGGCAGCACCAAGGGCACCATCGCGCTGGCGGTCACCTCGATCGAGAAGGGCGACCCGGCCGACCTCGCCTCGCTCAACCTGGGCGACAAGGCCAAGGGCCTGGTGCCGTACTACATCCACTACAAGATCACCAACGCCGGCAGCACCGACCTGTCCTTCACCAGCGTCACCCACATGAAGGGCCTGCTGGCGGACGGCACCGAGGCACAGGACCTGATGATCATCGGGTCCTTCCCCAAGTGCAAGGGCGATTCGCTGCCCAAGGGCTTCACCAACGGCCAGTCGTCCGAGTCCTGCACGGTGTCGATGTCCCCGGAGGCGTCGAAGGTCGCCGGCGCCGAGTACTGGGGCGACCCGTACACCCTCGGCAAGGGCGTCAACTGGAAGTGACCTGCACGGACACCGGGCGGGGGCGGCGCACTGCCGCCCCCGCCCGGTGTCATGTCCGGGGCGCCGCAGGGGCGCCGTAGATCCGCCGGAAGGCGTCGATCACCAGCAGCCCCCGGACCCCACCCCGGCGGACCCGGCCGTACCGCCGCGAACACGTGATCTATGCTGCCTACGATCCCCGAACCCGCGTAGCGGCACGGGGAAGCGCCTGCCGCCGACACGGAGCAGCCGGCCGCGCACGGGCCCAGGCGACCGCGCACGGGAACCAGCCGACCGGCATCGGCGTCCAGAACTGGCAGCGCCACGAACGGACTTACGGACGGGCAACCGGCGCGGGCGCCACCGTGGCGCCCGGAACACGGGAACACCGGGGGTGAGTGCGTGGCGGGGCAGCGAGGACGGTCGCCCGACCGGGGACGGTCATCCGACCAGGATGCGCGGCGACGGGCCGCGGACCGGCCTGCCACGGGCAGGCCGACCGCCGACAGGGCGACAGCGGACCGGGCGACAGCGGACAGGCCGGCAAGCCGGCAGGCGAGCAGGCCTGCGGCCCGCCCGGCGGACCGCCCGAAGCGCCCCTTCTCCGGCGGGCCCGCCCTTCCCGCGGTGGCGGCCGTCGGACTGCCGGTCATCGGCGCGGCGATCAGCGAACTCTCCGGCCCGGGCATGGGGCTGGCGTTCGCGGTGACCGCGGTGCTCGGCACCGGCCTGGCCGCCGCACTGAGTACCCGCAACGGCTGGTGGTGGGTCCTCGCGACCTCCCCGCTGGTCGTCCTGGGCGTGACGGCCGCCGCCGAGCTGCTGGCCAACCGCGACCTATACCAGGGCAAGGGCCTGGCCACCGGCGCCGCGAAATGGGTGGTGCACGGCTTTCCCGTGATGGCTGAGGCCGCGGCGGCGGCTCTCGTGGTGATCGTGGTCCGGGTGGTCCGGGACCGGAGGAGGACCGGTGGCTGAGAACAGCGAGCAGCAGGAGGGCGGCCGCGCCGCCGCCCGCAGGACCGCCCGGCCCCCGGCCCGCCGCAGGCCACCGCTGCTGATCGCGGGCCGGGTGGTGGCCTGCACCGCCGGCCTGGCGGTCTTCGCCGCCAGCGGCGTGGTCTGGTACGAGTACAAGCAGCTCACCGACGGGATGACCACCTCCAACGTCATCGCCCAGACCAAGAAGGACGCCCCCAAGCACCTCGACAACTCGGTGAACCTGCTGCTGATCGGCCTGGACAGCCGCAAGGCCATGGACGGCACGGACCTCCCGCCGCAGTTCGTCCAGGACGAGCTGCACGCCGGCCACAGCTCCGACATCGGCGGCTACAACACCAACTCCCTGATCCTGCTGCACATACCGGCGGGCGGCGGCAAGGTGCAGGCGGTGTCCGTCCCCCGCGACGACTACGTCATGACGTACAACGCCGACGGCTCCCAGCTGGGCATGGCCAAGATCAAGGAGGCCTACGGCAACGCCAAGGACAAGGCCGACGCGGGCCTGCGCGCCAAGGGCCTCAAGGGCGCGGACCTGGAGAAGGCCGGTCGCGACATCGGCCGCGCCGC
Source organism: Kitasatospora sp. NPDC023385 (assembly GCF_055664045.1). NCBI lineage: Bacteria > Bacillati > Actinomycetota > Actinomycetes > Kitasatosporales > Streptomycetaceae > Kitasatospora > Kitasatospora sp. NPDC023385. Next base: position 524,634 of record NZ_JBVOOL010000002.1, on the reverse strand, counting down.
CACCATCCGCACCGTGCAGAAGTTCCTGGACCAGCCCATCGACCACATCGCCGAGGTCAACCTGATGGGCTTCTACGACATCGCCAAGGCGGTCGAGCCGATCCAGGTCTGCCTCACCCACGACACCAAGGACCCGGCCATGGAGGGCCAGGGCTCCGGCGCCGACTTCAAGAAGGGCATCAACACCCTCAACGCCTCGCAGGCCCTCTCCTTCGTCCGCCAGCGCCACAACCTCGACGGCCCCGACGGCAACTCCGGGGACTTCGCCCGCACCCACCGCCAGCAGGCGTTCATCTCCGCCGTCGTGCACAACCTCAAGCAGAAGGGCATCGTCGGCGACCTCGGCAGGATGCAGGAGCTGATGAGCGTCGTCCAGAAGGACCTCGTCATCGACAACGAGTGGAACATCCTCGACTTCGCCCAGCAGGCCCCGGCCCTGACCGGCGGCAACGTCGAGTTCAACACCCTGACCTTCGACGGCTTCGGCACCCGGAACGGCCAGGACGTCAACCTGGTCACCCCGTCGAAGATCCAGAAGGTGGTCAAGCAGCTCTTCGGCTACGCCGACGCCGCCCCCGCACCGGCCGACCCCGGCGCCGCCACGCCCGGTCAGCCGGGCGACACCCCGGCCCCGCCCCCGCCCGCGACGCCGACGCAGACGCAGACCACCGCCAAGCCGGCCACCGTGGACGTCTTCAACGCCTCGTCGGCCACCGGGGTCTCCTCCACCGCCGAGTCGAAGGCCCTGGTCGCCATGGGCTTCAAGGAGGGCCGGACCGGGCCGGCGGCCACCAAGCCGAAGACCACCACGGTCACGTACGGCAAGGGTGCCAAGGACGCCGCCGACCAGATCGCCGCCCGCTACGGCGTGACCGCCACCGAATCCGCGTCCGCCGGCGCGGACCACGTCGTCGTCACCCTCGGCACCTCCTTCACCGGCGTCGCCGCCGACAAGGCCGCCGCCCCGCCCGGCGCCCCGTCCGACCCGACGGCCAACCTGCCCATGCAGGGCCCCGGCGTCGACGCCCAGTCCGACGGCGGGATCCCCTGCGTCTACTGACCGACCCACACCGCTTCGCTTCGCTGCACTTCGAGGGAGGCTCCCACCCGGGAGCCTCCCTCGAAGCATGTCGGGCGGACCCCTGGCGCAATTCTACGTACTATGTATAGTGTACTGCGTACGGGATAACCGCCCGCGCACTGACGAGAGGGTCCATCTCCTTGCAGATCACCAACACCGCCGTGTCCCTGACCGTCGAGGACGTCACCACCTCCGCCGCCTTCCTCCAGCGGCACTTCGGCTACTCCGAGCAGATGTCGGCCGACGGCTTCGTCTCGCTCACCCACCCGGGAGGCGGGGTCGACGTCGTCTACCTGCGGCGCGGCCTCGAAGTCCTGCCGGAGGAGCAGCGCCACCGGACCGCGGACGGCGTGATCCTCGCGTTCGTCGTCGAGGACATCGCCGCCGAGGAGCAGCGGTTGCGCGGCGAAGGGGTCGCCATCACCCTGCCGCTGCGCGAGGAGCCGTGGGGCGAGAAGCTGTTCCAGGTCGCCGACCCGAACGGGGTCGTGGTCGAACTGGTCGAGTGGGTCAAGCAGTAGCCACGGCGGACGCCGAGCGGTAGCCGAGCAGTAGCCGCGGTGGACGCGCAGCGGTAGCCGCGGCGACGGGCGCCGAACAGCAGCCCGCGCAACGACAGGCGCCCCTCGTCCCGGCCGGGACGAGGGGCGCCGACTCGCGTCCGGGAGCGGTCAGTCCACCGTCCAGGTGTCGTTGCCCGCGAGCAGCGCGGCCAGGTCGCCCGGGCCGCGCTGGGCGACGGCGGTGGCCAGCTGGTCCGCCATCAGCTGGTCGTAGACGGGCCGTTCGACGCTGCGCAGCACGCCGATCGGCGTGTGGTGCAGGGTGTCCGCGTCGGCGATCCGGGAGAGCGCGAAGGCGGTGGCCGGGCCCGCCGCGTGCGCGTCGTGGACCAGCACGTCGGCCGCGTTCGCCGCGGTGACCGGCGCGGTGCACAACTCGCCGTCCGGGCCGCGGAAGACGCCGTTGGCGCCGTCCGCGCCGAAGCGGATCGGCTGCCCGTGCTCCAGCCGGATCAGCGCCTCGTCCCGGGTGCCCGGGTCCTTCAGCACCTCGAAGGCGCCGTCGTTGAAGATGTTGCAGTTCTGGTAGATCTCCACCAGCGCCGTGCCCTCGTGCTCGGCCGCCGCCCGCAGCACCGACTGCAGGTGCTGGCGGTCGGAGTCGATGGTGCGCGCGACGAAGGTGGCCTCGGCGCCGATCGCCAGCGACAGCGGGTTGAACGGGGCGTCCAGCGAGCCCATCGGCGTCGACTTGGTGATCTTGCCGAGTTCGCTGGTCGGCGAGTACTGGCCCTTGGTGAGGCCGTAGATCCGGTTGTTGAACAGCAGGATCTTCAGGTTGACGTTGCGCCGCAGGGCGTGGATCAGGTGGTTGCCGCCGATCGAAAGCGCGTCGCCGTCACCGGTCACCACCCACACGCTGAGGTCCTGCCGCGCACTGGCGAGCCCGGTCGCGATCGCCGGCGCCCGCCCGTGGATCGAGTGCACCCCGTAGGTGTTCATGTAGTACGGGAAGCGCGAGGAGCAGCCGATGCCCGACACGAACACCGTGTTCTCGCGCTTGATGCCGAGCTCCGGCATGAAGGACTGCACCGCCGCCAGGATCGCGTAGTCCCCGCAGCCGGGGCACCAGCGCACCTCCTGGTCGGTCTTGAAGTCCCGTGCGCTCTGCGGCGCTTCGGCCTTGGGCACCAGCCGCAGGGACGGGAAGGCGTGCTCGCCCGGTCGCTGCTCGCTCATCGGTGGTCCTCCTCGTCCAGGGTGCCGATCGCGGCCCACAGCACGTCGGCCAACTGCGCCGCCTTGAACGGCAGTCCGCGCACCTGGTTGTAGGACTCGGCGTCCACCAGGTACTTCGCCCGCAGCAGCAGGGCGAGCTGTCCGAGGTTCATCTCGGGCACGATGACCTTCTCGTAACTCCTCAGCACGGTGCCGAGGTTGGCCGGGAAGGGGTTGAGGTTGCGCAGGTGCGCCTGGGCGACCTCGCCGCCGTCCGCCCGCACCCGGCGCACCGCCGCGGTGATCGGCCCGTACGTCGAGCCCCAGCCGAGCACCAGGACCCGGGCGTCGCCGGTCGGGTCGTCCACCTCGACCGGCTTCACCGTGATGCCGTCGACCTTGGCCTGCCGGGTGCGGACCATGAAGTCGTGGTTGGCCGGGTCGTACGAGATGTTCCCGGTGCCGTCCTGCTTCTCGATGCCGCCGATCCGGTGCTCCAGGCCGGGCGTGCCGGGCACCGCCCAGGGCCGGGCCAGCGTGTGCGGATCCCGCAGGTACGGCCAGAAGGCGCCGTCCTCGCGGTTCGGGCCGGTCGCGAACCGCGGGTCGATCCCCGGCAGGTCGTCGACGGCGGGGATCCGCCAGGGCTCCGAGCCGTTGGCCAGGTAGCCGTCGGAGAGCAGGAAGACCGGGGTGCGGTAGGTGACCGCGATCCGGGCCGCCTCCAGTGCCGCGTCGAAGCACTCCGCCGGCGTGGCCGGGGCGACGATCGGCACCGGCGCCTCGCCGTTGCGGCCGAACATCGCCTGCAGCAGGTCCGCCTGCTCGGTCTTGGTCGGCAGGCCGGTGGAAGGGCCGCCGCGCTGGATGTCCACGACCAGCAGCGGCAGTTCGAGCGAGACGGCCAGGCCGATCGTCTCGCTCTTGAGCGCCACGCCGGGCCCGGAGGTCGTCGTCACGCCGAGCGCCCCGCCGAAGGCGGCACCGAGGGCCGCGCCGATGCCGGCGATCTCGTCCTCGGCCTGGAAGGTGCGGACGCCGAAGTCCTTGTGCTTGCTCAGCTCGTGCAGGATGTCCGAGGCGGGGGTGATCGGGTACGAGCCCAGGTACAGCGGCAGGCCGGAGCGCTGGGCGGCGGCGATCAGCCCGTACGACAGGGCGAGGTTGCCGGAGATGTTGCGGTAGCGGCCGGCCGGGAGCTTGGCCGGCGGCACCTCGTAGGAGACCGCGAAGGTCTCCGTGGTCTCGCCGAAGTTCCAGCCCGCCCGGAACGCCTGGATGTTCGCCTCGGCGATCTGCGGCTTCTTGGCGAACTTGGTGCGCAGGAACGCCTCGGTCCCGTGGGTGGGGCGGTGGTACATCCAGGACAGCAGGCCGAGGGCGAACATGTTCTTCGCCCGTTCCGCGTCCTTGCGCGCGAGGCCGCTCTCCTTGAGCGCCTCCAGGGTCAGCGTGGTCAGCGGCACCTTGTGCAGGTGGAAGCCGTCCAGGGAGCCGTCGGTCAGCGGGTCCGCCGGGTAGCCGACCTTCGCCAGCGCCCGCTTGGTGAACTCGTCGGTGTTGACGATGATCTCCGCGCCGCGCGGCAGGTCCGGCAGGTTCGCCTTCAGCGCGGCCGGGTTCATCGCGACCAGCACGTTGGGGGCGTCGCCCGGCGTCAGGATGTCGTGGTCGGCGAAGTGCAGCTGGAAGGACGAGACACCCGGCAGGGTGCCGGCGGGGGCGCGGATCTCGGCGGGGAAGTTCGGCAGCGTGGACAGGTCGTTGCCGAAGGACGCGGTCTCCGAGGTGAACCGGTCACCGGTGAGCTGCATGCCGTCACCGGAGTCGCCCGCGAACCGGATGATCACGCGGTCGAGTCTGCGGATCGGCTTGGCACGCCCTGGTGGTGGGCCGCCCGGGGCCGACGGGCCGGCGGGCGTGTCCGGGCCGGGGCGGGCGTCGCCGCGCACGGTGCGGGCCCCGTCGCCGTCCGGGCCGTCCACTGCCTCTGACTGATCGACCTGACTGGTCACTGCCGCGGACCTCCTCGTGGGCACACCACTGCGGGCGCGGCCCCGTGCCCCGTCCGCCTGGTGCACCTCCCGCATCCTATGCGGGAGGGGTCGGCCTGGGACGGAACTCCCGCGTGCGGCGGGAAATCACCGGCCCGCGTCCGTACCGCACCTAGCAAGAACGTCCGGCCGCCGGAGATCATTCCGGATCCGGCGGCCGTTCCGTGCCCCCGCGGGCGGAGGTGTCGGGGCTGAGGTGCCGGGTCTGAGGCTAGGAGTTGAGGTACGTCAGCACGGCCAGCACCCGGCGGTGGTCCTCCGGGCTCTGGGCCAGGCCCAGCTTGAGGAATATGTTGCTCACGTGCTTCTCCACCGCGCCGTCGGAGACCACCAGCTGCTTGGCCACCGCGGCGTTGGTACGGCCCTCGGCCATGAGCGCGAGCACTTCGCGCTCGCGCGGCGTGAGGTTGGCCAGCACGTCACCCTTGCGGCTGCGGCTGAGCAGCTGCTGCACCACCTCCGGGTCCAGCGCGGTGCCGCCGTCGGCGACCCGGACCACCGCGTCGGCGAACTCGCGCACCTCGGCGACCCGGTCCTTGAGCAGGTAGCCGACGCCCCGGGTGGATCCGGCCAGCAGCTCCGAGGCGTAACGTTCCTCCACGACCTGTGACAGCACCAGCACGTTCAACTGCGGGTAGCGGCCGCGCAGCTCGACGCAGGCACGCAGGCCCTCGTCGGTGTGGGTCGGGGGCATCCGCACGTCGGAGACCACGACGTCGGGCAGGTCGTCGGCCGCGGCCAGGTCGTGGATGGTCTTCACCAGCGCTTCGCCGTCCCCGACCCCCGCGACGACCTCCAGGCCCCGATCGGTGAGCAGCCGGGTCAGTCCCTCCCGCAGCAGTACGGAGTCCTCGGCGATGACGACGCGACGCATGGCGACCTTCCCGGCTGGGGTGAGCTGACGGGAGTCAGTCTCCCCCATCGCGGGGGCCGGCCGGCCCGGTCCGTCGGGACGTCCGCCTCCGCCGGCCCCGGGGCTGGCCCCGCGCACCGACGACCCGAAGACCGACAGCGCCGAAGGCCCGAGCCCGGCCCGGCCCGGTGTGACCCGGCCCGGCCGGGGTCACATCGTGCGGATGGCCACCGCGTCGCAGAGCCCCTCCAGGGCGGCCTTCGCCGGGCAGGCCGGCAGCGGGGCGAGCAGCGCCCGGGCCTCCTCGGCCCGGCGCAGGGTCTCCGCGCGGGCGCGCTCCAGCGCGGGGTGGGCGCGCATCAGGCGCAGCGCCTCGGCGTGCAGCGCGTCGTCCGACAGGTCCTGGGCGACCAGTTCGCGCAGCCGGGTGTCGTCCGGGTCCGCCGGATCGGCCGGCATCTGCTGCAGCAGCAGGGTCGGCAGGGTCGGCACACCCTCCCGCAGGTCGGTGCCGGGGGTCTTGCCGGACTCGTGGCCGTCGCTGGCGATGTCCAGCACGTCGTCGGCCAGCTGGAAGGCGATGCCGATCCGCTCGCCGAACTCGCCGAGGGCCTCCACCAGCTCGGGCCCGGCGCCGGCCATCAGCGCTCCTATCCGGCAGGAGACCGCGATCAGCGAACCGGTCTTGCCCTCCAGCACGTCCAGGTAGTGCAGCAGCGGGTCCATCTCCGGGCCGGGGCCGCGGGTCTCCAGGATCTGGCCGGTGACCAGCCGCTCGAAGGCCTCGGCCTGCATCCGTACGGCCTCCGGGCCGAGGTCGGCCAGCACCTGGGAGGCGCGGGAGAACAGGAAGTCACCGGTGAGGATGGCGACCGAGTTGTCCCAGCGGGAGTTGGCGCTCGGGGCGCCGCGGCGCACCGGGGCCTCGTCCATGACGTCGTCGTGGTACAGCGTGGCCAGGTGGGTCAGCTCGACGACCACCGCGGCCGGCACCACACCGGGCGCGCCCGGATCGCCGAACTGGGCGGCCAGCAGCAGGAGCAGCGGACGGAAGCGCTTGCCGCCGGCCTCGAGGAGGTGACTGGCGGTGACGGTGATGAAGGGGACGTCGCTCTTGACGGCCTCGCCGAGCGCCGCCTCCACGGCCTCCAGTCCGGCCTGGACGTCCCTGGTCAGGTCGCGGTCCTGCACGCTGAGCCCGAAGGGTTCCACGACGGTCACGAAGACCACTCCTCTGTCCCTGGTCGATCTAGCGGCCTGGTCCCTGAGTGCCGCCGCTGGCCATACAGGCAGGGTATCCGGTCGCGAGTGGATCACTGCACGGGCGTGCGGATCCTGTCATGATCGGGCCGGACGCCCTGGTCAGGGCGGCTGCGCGGGCCGTACGGCGGTGGGGGCGAATTCGGCGGGAAACCGGGGCGGGAACACCCCCGGAACTCCCCCGCCCCCGGATCCGGACCAGGGCCCGTCCGGGCCGCGCGGACGGGGCGCGGCCCGGACGGGCCCTGGTCGGCAGTGTCGGACGGAAAAGTCAGCGCACGAACAGTGACGCCTTCGACGCGAGGTCGAGGAAGTACTGCGGCAGCACGCCGAGACCCAGCGTGACCACCACCCCCAGCCCGATCGCGGTCGCCGTGAAGGCACTCGGGATCGCCACCGTCGGGCCGCCCGGCTGCGGGTCCGAGAAGAACATCAGCACGATGACCCGGATGTAGAAGAACGCCGCCACCGCCGAACTCAGCACGCCGACGATCACCAGCGGTGTCGCCCCGCCGCTCGCCGCCGCCTGGAACACCGCGAACTTCCCGGTGAAACCCGAGGTCAGCGGGATCCCGGCGAAGGCCAGCAGGAACAGCGCGAACACCGCCGCCACCAGTGGCGAGCGCCGCCCCAGCCCGGCCCAGCTGGACAGGTGGGTCGCCTCGCCCTTGGAGTCGCGCACCAGGGTGACCACGGCGAACGCGCCGAGCGTCACGAAGGAGTACGCCAGCAGGTAGAACAACACCGAGGAGATGCCCTGCTTGTTGACGGCGATCACGCCGGTCAGGATGAACCCGGCGTGCGCGATCGAGGAGTACGCCAGCAGCCGCTTCACGTCCTGCTGGGTCACCGCCAGCACCGCGCCCACCACCATGGTGAGGATCGCGACGCCCCACATCACCGGCCGCCAGTCCAGCCGCAGGCCCGGGAAGGCCACGTAGAACAGCCGCAGGAAGGCCCCGAAGGCCGCGACCTTGGTGGCCGCCGCCATGAAGCCGGTCACCGGGGTCGGCGCGCCCTGGTAGACGTCCGGCGTCCAGGAGTGGAAGGGCACCGCGGCGACCTTGAACAGCAGGCCGACCGACAGCATCGCCAGGCCGGTCAGCACCAGTGCGTCGCTCTGGGTGCTGCTCAGCTGCGCGGGGGTGGTCATCGCCTTGCCGGAGATGACGTCCCCGATGTCGCCGAGCTTCACACTGCCCGCGTAGCCGTACAGCAGGGCGGTGCCGAACAGGAAGAACGCCGAGGCGAAGGCGCCGAGCAGGAAGTACTTGACCGCCGCCTCCTGGGACAGCAGCCGGCGGCGCCGGGCCAGGGCGCACAGCAGGTACAGCGGCAGGGAGAAGACCTCCAGCGCCACGAACATGGTCAGCAGGTCGTTCGCGGCGGGGAACAGCAGCATGCCGCCGACCGCGAACATGGTCAGCGGGAACACCTCGCTGGTGGCGAAGCCGGCCCGGAGCGCGGCCCGCTCCTGCTCGCCGCCGGGGGTGGCGGCGGCCTGGGCGGCGAAGGCGTCGGCGGGCAGGCCGCCGGCCCTCGGCTCCAGCTTCCGCTCGGCGTAGGTGAGCACCGCGACCACCGCGGCCAGCAGGATCACGCCCTGCAGGAACAGCGCCGGGCCGTCCAGCGCGACCGACTCCATGGCCAGCAGGTCGATCCGGGTGAAGCCGTGGCTCTGCACGGCCAGCACCACCACGGCGACGAAGGCGCCGACCAGCCCGGCCAGGGCGAGCGTCACCTGCGTCCAGTGCCGGTACCGGCGGGGGACGAACGCCTCCACCAGGACGCCTGCCACGGCGGCGCCGAACACCACGAGCATCGGGGAGAGTTGGCCGTACTCGATGTGCGGTGCCGGAATGCTGGGGGTGTTGCCGCCGGCGGCGGCGAGCACTGCGGTGGCGCTCACTTCTGCTCACCTCCTGAGGTGGCGGCGACCGGGTGGGCCGGCGCCGGGTCGGTCTCGTGGACCTGCGACAGCGTCGCGTTCACCGAGGGGTTGACCAGGTCGGTGAGCGGCTTGGGGTAGACGCCGAGCAGGATCGTCAGCGCCACCAGGGGGGCGACCACGGCGAGTTCGCGGGCCTTGAGGTCGGGCATCGCGTGCACGCCCTCCTTCACCGGGCCGGTCATGGTGCGCTGGTACAGCAGCAGGGCGTACAGCGCGGCCAGCACGATCCCGAAGGTCGCGACGATCCCGATCGCCGGGTAGCGGGTGAAGGTGCCCACCAGCACCAGGAACTCGCTGACGAACGGGGCGAGGCCGGGCAGCGACAGGGTCGCCAGGCTGCCGATCAGGAACGTCCCGGCGAGCACCGGGGCGACCTTCTGCACGCCGCCGTAGTCCGCGATAAGCCGCGAGCCCCGGCGGGAGATCAGGAAGCCGGCCACCAGCATCCACGCGGCGGTGGAGATGCCGTGGTTCACCATGTAGAGGGTGGCGCCGCTCTGGCCCTGGCTGGTCAGGGCGAAGATGCCCATGATGATGAAGCCGAAGTGCGAGATCGAGGCGTAGGCGACCAGGCGCTTGATGTCCTTCTGGCCGATCGCCAGTAGCGCGCCGTAGACGATCCCGACCAGCGAGAGGACCAGGATCGCCGGGGCGAAGGTCTTCGAGGCGTGCGGGAACAGCCCGAGGCAGAAGCGCAGCATCGCGAAGGTGCCGACCTTGTCCACCACGGCGGTGATCAGCACCGCCGTGCCGGCGGTGGCCTCGCCCATCGCGTTCGGCAGCCAGGTGTGCAGCGGCCACAGCGGGGCCTTCACCGCGAAGGCGAAGAAGAAGCCCAGGAACAGCGCCTTCTCGGCGGTGCCGCTCAGCTGCAGCTTCCCGTCGGCGACGGCCGAGGCCAGCGTCGGCAGGTCGAAGGTGCCGAAGCCCTGGTCCTGCGCGACCACGTACAGGCCGATCACCGCGGCCAGCATCACCAGGCCGCCGAGCAGGTTGTAGAGCAGGAACTTCACGGCCGCGTACGAGCGCTGACGCGCCGACTCGGGGCCGCCCGCGCGGTCCCCGAAGCCGCCGATCAGGAAGTACATCGGGATCAGCATGGCTTCGAAGAACACGTAGAACAGGAAGACGTCGGTGGCGTAGAAGGAGACGATCACCATCGCCTCCACCGCCAGGATCAGCGCGAAGAAGGCCTGGGTCCGCCGCCGGTTCTCGAAGGTCCCGTCGGGCCGGGCCGGGCTGAGCCCCTCCTGCCCGTCGGCGGGCAGGGAGGGAGGGTCGGCGTCGTGCCAGGAGGCGAGCATCACCATCGGCACCAGGACGGCCGTGAGCAGGGCGAGCACGGCGCCGATGCCGTCCACGCCGAGCGAGAAGGTGATCCCGAAGGAGCGGATCCAGCTGTACGACTCGGTCAGCTGGTAGCGGGCGCCGTGCGGGTCGAACCGCGTCGCCACCACGGCGGCCAGCACCAGGGTGACGGCCGACACGCCCAGGGCGACGGCCTTGGTGGCCCTGCGCCGGGCCTCGGTCGACCCGGCGGGCAGCGCGGCGGTCAGCACCGCTCCGGCCGCCGGGACGGCGCAGGTGACGGTCAGCAGCACACTCATGCCACTCCTCCCCCGCGGGTTGTGGATTCCTTGTCCATCACACGGACCTCATCAGGAGAGTCATGGCGACCAGCACCAGCGTGCCGCCGAACATGGAGAGCGCGTACGAGCGGACGAACCCGTTCTGGACCCGCCGCACCCGACCGGACAGGCCCCCGATCGTGGCGGCCAGACCGTTGACGAAGCCGTCCAGCCCGCGGCTGTCGAAGAAGACCAGCATCGCGGTGAGCGCCGAGCCCGGCCGCACCAGCACGGCGTGGTTGAAGTCGTCCTGCAGCAGGTCCCGGCGGGCCGCCCGGGTGAGCGGGGAGCCGACCGGCGGCACCACCGGGACGGGCGAGCGCCCGTACATCAGGTACGCGAGGCCCATCCCGGCCAGCATGCAGGCCACGGTCAGCCCGGTGACGACCCCCGAGGCGAGCGGGGAGTCACCCTCGCTGTGGCCCGTGACCGGCTCCAGCCACTTCAGGAAGGAGTTGTCGTAGGCGAACAGCCCGCCCGCGAAGACCGAGCCGAAGGCCAGCAGCACCATCGGGACCGTCATGGTCTTCGGCGCCTCGTGGGGGTGCGGGACGTTGCCGTCGGCGTCCGGCTGCCAGCGCTTCTGGCCGAAGAAGGTGAGCACCACCACCCGCGTCATGTAGAACGCGGTGACCGCCGCGCCGACCAGCGCGCACAGTCCGAGGATCCAGCCCTCGGTGCCGCCCTTGGCGAAGGCCGCCTCGATGATCTTGTCCTTGGAGAAGAAGCCGGACAGGCCGGGGAAGCCGATGATCGCCAGGTAGCCCGCGATGAACGTGCCGAATGTCCACGGCATGTACGTGCGCAAGCCGCCGTAGTGACGCATGTTCACCTCGTCGTTCATGCCGTGCATGACCGACCCGGCGCCGAGGAACAGCCCGGCCTTGAAGAAGCCGTGGGTCACCAGGTGCATGATCGCGAAGGCGTAGCCGATCGGGCCGAGCCCGGCCGCCAGCACCATGTAGCCGATCTGCGACATCGTCGAGCCGGCCAGCGCCTTCTTGATGTCGTCCTTGGCGCAACCGACGATCGCACCGAACAGCAGCGTGACCGCGCCGACCACCACCACGGCGGTCTGCGCGTCCGGCGCCAGGTCGAAGATCGCCGAGGAACGGGTGATCAGGTAGACGCCCGCCGTCACCATGGTCGCCGCGTGGATCAGCGCCGACACCGGGGTCGGGCCCTCCATGGCGTCCCCGAGCCAGGACTGCAGCGGCACCTGCGCCGACTTGCCGCAGGCCGCCAGCAGCAGCATCAGGCCGATCGCCGTCAGCTTGCCCTCGCTCGCCTGGTGGGCGCCGTCGAAGACCGGCCCGAAGGCGAAGGAGCCGAACTCCGCGAACATCAGCATGATCGCGATGGACAGGCCCATGTCGCCGACCCGGTTGACGATGAACGCCTTCTTCGCCGCCGTCGCCGCGCTCGGCTTGTGCTGCCAGAAGCCGATCAGGAGGTACGAGGCCAGGCCCACGCCCTCCCAACCGAAGTACAGCAGCAGGTAGTTGTCGGCGACCACCAGCAGCAGCATGGCGGCCAGGAACAGGTTCAGGTACGCGAAGAAGCGGCAGCGGCGCTCGTCGTGCGCCATGTAGCCGACCGAGTAGAGGTGGATCAGCGTGCCGACGCCGGTGATCAGCAGGACGAAGGTCATCGAGAGCTGGTCGAGCCGGAAGGTGAAGTCGGCCTGGAAGCCGTTCACCGGGATCCAGCTGAACAGGTGCTTGGTGACCACCCGGTGCTCGGCGTCACGGCCGAGCATGTCCGAGAACAGCGCCAGGCCGAAGCCGAACGAGAGCGCCGCGAGGGCGGTGGCCAGCCAGTGGCCGAAGCGGTCCAGCGCCCGGCCGCCGAGCAGCAGCAGGGCGGCGCCGGCCAGTGGAGCCGCCACCAGCAGCGGAATGAGAGAGTTCACCGAAGGTCCTCCGCCTACAGCTTCATCAGGTTGCTGTCGTCGACCGAAGCGGAGTGCCTGGTCCGGAAGATGGAGACGATGATGGCGAGGCCGACCACGACCTCGGCCGCCGCGACCACCATCGTGAAGAACGCGATGATCTGGCCGTCCAAGGTCCCGTGCATCCGCGAGAAGGTCACCAGCGCGAGGTTCGAGGCGTTCAGCATCAGCTCCACGCACATGAACAGCACGATCGCGTTGCGCCGGATCAGCACCCCGGACGCACCGATGGTGAACAACAGGGCCGACAGGTAGAGGTAGTTGACCGGGTTCACTCCGTGCCCTCCTCGCCGGCCGCCGGGTGGTTCGTCCCGTGGTTTTCGCCGTGGTTCGCCGCTTGGTTCGCCTCGCGGCTCGTTTCTCGGTTGGCCTCGCGGTTGGCCTCGCGGTTGGGCACCGGCTCCAGCGACCTGCGCGGACCGGTCACCGCCGGCCGCTCGGAGGACGGCCGGCCCAGCCAGTCCGCCGTCGCGTTCTCCAGCTCCGCCATCCGCTGCAGCATCGCCTGGCTGACGTCCCGGACCTGACCGCGCTCGCGCAGCGTCGCCATCACCGAATCCTCGGCGATCGTGCCGTCCGGCAGCAGGCCCGGCACGTCCACCGCGTTGTGCCGCGCGTACACGCCCGGCGCCGGCAGCGGCGGCAGCTGGATGTTGTCCTTGACCCGCTGCGCCGCCAGCTCGCGCTGCGTCTTCGGCGCCTTCACGTGCTCGCGGTGGGTCAGCACCATCGCCCCGATCGCCGCGGTGATCAGCAGCGCGCCGGTGACCTCGAAGGCCCACACGTACCGGGTGAAGATCAGCCGGGCCAGGCCCGGTACGTTGCCCTCGGCGTTCGCCTCGGACAGCCCGGTGAAGTGGTCCAGCTTCGCGTTGGCGATCCCGGTGATCAGCAGCACGCCGAAGCCCAGCCCGCACAGCACCGCGGCGATCCGCTGGCCCTTCAGCTGCTCCTTGAGGGAGTCCTCGGTGGTGACGCCGACCAGCATCACCACGAAGAGGAAGAGCATCATGATCGCGCCGGTGTACACCACGATCTGCACCACGCCCAGGAACACCGCGCCCTGGGCCATGTAACAGACCGCCAGCGCCAGCATGGTGGCCGCCAGGCACAGCGCGCTGTGCACGGCCTTCTTCATCAGCAGCATGCCGAGCGCGCCGCCGACCGCGACCACCGCGAGCACCCAGAACTGGACGGCCTCACCAGTGGAGGTCGTCCCGGTCGCGGCGAGGCTCCTGCCGCCTTCGAGGAGGCCCGTCACTGCTGCACCTCCTTGTCCCGGTCGGTGCGCTCCTGCTGGACCGTCCCCGGCGCCGCCGCGGTGATCTCGCCCCGGTAGTACGCGCCCTCGTCGGCGCCCGGGAAGATCGCGTGCGGGGTGTCGACCATCTCCTCGGAGAGGCCCACCAGCAGCTGCTCCTTGGTGAAGATCAGGTCCCGGCGGGAGGAGTCGGCCAGCTCGTACTCGTTGGTCATGGTCAGCGCCCGGGTCGGGCAAGCCTCGATGCACAGCCCGCACAGGATGCAGCGGGCGTAGTTGATCTGGTACACCGCGCCGTAGCGCTCGCCCGGCGAGTAGCGCTCCTCGTCCCGGTTGTCCGCGCCCTCCACGTAGATCGCGTCGGCCGGGCAGGCCCACGCGCACAGCTCGCAGCCGATGCACTTCTCCAGGCCGTCCGGGTGCCGGTTCAGCTGGTGGCGGCCGTGGAAGCGCGGAGCGGTGGGCTTCTTCTGCTCCGGGTACTGCTCGGTGAGCCGCTTCTTGAACATGGCCTTGAAGGTCACGCCGAAGCCGGCGGCCGGGCCGAGGATCGACGGCCGGTCGGCCCGCTCGGGCCGGTCCGTACGGTCCCTGTTCTCCGTACGGACGGGCCGGTCGGACTGATCAGACTGGTCAGACTGGTCAGACGACATCTCGGTTCAGCTCCCTTCGGAATGGTCGGCCCCGTTGAGGGCGTCCTGGAGTTGCTTCGGGGCGCGGCTGCGCCTGCGGGGCACCGGCGGAAGCTCCTGGCCGGGCAGCGGCGGGACGGGGTAGCCGCCCGCCATCGGATCGAACTCCCGCCCGGGCGGGGCCTCCTCGGCCTCGGGCTGCTTCCTCAGGAAGTCCCACACCAGCGCCAGCAGCAGCACCGCCCCGACCGGGGCGCCCACGTACAGGACCACCTCGCCGAAGCCGTAGCCCTCGTTGCGCAGCGCCCGCACGCTCGCGATCAGCACCAGCCACACCAGCGAGACCGGGATCAGCACCTTCCAGCCCAGCTTCATGAACTGGTCGTAGCGGAACCGGGGCAGCGTGCCGCGCAGCCAGATGAAGAGGAACAGCAGCAGCTGGATCTTCAACGTGATCCACAGCATCGGCCACCAGCCGTGGTTGGCGCCCTCCCAGAAGGTCGACACCGGCCACGGGGCCCGCCAGCCGCCCAGGAAGAGGGTCGAGGCCACCGCCGAGACCGTCACCATGTTCACGTACTCGGCCAGCATGAACATCGCGAACTTCAGCGAGGAGTACTCGGTGTTGAAGCCGCCGACCAGCTCGCCCTCGGCCTCCGGCAGGTCGAACGGCGCCCGGTTGGTCTCCCCCACCATCGAGATGACGTAGACGATGAAGGACACCGGCAGCAGCGCCGCGAACCAGGTCGGCTGCTGGTGCGCCACGATCTCCGAAGTCGACATCGAGCCCGAGTAGATGAACACCGCCGCGAACGACAGGCCCATCGCGATCTCGTAGCTGATCATCTGCGCGGAGGAGCGCAGCCCGCCCAGCAGCGGGTAGGTCGACCCGGATGACCACCCGGCCAGCACGATGCCGTAGATGCCCACCGAGGCCGTCGCCAGGACGTACAGCAGCGCCACCGGGAAGTCGGTCAGCTGCAGCGGCGTCCGGGTGCCGAAGACCGACACCTCGTTGCCCGCCGGACCGAACGGGATCACCGCGAAGGCCATGAACGCCGGGATGGCGCAGACGATCGGGGCCAGGATGTAGACGGCCTTGTCCGAACCCTTGACCACCAGGTCTTCCTTCAGCGCCAGCTTCACGCCGTCGGCCAGCGACTGCAGCAGGCCCCACGGCCCGTGCCGGTTCGGCCCGATGCGCAACTGCATCCAGGCCACCACCTTGCGCTCCCAGACGATCGCGATCAGCACCGTCAGGAGCAGGAAGGCGAAGCAGAACACCGCCTTCAGCAGGACCAGCCACCACGGGTCCTGGCCGAAGAAGTGGAGCGTCTCGTACGGCTGCGGAGTCATCATCGGTCCTCCCCTTCGCCCGCGGCCGCCCCGGCCGGGGCCTGCGCCGCCGGCTCGGCCTCGGCAGCGGCGATCGTGACCAGGTGGCCGACGGTGGTGCCGAGCGCGCGGTGGGCGCCGCCGGGCGTGGAGTTGAGCGGGATCCAGACCGTACGGTCCGGGATCGAGTCGGTGACCTCCAGCGGCAGGGTCAGCGAACCGGCCGGGCCGGTCAGCCGCAGCGCGGCCGCCGCCTCGGCGCCGATCTCCTTCGCCGTCTCGGCGGAGATCCGGGCCACCGCCTCGTGCCGGGTGCCCGCCAGGTGCGGATCGCCCTGCTGCAGCACCCCGTTGTCCAGCAGCTGGCGCCAACCCGCCAGCACCGCCTGGCCGGTGGCCGGCCGGGGCAGCACGCCGGCGTGCGCCGCCGGGGCGGCCGGCCGGTCGCCCTCCCACGGGGCGAAGGCGTCCAGCTCCAGCCGCGCCGCCCGGACGTCCGGCAGGCCCAGCCGGTGGCCCAGCGCGTCCGCCAGCATGGTCAGCACCCGCGAGTCCGACTGCAGGTGCCGGCCCATCTGCTGGTCCGGCTTGAGCGCCGCCTCGAACATCCGCACCCGGCCCTCCCAGTCCAGGAAGGTGCCGGCCTTCTCCGCCACCGCCGCCACCGGCAGCACCACGTCCGCGCGCGCCGTCACCGCGGAGGGCCGTAGCTCCAACGACACCACGAACGGCACCGCCGCCAGCGCCTCGTCGGCCAGCGCCGGATCCGGCAGGTCGTCCGGGTCCACGCCGCCGACCAGCAGAGCGTCCAACTCGCCCTGCGCGGCCGCGACCAGGATCCCGTCGGTGTCCCGCCCCGGCCGGGACGGCAGCTCCGCCACGCCCCACGCCTCGGCCGCCTCCGCCCGCGCCGCCGCGGCGGCCACCGGACGGCCACCCGGCAGCAGGCCCGGCAGCGCGCCCGCCTCGACCGCCCCGCGCTCACCCGCCCGGCGCGGCACCCACGCCAGCCGGGCACCGGTCGCGTGCGCCAGCCGCAGCACCGCCGTCAGCGCGCCCGGCACGGCGGCCAGCCGCTCGCCCGCCAGGATCACCGATCCCGGCGCGCGCAGCAGTTCCGCCGCCCGGCCCGCCTCGTCGTTCAGCGGCTCGTCCGCCGCGAGCGCCGCGAACCACTCCGGCTCGGTGCCCGCCGCGGCCGGCAGCAGCGACCCACGCAGCTTGGCCAGGCCCCGGGAGCCGAACGCGGCCACCGAGAACACCTTCTGGCCGCGGCCGCGGACCGCCTTGCGCAACCGCAGGAAGACGATCGGCGACTCCTCCTCCGGCTCCAGGCCCGCCAGCAGCACCGCCGGCGCCTGCTCCAGCCGCTCGTACGTCACGCCCGAGCCGTCCACGTCCACCCCGCGCCCGGCGACCGCCGCGGCCAGGAAGTCCGCCTCCTCGCCGCTGTGCGGGCGGGCCCGGAAATCCACGTCGTTGGTGCCCAGCACCACCCGGGCGAACTTCCCGTACGCGTACGCGTCCTCGACCGTCACCCGGCCGCCGGCCAGCACGCCCGTCCGCGCCCCGCGCAGCCCGTCGGCGGCCCGGGCCAGCGCCTCCGGCCAGGAGGCCGGCACCAGCTCGCCGTCCACCCGCACCAGCGGGGTGGTCAGCCGGTCCCGCTGCTGGGCGTAGCGGAAGGCGAAGCGGCCCTTGTCGCAGTTCCACTCCTCGTTCACCGCCGGGTCCTCGCCGGCCAGCCGGCGCAGCACCTTGCCGCGCCGGTGGTCGGTGCGCTGCGCGCAGCCCGCCGAGCAGTGCTCGCACACGCTCGGCGAGGAGACCAGGTCGAAGGGGCGCGAGCGGAACCGGTAGGCCGCCGAGGTCAGCGCGCCCACCGGGCAGATCTGGATGGTGTTCCCGGAGAAGTACGACGCGAAGTCGTCGCCCTCGCCGATGCCGACCTGCTGCAGCGCCCCTCGCTCCACCAGATCGATGAACGGATCCCCGGCGATCTGCTGCGAGAAGCGGGTGCAGCGGGCGCACAGCACGCAGCGCTCCCGGTCCAGCAGCACCTGGCTGCTGATCGGCACCGGCTTCTCGTAAGTGCGCTTCATGCCCTCGAAGCGGGAGTCGGCGGCGCCGTTGGACATCGCCTGGTTCTGTAGCGGGCACTCACCGCCCTTGTCGCAGACCGGGCAGTCCAGCGGGTGGTTGATCAGCAGCAGCTCCATCACGCCGCGCTGCGCCTTCTCCGCCACCGGCGAGCTGAGCTGGGTGCGCACCACCATGCCCTCGACCACCGGGATGGTGCAGGAGGCGACCGGCTTGCGCTGGCCCTCGACCTCGACGATGCACTGCCGGCAGGCGCCGGCCGGGTCGAGCAGCGGGTGGTCGCAGAAGCGCGGGATCTGGGTGCCGATGGTCTCGGCCGCCCGGATCACCAACGTCCCCTTGGGGACCTGCACTTCGACGCCGTCGATGGTGAGCGTGACCAGTTCGACCGCGGGCTTGTCGCCCGTGTCGCCGGTGGAGGTGGATGGCTCTGTGATCGTCACGCGTGCACCTCCCTTTCGGTGGCGGACTGGTGGCCGGGGCGGGGGCCGTCGGCCCAGACGGTGGAGGCGGCCGGGTCGAACGGGCAGCGGCGCTCGGCCAGGTGCTGCTCGTACTCGGCACGGAAGTGCTGGAGGGAGGAGACGATCGGGCTCGCCGCACCGTCGCCCAGCGCGCAGAAGGACTTGCCGTTGATGTTGTCGGCGATGTCGAGGAGCTTCTCCAGGTCCCCCTCGACGCCCTCGCCGGCCTCGATCCGCCGGAGCAGCTGGACCAGCCAGTAGGTGCCCTCGCGGCACGGGGTGCACTTGCCGCAGGACTCGTGGGCGTAGAACTCCGTCCACCGGGTGACGGCCCGCACCACGCAGGTGGTCTCGTCGAAGACCTGCAGCGCCTTGGTGCCCAGCATCGAACCGGCCGCGCCGACGCCCTCGTAGTCCAGCGGGACGTCGAGGTGCTCGTCGGTGAACATCGGGGTGGAGGAGCCGCCCGGCGTCCAGAACTTCAGCCGGTGCCCGGCGCGGACACCGCCGCTGAGGTCGAGCAGCTGGCGCAGCGTCACGCCCAGCGGGGCCTCGTACTGCCCCGGGTTGGTGACGTGGCCGGAGAGCGAGTAGAGCGTGAAACCGGGCGACTTCTCGGTGCCCAGGCCCTTGAACCACTCCTTGCCGCGGGCCAGGATCGGCGGCACCGAGGCGATCGACTCGACGTTGTTGACCACCGTCGGGCAGGCGTACAGGCCGGCGATCGCCGGGAACGGGGGCCGCAGCCGGGGCTGGCCGCGGCGGCCCTCCAGCGAGTCCAGCAGCGCCGTCTCCTCACCGCAGATGTACGCGCCGGCGCCGGCGTGCACGGTGATGTCGAGGTCGACGCCGGAGCCGAGGATGTTCCGGCCGAGCAGGCCCGCCCGGTACGCCTCGGCGACGGCCGCGTGCAGCCGGCGCAGCACCGGGACGACCTCGCCGCGCAGGTAGATGAACGCGTGGTCGCAGCGGATCGCGTAGGAGGCGATCACCATGCCCTCGATCAGCGAGTGCGGGTTGGCGAACAGCAGCGGGATGTCCTTGCAGGTGCCCGGCTCGGACTCGTCCGCGTTGACCACCAGGTAGTGCGGCTTGCCGTCGTTCTGCGGGATGAACTGCCACTTCATGCCGGTGGGGAAGCCGGCACCGCCGCGGCCGCGCAGGCCGGCGTCCTTGACCAGCGCGATCACGTCGTCCGGGGGCATGGCGAGGGCCGCCTTCAGGCCCTCGTAGCCGTGGTGGCGGCGGTAGGTGTCCAGCGTCCAGGGGCGGCTGTCGTCCCAGGAGTCGGACAGGACGGGGGTGAGCAGCTTCTCGGCCGGCTCGGCGGAGGTCATCACGCCTCGCTCCCTTCCGGGCCGTCGCCCTCGTGGCGCGGCGGTTCGTGGCGGGGCGCGACCACCCTGGTGCCGGCGGTGCCGGGCAGGGCCTCGCCGCGGGCCAGGCGCAGGCCGGCCAGGGAGGGCGCGCCACCGGCGCCGGACTCGTCGTTGGCGCCCGGGCGCTCGTCCGGGAAGCCGGCCAGGATCCGGGCGGTCTCCTTGAAGCCGCACAGCCGGGCGCCCCGGGTGGGCCGGACCTCGCGGCCCGCGCGCAGGTCGTCGACCAGCTGCCGGGCGCTCTCCGGGGTCTGGTTGTCGAAGAACTCCCAGTTGACCATCACCACGGGCGCGTAGTCGCAGGCCGCGTTGCACTCGATGTGCTCGATCGAGATCCCACCGTCCTCGGTGGTCTCGTTGTTGCCGAGCTCCAGGTGCTCCTGGAGCTCCGCGAAGATCTGGTCGCCGCCGAGCACCGCGCACAGGGTGTTGGTGCAGACCCCGACGTGGTACTTCCCGGCCGGTCGGCGCCGGTACATGGTGTAGAAGGTGGCGACGGCGGTGACCTCGGCGGTGGTCAGCTCCAACTGCTCCGCGCAGAAGCGGATCCCGGTCGGGCTGACGAAGCCCTCCTCGGCCTGCACCAGGTGCAGCAGCGGCAGCAGCGCCGAACGGGGCTGCGGGTAGCGGGCGATCAGCTCGGCGGCGTCGGCGGCCAGCCGGGCGTGCACCTCCTCGGGGTAGGGTGCGGCCGGCAGTGCCGGCAGTCCGAGTTCGACGTTGGTCACCGGTCCACGCCTCCCATCACCGGGTCGATCCCGGCCACCGCGACGATCACGTCGGCCACCTGGCCGCCCTCGCACATCGCTGCCATCGTCTGCAGATTGGTGAACGACGGATCCCGGAAGTGGACCCGGTACGGGCGCGTCCCGCCGTCGCTGACCACGTGCACGCCCAGCTCGCCCTTCGGCGACTCGACCGCCGTGTACACCTGGCCGACCGGGACGCGGAAGCCCTCGGTGACCAGCTTGAAGTGGTGGATCAGGGCCTCCATCGAGGTGCCCATGATCTTGCGGATGTGGTCGAGCGAGTTGCCCATCCCGTCCGGGCCGACGGACAGTTGGGCGGGCCAGGCGATCTTCTTGTCGGCCACCATGACCGGGCCCGGACGCAGCCGGTCCAGGCACTGCTCGACGATCCGCAGCGACTGCTTCATCTCCTCCAGGCGGATCAGGAAACGGCCGTAGGAGTCGGCGCTGTCGGCGATCGCGACCTCGAAGTCGTAGTCCTCGTAGCCGCAGTACGGATCGGTCTTGCGCAGGTCGTGCGGCAGGCCGGTGGCGCGCAGGATCGGGCCGGTGGCGCCGAGGGCCAGGCAGCCGGGCAGGTCCAGGAAGCCGACGTCGACCAGGCGGGCCTTGAACACCGGGTTCCCGGTGGCGAGTTTGTCGTACTCGTGCATCCGGGAGCGGAAGACCTTGATCGCCTCGCGGATCTGGTCGACGGCACCGGGCGGCAGGTCCTGGGCGAGGCCGCCCGGGCGCACGTACGCGTGGTTCATGCGCAGGCCGGTGACCAGCTCGAAGACGTCCAGGATCAGCTCGCGGTCCCGGAAGCCGTAGATCATCAGGGTGGTGGAGCCGATCTCCATGCCGCCGGTGGCCAGGCAGACCAGGTGCGAGGCGATCCGGTTGAGCTCCATCATCATCACCCGGATGACGCTGGCCCGGTCCGGGATGTCGTCGGTGATGCCGAGCAGCTTCTCGACCGCCAGGCAGTAGGCGGCCTCGTTGAACAGCGGCGTCAGGTAGTCCATGCGGGTCACGAAGGTGGTGCCCTGGACCCAGTTGCGGAACTCCATGTTCTTCTCGATGCCGGTGTGGAGGTAGCCGATGCCGCAGCGGGCCTCCTTCACCGTCTCGCCGTCGATCTCCAGGATCAGCCGCAGCACACCGTGGGTGGACGGGTGCTGGGGGCCCATGTTGACGATGATGCGCTCGTCGTCGGCCCGGCCGACCGCCTCGACCACCTCGCCCCAGTCGCCGCCGGTGACGGTGAAGACCCGGCCCTCGGTGGTGTCGCGGGCCTCCGCCTCCGAGGCTGGTCCGCCGGTGCTTGCGTAGTGCTGAGTGTCCATCAGCTGTACGACCTCCGCTGGTCGGGAGCCGGGATCTGGGCGCCCTTGTACTCGACGGGGATGCCGCCGAGCGGGTAGTCCTTGCGCTGCGGGTGGCCCAGCCAGTCGTCCGGCATCATGATCCGGGTGAGCGCCGGATGGCCCTCGAAGACCAGGCCGAAGAAGTCGTAGGCCTCGCGCTCGTGCCAGTCGTTGGTCGGGTAGACGCTCACCACCGAGGGGACGCGCGGGTCGGCGTCCGGCGCGGTGACCTCCAGCCGGATCAGCCGGCCGTGGGTGATCGAGCGCAGGTGGTAGACCGCGTGCAACTCGCGGCCCTTGTCGCCGGGGTAGTGCACGCCGCTCACGCCCAGGCACAGCTCGAAGCGCAGCGCCGGGTCGTCCCGCAGGATGCGGACGGTCTGCAGCAGGTGCCCGCGGTCGACCTGGAAGGTCAGCTCGTCGCGGTCGACCACCGTCTTCTCGATCACCTCGGCCGGCTCCAGGCCCTGCTCCTCCAGGGCACCCTCCAGCTCGTCGGCGACCTCGTCGAACCAGCCGCCGTACGGGCGTTCGCTCGGACCGGGCAGCACCACCGGGGCGGCCAGGCCGCCGAAGCCGGAGGTGTCACCGCTGCCCTTGGCACCGAACATGCCCTGGCGGCGGTCGACCACCTCGACCGGGATCTCGCGGACCGGCCGCTCGCGGCGGGTCTCGGGGACCTGCTCGTTCATCGCAGCTGCCCCCGCATCTCGCTGATCGGGGTGGCCTGGAGGGCGAGCGCCTCGCCGAGCTCCTCGGCCCGGCGCCGGTTCACGCCCAGCGGCTCGTGCTGGATCTTGTCGTGCAGCTTCAGGATGGCGTCCATCAGCATCTCCGGGCGGGGCGGGCAGCCGGGCAGGTAGATGTCCACCGGGACGATGTGGTCGACGCCCTGCACGATCGCGTAGTTGTTGAACATCCCGCCGGAGGAGGCGCAGACACCCATCGAGATGACCCACTTGGGGTTGGCCATCTGGTCGTACACCTGGCGCAGCACCGGGGCCATCTTCTGGCTCACCCGGCCCGCCACGATCATGAGGTCGGCCTGCCGGGGGGAGCCCCGGAAGACCTCCATGCCGAACCGGGCCAGGTCGTAACGCCCGGCGCCGGTGGTCATCATCTCGATCGCGCAGCAGGCCAGACCGAAAGTGGCCGGGAAGAGTGACGCCTTGCGCACCCAGCCGGCGGCCGTCTCCACGGTCGTGAGCAGAAAGCCGCTCGGCAGCTTCTCCTCGATTCCCATCAGATCCCTCTCAATGCCCTCAAGTCCTCTGGTACGTCCTGCCCGTCGGGGCTTGTCCGCCGGTTCACAAGGTCGGCGTCCACCCCTCGTCCGGGCTCAGGCCCTACCCCGGGTTCAGTCCCACTCCAAGCCGCCGCGACGCCACACGTAGGCGTAGGCGACGAAGACGGTGGCGATGAAGAGCAGCATCTCGACCAGCCCGAAGATCCCTAGGGCGTCGAAGGTCACCGCCCAGGGGTAGAGGAAGACGATCTCGATGTCGAAGACGATGAAGAGCATCGCCGTCAGGTAGTACTTG
This sequence comes from Kitasatospora sp. NPDC023385, assembly GCF_055664045.1. Classification (NCBI taxonomy): domain Bacteria; kingdom Bacillati; phylum Actinomycetota; class Actinomycetes; order Kitasatosporales; family Streptomycetaceae; genus Kitasatospora; species Kitasatospora sp. NPDC023385. The sequence continues at coordinate 501,325 of NZ_JBVOOL010000002.1, read as the reverse complement.
ATCGGGAACCGACCGCCGCCCACGGGCTGCGGGGTCGGCTCGATGCCGCACTCGTACGCCTCCAACTTGGCCCGGTTGTAGCGCTTGGGGCCGGTGAGTGAGGCCATCACGACGGAGCCGACCGCGAACGCCGCCGCGATGGCACCGAGTACGAGGATCGGCGCGTAGGCATTCATAGCCCCCGCTCCCTCCGTCCAGTCGTCCTTGACTGCAGATCGGAACCGACGGGTCACACTGCGGTGAACCCGCGTTCCAGTTCCCGAGATCCACCTCATGTGAGGCAGTTCACAAAGCCTGGAACGAGCGCATCCTATGCCCGTCGGCTTGTGATCTGCGACACGCAGTTCACGGCCACCTTTGTGATCTACGACACCATGTGAATGGTGACGAATGTGAACATGCCCAGATGCGCCAACGCAAAGAAGTCAAATGGTCACAAGCAGTCGCATTTACTTCTGAAGCAGCTGGTCAGGGGCGTGTTCCTATATCAACTATGCGTCGGCCGAAGCAAATTTCGAGGCGCCAGGTTGACGTGTTATAGCGACTCACTCGCAGGAGTGGCACGGCCCGAACGCTCGCTTGACCTTTCGTTCACAAGCGCGCGAGCTCGGGGTCGGGCGGGGTTCCCGTCGCTGTCGTTGTCGCTGTCGTTGTCGCTGTCGCCCGGGCCCGCGGGGCTGCCCCTCGTCTCGCGCTGCGAGCGCCGGGGTCCGGCTACCGGCCTCCGCCGGCCGCCTGCTCCCACACCCAGGCCGCGATGCCCACCCGGTTACGGGCACCGAGCTTTCGTTGGATGCTGGCGAGGTGGTTCTTCACCGTTCCCGGTGAGATGAACAGCCCGGCGCCGATCTCTGCGTTGGTCGCGCCGTTCGCCACCCGCTCGGCAATCTCCCTTTCCCTCCCGGTCAGTTCCTCCACCGGGCCGGTTGTCAGCGGCCCCGGCGCCCCCGCCCCGGAGCCCGGCCCCGGCTTCGACGTCGAATTCGGCGTCGACCTCGGCCCCGACCTCGGCCCCGCTCCGGGAATCGCCATGTGCCGCAGGAGCCGTACGGTGACCTGCGGACTGATCAACGCGTCCCCGGCCATCGCCGCCCGGACCGCCTCGATCAGCAGCGCCGGCCCCGAGCGCTTCAGCAGGAACCCCGCCGCACCGTGCCGCAGCGCCGTGTGTACGTACTCGTCCAGATCGAAGGTGGTCACCACGATCACCTTGTGCTGACCGGCCAGTTGCCGGGTGACCTCCAGACCGTCGAGCTTCGGCATCCGGATGTCCGCGAGCACCACGTCCGGCCGCAGCCTCCTGGCCTCCTCCACCGCCGCGGCGCCGTCCGCCGTCTCCGCGACCACCGTCATGTCCGGCTGGGCGTCCAGGATCATCCGGAACGCGCTGCGGACGTCCGCCTGGTCGTCCGCGATCAGGATCCGGACCGGCCCCGAACCACTGCTCATCCCCGCACCTCCCCCGTGCCGACCCGTGTCGGCCCTTGCGATCGTTCCAGCCCTTGCGCTCGTCCCGGCGCTTGCGCTCGTTCCAGCCCCTCGGCGGCTGCGTCCAACGGCAGCATGGCCGTCACCCGCCAGGCCTCCCGCTGGTACGGGCCGGCTTCCAACGAGCCGCCGAGCGCCTCCGCCCGGGCCGCCAGCCCCGGGAGCCCGCTTCCGCCGCCCGTGCGAGGACGCCCTCCCGGAGCCGGCGCCCCACCGTCGTTGGTCACGCTCAACTCCAGCCACCCGCCGCTGCGGCGTGCCCGGATCTCCACCCTCCGCGCAGTCGGAGCGTGCCGCCGGACGTTGGTCAGGGACTCCACCACGATCCGGTGGACGGTGCCCTCCACCTCGCGCGGCACCGGCCCTTCCGGTAGCTCCAGCCGGACTTCGGTGCCGCCCGCGGCGGTGAACTGCTCGGCGACTTGAGCGAGTTCTGCGAGACCGGGCTGCGGGCTGCGACCGCCGCCCTCCTCGCTGCGCAGCAGCTGCACCGTGCGGTCCAGCGAGGCCAGCGCCCGCTGCCCGGCTTGCTCTATCCGCTCGAACATCTCGGCCGCCCGCGCCGGGTCGATCCCGGCCAGGTACGCCCCCGCCTGGGCCTGGGCGACCATGCCGCTGACGTCGTGCGCCACGAAGTCGTGCAGGTCGTGGGCCAGTTCGAGCCGCTGAGCCCGCTTGGCCTCGGCCACCGCGCGGGCCCGGCCGTCGTCCAGGCCCCGCAGGTAGAGCCCGATCAGCACCGCCGGCAGGGACAGCATCGATCCGAAGCCGAAGAGCGTGAGCGAGTCCGCCGGTCCTTCGATGACCAGGAAGCGGGACGGCCAGAGCGCGACCGCCCCGCACGCCGTCCACGCCGCCGCCGCGCACCGCGGGCCGTCCTCGGCTCGCAGGCTCAGGACCACCGCCAGCAGCAGCGCGGCCACCTCGACGAGCCCGACCGCCCCGGGCAAGCGATCCTGCTCCGCCCAGCGGCCGGTGCACCAGACGGCGACCGAGACCACCACCGACGCCGCGCCGAGCGCGGTCGTCACGGCCGCCGACCCGTGCCGCCCGCGGACCGCCCAGGCCGGCAGCAGCAGGACCAGGACAACCAGGGACAGGAGCTGATTCATCGTCACCGCCTCTCTTCGACTGCCGTCACATTACGACGCGGTCCGGACGGTGCGCTTGTGCCGATCGGCATATTTCAAAGGCCGGTTGAACAGGTGGAACAGCCCGATCGGCAGCTGCCGCGAACCCTCGGTGGGCGTCCAGTCTTGAGTCATCGCACCGGCCGAGGAGGCCGGACCGAAGGGAGAGCACCACCATGTCGAAGCTCATGCTCAACACTCGCGGCAGCGCCCACCGGGCCTCCGCAGCCACCCCGTCCACCCCCGTCGTCCCGGCCGTGCCGCCCGCCCGCCGCTGGGCCGAGATCGCCGCCAAGGCCGCCGTCCTCACCACTGTGCCCTCGGGGTTGTGGCGGATCGTCTTCGGCTTCGGTGTCCCGGTCGGCTTCACCGGCGCGACGGCCGCGGCGTACGACGCGCACCAGCCGGGTTGGGGCACCGTCTACTGCGTGGTGCTGAGCGCCCTGGCCGAGGCGCTGGCCTTCCTGACCCTCGGCCTGGTCCGGCCCTGGGGCGAGGTGGCACCGCGCTGGATCCCGCTGATCGGCGGCCGACGGGTCCGCCCCCTCGCCGCGATCGTCCCGGCCGCACTGGGCTCGCTGATCATCACCACTCTCGGCATGTTCGGGCTCTTCGGCGGCTGGGCGCGGAACATGGCAGAGCCGGATTCCCCGCACGGCGTCGCCATGCTGGTGATGACCCTCGCCTACCTGCCCCTGGTGGTCTGGGGCCCGCTGCTCGGCGCGGTCACCGTCGACTACGCCCGTCGCACCCTGGGGCGCCGGTGAGCACCGCGGCGGCTCACGTCGTCGCCGGCTCCGGCCTCGGCCCCCGGTCCCCGGCATCCGTCCCGGCGGTCGCTTCGGCGCCCGGCTCAGCGACCGGCTCGGCGACCGCCGCGGCCTCGGCGGGGCGCGGCGCGGGGGCAGTACGACGACCCCACTCGGTCGCGACCAGCACCAGGGCTCCGCCGAGCAGGGCGAGCGGACCCATCCGGTTCCCGGCCAGGGTGATGCCGAAGACGGCGGCCCACAGCGGTTCGGTGCCGAGCAGCAGGCTCACCCGGGAGGGTGAAGTGGCCCGGACGGCCCACATCTGGACGAAGAAGGCGAACAGCGTGCAGAACAGGGACAGATGCAGCAGCCAGGCCCACTGGCCGAGACCGTACGAGCGGGCGACCGTCCACGGTGCCGGCCCGACGGACAGTGCGACGACGGAGAAGACCACGGTTGCGGTGGCGAGTTGGACCCAGGTCACGGCGAGCATGTCGGTGTCGCGCACGGCCCGGGTCCGGGCCATCGCGAGGACGTACCCGGAACGGACCAGGGCGGCTCCCAGCACCAGCAGGTCGCCGAGGGTGGGAGGCCGCAGCCCGCCGTCGCCGGTGAGCAGGGCGACACCGAGGACGGCCAGCCCGGCAGCCGCCAGGAAGGCCCGCGGCGGCGCGGTCCGGCCGAGAGCGCTCTCGCCGAGCGGGGTGAGCACCATCGCGAGACTGATGATCAGCCCGGCATTGGTCGCGGAGGTGTGCACGGCGCCGTAGGTCTCCAGCAGGAAGATCCCGCTGAGCACCAGCCCGAGGGCGGCGCCGCCGAGCCATTCGGCGCGGCTCAACCTTCGCAGGGCCCGCCAGGCGACCACGCCGAGCAGCGGCAGCACCAGCCCGAACCGCAGCACGAGCATCGGCACGACCGTCCCGGGCTCGGCCACCCGCTGGACGGCAAGAAAGCTCGACCCCCACACCACCGCCACGAGCAGCACCGGAAGATCGCGAAGGGCCGAGGAGGACGGGCCCTTGGACAGGGAGGCAGGCATGAGGAGGATCCCTCCGAGCGAACGGAACCGGCGGGCGCGAGTCCCGTACGGCGTCGGACGGACCCAGCGGCCGGGCGCAAGGCCCAGCGGTGGACGGTGCGGAGCAGAGCGTGGGGCAGGGTGTGGATGGCGGAGCGAGGAGGCGCCATCTTCGCGCACCGGAGCGCCGGCGATCAATGCCCGTCCGGACACCGGATGGTCAGGAGGCGAGCAGGCCGTTCGCCTCCGCGATCGCCTCGATGTCGGCCGGGGTGCCGGACATGACGGCGCGGATGTGCTCGGTGACGAGCTCGACCGGCCAGTCCCACCAGGCCGCGCGGAGCAGCCGCTCGATGTCGGCGTCGCCGAAGCGGCGGCGGATCGGGCGGGCGGGGTTGCCGCCGACGATGGTGTAGGGCTCGACGTCGGTGGTGACCATCGCTCCGGCCGCGATGATCGCGCCGTCGCCGATCCGGACGCCGGGAAGGACGGTGGCCCCGAAGCCGAACCAGACGTCGTTGCCGATCACGGTGTCACCCCGGCTGGGAAGGCCCGTGACGATGTCGAGGGTCCGCTCGGTCCAGCTGCCGCCGAACATCGTGAACGGGAAGGTGGAGACGCCGATGGCCGGGTGGGCGGCTCCGGCCATCAGGAAGCGGGTTCCGGTGGCGATCGCGCAGTACCTCCCGATCACCAGCCGCTCGGGGCCGTACGCGTAGAGGACGTTGCGCTCCTCGAAGCGGGTGGCACCGTCGGGGTCGTCGAAGTAGGTGTACTCGCCGACCTCGATCCGCGGGTCGGTGACGAGCGGGCGCAGCAGGACGACCCGGTCGTGGCCGGCGAGCGGGTGGAGCACGGTGGGGTCGGGGATGGCGGTGGGGGTCATGCACGCTCCTCTCGTAATGCGATTTGAGTCGCATTATGATGAGCATGGCACGACCCCCACCCCACAGCAAGCCTTAATGCGACTGGAGTCGACTTTGACCGGAGCCATTCACCCCCCGCAGTCATCCCCCGCCCCCACCCCCCGCCCGGGCGGCCGCAGCGCCCGGGTCCGGGCGGACGTGGTCGCCGCCACGCTGGCCGAGGTCACCGAAAAGGGGTACGACGGCCTCACCGTCGAGGCGGTCGCCGGCCGCTCCGGCGTCCACAAGGCGACCCTCTACCGGCGGTGGGGCGGCGTGGACGGCCTGGTTGCGGACGCCCTGACCGCCTCCGCCGACCAGCCCTGGCCCCTACCCGACACCGGGGACCTCCAGCAGGACCTCCGCCTGATCGCCCGGGAGGTGTTCACCGTCTTCACCGACCCGGAACTGGGCCCCACACCCACCGCGCTGATCTCCGCCGCCCAGCGCTCCGACACCGGCGCGGCCGCCCTGCGCACCTTCTTCGCGGCTCGCCACCGACAGGCCGCCGAGGTGGCCGAACGAGCCGTCATCCGCGGCGAGCTGCCCACCGGAACGGACGGCGCCGAGGTGGTCCGGTCCGCCACGGCCCCGCTCTACTACCGCCTGTTCGTCTCCGGCGAGCCGCTGGACGCCCGCACCGCCGAGCGGGCCGCCGACGCCGCCGCCCTGGCCGCCCGCGCCGGACTCTTCACCTCCACCCCAGAAGCCCCTCCCACCCTCGCCATCCCGCCCGCCCCCGCCGCACCGACAACACCCGCACCGACAACACCCGTACCGCCAGACTCCCAACCCCAGGAGAGCACCTGACCGACCATCACCCGCTCACGCCCCGGAGCACCACAGCCGTCCCGACCCCTACCGCATCCCCACCCGGCCGTGGATGATGCCTCCATGACAATCCAGCCGTCCATCACCCCCCGGAAGGCCCGTCACGTGAAGCGCACCCAGTGGGCGCTGGTCGCCGCCGCCACCGCCATCCCGCTCGTGGCGAGCACCGGCACCGCCGTCGCGGACACCTCCGCCCGCGCGGCGGCCGCCCCCGCCGCCGGCTGCGCCTACACACCGGCCGTACCGGCGGACAACTTCAAGGGCATTCCGGTCTTCAACGCCAAGAAGGCGGCCCAGCCCTACCGCGCGACGCTGCGGACCAGCCAGGGCCCGATCACCTTCGAGGCGCTGACCGACAAGGCGCCCTGCACCACCTTCTCGTTCCGCTTCCTCGCCGAGCACGACTACTTCGACCGCAGCCACTGCCACCGCCTCACCACCCAGCGGATCTACGTCCTGCAGTGCGGCGACCCGACCGGGACGGGCAGCGGCGGCCCCGGCTACTCCTTCCCGGACGAGAACCTGACCGGCGCCACCTACCCGGCCGGCACCGTGGCCATGGCCAACGCCGGTCCGAACACCAACGGCAGCCAGTTCTTCTTCGTCTGGAAGGACACCAAGCTCTCCCCCGCCTACACGCCGTTCGGCCGGATCACGGCCGGTCTGGATGTCCTGCAGAAGATCGCCGCCGGCGGCGAGGACGACCAGAACAACCCCGGCGACGGCTTCCCCCACCTCCCCGTGAACATCCGCCAGGTGAAGATCAGCACCCGCTGACCGAGCCCAGCCCGACCGCCTGCCCCGACCACGTGCCCCGACCACCCGCCCCGGGCCGCCCGCTCCGGCCCGCCGACCGCCCGTCACGCCGCTCCCGTACGGTGGCAGCACCAACCACACCGCATGGGAGCAGCGCCGCGCATGGACCGCCACATCTGGGAGAGCGTCGACCAGCTGGTCGCCTGGCTGGACGAGCAGGGCACGCAGTCGCCCCAGGAGGAGCGTCTGCTGCGGATCCTCAAGCTCTCCGAGGAGGTGGGCGAGGTCGGCGCGGCCGTGATCGGCGCCACCGGCCAGAACCCGCGCAAGGGGGTCACGCACACCTGGGAGGACGTCCAGCACGAGCTGTGCGACGTCGTCTTCTCCGCCCTCGTCGCCCTGCGGACGCTCACCCCCGACGCGGCCCGGGTCTTCGCCGACCGCCTGGCCTACGTCGAACAGCGCTCCGCCGCCTCCCGCAACGGCCACGAGGACCGTCAGCAGGAAGCGGCGGAAAAGGAATCAGCGAAGGGCTCGGAAGCGGCCCCGAACTAGGAGCTGCCGCGATCACCCCCGCCCCCCGCCCCGCCCTCAGGACAGTGACCGAGCGCAAGGCAGTCACAACACCGGGCAGTCACACGTGGCAGTCACACGGGGCAGTCACCTGACCGGCCGGACAGCGCCTAGGAGTTCGGCGCGACCCTGGCGAGCCCGTTGATGACGCGGTCCATCGCGTCGCCGCCCTGCGGGTCGGTCAGGTTGGCGAGCATCTTGAGGGTGAAGCGCATCAGCATCGGGTGTGTGAGGCCGCGCTGGGCGGCGATCTGCATGACCTTCGGGTTGCCGATGAGCTTCACGAAGGCGCGGCCCAGCGTGTAGTAACCGCCGTACACGTCCTTGAGGGTGCGCGGGTAGGCCTGGAGAGCGCGCTCCCGGCCGCCGTCGGTGACCCGGGCGAGGGCCTGCACGATGACGCCCGCGGCGATCTGGCCGGATTCCATCGCGTAGGCGATGCCCTCGCCGTTGAACGGGTTGACCATGCCGCCCGCGTCGCCGACGAGCAGCAGGCCGCGGGTGTAGTGCGGCTGCCGGTTGAAGGCCATCGGCAGTGCGGCGCCGCGGATGGGCTCGGTCATGTTGTCGGGCGTGTAGCCCCACTCCTCGGGCATGCCGGCGCACCAGGCCTTGAGCACCTCGCGCCAGTCCAGCTCGCCGAAGGCCGGCGAGGAGTTGAGGATGCCGAGGCCGACGTTGGAGGTTCCGTCGCCCATGCCGAAGACCCACCCGTAGCCGGGCAGCAGCTTGCGCTGGCCGTCGCGGGTGTCCCACAGCTCCAGCCAGGACTCCAGGTAGTCGTCGTCGTGGCGCGGCGAGGTGAAGTAGGTGCGGTAGGCGACGCCCATCGGACGGTCCTCGCGCCGGTGCAGGCCCATGGCGAGCGAGAGCCGGGTCGAGTTGCCGTCGGCGGCGACCACGAGCGGGGCCCGGAAGGTGACCGGCCGCTTCTCGTCGCCCAGCTTGGCGGTGACGCCGACGATCCGGCCGGTGCGGTCGTCCAGGACCGGCCCGCTGACGTTGCAGCGCTCGTAGAGCCGCGCGCCGGCCTTCTCGGCCTGACGGGCCAGCAGCTCGTCGAAGTCGGCGCGCTTGCGGACCAGGCCGTAGTCAGGGAAGGAGGACAGCTCCGGCCAGTCGAGCTCCAGCCGGACGCCGCCGCCGATGATGCGCAGGCCCTTGTTGTGCAGCCAGCCGTTGTCGGTGGAGACGTCGATGCCCATGTCCACCAGCTGCTTGGTGGCACGCGGGGTGAGGCCGTCGCCGCAGACCTTCTCCCGGGGGAAGGCGGTCTTCTCCAGCAGCAGCACGTCCAGCCCGGCCTGCGCCAGGTAGTACGCGGTGGTGGAACCGGCCGGGCCCGCGCCGACCACGATGACGTCGGCCGTGCTCTCCACCGGGCTGTCCGGCTTCGTCAGATCGGCTGCGGTCTCGGACACGTGGACACACTCCTGGAGCTGCGGCGGGGGACGGCGGCTTTTGTCTCCGGCAGTCTAGTTCCGCTCACACCGCCCAAACCGCCCGCCCGCCAGCGTGCCCCCACCACCCGCACCCCCACCGCTCCCGCCACCGTGCCCGCCCGGGGCAGCACCGAACCGGACAGGACGACTACGCCGCCTTGTACGCCCGGTGCAGGGCGACGATCCCGCCGGTCAGGTTCCGCCAGGCCGCCTTCGACCAGCCGGCCTCCTGCAGCTTGGCCGCCAGCCCGGGCTGGTCCGGCCAGGCCCGGATGGACTCGGCGAGGTAGACGTACGCCTCCGGGTTGCTGCTGACGGCGGTGGCGACCGGCGGCAGCGCGCGCATCAGGTACTCGGTGTAGACCGTCCGGAACGGCGTCCAGGTCGGCGTGGAGAACTCGCAGATCACCAGCTTGCCGCCGGGCTTGGTGACCCGCAGCATCTCGCGCAGCGCCGTGTCGGTGTCCTGGACGTTGCGCAGCGCGAAGGAGATCGTGACCGAGTCGAAGGTGCCGTCCGCGAACGGCAGCCGGGTGGCGTCCCCGGCGGTGAGCGGCAGCTCGGGGTGGCGGGCCTTGCCCTCGGTGAGCATGCCGACCGAGAAGTCGCACGGAACGACCTTGGCCCCGGCCTCGGCGAAGGGCAGCGAGGAGGTGCCGGTGCCGGCCCCGAGGTCGAGCACGACGTCTCCCGGTCCGGCGGCCACCGCCTCGGCCACCGCCCGGCGCCAGGCGCGGGCCTGGCCGAGGGAGAGCACGTCGTTGGTGCGGTCGTACTTGGCCGCGACGTCGTCGAACATGGCGGCGACTTCGTGCGGCTGCTTGTCCAGAGAGGCTCGGGTCACGCACCCATTGTTCACCCTCGCACGGGCATCCCGACCAACGGGGCACACCACGGGCCCACCTGACCGGTCGCGGAACCACCAGCATCAGGCCGACCGGTCGCGGAACGCCTCCGTCAGGACTGCGCGCGCCGCCCGCCCGCGCGCCGCTTCCGGCGGGAGCGCTTGCCGTGCGTTATCGCGGGCATCCCGTCCGCCAGCGTCTCGGCGGCCAGCGCGAGGTTGGCGGCCAGCCGCCCCTGCCCGGCGCGGACCGCGACGGCCTTCCGGTACCGCCGGATGCGCAGCATGCAGATCACGAAGAGCACCACGGCGACCGGCACACTGAACCGGGCCAGGCCCACGCCGACCGGCTGCGGGTAGGTGTCGCCGCAGATCCGCACCGCGCCCGCGTCGTCGGCCGCGTGCTCCAGGCAGACCCTGTCGCCGAGCTTGGCGCCGTCCGCGAGCGGCAGCGCGGCCGCGGTGTGCGGTTGCCCGCCCGCCCGGTAGCTGACCGCGCTGTAGGTGCCGCCGCCGGTCGGGAGCTGGGTGACGACGCCCTCGACTCTCACCGGGTGCGCCTCGATCCGGTCGGCCTGGTCGGCTTGGCGCCAACCGAGCAGGCACATGCCGACGGCCAGCACGGCGCTGAGCACGGCGGCGAGGTACCAACCACGGCCCAACCGCGGGATGCGCGGCGGGGGAACGGTCGCGGTTTGCATGGTTCCTGTCCTGGCTTGCCGTCGGGGCCTGGGACGCGGCCCCGCCGCCCGCGGGAACGGGCAGTGGTGTGGTGAGGGTGCGGAGTGAGCTGTTCGGGATCGTATCCGCTGGCGGGCCCTCAGGTCACGGCGAAGGGACAATCACCCCTCCGCATCGGCACCGGAGTTCGGGAGCACACGAAGGAAGTCCCGCACAGGGCAGGGAAATCCGGCTACTGACAGGTACGTCACACAGGGGTCCGGCAATCCCCGGCAATCACCCGCCGCCCCGGCACCCGCGCTCACCGTCGCCGGTACACCAGCCGCCCGCCCAGCACCGTGGTCAGGCACCCGCCCGCCAGGGGCTCGGCGCGCCCCTCCTCCGCGCTCGTGAAAACCGCGCTCGTGAAAACCGCGAAGTCCGCCCGGCCACCGACCGCCAGCCTCCCGTACACGGCCTCCGCGAACGGCAGTACGGCCAGCGGATCCAACGGCCCTATCCCCATCCCCCCACCACCCGCAGCACCGGGAGAGGAACCCGCCAGCGCCACCAGCCCCGACCGGGCCACCGCCGTCCGCACGGAGGCCCGCTCGAACGGCCCGGCCACCGCCGTCACCCCGCATCCGAGCATCCGCTGCAGCCCCCGCCGCGCACTCGCCCCGCGCCGCGTCTCGTCCGTCGACCCGGCGAGCCCGTCCGCCACCGGTTCGATGCCGATCTCCTCCCGCGGGTCCGGGTGGTAGCACCGCTCCAGCAGCCAGTGCCCGTACGGGTTGCGCAGCCCGGGGGACAGCACGGCCGAGCCCCAGTCCCGCACCCGCGCGTCCGGGTGTGCCGCGGCCAGCTCGCCGTACGGCCCGACGGCTTCGACGAGTTCGCCGCGCACCAGCACCGCCCCGTCCGGGTGGGACGGGGCGGTGGGGTCGGCCGGGTCGGGCAGCACGAACGCCGCCCGGTGCAGTGTCAGCACGGAGGAACCTTCGCAGGAAAGGGGTGGCCGCCGCAGCGGCAGCCACATCGGCATCGGCAGCGGCAGCCGCAGCCGCAGCCGCCTCAGTCGTTGTCGAGGATCTTCAGCTCGGGGTGCGCCGTGCCGCCCTCGATCGCCGTGGAGGCGATGTGCGAGGCGACCCGCGGGTCGACCGGGTCGTTGGCCGGGTCGTCCAGCACCCGCAGGTGCTCGTACGTGGTCGCCCGCTGCGCCGGGACGCGGTCGGCGGCCCGGATCAGGTGGATCAGCTCGGTGAGGTTGGAGCGGTGCTTGGCACCGGCGGCCGAGACGACGTTCTCCTCCAGCATGACCGAGCCGAGGTCGTCCGCGCCGTAGTGCAGCGACAGCTGGCCCGCCTCCTTGCCGGTGGTGAGCCAGGAGCCCTGGATGTGGGCGACGTTGTCGAGGAACAGGCGGGCGATCGCGATCATCCGCAGGTACTCGAAGACGGTGGCCTGGGTCGAGCCCTTCAGGTGGTTGTTCTGCGGCTGGTAGGTGTAGGGGATGAAGGCGCGGAAGCCGCCGGTGCGGTCCTGCACGTCGCGGATCATCCGCAGGTGCTCGATCCGCTCGGCGTTGGTCTCGCCGGTGCCCATCAGCATGGTGGAGGTGGACTCCACGCCGAGGCCGTGGGCGGCCTCCATGATCTCCAGCCAGCGCTCGCCGGACTCCTTCAGCGGGGCGATCGCCTTGCGCGGGCGCTCCGGCAGGATCTCGGCTCCGGCGCCGGCGAACGAGTCCAGGCCCGCCTTGTGGATCCGGGTGATGGCCTCCTCGATGGAGACGCCCGAGATCCGGGACATGTGCTCGACCTCGGAGGCGCCCAGCGAGTGGATCACCAGCTGCGGGAACTCGGCCTTGATCGCCGAGAACGCGCGCTCGTAGTACTCCACGCCGTAGTCCGGGTGGTGGCCGCCCTGGAACATGATCTGGGTGCCGCCCAGCTCGACCGTCTCGGCGCAGCGGCGCAGGATCTCGTCGAGCTCGCGGGACCAGCCCTTGTCGCTCTTCGGCGGCACGTAGAAGGCGCAGAACTTGCACGCCGTCACGCAGACGTTGGTGTAGTTGATGTTGCGCTCGATGATGTACGTCGCGATGTGCTCGGTACCGGCGTAGCGGCGGCGGCGCACCGCGTCGGCGGCGGAGCCGAGTGCGTGCAGCGGCGCCGAGCGGTAGAGCTCCAGCGCCTCCTCCGGAGTGATCCGGCCGCCGGTGGCGGCCCGGTCGAGCACGGCCTGCAGGTCGGTGCTGGACGCATCGATGGTGGTCGCTGCGAGCTCGGTCACCTGGCGGCCTTCTCTCTCTCGGGTGTTGCTGCTGTCTGCGCTGCCGACCCGGCGAACGGGGCGTCCGGGTACGGCCGAACCAGCCTACGCCAGCACATTCCGCCGCCCGCGTCAGCCCGCTTCCCTCGCTGTTCGGCTCCCGGCGCAGCACCGCCGACCGGCGCAGCACCACCGACCGGTGGCCGGATCACCACGCCGGGCCCGGATCGCCGCGCCGGGAGCCCCGCCGCCCTCAGCCGAGCAGCGACCGCGCCGGCTCCAGCGGCAGCTCCGCCGGTTCCAGCAGCCGCACCGCCACGTCCGGCGCGAAGCCGCTGTCGTGCGCGACCCGCCGGGCGAACTCGGCGACACCGGCCAACTGCCGCTCGCCGAGCGAGAAGTCGAGCGCCTCGCTGAAGTACCGCTCCAGCACGTCCGCCCCGAAGGCCTCCCAGCGGGCGGCCTGCTCGGCGACCTTGGCCGCCTCCACCAGCGACAGGTCACGGGACTCCAGGAAGGCCCGGTGCACGGCCGCGGTCAGCTCGGGGCGCCGCTCGGCGAACTCGCGGCGCACCGCCCAGACGGCGAAGACGAATGGCAGGCCGGTCCACTCCTTCCACATCTCGCCGAGGTCGTGGACGGTCAGCCCGAGGTCGGCGGCCTGCCCGAGGTAGGCGCGCAGCGCCGGGTCGCCGATCAGGACGGCGGCGTCGGCCTCGACGAGCATCGCGCTGAGGTCCGGCGGGCAGCTGAAGTAGTCCGGGCGTACGCCCTCGCGCTCCTCCAGGAGCAGCCGGGCGAGCCGGACGGAGGTGCGGCTGGTGGAGCCGAGGGCGACCCGGCGGCCGTCGAGGTCGGCGAGCGGCACCTTGCTCACGATCAGGCAGGACATCACCGGGCCGTCGCTGCCGACCGCGATGTCGGGCAGGACCAGCAGGTCGTCGGCGTTGCGCAGGTACTCCACGCAGGTGATCGGGCCGATGTCCAGGGCGCCGTCGACGAGCCGGTCGCTCAGCTTCTCCGGGGTGTCCTTGCTGAGGTCCAGGTCGAGCAGGTTGCCGGTCCGGGCGAGTCCCCAGTAGAGGGGAACGCAGTTCAGGAACTGAATGTGGCCGACCCGCGGCCTGACCGGGGTCTTCTCCCCGCCCGGGGGGTTCTCCCCGCCAGGAGTGCTCTCGCCGCCCGGGGTGTTCTCCCCGCGCGGGGCGTTCTGGGGCTCCCGCGTCTGCGCGTCCGGTGTTCGTGCGTCCGGTGCTGCCACTGCGCCGCTCCCTTGTTGTTCGTGCGCCTCCCCGCAGCGTATGCCCGCCGTTCCGGAGGTCCGGCACCGGCCACCCGACACGCCCTCACCCGTCTCCAACCCGCCTTTCCACGCCCGCTTCCGCCCTTACGACACGCGCCTTCCGAGGCGCAAACGACCTCTGGTCGTCACAGCTGCCGCATGCTAGCGTTGCCCTCAGTTGCAGTTTGATTCCCCTTGCAGTACTTGAAGCCTGCGGAGCATGTAACCGCGGGCTTTTTGTAGTTTTTCAGCAATATCGAAAAACTTCGGACTCGTCCGGAGGCAGGGCGATCAGCGCAGCGGACCGGGCGTCACACGGTGTGGCCCCCGACACGCATCGCAAGGAGAACGGCATGGCCACGGGAACCGTCAAGTGGTTCAACGCTGAGAAGGGCTTCGGCTTCATCGCCCAGGAGGGCGGCGGCCCGGACGTCTTCGTTCACTACTCCGCCATCAACGCGAACGGCTTCCGTTCGCTGGAGGAGAACCAGGCGGTGAGCTTTGACGTCACCCAGGGCCCGAAGGGCCCGCAGGCGGAGAACGTCACCGCTATCTGACCATCCTCTGATGATCTGATCGCTCGGGACCCCGACGGGTCCGCCGACGGCTCCCTAAGCCGTCACCGTGAGCACAAGAGCAATACCCAAGGGGGCCCGCCTATCGGTGGGCCCCCTGCCTTGTCTTTACGGTCGCACGGACCGAGGAAGGGCCCTCTCCCGGTCGCCGGGAGAGGGCCCTTCCGCCGTACCGGCGGGGATCAGGCGGCGGCAGCGGCCTTCGCGGGGGCCTTGGCCGGGGCGGCGGCCGCCGGGGTGTCCGTGCCGTACAGGTCACCCGAGGGGTTGTTGTACGCGGCGACGTCGAGGATCTTCTCCCGTGCGGCGACCAGGACCGGCACCAGCACCTGGCCGGCGACGTTCGTCGCGGTGCGCATCATGTCCAGGATCGGGTCGATGGCGAGCAGCAGGCCGACGCCCTCCAGCGGCAGGCCCAGGGTGGACAGGGTCAGCGTCAGCATGACGATCGCACCGGTGAGGCCCGCGGTGGCGGCCGAGCCGACCACCGAGACGAAGGCGATCAGGATGTAGTCCTTGATGCCGAGCTCGATGTTGTAGACCTGGGCGACGAAGATCGCGGCGATCGCCGGGTAGATCGCGGCGCAGCCGTCCATCTTGGTGGTGGCGCCGAACGGCACCGAGAAGGACGCGTACTCGCTCGGGACGCCGAGGCGCTCGGTGACGCGGCGGGTGACCGGCAGGGTGCCGACCGAGGAGCGGGAGACGAAGGCCAGCTGGATGGCGGGCCAGGCGCCCTTGAAGAAGTGCAGCGGGTTGAGGCCGGCGGCGAAGCGCAGCAGCAGCGAGTAGACGACGAAGAGGACCAGCGCGCAGCCGACGTAGATGTCGAGGGTCAGCGTGGCGAAGGGCTTGAGCAGGTCCCAGCCGTACTTGGCGACGGACTTGCCGATCAGGCCGAGGGTGCCGAGCGGGGAGAGCCGGATGACCCACCACAGCGCGGTCTGGGTCAGCTCCAGTACGGATTCGCTGAGCTTGAGGACCGGCTCGGCCTTGGCGCCGAGCTTGATGACGGCCGCGCCGACCACGACCGCCATGAAGACGATCTGCAGGACGTTCACCTTGGCGAAGGCGTCGACGATGTTGGTCGGGAAGATCCCGGTCAGGAAGTCGATCCAGGTGCCCTTGGAGTCGAGCGCCTTGAGGCCCTCGGTCTTGAGGTTGGTGCCCTTGCCGGGGTTGGTCAGCAGGCCCAGGCCCAGGCCGATGCCGACCGCTATCAGCGAGGTGATCATGAACCAGAGCAGCGTCCGGGTGGCCAGGCGGGCCGCGTTGGTGACGTTGCGCAGGTTGGCGACGCTCACCACGATCGCGGTGAACACCAGCGGCGGGACGGCCAGCTTGAGCAGCTGGACGAAGATCTTGCCGATGGTCTCCAGGGTGGTGGCCAGCCAGGAGATGTCGGCGGCTCGGGCCAGGTAGCCGAGGCCGACGCCGAGCACGAGGCCGGCGACGATCTGCACCCAGAACGGCGTCTTGCGGATGCGGGCGAGCACGGAGGGCGACGAGGTCGCCTCGGGCGCTGTGGACATGGGGGTGCGTCTCCGGGGGAGGGCGTTGCTGAACGGTGGGGTGTGGGGCGGAGAAGGCGGCACGGCGCGGGGCCGGACGGGAGAGGTCGGGCCCCCGGTCAGGGGCGTGCCGCCGCCATACAGCTCATGGCGCGACAACGGCGCGGGCTGTCCACAGCGTCGGTCAGAGCACACGGGCGGGCGGCGGCGGGCAGTGGGCCCGGGCCGTGCATCCGCAGTGCGTCTGAGGCTGTCATGGCCGATACGTTAGCAGTAAAGGTTTGAGATGTTCAAAGTACTTGTTTGAGATGGGGTGGACGCCAGGCCACCGGCCCCTTACCCCGATCCCGAGATCCGGACACGAACGAAGCTGACACCACATCAGTTCGGGTGGGCGGCCCGGTTGACCAGCGTGTGGTTATACGTATAACTTTGACGATGTCCCCGCCCCCGCCTGCCCAGACCGGAGAAGAACGCCGATGGGCTACCTCGCCCTGCTCCGCGCCCCGCACGTCACCCGCCTGCTCCTCGGCACCCTGCTCGGCCGCCTGCCCGCCGGCATGACCGCCCTGGTGATCGCCCTCGCCCTGCGCGAGGCCGGCGCGCCGTACGGGCGGATCGGGCTGGCCACCGCCGCGTACGCGATCTCGGCGGCCATCGGCGGACCGGTGCTCGGACGGATCGTGGACCGCACCGGTCAGCCGCGCGTCCTGCTCGCCTCTGCCGTGGTGGCCGGCGGCGGGTACGCGTTGCTCGCCTTCGCTCCCGGCTCCCCGCTCGCCGCCCCGGTCGGCGCCGCGATCGCCGGCCTCGCGATGCCTCCGCTGGAGCCCTGCCTGCGCTCGCTCTGGCCGGACGTGGTCGAGGAGGAGCAGCTCGACACCGCCTACGCCTTCGACTCCGCCTCCCAGCAGATCCTCTACGTCGCCGGGCCGCTGGCCGTCGCCGGGATCGCCGGCCTGGTCAGCCCGGTCGCCGCGCTCTGGGTGGCCGCCGGCCTCGGCCTGGCCGGCGCGCTGATCGTGGCCACCGCCGCGCCGGCCCGGGCCTGGCGCGCCCCGGTCCGCGCGCACTCCACCGGACTGCTCGGGCCGCTGCGCTCCCCCGGCCTCGTGTTCCTGCTGGTCGGACTGGCCGGGGCCGGCTGGGCGGTGGGTGCGCAGAACGTGCTGTTCATCGCCTACGCCGAGCACCACGCCGGCGCGCTGCCAGGCGGCGCGGGCACCCTGCTGGCGCTCGCGGCGCTCGGCGGCCTGCTCGGCGCACTCGCCTACGGCGCGGTCCGGTGGCGCAGCACCACCGCCACCCGCACCTGGGTGATGGCCCTCGTGATGGCCGCCTCCTACCTGCCGCTGGTCGCCCTGCCCGGGCCGTACCCGATGGCCGCGCTGGCCTTCCTGTCCGGGATCGCGCTGGCACCGCTGCTGGCGGCGGCGTTCGTCCTGGTCGCCGAACTGGCGCCGAGCGGCACGGTCACCGAGGCCTTCGCCTGGCTGGTCACGCTGTTCGCCACCGGCAACTCGCTCGGCTACGCCGTGTCCGGCAACCTCGCCGAGGGCTCGCTGCGGCCGGTCGCCCTGTGCGCGGCGGGCGGGATCGCGCTCGGCGGGCTGCTGCTGTTCGGCGCGCGGCGCTGGTTCCACACGGCGCCCGTCGCGCCCGCCGTGGCCCAGCCCGTCCCGGTGGGCTGAGCCCCACCCCCACAGACGACTGCGCCCACCGGGGTCTGGCCGGCGGGCGCAGTCTTGTTGTTCCAGCTGCCTACGGGTGTTCAGCTGATCAGCTGTGGCGGCCCCGGCGGCCCGCCATCACGGTGAACAGCACGCCGCAGCCGAGGACGGCGACGCCGAGCACGGCCGGCAGGAACCCGGGCCAACCGGTGCCGGGCAACTCCCCGCCGCCGTGGCTCGGGGACGGGTGCGGGCCGTGCGTCGGCGTCCCGGGCTCACCCGTGCTCGGGCTCCCGGTCGGCGACGGACGGTGCGACGGGCTGTGGCTCGGACTGTACGACGGGCTGTGGGTCGGGCTGTGGGTCGGGCTGTACGACGGACTCCCCGTCGGGGAGGGCGAGCTCGTCGGTGACGGCGAGGACGTCGGAGAAGGCGACGCCGTCGGAGAAGGGGAAGGCGACGGCGAACTCGCCAGCACCACCCCCATGTCCAGGTCCAGGTCCCGCTGCCCGCCCGCCAGCCGCACCGTCGGGGTGAGCCCGGTGGCCGGGTCGGCGTCCGAGTCCAGCGCCGGGTCCGTCCCCGCGTGCTGGACGGTGACCTTCGCCCCCGCCGGAACCGTCGCCAGGTGGAAGCGCACCGCGTACTCGCCGTCCGGCAGCTTGTCGAAGAGGTAGTGCCCGGTGGCGTCCGTGACCGTGGTGACCGGCTTGCCCGTCTTGTCGCGGATCGGCTGCCCGGTCCCGTCCAGCAGTTCGACGGTGACGCCCGGCACCCCGGTGTCGCCGGGTTTCTGGATGCCGCTGCCGTCGCGGTCGGCCCAGACGTAGTCGCCGAGCGCGTTGTTCGGCGGCACCGGTGTCTGAACGCCGACGCCGACCTTGGCGGGTTCGGCGGGCAGCAGCGGGTTTCCGGTGGAGTCGGTGGCGGTGTAGGCGAAGCTGTTCCAGGCGAAGTCGGCGTCGCCGGCGTCCACCGAGGCGACCATCGGCCAGGTCAGGGTGAACACTCCGCCCGGTGCCAGGGCGCCCGGTCGGCGGAGCCGGAACCAGGTGGCGTTGCCCGGCCCGGGGAAGGCGGTGCTCCACCGGGCGTTCGGGTCGCACGGGCCCGGCACGGTGATCGCGCCGGTCAGGCAGGGGTCGGGCGAGGTGGTGTACTCGATCACCACGGTGGGGTCGCTGGAGGTCAGCGGCTGGGTCAGTGAGGGCGTCCAGGCGGAGCCGCGCGGGGTGTCGGGGCGCAGCACGTAGGAGTCGCCCGGGGTGGGCAGCTTGTCGTACGCGATGAACTCGGTGACCGGGTCGGCCGAGTCGTTGCGGACGGTCAGCCGGTAGGAGATGCCGCCGCCGGGGGTGGTGGTGCCGGTGCTGGCGTAGTCCTTGTCGAGGTCGCCCTTGACCTCCTTGTAGGAGCGGAGCACGGCCGGGACCTGTACTTCGACCCGGGAGGAGGCGTGGCACACGGTCTCGGTGGTGTCGCCGTTGCCGTTGACGTCGTGGCTGTCCGGGACGCCGCCGTCGGTGCCGAAGTAGAAGCAGGACACGGGTGCGGTGGCGCCCTCGGTGGTGACGTACACGTCGTTGGTGAGGGTGCCGGGCTGGGCGCTGCCGGCGACCTGGGCGTCGATCAGGGTGCGGTACGCCTTGTGGTCGTTGAGGTACATCATGTCGGGCGCGCCGGCCGGCCAGGTCATCTTGAGCAGTTGGCGGCCGTCGGGGCCGGGCAGCACCTGGACGGACTGCGGGGCGGCGGACTCCGGGTAGGAGGGGTCGCGCCGCGCGCTGCCGTCCACGTAGACGAGGCCGGGCGGCAGCAGGTCGTAGAGGACGAGCGGGGTGTCCAGGGTGCGGCCGGTGCGGTTGTAGGGGACGACCTCGAAGGTGGCGGTGCCGCCGGGGGCGAGGACGGCGCCGGCGGTGGTGGTCTTGGCGGCGCCGAGGTTGGTGGCCGCGGTGACGGTGGTGTCGGCGCAGGCGTTGAGGGCCGCGGTGGCGCCGGCCGCGTCGGTGCCGGTCGCGTCGAAGCAGTTGTGCAGCGGCACCGGTGCGGTGCGGCCGTCGTGGCCGGGGGTGACGATCTGGGCGTGCAGCCGGACGGCGTTGCCCGGGCTCCAGCCGCTGGGGATCGGGCCGGTCCAGGTGAACCGCAGGCCGTCCAGGTAGCGGCCGGCCGGGATGCCGATCACGTCGCCGCCCGGGTTGCCGGCGCCTTCGGCGAAGGTGATCCAGCGCGCGGTCGAGCCGTTCATCGGGCTGTCGGGGGTGAAGGGCCGCCAGGTGGGGTCGCCGTCCAGCCGGTAGTCCAGCGCGAGGGCGATCGTGGTGGGGTTCCACTCGTACAGCTGGAGGGCCTGCGGGAACAGCCAGTCGTACAGGTTGCCGGTGGTGCCGGTGCCCGGGTCGGTCATCACCAGGCTGGTGACCGGGTCCGCGTTGTTGGTCACGAACAGGTTGATGGAGGCGATGTCGCCGGAGACCGTGGTCGACTGCCACGCCTTGGAGCCGCCGATCTGGACACCGGTGGCGGGCGGCTGGAAGGTCGGGGACTCGGCGGTGGCGGTGGACAGGTCGCGCATCCCCTCCGGGCCGAGCGGGTCGCCCTGCAGCGCCACCAGGTTGGTGGAGGTGGTACCGCTGGGGAACGTCGGATCGGGGTAGTTGACGACCAGTACGCCGGGAATGCGGCAGCCGGCCTGGCCGTTGCCGGCCCGGAAGGCGCCGATGTCGTAGGTCCAGCGGTCCGGGTTGTTCGGGTCCTGGGTCCAGCCGGGCGAGCGGCCGGTGTCGACGACGGCGCCGGGCGGCAGGGTGTCGACGAGCCGGCCGGCGTCCAGGTCGACGTTGGGGACGCCGGCGGTGGAGCAGGCGCTGAACTGGTAGGTGACCGAGCGGCCGTCCTGGCTGCTGGTCTGGACGCCCTTGGTGACCTTGTAGTCGGGCTGGACGAGCGCGGTGGTGCTGGCGGAGCCGGTCTGGGCGGGCTCCCCGTCGGCGGTCAGGGTGGCCGAGTTGTCGGCCCGGGTGCCGTTCGGGGTGGTGAAGTTGGGGAACCTGAGCACGACCTTGACGGTCGCGGTGGTTCCGGGGGTGAGGCTGAGCAGCTTGATGTCGAGGGCGCCGGCGACGGTGCCCGCGGCCGGGACGGTCGAGCCGGCGACGTCGACGGTGGTCGCGTCCGGGGTCCAGCCGACGAACTCCATTCCGGCGGGGAGGGTGTCGGTGATGTGTCCGTTGGTGCAGTCACTCACCGAGCAGGTGTAGCGCAGGGTGTAGGTGACGTTCTCGCCGGGCGCCACCGTGAGCTTGTCGACCGTCTTGGTGAAGGTGACGGCGGCCTCGGCGGGCGGGGCCGTGAGGGTGCCGGTGAGCAGGGTGCCTGCGAAGAGGCCGAAGGCCGCGGCCGTTCGGGCGGCTCTGGACAGGCGTGGGGTTCGTGGTCGGGACGTCCGCATGCCGGAATCTCATCGTCCGATGAGATTCCCGACCCCACGGCGCGAGAGCGACCGACCAACAACCGCCTGTTCGGACCAACCCGACAGGACGAACCAGGTCGAACAAGGATGAAGCAGGACGAACATGGCCGCGCTGGTGGCGGCGGTCAGGCCGACGCGGTGGAGGAGCGCAGCACCAGCGACGTGGCCAGCGGCGCCACCGGCGCCACCGGCTCCCCGCGCAGCAGGCCCGCGAGGGCGGCCGCCCCGGCTCGGCCCAGCTCCTCGCCGGGCAGGTCGACGGTGGTCAGCGGCGGGGCCAGCAGTGCGGCCACCGCGACGTTGTCCATGCCGACCACGGACAGGTCCTCCGGCACCCGCAGACCCAGCTCGGCGGCGGCCTGGTAGACCCCGGAGGCGACCACGTCGTCGTCGCAGACCACCGCGCGCGGCCGGTCCGCCCTGGTCAGCAGCCGGCCCGCCACGGCCCGGGCGGCCCGGTGTCCGTCGTTCAGGCTCACACCCAACTCCACGACGTCCAGGCCGAGTTCCCGCACGACCTGCTCGAAGGCGGCCTGCCGGACCCGGAAGGTGTGCGCGGCGTGGCTGGAGCGCAGCCGGCCGATCCGGCGGTGGCCGAGGGAGGCCAGGTGCTCGACGGCGGCCCGCATCCCGCCGGCCACGTCGAGCTCGACGGTCGGGCGCGCGCGGTCCGTGCCCGGGTCGGCGTCCAGGAACACCGCGGGGGTGTCGGTGGGCAGGTCGCCGAGCTGGCTGTCGTCCGGGGAGCAGATCAGCAGGCCGTCGAAGCGGCCGGCGGTGGCGGCCTCCGCGAGGGTGGCGCTGCCCCAGCCGGAGCTGACCACGACCGCCAGTCCGTTGCGGTCGGCCTCCTCGTGGACGCCCTCCAGCACCCGGCCGAAGAACGGGCCCTGGAGGTTCGGCACGGCGAGCAGGATCATCCCGCTGCGGCCGAGGCGCAGCTGCCGGCCCGCCGCCTGCGGGCGGTAGCCGAGGCTGCGGGCGGCCTCCCGGACCCGCTGCCGGGTGGTCTCGGAGACCCGGCGGCCGGCTTCGGCGCCGGAGAAGACCAGGGAGACGGTGGCCTGGGAGACCCCGGCGAGCCGGGCCACGTCCCGGCCGGTGGGCCGACGGGCGGGGGGCGGCCAGGTCCCGAGCGCGTTCTCGGCGGACGGCTGCTCGGGCGGCACGGAGTCTCGGGTGGCGGGCACGGCGGTTGCGGTGCGGCTCGGCGGACGGGGCGGGGGCCGGGGTCAGTTCCGCCCGGCGGAGGCCGCGCGGGCGGCGTCGTCGGCGGCGTCCTCCTCGGCGTTCTGCGCGGCGATCCGCCCGGCGGTACGGCTGCGCAGCCCGGAGACCTTGCCACTGATCTGGGCGGACATCTCGTCGCGCTGCTTACTCAGCAGGGCGTAGCTGAGCGGCGCGGAGGCGACCGCGGCCAGCAGGAAGAGGAAGATCACACCGGCATCGCCGCTGACCGGGATGACCCGGAAGTGCCCGAGCAGCAGGGCCACCAGCAGGCAGGCGAGGAAGATGCTGACCCGCAGGGAGGTGTAGCGGAGCGTGGCGTGCGACTTATCCGGGCCGTTGCTGCTCACTGGGACACATCCTTCTCGTTGCGCGGGGGTGTGGACGGGTCCACCAGTCAAGCATGCCTGACGGCCGGCCCGGCCCGGGCCCCTCCGCCCCGGCCGCCGCCCGCGCCCGGGCCCGCGCCCCTGCCCGTGCCCTGCTGGTGCCGCCGCCCGTGCCACCGCCCCGTTGGGGGCCGGGCTCAGCGCAGGTCGAGCCACATGGTGATGTCGTCGCGGTCGTCCCCGGGGGCGACCCGGATCGCGGCCGGCACCCGGCCGACCTCCCGGTAGCCGGCGCGGGCGTAGAACTCCTCCAGCCCCAGGCCGCCGCGCGCGGTGAGCCGCAGTGACTCCAGGCCCCACTCCCGGGCCACCCGCTCGGCCTCGGCGAGCAGTCCGGCACCGTAGCCGCGGCCCTGACAGTCGGGGTGCACCATGACCCGCTTGAGCATGCGCCAGTGGTCCATGGGTCCGTAGCACATCGACGCGAAGAACAGCACGCCGACCAGCCGGCCGGTGTCACTGTCGTGGGCGACCAGCAGCCGGTCCGGGCCGTCCGGGGCGAGCCCCGCGAACTGGGCATCGGCGCGGTCCCACACCTCGTCCTCGGTGACCGGCCCCACGAAGCCGACCGCGCCGCCCGCGTTGGTGACGTCGGTCCACAGCCGGACGACGTCCGCCCGCAGGTCGGGGTCGGGCTTCGGGTCCAGGGTGAAGGTGAGCGCCATGCGCCGGAGCCTAGACCTCCGCTCCGACAGCCTTCGCTCCCACGGCCTTCGCTCCCGCAACCCTCGTCGCGGCATCGGCATCGGCACCGGCACCGCCCGCCCCATCGGTCGGCCCGGTGCGCAGCGCCAGGCAGAGCCCGACCGCGACCACGCACAGCGCGCCGGCGCCGTACCAGGTCAGGTCGTAGTTCCCGAGCGCGTCGCGGGCCAGGCCGGCCAGCCCGGCGACGACGGCCGCGCCGATCTGGTGGCTGGCCAGCACCCAGCCGAAGACGATCGGGGCGTCCCCGCCGAAGTGCCGGCGGCACAGTGCGACGGTCGGCGGCACGGTGGCGACCCAGTCCAGGCCGTAGAAGACGACGAAGGCGAGGATCGGCGGCTGCAGCGAGCCGGCCAGCAGCTGCGGCAGCAGGAGCAGGGAGAGGCCGCGCAGTCCGTAGTACACGGTCAGCAGCACCCGGGAGTCGACGCGGTCGGTGAGCCAGCCGCTGAACACGGTCCCGGCGACGTCGAAGACGCCGATCAGGGCGAGCAGGCTCGCGGCGGTGGTGACCGGCATGCCGTGGTCGTGCGCGGCCGGGATGAAGTGGGTGCCGACCAGGCCGGCGGTGGTGGCGCCGCAGATCGCGAAGGAGCCGGCCAGCAGCCAGAACGCCCTGGTGCGGGCGGCGTTGCGCAGCACCCGGAGCGAGCGGGCCAGGGCGCGGCCGTCGGCGGCCGGCGCGGGCGGGGCCGCGGTCGCGCCGTACGGGAGCAGGCCGAGGTCGGCGGGCCGCTCGCGCATCAGCAGCAGGACCGGGACGGCGACGGCGCTGGCGGCGAGCGAGACCACGACCACGGCCGAGCGCCAGCCGTGCTGTTCGACCAGCCAGGCGCCGACCGGCAGGAACACCAGGTTGCCCGCCGCACCGGCGGCGGTCAGCACCCCGGTGACCAGGCCCTGGCGGGCCTGGAACCAGCGGCCGGTGATGGTGGTGGCGAAGGCCCCGGCCATCGAGCCGCTGCCCAGGCCCACCAACACGCCCCAGCAGAGCACCAGTTGCCAGGGTTCGCGCATCAGCATGGTGAGCCCGGAGCCGACCGAGATGGTCAGCAGCGCGCAGACCACCACCAGGCGCACCCCGAAGCGGTCCATCAGGGCGGCGGCGAAGGGGGCGGTGAGGCCGTAGAGGGTCAGGTTGACGGAGGTGGCGCTGGAGATCGTCCCGAGGGACCAGCCGAACTCGTTGTGCAGGGCGTCCATCATCAGGCTCGGCGCGGAGCGGAAACCGGCCGAGCCGAGCAGGACGAGCAGGGCGACACCGGCCACCACCCAGGCGTAGTGCACCCGGGGGCGCCCGGCCGGGGCGGGCCGTTCGACGCCGGCCGGATCGGGGGCGGGCGTGGGGGCAGGCATGGAGGCGGTCGGATCGGGGGCGGGCGTGGGGGCGGGGGCGCTGCGTTCGGTCACGTGGACGAGTGTTCCGGGCGGCCTGCGCCCGGACGAGTGGCCTGAATGACAGCTTTCGCAAGGATCGGGCCACGGCCCCGGCGTACTGTGGCCCTGACCCGCCGGCACCTGAGGGGACGACATGGCACACCTGGTCGCGGTACTCGCCCTGGACGGCGTGATCGCCTTCGAACTCGGCATCCCCGCCCGCATCTTCGGCGGCGCCAAGGACCCGTCCGGCCGGCCCCTCTACGAAGTGGCCACCTGCACCCTGGACGGCCTGCCGGTCGCCACCAGCGCCGACTTCCGGGTCACGGTCGACCACGGGCCCGAACTGCTGGAGCGGGCCGACACCGTGGTGATCCCGGCCTCCGCCGACTCCAGCCCGGCCGTCGCCGACGCCTGCTTCACCCCGGCACTGGCCGCCGCGCTCGCCCGGATCCGGCCCGGCACCCGGCTGATGTCGATCTGCACCGGCTCCTTCATCCTGGCCGCCGCCGGCCTGCTGGACGGCCGCCCGGCCACCACCCACTGGCGCTACACCGAGCGCTTCGCCCGGCTCTTCCCCCGGGTGCGGCTCGACCCCGACGTGCTGTACACCGACGACGGCGACATCCTCACCTCCGGCGGGGTCGCCGCCGGGGTGGACCTCTGCCTGCACGTGGTGCGGCGCGACCACGGCAGCGCGGTGGCCAACGCGGTGGCCCGCAACTGCCTGGTACCCCCGTGGCGCGAGGGCGGCCAGAAGCAGTACGTGGAGGCCCCGAGCCCGGTGGACGCCGACGGCAGCGGCACCGCCGCCGTGCGCGCCTGGGCGCTGGAGCACCTGGACCGGCCGCTCGAGCTGCGCCGACTCGCCGACCGGGCGGGCATGAGCGTGCGGACCTTCACCCGGCGCTTCCGCGAGGAGACCGGCGCCAGCCCGGGCCAGTGGATCACCACCCAGCGCACCGAGCGGGCCCGCCAGCTGCTGGAACGGACCGACCTGACCATCGACCAGGTCGCCCGCGAGTCCGGCTTCGGCACCGCCGCCTCACTGCGGCTGCAGCTGCGCGGCCGGCTCGACGTGGCACCGAGCGCCTACCGGCGAACCTTCCGTACCGGCCCCTGACCGCGCCGCGCACGGGCGTTGAGGCGTCCGGGTGCCGGGCCGGCCGGTGGCCGGATCCCGCCGTGTGCCGGCGGCGAATTGGATGGCGGCAGGCCGCGCGCACCCCGAGCACGGCACGGCGGGCCGCCATCCAAATCGCGACGCGCGGGCCCTGAACCCGCGCCGCGACCTCCGCACTCGCCGAGGAGTGGTCCGCGACCGGCCGTCCGCGGCCCCTTCGCTGACACGAGCCCCCTGGACAGCGGCACCGCGGCGGTGGACGGACGTCCCCTCGGCGTCCCCTCGCGTCGGAGCGCCGCACCCAAGCGTGATCAGTCGGATACGTCACGTCAATGGGTAGTCGGAAATTCGGAATGGTTGCGTCACCTTTCAGCCGGTGATCACTACCAGCGTCCGCCGGGGGAGCCGCTATTTCGCCAGAGCCGCCCAGTCGACGTCCGCCAGCGGATCGGCGGGCCGGGCGTCCGCGCCGATCTCGCACCAGACCCGCTTGCCCGAGCCGTCCGGGTACCAGCCCCAGCGCTCGCAGAGCAGCTCGACCAGTTCCAGGCCGCGCCCGTTGGTCGCGTCCTGGTCCGCCCCGGCGTGCCGCGGGGCCGGGGCGTTCTGACTCGCGTCGGCGACCTCCACCCGCAGCGGGACGGCCGGACAGCCCGCCGGCGCGCCCTCGGCCACCGGCAGGCAGAGCCGCAGCACGGCCGGACAGCCCGTGTGCACCACGGCGTTGGTGACCAGCTCCGAGACCACCAGCACCACCGTCTCGGCCATCGGCGCGTCCGGGTCCACCCCGTGGTTCAACAGCCGTGAGCGCACCCACCGACGGGCCCGGCCGACCTCGGCGGGGTCCGCCTGCACCGCCAGCTGTACCTGAAGAACCTGCACCGCTCCACCACCCGCACTCGCAGTTCGGCCTAAGTCCCGATCGGGCCGGTTCGACCGGCCGGGCGGGTCCTCGCACTCCGCCCGGCGCCACCCGAGCCGCTCCCGGACGTCCGCCCGGTCCGTTCACCCGCGCCCGCCCGTCCGCTCCGACTCGTCGGTCGCGCACCGGCCGCGACACGAATACGCCTCAGGATGGGCGGCCGGGCGGGCCGCAGCAAGCGCTTCGGGCATATTCCGGCGATCGGGGGACAGGGCAGTGCATACTGTCCCGCTCACTCTCGCGAACCTCGTACCGGCGCTCGTCCGGCCCGGGCCGACCCGCCGGTCCCGCAGTCGGGAACCTACCGCCGGACGCCCCCGGCACCCGGCCCGCCACTCGCGAACCACCCGTGCGACATATGTCCAGCTGTTCTCGAACAGCGGCCTCGCCCGCGGCTGCGGCACTCGCTCCGGCATCCGGCCCGGCATCAGCTCGGCACCCGCCCGGCACCCGACCCGGCATCAACTCCGCTACCGCTCCGGCACCGTGCCGGCCATCCGCGAGGAAGGATTCCGTTCTTGCCGGATTCCCTCCGCCGCGCGCCGGCCGCAAGATACCGTTGGGTACGCCAGCGAACCCGGTCAGGAGGGTGGTTCCCGATGGCCACCCCGGAGCGGCCCCCGCGCTGGGACGAGCAGGTGCAACGCCGCCTCGCGCGCGGCGAGGAGACCGCGCTCGGCGAACTCTACGACCAGCTCTCACCGATGGTGCACGGCCTGGCCGGGCGAATACTGGCCGACCAGGGCGCCGCAGCCCAGCTCACCCGGGAGATCTTCGCCCACGTCTGGGAGCACCCCGAGGACTTCGATCCGGCCCGGGGCACGCTGCGCTCCTGGCTCGGCGCGCTCACCCACCACCGCGCGGTCGAACGGCTGCGGGCTCGGCACGCCGCCGACCGCCCGGCGGACGGCGACAGCCGGGGCGCCGAGGCGGAGATCCGCGCCGTGGCGACCGCGGCGCGCATGCGGTACGTGGTCGACTCCCTGCCCCAACCCCTGCGGGAGACCATCGCGGTGACGTACTACGACGGCCGGACCTACCGGGAGACGGCCCGACTGCTCGGCATCAGCGAGCAGGCCGCCAAGCAGCGGATGCGCCTCGGCCTGGAGCTGCTGGCCACCGAGCTGGCCACCGAACCGGGCAGCGAGCCGGGCGACGAGCCTGCGCGCCAGGACCAAGCCGGGGACGGGAAGACGTGAGCAGCACTGAGGAGCAGCACGACGCCCTGCGTTCGCTGCTCGGCGCCTGGGCCCTCGGCGCCTGCCCGACCCGCGAGGCCGCCGAGTTGGAGCGGCACCTGCGGGCCTGCCCGGAGTGCGCCGAGGAGGCGGCCCGGCTGCGCGGGGCGGCCGGCTGGCTCTCCCTGGACGAGCCGCTGGACCAGCCGGGCCCGCTGCGCCAGCAGGTGCTCGACTGGTGCCTGGCCCGCCGCCCGGCCGAACTGCCCGTCCCCGCCTGGGGGATGCCGTACACGGCGGAGACCGCCAAGCTCGACGCGCTGCTGCGCGACCTCGGCCGGGAGGAGTGGCAGGAGGTGGCCGAACTGCCGTGGCACGGCGGCACCGACCGGCGGCGCCCGGCCGAGGTGCTCGCCCACCTGACCGCCGTGGACGGCTTCCTGGCGCTCGCCCTCGGCCTGCCCGACCCGGTGCCGGCCGCTCCGGGCGCACCCGTCGCGGCGGCCGAACGGCGGGTGCCGCCGCAGGATCCGGCCGGGCCGCCGTCGGCGCCGCGGGTGCCGCGGGTGCCGCCGCAGGGCGGTCCGTACACCGCGATCGCCGCGCGCACCGCCCGGATGATCGCCGACCAGAGCGCCCTGGCACCGCAGTCGGTACGCGCCCGGTGGCGGCAGCAGAGCCACGACCTGGTGCGCGGCGCCGCGCTCGCCCCGCAGGGCAACACGCCGGTGGACTACGGCTTCACCGTGCTGCCGCTGCGCGACGCCTTCGTGGACCGGGCCTTCGAGTGCTACGTGCACGGCGAGGACGTCGCCCGGGCGGTCGCCTACCCGTACGCCCCGCCCGCACCGCAGCACCTGCGGCAGATGGTGGAGTTGGTGGTCCGGCTGCTCCCCCGGGCGCTGGCGGCCCTGCGCGCGGCGCACCCCGAGCACGCGGGGGCGCCTGGTGCGCCGGGTACACCGCAGGGCGCGGTCCGGACCGTCCGGCGGCTGCGGCTGATGGTCGACGGCCCGGCGGGCGGCGAGTGGCTGGTGCCGCTGGACGGTTGGGGCAGCGCGGGCGGCGCAGGCAGCCCGGGCAGCGCAGGCGGCGCGGCCGGCCCGGAGGCGGCGGCGCCCGGTGGGGAGCCGGTGGCCTCGATGGTGCTGGACGGCCTGGAGCTCTGCCAGTTGGCCGCCGCGCACCGCGATCCGGACCGGCTGCCGGTCGGCGAGCACGGGGACCGGGCCGCGATCCGCGAGGTGCTGCACGCGCTCCCGCTGCTGTCGCGGCCGTAGGGCCTTACGCGAGGACGACTACGCGAAGACGACCGTACGGGTGCCGTCGAGCAGCACGCGGTGCTCGCTGTGCCACTTCACCGCGCGGGCCAGCGCCTGGCACTCGACGTCCCGGCCGAGCGCGACCAGCTGGTCCGGGCTGACGTCGTGGGTGACCCGGGCCACCTCCTGCTCGATGATCGGGCCCTCGTCCAGGTCGGCGGTGACGTAGTGCGCGGTGGCGCCGATCAGCTTCACGCCCCGGGCGTGCGCCTGGTGGTACGGCTTGGCGCCCTTGAAGCTCGGCAGGAAGGAGTGGTGGATGTTGATCACCCGGCCGGACAGCTCGGTGCACAGCTGGTCGGAGAGCACCTGCATGTACCGGGCCAGCACGACCAGCTCGACCTGCTCCTCGGCCACCAGGTCCAGCAGCCGCTGCTCGGCCTGCGCCTTGGTGTCCCTGGTGACCGGGATGTGGTGGAAGGGGATCCCGTAGCTCTCGGTCAGGCCCTGCAGGTCGGTGTGGTTGGAGACGACCGCGGCGATCTCCACCGGCAGGGCGCCGATCCGGGTGCGGTACAGCAGGTCGTTCAGGCAGTGGCCGAACTTGCTGACCATCAGGACGATCCGCATCCGCTGGTCGGTCGGGTGGATCTGCCAGTCCATGCCGAAGGAGGCGCCGATCGCGGCGAAGCTGGCCCGCAGCTTGTCGGCGGTGACGGGCTCGGGAGCGGAGAAGTGCACCCGCATGAAGAAGAGCCCGCTGTCGGCGTCCCCGAACTGCTGGCTGTCGATGATGTTGCAGCCGGTCATGAAGAGGTAGCTGGAGACAGCGTGGACGATGCCCTGCTTGTCGGGGCAGGACAGCGTGAGGACGTACTGGGCGCCGGCCGGCTGCGGTTCCACTGGGGGTATCCCGTTCTGAGCTCGTGACGTGCGTGGACGGTCCAGCGTGTCACATCCTGGACAGCCGCCGCCCCGCTGCCCGTACTGCGGGACGGCGGCACCCGGCGGCCGTCCCGCCCCGGCGGGTCAGAGCCGGCGGACCGGACCCGCCGGATCAGACTCAGCGGACCAGACCCGGCGGGTCAGACCCGGGTGAGGATGCGCAGCACGTCCAGCGACTTGGGGGCCGCGTCCGGGTCGTCCCCGTCGCCCGTGGCCAGCGCGACGTGCGCCTCGCGGGCCGCCCGGACGGTCTCCGGCCAGCCGGGGTGGCCCAGGTAGGCGGAGGCGGGGGCGTCCGCGCCGACCTCGTGCAGCAACTGCACCGCCCGCAGCACCGCGACGTCGACCAGCGCGGCCTCGGCGGCGTCCCGCAGGATCGTGCCGACGTACTTCTCGGCCGACCAGCGGTCCAGCCAGGTGTCCTCGACCAGCCGGTAGACGGCGTCGGTCACGTCCCCGTACCCCTCCCGGCCGGTCAGCCAGGCCTCCTGCTGGAACGCGGGGTCGGACAACATGTGCAGCGCCGAGCGGAGTCGGGCTCGCCAGCGCCACCAGGGCAGGTCGTTGAGCGGCATGCCGCCCATCGTGCTGGAACGGTGGCCCGGACGAGAAGGGTTTCGGGCGGACCGGTGCGAAGAATCTGTGCTGGCGGACATGGTGAACGATCGTACGTTCCCCGTCCGTTCGTACTCCACTCCCGATCTACACGCGTACCGCTCCGGAGTTCGGCCGCCGTTTGCCGACCGTTCGCATTTCCGCCCTCTCGGCTTGTGGCGCCGGGGCTTGGCTGGATCCGGTGCGCCGGAGTGCGCCCAGAGAGAGGGCAGACCGATGACCAGCCGAAGGGACTCTTTCCAGGGCCGTCCCCCGATCGCGCGACGCCGACGCCGCCGCCCGATCGCCGCCGCCGCGACCGCGGCGGCCTTGCTCCCCACCCTCTTCTCGGCCTCCGCGTGCGGCGGACCGGCCGACGCCGCCGACGGCACCGACCTGACGGTGATGACCTGGGCCCCGTCCGGCACCGGCTCCGCCGACCGGCCGGGCATGACCGCCCTCGCCTCCGCGATCGGCCAGGACGTCAACCTCAGGGGCGGACTGAACGGACGCCGACTGCGGGTGGTCACCTGCAACGAGCACAACAGCGCCGCCGGCGCCCGCGCCTGCGCCCAGCAGGCCGTGGACGTCAGGGCCACCGCCGTCATCGGCTCCTACAGCCAGTGGGGCGAGGACTTCATGCCGGTCCTGGAACGCGCCGGCATCCCGCTGATCGGCGGCTACGGGCTCTCCCAGCCCGAGTTCTCCAGCCCGCTGTCCTACCCGGTGGACGGCGGCATGCCGGCCCTGATCGCCGGCAACGGCCGCCAGCTGGTGGACGCCGGCTGCAGGACCGTGTCGCTGATCCGCCCGGACACCCCGGCCGGCGACAACCTGCTCGGCTACCTGGGCAACGCGCTGCGCCCGGCCGGGATCAAGCTCCAGGACGTCAAGGCGCCCGAGCAGTCCTCCGACTACACCCCGGTGGCCCGCAAGGCGCTCGGCAAGGACGAGCCGGGCAACTGCGTCACCAGCGCGCTGGCCGCCGAGCCGACCGGCAACCTGCTGGACTCCTACCGGCGGCTGACCCCGAAGAACACCCGGATCGCCTCGGTGATCGGCAGCGTCCAGCAGTCGGTGGTCGACTCCACCGGCGGCGACTCCAGCCCGCTGAGCGGCGCCTACGTCACCAGCTGGTACCCGCCGGAGTCCGCGAAGATCTGGGACGGGCTGCGCGCGGTGGTGCGCGCCGACACCACCGGCGGGAGCACCATCGACGTCTCCGACCCCGGGGTGCAGACCACCTGGGTCGCGTACGAGGTGTTCCGGACGGTGGCGCAGAAGCTGGCGGAGGCCGGCAAGCCGGTCACCCCGAAGTCGATCGCCGGGCTGCTGGACGCCGGCGAGGGCATCGACACCGGGATCACCCCGCCGCTGAACTGGGGCGCCACCAACATGCTGCCCAGCACCGAGTCGCCGCGGCTGGTGAACACCTGGGTCACCTACCAGGTGGTGAAGACCGGCCGGATGACCCTGCAGCAGCCGGGCTTCGTGGACGTCCGCTGGGTGCTCACCGGGGGCCGCCCGCCGGCCTGACGCGCGAGGGCGGGCCCGACGGGCCCGCCCGTCCTGCTCGTCCCGCTCCTCCGGAGACCGCCGGAGACCGGCGGCGCCTCGGCTCAGCGCCGCTACAGGTCGCCGTCACCGCGGGGGGGCAGGCCGGTCTGGCCGGCGATCGCGTTCCAGAGCGTGGAGGCCTGCTTCTTCGCGGTGGTCGCGGTGCCACTGGCCTGGACCGCGTTCTTGTAGTGCTGGTTGTCCTGCTTCTTCGCGTCGCAGGAGCCCTGCGCGTCCTGCGCCCAGGCCGCGTACTCGTCGTCGGCCTGCGCCGAGGCCGTCCAGGCCGCGTTGAGCTGCTCGACCAGCTGCTGGCCGCCGGGCAGCTTGTCGGTCTTCAGCTGGCCGAGCTTGGTCTGCAGCTCGCGCCGCTTGCCGGCCGCGGCGGCGAGGGCCTGCTGGGAGTCGGGGAGCTTGTCGCACTTCTGCACCGAGGCGACCGCGGAGACCACCGAGTTACGGCTGTCGCTCGCGGTGCCCAGCAGGTCCGACAACGGCTGCGCCTGGGCCTTGACCACCGGGTCGACGGCCCCGCCGGAGCCGCTCTGGCCGGGCGTTCCGGTGGCGGCGCCGCTGCCGGTGGCGGCCACCGGGGCGGTCTTATTGTCGTCCTTGGTCCCGCCGCCGCCGCTCATCAGGACGGCGACCAGGATGCCGGCCACGGCGCAGCCCGCCACCACCCCGCCGATGACCAGCTTGTTGGACGGGCGGCGGCCGGATCCGCCCGCCCGGGTCGCGTCGAAGTCCTGCCCGCGCTCCGGGCCGTAGCCCTGGCCCTGGCCGTGGTCCTGGTTGTAGTCCTGGCCGTGGCCCTGGCTGTAGTCCTGTGCCGGGTAGCCCGGCTGGGGCTGCGCGGCCGGCGGGTAGCCCTGGTAGCCCGGGGCGGACTGCTGCGGCGGGTAGCCGGGCTGCGGCTGCGGCGCCGGGTAGCCGGCCGCCTGCGGGTCGCCCGCCGGATACGGCGGCAGGTGCTGCGTCTCCGGGGCCGGGCCGGGCTGCGGGGCGCCGTACCCGGGCTGCGGCGCACCCCACGGGGCCGCCTGGCCCGGCACCGGCTGCACGGGGACGGCCTGGGTCGGCAGCGCGTGCCCGCCCTCGCCGAGGTACTCCGGCTGGCCGGACGGCTGCCCCACCGGCGGCACGGCCGAGTGGCCCTGCGGCTGCCCCGGCTGGCCCTGCGGCTGGCCGGGCTCGGGGCGGAACAGGTCGTCCAGGTTGAAGTCACCCGAGTTGGGGTACGAGCGGCGCTGACTCAACGCGATTCCTCACCTGTGCAGGACCGCGCACTGACGGCGGACCACATCTCGTCGGTTCTTGGGGGCATCACAGTTCCTTGGACGTCGCGCCCACGCTACCGGTTCGCCTCACCGGGTGACCACGTGGGCGGGACATCCGTCACGCTCCCTGCACAGACGATCCGGGAGCGACGCCGCTCGCACCGCCCCCGGGCCGGGCCGCCCCGGGTCAGGCCGCCACCAGGTCAAGCCGCCACCAGGTCAGGCCGCCTCCGCGTCCGCCCGCGCGTGGAACTCGCGGACCACCCGCTGCTCCCGGTACGGCTCCAGCCGGCGCCGGAACTCGTCCAGGTACTCCACGCCCCGGTTGGAGCGCAGCCCGCTCAGCAGCCGCACCGCCTGGGTGCCCGTCTCGCAGGCGCGTTCCAGGTCGCGCTGCTGCAACTGCGCGGTGGCCAGCAGCACGAGGTCGACCGCCCGGCGCCGGACCCGGGTCGGCGGGTGCAGGTCGAGCGCCCGGCGGGCGTAGTGCTCGGCCTGGCCGGCCTGTTCCAGGTCCCGGTGGCAGTGGGCGAGTTCGTCCGCGAGGTAGGCGTCGTCGAAGTGGACGATCCAGTCCGGGTCGTCCTCCGGGCGGCGCCTGCCCATCATCTCCAGCGCCTTGGCCGCCACCGCCTCGCAGGAGCGGGCGTCGCCGAGCAGCGCGTGGCCGCGGGCCTCGGCGGCGTAGAACATCGCCATCGCCGTCGGGGTGGCCACCGACCGGGCGCCTTCCTGTGCGGCGCGGGCGAGTTGGGCGATCTCCCGGGGGTTG
Source organism: Kitasatospora sp. NPDC023385 (assembly GCF_055664045.1). NCBI lineage: Bacteria > Bacillati > Actinomycetota > Actinomycetes > Kitasatosporales > Streptomycetaceae > Kitasatospora > Kitasatospora sp. NPDC023385. The sequence continues at coordinate 466,805 of NZ_JBVOOL010000002.1, read as the reverse complement.
CCGAGGGTGGCCGCCAGGTGGCTCATCGAGGCGGCGAGCACGTACCCGCCGTAGCCCCGGTCGTCGGCCGCCTGGGCCAGCCGGAGTGCCTGGATGTAGTAGCGCTGGGCGAGCCCGGGCTGCCCGGTGTCGACCGCCATGTAGCCGGCCAGCTCGGTCAACCTGGCCACCGCGGCGAAGAGTTGGCGTCCGGTCTCCTCCCGGTACGCCCCGCCGAGCAGGCCGGAGACCACCGAGTTGAGGTAGTGCACCACCACCGGGCGCACGTGTCCGCTGCCGAAGCGGTGGTCCAGGTCGACCAGCATGGTGGTGGTCGCCCTGATCGCGGCCACGTCGGTCGGGCCGACCCGGGGGCCGCCGGTGCGCGCCACCACCGGGTCCGGCGGGGTGATCAGCCAGTCCCGGCTGGGCTCCACCAGCGCGGAGGCGGCGACCGTCGCCCCGGTCAGGAAGTCCCGCCGGCCGACGTCGCTGCGCCACAGCTCGCACACCTGCTCCAGGGCGGCGCCGAGGGTCGGCGCGAACTGCAGCCCGATGCCGGAGCTGAGGTTCTTGCCGTCCGCCATGCCGATCTCCTCGACCGACACGCTGCGGCCGAGCTTGCGGCCCAGGGCCTCGGCGATCACGGCCGGCGCCTGCCCGCGCGGCTGCTGCCCGCGCAGCCAGCGGGCGACGGAGGTCTTGTCGTACCGCAGGTCCAGACCGTGCTCGGCGCCGCAGAGGTTGACCCTCCGGGCCAGGCCGGCGTTGGAGCAGCTGGCCTCCTGGATCAGTTGCTGCAGACGCTCGTTGGGCTGTCGTGCGACGAGTGGTCTCGCGGCCATTGGGCTTCGCCTCCCCACACCCCCCGGTCCCGGCCGGCGGGCGACGATTCTGCTGATCTGTTGCCGACTGTCCGACCGTCCAAGGAATCTGACACCAGGTTAGCGATCAGCAACGCCAGCGGGATACCCACGGTGACGATCCGCACCCCCCTTGCGCCCTGGGAAATGCTCCTGTGCGCCCCCGCTGCGCCTGCCGCCGACCCCACCAACTCGGTCGAGTAACCGGAACGGGTGACATTGCCGGGATGCGCCCAACCGGGCACCGCCGGGCCGTAACCCGCCTCACGCACGGTAGTTGAGCAGCGCGTGGAAGACATCCCCGACGCCTCCGGCCAGGACGAGAACGCCAACCTGCCCCCGCTGCTCATCGAAGCCGTCGGCTACGCCGAGAACCGCCACTGGGAGGTGGCCCCGGGCGCCTGGCTGATCGACGGCGACGGACCCGCCCGCTGCTCCTGCGACGACCCGCGCTGCACCATGCCGGGCGCCCACCCGCTGGACGCGGACTGGGCCCGCAAGGCGAGCGCCGGGCCGGGGGCGGTGCGGCGCTGGTGGACCGAACGGCCCCAGGCCTCGATCCTGCTGCCCACCGGCCGGTCCTTCGACGTCCTGGACGTGCCGGAGACGGCCGGCTGCCTGGCCCTGGCCCGGATGGAGCGGATGGACCTCCAGCTCGGCCCGGTGGCGGTCCTGCCCGCCGCACCGGGGCGGGTCGGCCGACGACTGCACTTCCTGGTCCTGCCCGGGGTCGCGGCCAAGCTCCCGGAGATGCTCCGCAAGCTCGGCTGGCCGCCCGGCCGCCTCGACCTGGTCGCCCGCGGCGAGGGGGACTGGACGGTCGCCCCGCCGTCGCGGATCGGCTCCACCGGGTACGCCCAGTGGGCCCGCTCCCCCTCCGCCCTCAACCGCTGGCTGCCGGACGCCGCCGAGCTGATCAGCCCGCTCGCGTACGCCTGCGGCCGGGAGGCGCCCGCGTACCGCGCCGACCCGGCCGCCCAGCCGGCGCCGGTGGGCTGAGCGGGCCCGCCCGCCCGGTTCGCCCGCCCGCCGGTTCGCCGCCCCAGGACAGCCGCCCTACGCCGATCGGGCGAGGGCGCGCACCGCGCGACACCACGCGCGTGAGTGACGGGCCTTGCCCCCCACCGGGGGCGGGGCCCGTCATACGCATGTCCGGATAAGGCTTGGGTCTACCCGCTGGTCAGCCGCGAAAGCCCCTCGTACGAGTGACCGCGCTCAAGGATTGCCATGATCGACCGAGGGGAGGAATTGCGGTGTGTGCGGGGGTGTCTCCCGGCCGAAGGCTGGGAGAGACGCCGGAGGGGCGCTCGGACGGGGAAGCCGGGCGAGGCGGCGGAGGGGAAGCAGGAGGGGTGGAGGGGACGGAGGGGAGCAGGGAGGGAACGGGGAGGCGAGTGGGGGCCCGCTGCACGTGGGCACCCCGGCCGAAGGCCGGGGAGAGCAGCGGGCCCCGCTCCGCCGTCGAGCGGAGCGGGCCCCGGTCAGACCTGGGTCAGGCCTCTGCCAGGCGTCGGGCAGACCCCGGCCAGACGTAGGCCAGGCTCCGGTCAGGCGTCGGTCAGGCCTGGGCGACGAAGACGTGCTGGGCGATGTCCTTGCCCAGCTCCGCCGCGGTGTCCCCGCTGCCGACCAGCACACCGCCGACGCCCGCGGTCACCTTCACCGTGGAGCCCGGCCGGATCCCGGCCCGGCGCAGGGTGCTCATCAACGCGCTGTCCGTCTGGATCGGCTCGCCGATCCGGCGGACCACCACGTCGGCTCCGGCCGCGCCCGGCTTGACGGTGTCCAGCGGCACGAGCCCGGCGTCGAAGCCCTCGCCCTCGGCCTTGGCGTCACCCAGCTCGTCCAGGCCCGGGATCGGGTTGCCGTACGGGGACTGGGTGGGGTGGCCGAGCATGGCGAGCACCTTGCGCTCGACCGTCTCGCTCATCACGTGCTCCCAGCGGCAGGCCTCCTCGTGCACCTGCTCCCACTCCAGGCCGATCACGTCGACCAGCAGGCACTCGGCGATGCGGTGCTTGCGCATGACGCGCACCGCGAGCCGTCGGCCCTGTTCGGTGAGTTCGAGGTGGCGGTCCCCCGCGACCTGGAGCAGCCCGTCACGCTCCATCCGGCCGACCGTCTGGCTGACCGTCGGACCGCTCTGTTCCAGGCGCTCCGCGATCCGGGCGCGCATCGGGACGATGCCTTCCTCCTCCAGTTCCAGGATGGTGCGAAGGTACATCTCAGTGGTGTCGATCAGCCCAGACATCGCCGCTGGCTCCGTTCTTCGGTGTCCTCACCGCCAATTCTGACGTACCGCGGCGACAACCAGGCCCGCGAAGGGGCTCCGGGTACCGGATTTCGTTGCTGTTGACAGCGGTACCACCCGGGCGCGACGGTGCTCGCCGTAGCTTTCTCCACCGGCGGTCCGGGCCACCCCGACCGCCCCATCCGGCCGGCTCCCCCACCGGCAGAGAGCGGAGGCACCAGATGAACGACCTGGTCGGCAGGTACTTCGACGCCGCGATCGCCCACCTCCAGCAGGTCCGCGAAGAGGAGGCCGACACCATCGAGGCCGCCGCCGCGCTGCTGGCGGAGACGATCGCCGAAGGCCGCCGGGTCTTCACGTACGGCGCCGGACACTCCTCGCTGCCGGCCCAGGACGTCGTCTACCGGGCCGGCGGACTGGTCCCGATGAACCTGCTGAACGTGCCCGGCACGGCCGGGGTGACGGTGATGCCCGCGCCGCTGGCCAGCGCGCTGGAGCGGGTCTCGGGACTGGCCACCGCGACCCTGGACCTGACCCCGGCGACCACCGGCGACCTGCTGTTCGTGATCTCGCTGTCCGGCCGCCAGGTCATGCCGGTCGAACTGGCCCGGTACGCCCGGGACCGCGGGCTGAAGGTGATCGGCGTGACCTCGCTGGCCTACCCGCAGGAGGTGCCCTCCGCGCACCCGTCCGGCACCTACCTCAAGGACCACTGCGACGTCGTCCTGGACAACAAGATCGCGGTCGGTGACGGCGAGCTGACCCACCCCGGCGCCGAGACCACCTTCGGGCCCGTCTCCACCATCGTGACCAGCGCGCTGATGCAGGCCGTGGTCGCCGCCGCGGTCGGCCGGCTCGCCGACCGGGCGAGCGCCGGGGACGCCCCCGCCCCGCCGCTGCTCCGCTCCGGCAACATCCCGGGCGGCACCGAGTGGAACGCCAAGCAGATGGCCGACAACGCGGAACGGGTCTTCTACACCTACTGAACCTGCCGAACCTGCTGATGTACCCAGGGACGCATCCGCGGACGCAGCCGCCGACGGATCCACCGCGCACGCACCGTGTCGACGCGAACACGCGGTGTACCGGACAAACCACCGCGCCTTCCCGGCCATTGCACGCCGCCCCGGGCGCCACCAGGCGTACCGGCAAGCCGCCCGGGGCAGGAGAGCGGTGCGACCGGAGCGACGGGTGGGGGCCGAACATGGCGTCTGGGACGGGACGGACGGGGTGGGTGCGCGAGCGGGACCTCCTCCCCGAGTTCTTCTGGGCCGCCGACGCGGCCTCGCTGCGCGGGCAGCGCCGCTCGGTGCTGCTCTCCGCCTGGGAGCTGATCCTGCTGGTGCTCGCCGCCGCGACCGGCTCGGCCGACGGCGAGCCCTGGGCCTGGCCCGCGGCCGCCGCCTACCTCGGCGCGATCGCCCTGGCGGTGGTGATCAGCCGGCAGAACCCGCAGGGGCTCTGGTACGAGGGGCGGGCCGCCGCCGAGTCGGTCAAGACCCTGGCCTGGAAGTACGCCGTCCGGGCCGACGCCTACCAGCCGCCGCCGCGCGCGCTGCCGGACGCCGAGGGCCTGTACCGCTTCCAGCTCGGCCGGGTGCTCGGCGCCTTCCGGGACACCCCGGTGGCCGTCCCCGGGAGCGGGGTCGAGGTCACGGCGGCGATGCGCGACCTGCGCGAGCAGCCGCTGGCGGTGCGCCGCGAGGTGTACCTGGCCGAGCGGATCCAGCTGCAGCACGACTGGTACCGCGCCAAGGCCCGCTACTGCGCCCGGGCCGGGTACTGGGCCGGGATGCTGGGCGTGCTGCTGCCCGCGCTCGGGCTGGTGCTCGCGGTGCTGCGGGCGCTCGGCGCGTTCACCTACGACGCGCTGGGCACGGTCTCGGCGGTGGCCGCGTCCATCACCGCCTGGGCGCAGCTGCGCCAGTTCCTCCCGCTGGCCGCGGCGTACGGGCTGGCCGCCGCGGAGCTGGCGCAGATCCAGCGCCAACTCGCCCGGCTGGACCTGGATTCGATGGACGCCGAGGAGGTCTGGGCCCGCCTGGCCCGGGATGCCGAGGACGCGATCTCCCGCGAGCACACCACCTGGCAGGCCCGCCGGGAGGTCCGCACCACCACCGACCGGGAGCACGGAACCGACCCGGAACACGGAACAGGCCCGGAGCACGGAATCGACCCGGAGCACTGAGGAGGCCGCAGGTGTCGTTACGGATGGTCAAAACGGCGGACGACCGCGCCCTCGCCGTCGAGTCCATCGGCGATCCGCGCGGCCGTCCCGTGTTCCTGCTGCACGGGATGCCCGGCAGCCGGGTCGGCCCGCACCCGCGCAGCACCGTGCTGTACCGGCTCGGCGTCCGGCTGATCTCGTACGACCGGCCCGGCTACGGCGACTCGACCCGGCTGTTCGGCCGCCGGGTGAGCGCCGCCGCCGCGGACGTGCGGACCATCGCGGACGACCTCGGGCTGGACCGCTTCGCGGTGCTCGGCCGCTCCGGCGGCGGCCCGCACGCGCTGGCCTGCGCCGCGCTGCTGCCCGAGCGGGTCAGCCGGGTGGCGGTGCTGGTGGGCCTCGCACCGCGCGACGCGGCCGGCCTGGACTGGTACGCCGGGATGACCCCGTCCAACATCCGCGCGTACCAGGAGGCGGAGCGCGGGCACGGCCGGATCGCCGACGCGATGGAGTTCCGCTCCCGGCAGATCAAGGACGACCCGGTCCGGCTGCTGAACGGGCTGCGCACCGAACTCTCCCCCGCCGACCGGGAGGTGGTGGCCGACAGCGGGCTGCGGAGGATGCTGCAGAGCAACTACCGGGAGGCGTTCCGGCACGGCGCGGACGGCTGGATCGACGACGTGCTGGCCTTCACCGCCGACTGGGGCTTCGAGGTCGGGTCGATCCGGGTGCCCACCTGGCTCTGGCACGGCGCGGACGACCAGTTCTCCCCGGTCGACCACTCCCGCTGGCTGGCCGACCACATCCCCGGCGCCGAACTGTTCCTGGAGCCCGGCGCCGCACACTTCGGCGCGTTCCGGGTGATGACCACCGCCCTTGCCTGGGCGGCCGGTTAGGGCCGCCCGGGTGCGCTCAGGCCCGTACCGGGGTCGGCGGCTCCCGGCCGTCCAGCACCGCCAGGACGTTGTCCACCGCCAGGCCGCCCATCGCCTGCCGAGTGGCGACGGTGGCGCTGCCCAGGTGCGGGGCCAGCACCGCGCGCTCCTGGGCGAGCAGCGCGGACGGGATGGCGGGCTCGTGCTCGAAGTTGTCCACGGCGGCGGCGAACAGCGCGCCGGACTCCAGTGCGGCGGCCAGCGCCTCCTCGTCGACCACTCCGGCGGTCATGCTGACCACCACCGCGCCGTGCGGCAGCAGCGCCAGCCGGCGGGCGTCCAGCAGGTGCCGGGTGGCGTCGCTGAGCGGGCAGGTGACGACCAGCACGGTGGAGGTGGCGAGCAGGTCCTCCAGCGGCTTCCAGTCGGCGCCCTCGGCCTCGCCGGGCGGCAGTTCGCGCCGGTTGTGGTAGCTGACCGGCATGTCGAAGGCGCGGGCCCGGCGGGCCACCGCCTGCCCGATCCGGCCCATGCCGAGCACACCCAGCGGGGTGCCGGCCAGTTCGAGGCCGAGCAGGAAGTTCGGCGCCCAGGTCCAGGGCGCACCGGAGCGCAACAGCCGCTCGCCTTCGCCGAGCCGGCGGGTGGCGGCCAGCAGCAGCGCCCAGGCCATGTCGGCGGTGGCGGTGGTGAGCACGCCGGGCGTGTGGGAGACCAGGACGCCGCGCTCGGCACAGGCGGCCAGGTCGACGTTGTGGTAGCCGACCGCGTGGTTGGCGACGATCCGCAGCCCGGGGCCGGCCGCGTCCAGGAACTCGGCGTCCACCCGGTCGTCCAGGGTGGTGAGCACGGCCTGCCGACCGCGGACGGCGGCGAGCAGTTCGGCCCGGTCCATCGCCAGGTCGGAGTCGTGGCAGGTGACGCCGTGGCGGGCGGTGAGCCGTTCGATGACGCCGGGGGCGAGGCGCCGGGTGACCAGGACCGGGGGCGGGGTGTCGCTCATGGTGCCGCAGCGTACCCCGCCCCCTCCCGGTCGCCCAGGGCCGCTCACCCAGGCCAGCCGGTCGCATCCGCAGCTCACCCGGGCCGCGAACCCGGGCCGCTCACACCGGCTGCGGCTCCAGGTCGCGGTTGATCCGCTTCCAGCCGCGCGCCGACACCGTGTTGGGGTGTTCCTCGCCGAACTGCCGGATCAGCTCGGCGATCGCCCGCGAGCGCAGTTCGTTGGCCTGGGTGTGCCGCCCGACGGACCGGAGGGTGATCGCCAGGTTGGCCTCGCAGGCGACCGCGTCCGGGTGCTGCGACGAGTAGCGCTCGCACAGGCCCTGGTAGGCGGCCCGCCCGAGTTGTTCGGCGAGCGCCGGCTGCCCGTCGTCGCCGTAGGCGTTGGCCAGGTTGATCATCGCGTTGAGGGTGTACGGGTGTTCCGGCCCGACCGAGCGGGTCAGCCCCTCGACGGTAAGCCGGCCGCGCTCGATGGCGCCCTGGACGTCGCCGCTGCCGCGCAGGTAGATGCCGAGGTTGTTGGCGCAGGCCAGGGTGAACGGGTGCTCGTCGCCGAACAGCCGCCGGTGGCCGTCGAAGACGGTGGAGCAGAGGTCGCGGGCGGCCTCCTTGTCGCCGGAGGCGCTGTGGTCGGCGGCCAGGTTGAGCGCGCAGGCGAGCGCGTCGGGGGCGTCGGCGCCGTAGCGTTCCAGGTAGCGCTCGTAGGTCTCCTTGGTGATCCGGCGGGCCTCGGCGAGCTGGCCGATGCGGCGCAGTGAGACGGCCAGCGACTTGGCGTTGCGAAGGTTCTCCGGCAGGTCCGGGTCGAGGACGTCCCCGAGGTCGGCGGTGACCTCCTGCAGCAGGTCCACCGAGCCTCGGTAGTCGCCGAGTTCGCGCAGGTCGCGGGCCAGGTTGGACTTGGTGGACAGGGTGTAGGGGTGTTTGGGGCCGAGCACGGCGGTGCGCCGGTCGAGGGTCTCCTGGTCGAGTTCGCGGGCGGCCTCGCTGTCGCCGACCAGCCGGTAGTCGATCGCCAGGTTGTTCGCCATGGAGAGCGTGCGCGGATTGTCGTCGCCGAACAACTCGCGGAACTGGTCGAGGATTTCGCGGTCCAGGTCGAGCGCGGCCTGGAACCGGCCGAGCGCCCTGCGGTCGGCGCCGAGCGAGCCGGCCGTCATCAGGGTGTACGGGTGGTGTTCGCCGAGCAGCGCCCGCTGGCGCTCCAGGGTGGACTCGTCCAGGGCCAGCGCCTCGGCGTAGTTGCCCTGGGAGCGCAGCACGTTGGCGAGCTGGAAGCGCAGCAGCAGGGTCTGCCGGTCGTCGTCGCCGAGCTTGCCGGTCCACTCCGCGTCGAGTGCGTGGCCGAGGTCGCGGGCGCGGTCGAGTTCGCCGCGCTTCCACAGGTAGCGGACCCGGTCGATGAGCAGCTGGCGGGTGTCCGCCTCGTCGCAGTTGTGCGCCTTGGACGGCGACAGGTGCGGCCAGATCTCGTCGAAGGCGGGCCAGTTGGCCGGGTCGTCGGTGTCGCCGAGGACGGGCCGGGCGCCGGTGAGGATGCGGTGCACCTCGTGGACCGCGATCTCCTGCTCGTCGGCGGTCATCCCGGCTCGGATCACCGCCTGGACGAGCCGGTGCACCTGGAAGCTGTTGCTGCCGGCGTCGACCTTGGCCAGCGCGTACCGGCCGATCGCCTGGATCACCTTGCCCAGCATGAACTTGTCGCTGAGGTCGGCGTCGTACCTCACCAGCGCCCGGATCATCTGGTCGCTGTAGAAGAGGTTCATCGAGATCGGCTCGGGCGCGAAGAACGCGCACAGCTGCAGCAGTCGCACCGCCGCCGGGGACTGCTGGCGCAGCCGTCCGATCGAGACGTTCCAGGTCGCCGCGACCGGGGTCGGGTAGTCGGCGGGGCGGCCGACGGCCAGCGCGCGGGCCGCCTCGGCGTGCAGCTGGGTGACGTAGGTCTCCACCGGCGTCCCGGTGGTGTCCAGCCAGGCGGCGGCCACCTCGACGGCCAGCGGCAGGTCGCCGACCGCCTCGGCGACCCGGTCGGCGTCCGGGCGGGAGAGGCTGCGGGCGCGCCGGCACAGGTGCTCGACGCTCTCGCCGCGGGTGAAGACGTCGACCTCCAGGGCTTCGGCGTGCCCCGTCCAGGCCTGGTTGCGGGAGGTGACCAGGATGTGGCCGGAGCCGCCGGGGAAGAACCGGCGGATCTCGGCGGGCTCGTCGGCGTTGTCGAAGATCAGCAGCCAGCGCGAGGTGGGCACGCCGCGGCGCAGCGCCTCCCGGGCGGCCTCGGCGGCCTCGGTCACCGAGTCGCCGACCCGCAGGCCCAGCCGGCGGGCGAGTTCGGCGAGCGCCGGGGCGACCAGCTCGGTCTGTTCGGCGTCGATCCACCAGACCAGGTCGTAGTCGGACATGAAGCGGTGGGCGTACTCCAGCGCCACCTGGGTCTTGCCGACGCCGCCGAGCCCGTACAGGGTCTGCGGGGTCGGCAGGACGGCCGCCATGCCGCCGCGCAGCTGGTTGCGCAGCTGCTCCAGGACGGCGGAGCGGCCGGTGAAGGAGGGGTTGCGCGGCGGGACGTCCCACACCGACGGCTTGCTGCCGGGGAAGCGCGGGCCGCCGCTGGGCGCGTCGTCGAGCGTGACGTCGCCGCGGCCGAGCGCGCGCAGCAGGCTCTGGACGGACTGCGTCTCGTCGCGGCCGACCAGGTCGACCGGGTTGCGGTTGCTGAACGGCGCGGTGAGCCGCACGTCGCCGACCCGCACGGGCAGCAGCTGGCGCCGGGTGCCGGACGGGTCGGAGCTGACCACCGACTCCCACAGCGCCCGCGCCTGCGGGGAGCGCTGGTAGGCGGGCGAGAGCACGGCGACCGTCCGGAAGGCGGAGTCGATGCCCCGCTCGGTCTCCTCGCGCGGGTCGGTGCCGGCGCTCAGGTCGCGGGGCAGCACCCGGAAGCCGGCCCGGGTGAGCACGGACTCGATCCAGTCCGCCCACATCCGGTCCTCGGGGACGTAGGAGAGGTAGAGGTCGGCGGGGACGGACGGGCGGCGGCGGGTGAACGCGTCCACGTAGCGCAGCCGGACCGCCTCGTCCATCGGCGGCAGGCCGGGGGCGCGGCCGTCGGTGAGCATGGAGGTCAGCCGCTCGCAGGCGGCCAGCATCGAGGTGGGGGTGCCGGTCTGGTCGCCGAAGGTCGCGAGGATCTCCTCGTAGGCGTAGAACGGCCGGTACGGGATCTCCACCGAGCCCCAGTACTGGGAGAGTTCCTCGCCGTTGAGGCCGGACGGCAGGCCGTCGAAGCGGACCCTCGCCAGCGCCCGGCCGGCGTCGGCCTTCTCCTTCTCGCCCTCGTCGATGCGCATCGGGACGGGCAGGATGCGGATGCCGCGCTCGCGGTAGCGGTCGTGGATGTGCTGGGCGATCCGGGAGGCGCCGTCGATCGACTGGTCGCTCAGGGTGAAGCAGACCACCAGGTCGTCGGGCATCTGGACGGTGCAGATCTCGGCGATGTCGGACAGGCCGGTGCGGGAGTCGATCAGCACGTAGTCGTAGCGCTTGGCCATGTCGGCCTTGAGCGCGTCGAAGAACTGCCCGCCGTCGAAGCGGTCGTAGAAGATGTCCCAGTCGAGGTGGGTGACGGCCTCGGAGTAGTCCCGGTTGAACTGGCCCGCGGAGAGGAAGTCCAGGCTGCCGGTGGACGGGAAGTGCGGCCAGGAGAGCGACAGCGCGTGCGGGTGCACCCGGGCGAAGTCCAGGTGCCAGCCCTCGGCGTGCTCGACCGGGCGCAGCGCCTCCTCGCGGTACTCGGCGATCAGGTCCATCATCCCGGTGGTGCCGGCGAGGGAGGCCGGGTCGAGGAAGGGGTGGAAGAACTTGGCGAGGCCCGGCGCCTCCAGGTCCCAGTCGACGGTGAGCACCCGGAAGCCGTTGGCGGCCAGGATCCAGGCGGTGTTGGCGAGGGCCATGGTGCGGCCGGTGCCGCCCTTGTAGGAGTAGAAGGTGATGATCCGGCCGTTGCGGTCCTGCTCCGCGGCCCGCCGCTCGGCCTCGCGCTGGGCGACCAGGTCGGCGGCGGCGAGGCCGCCGAGGCGGAGGTTCCTGGTGCGGTTCTCGGTCATCGGTTTCCTCGTCCTCCCAGGGGCGCCATCCCGTCATCGGGGTCATCGCCGTCGTCGCGGTACGGGTCGTGCTCGCGGTACGGATCGTGCTCTCGGTGCGGGTCGTGCTCGCGGTGCGCGTGATTGCGGTTGCCCTGGCCCTGGCCGTCTGCCTCGCCCGGTTCGGACGGGTCCGGCCCGGAACCGTCCGGACCGTACCCGTCGCCGCCGCGCCGGAACGCGTCCCGCAGGCTCGGACGGGGCGGCGGCGGCTCCTCAGGTTCGGCCCTGGTGCGGCCCTCGAAGGCGTACTTGGCCTTCATCGCGGCCCGGGGCAGGGCGTCGTCGAATTCCTCCAGCGTGTTCAGGCCGGTCGGGCCGGTCGCGCCGAGGAAGCTCGGCCGGCTCGCGCGCCGGGTGATGCGCAGCGCGTCGTCGCTCAGGTCGCCCAGGTCGCCGCCGCGTTCCTCGCACTCCGGGTCGTCGGTGTTCCACGGCTCCAGGACGCTCACCCAGGTGGTGTCCGACCGGTCGAAGCGCCGCACCAGCTCCCGGCGGCGCGGGTCGCGCAGCGCCCACCGGTCGAGCAGCAGCAGGCCGGGGGCCTCGGCGTTGCCCTCGATGATCGACTCGACCTCGTCGTCGAACTCGTGCACGGTCGGCTGGAACCCCAACTGCCGCGCCAACCGGACGGCGTGCTGCGCGATGGGCGAGCCGACCGGCCGGTACGGGTGCCAGTCGGTGCGCCGCTCGCCGTAGTAGTCGGGGTTTCGGTCGGTGGGCAACTCCCCCTGGTGGTAGGCGAGGACGGAGATCCGCAGCTGCTTGGTCGGGGCGGTGACGTTGAACGCGCTCGGGAGGCCGTTGAAGTCGAGGCGCCGCCCGACCGGGATCACCGTCTCCTCCGCGACCTGCACGATCCGCGCCGCCAGCCGGTGCACGGCCAGCTCGTACGCGGAGCGGAAGTAGGTGAGCTTCATCAGCGCGTACAGGCCCTCGGTGGCGTAGTCGGGCCCGAAACTCGCGTGGTTGAACTGCAGTTCGCCGGCCACCTTGGGCAGCCGGTAGCGGCTCATCGGCGCCCACAGCACCGGGACGATGCCGCTGGTGCGCTCGGAGTCGAGGTTCGCGGGGTAGACGGGGCGGCGGGTGAAGGCGTGCCACTCCTGCCCGCACGGGACGCTGTTGAAGTACCGGGGCGAGTACAGCGGCACGAAGACCCGGCAGGTCGCCAGCTCCTCGGACAGCCGATCGGCCCACAACTCGCCCTGGTGCATGGACTCGTCCATGAAGCCCACGGACGCCCCGTCCGGCACCGTGGTCAGCTGCAGCACCGCCTCGCACAGGTCCCGGTACAGCTGCCTGACCCAGTGGTTGGGATCGCCCGCGCCCCGCGCACCGGCTTTCGGGGTGTGCGCGTAGGAGAGGAAGAAGTACGGCCGGGAGTCGTCCTCGTCCCAGCCCCGGTCAGTCACACGCGCCTCCCCCGGGCCCGTCGGCAACCTGCCTCCCGCAGCCCCCGTGCGGCGGGGCTTCAGTGTAGGAACGACTGACTCCCCAATGGAATAGCACAACGACTCGTACGAATTGACATGACCGAAACGATGCCGCCTTAGGTGCTCTCGGGGCAGTACCCTCGTCCCGGCCGCCGCGAACCACCAGAAGGGGCACCCGTGGAACATCTCAAGTGGCAGAAGTCCAGTCTCAGCGCGGACACCGCGGACTACATCGAGATCGCCTCCGACGGCGAACTCGTCTACATCCGCGAGTCCAACGACCTCACCCGCATCGTCACCACCACCCGCGTCAAGTTCGACGCCTGGGTCCGCGGCGCCAAGGCCGGCGAGTTCGACCACTTCGTCGCCTGAGGACGCCTGCGGGCTGCTGTGGGCTGCCGGGGGCAGCTGCGGACGGCTGAAGACCGCTGTGGCGGCCCCGGACGGCGCCCGAGGATCAGCCCGGGTAGCGGGCGGCCAACGCCCGTACCGTCCCGGCGATGCGGTCGCGGAGTTCGGCCGGCTCCAGGACCTCGACCTCGGTGCCGAGCCGCAGGAACTCGTCGTGGGCGTGGTCGATCGACTCGATGGGCACCCGGGCCTCCGTCCAGTCCTCGCCCGCGGGCGCCACGCCGAGGCGGCGGGCGCCCGCCGGGGTGAGCCGGACCAGTGCCTCCCCGGTGTGCAGCCGAGCCCGGAAGTCGTCCAGGTAGGCCGTCCAGTACGCGCCCAGGTCGAACCCGTCGCCGGGGGTGAACTCCTCCCCCGGCTCGCCGAGTCCGATGATCTGATCGACCCGGTACGTCCGCAGCCCGGACGGCCCGGCGGCGACCAGGTACCAGCGGCCCGCCTTGAGCACCAGCCCGTACGGCTCCACCCGCCGCTCGATCTCCTCCGGTGTCCGCCAGCGCCGGTACCGCAGGACCACCGCCCGCCGCGACCACACGGCGGCCGCGACGGCGGCCAGGTGCGGGGTGTCGTCCGCCTCGCCGTACCAGCCGGGGGCGTCGAGCAGGAAGCGTTCCTGGATCCGCCCGGCGTGCTCGCGCAGTTCGGCCGGCAGGGCGGCCCGCAGCTTGAGCTGTGCGGCGGCCAGCGCCTCGCCGAGGCCGAGTTGGGCGGCGGTGCCCGGGAGGGCGGCGAGGAAGGCTGCCTGCGCCTCACCGGCGGTCAGCCCGGTGAGCCTGGTCCGGTAGCCGTCGACCAGCCGGTAGCCGCCCGCGTGCCCGGCATCGCCGTAGAGCGGGATGCCGGCGGCGGCGAGCGCCTGGACGTCCCGGTAGACGGTCCGGACGGAGACCTCCAGTGCGTCCGCGAGCTGCCCGGCCGTCATCCGGCCCCGGTTCTGCAACAGCAGGAGCAGGGTGACCAGTCGGCTCGCGCGCATGCCGCCCAGTATCCACTGACAGTGGATGTCAGGGGAGCGGCCCTAACCTGCGGCGCATGAACGACTTCGACTTCCTGCACGGCTCCTGGGACGTGGCCAACCGCCGTCTCACCTCCCCGCTCAGCGCCGGTACCGGCGACGGCACCGGCAACTGGGAGGAGTTCCCCGGCCACTCGGTGATCCAGCCGCTGTTCGGAGGCGCCGGCAACATCGACGAGATCACCTTCCCGACCCTCGGCCGCCAAGGCGTGACCCTGCGGCTGTTCGACCGCCGGACGGAGCAGTGGTCGATCCACTGGTCCGACAGCCGGACCGGCCGCCTGGACCCCCCGGTCGTCGGCGGGTTCACCGGCGACCGCGGCGACTTCCACGGCGAGGACACCTACGACGGCCGCCCGATCCGGGTGCACTTCACCTGGTACCGACTCGGCCCGGACACCGCCCGCTGGGAGCAGGAGTTCTCCGCCGACGAGGGCCGCACCTGGGAACTCAACTGGGTCATGGACTTCACCCGCACCGGGACGGCCCGGAGCGGACTCGGCGCATGAGCGCCGCCGAACGCCGACGGTAGACCCGGTAGCCCGGCGCTCGCCTCCCGCATAGCGTTCACCCTCACTCCATTGCAATGAATGGAGTGAGGGTCGTTGCATTAACTCCACACACATCGCAACGATTTCCGTGCCACTGCCTGCGATTATATGCAATCTCCGCAACTAGTTCATTGCCATATTCGCGAACGCAACGTAGCGTTTCCATCGTCAGAAACCGCGGGCCGACGGACGGCCCGCCCCTAACGAAGGAACGCACCATGCAGACGTTCGCCACCCCCGCCACGATCGCCGCCGTCCTGGACATCCCCGCCGGCCGGATCCGCCTCATCGCCGGCGACCGCACCGACACCACCGTCGAGGTCCGGCCCGCCGACCCCGAGAAGAACCGCGACGTCCAGTCCGCCGAGCAGACCACCGCGACCTACACCGACGGCATCCTGACCATCCGCACCCCCGACCCCAAGAACCCGCTCCGCGGCGCCGGTTCCGTGGAGGTCACCGTCCAGCTCCCGGCCGGATCCGACGTCGAAGCCAGGACCGCCGCCTGCGAACTGCGCGTCGTCGGCCGCCTCGGCGACCTCTCCTTCGACGGCGCCTACCGCCACACCGAGATCGACGAGGCCGCGAGCGTGCGCCTCACCGCCACCGACGGCGACATCGAGATCGGCCGCCTCACCGGCCACGCCCGGATCGGCACCGCACGCGGAGACATCCGCATCACCCAGGCCACGAGCGGCACCCTCACCCTCACCACCCAGTCCGGTTCCATCACCGTCGGCGCCGCCGCCGGCGTCTCCGCCACCCTGGACGCCGCCACCGCCCACGGCCGCATCAGCAACGCCCTGCGCAACGACGGCACCACCGACCTCGACATCCGCGCCACCACCTCCCACGGCGACATCACCGCCCACAGCCTCTGAGCCCCCTCCCCCTCAACCCAGACAGGAAGGCGCACCATGACCACCCGGACCACCACCACACACTCCGCCTGGACCGGCATGGTCCCGGTCGACGACACCACACTGGCCGTGACCGACACCGGCGGGTCCGGCCGGCCCGTGGTGTACCTCAACGGCTCCTACGCCGACCAGTCGCACTGGAAGCGCGTCATCGCCGAACTCGGCGACGGCTACCGTCACATCACCTACGACGAGCGCGCCCGCGGCAAGTCGGAGTGCTCGGCGGACTACTCCTTCGAGTCGTCCGTCCGCAGTCTCGACGCCGTCCTCGCGGCGAGGGGAGTCGAGCAGCCGATCCTGGTCGGCTGGTCCTACGGTGCCATGCTCGCGATCCACTGGGCCGCCCGGAACCCGGACCGCGTGGCGGCGGTGGTGTCCGTGGACGGCGCGATGGCGCACGAATGGCTCGACGACGCCACCAAGGCCCAGCTCCGCAAGCTGTTCCGCCGCCTGAGCCCGCTGTTCCCCATCTGCCGCCGACTCGGCCTGGCCGCACGGATGAGCGCCGCACAGCACGCCGAGATCAACATCGAACTCAACGAACTCTGCGCACCCGCCGCCCTCGACCCCGTCTTCGACCGGCTCGTCACACCCACCCGGTACGTCCTCGCCAGCGGCGGAAACCTGGGCGGCGAGGCGAAGTTGATGGAACAGATCCGCGCGGGCCTCGACCCGGTACTCGCCCGCAACCCGAACATCAGGGTCAGCGCCAAGGTCGCGAGCAACCACTCCAAGATCCTGCGCAAGGACTTCCGGGCCGTGGCCACCGCAGTCCGCGAACTCGCCACCTCCTAGTGTCGTTGTCAAGTCGCTGATCCGGGCTGCCGTAGCGGCTCATGTCGCCGGCGGTGGCAGCCAGGAACTCCGCGCCCGGCGGTGGGCGGTGGGCGGTGGGCGGTGGGCGGTGGGCGGTGGGAAACGGCGCGATCAGGAGTGCGGTTACGGATGTGCTCGCGGGTTTCAGGTGCGCGTGCGCCGCAGGATCCGCTCCGCCAGGTCGACGGCCTCCCGTACCGGCACGAGGCGGCAGTCGGCGCCGCCGATGCGGGCGCCGGTGATGCCGCGGGCGGTCCGCAGGACCTCCTCGCCGAGGGGGCCGAAGTGGAGGTCGTCCAGGTCGGGGGCCGTGAAGGTCGTCCAGCCGTCCTCGCCGACGCAGCGGTACTCGCGCAGCCGCACGTCCGGCATCCGCAGGTCGGCGAGGTGGAAGGCCGTGAAGCCGGTCATCGGGACGCCGATCATCAGCACCCGGGCGTCGAGGTCGTACAGCCGCCCGAGCGGAGACTCCGGTCCCAGGTGGGAGGTGAGGGGGTGGCGGGCGGTGATCTCGCCCGCCCGTGGCCCGAGAGCGGCCCAGGAGGTCTGGGGGTGGCCGCTGCGCCGGGCGCCGGGGCGGGTGCGGATCTCCTCGGAGAGGACCCCCATGGTCGGCGAGCACGGGGTGGTGCCGGGGTCGAAGCGCGGCATCCGGTCCTGGTAGGCGGTGACCTCCGCCGGGGTGAGGCCGGCGACGGCGGCCTGGTGGATGCGTGAGGTGGCGGAGTTCTCCGGCGTGGCGGTGTAGGCCACCAAGGTGCCTTGGTCGCCGAGGGTTTCGAGCATCGCGTCGACCACGCCGCCCGCGCCGCCCGCCACCGGTCCGAGCGCCCGCAGGGAGGCCTGGACGTGGAGCACGGTGCCCGGACGGACGCCCAGTTCGGCCAGGCCCGCGGTGAGGGTGGCGGCGGAGATCACGACTGCTCCTTCGGTCAGGCTCCGGTGAGGCCTCGGCGGGACCTCGATCAGGCCTCGGTTCTCGGTCAGCCCTCGGTGAGGCGGAGTTGCCCGCGTTCCTGCCGGGCCCGGTCGGCGGCCCGTTCGGCCGCCGCGGGCAGCGGCACGGAGAGCCACGGGGTGACGCTTTCCCGCATGCCGTCCGCGAAACGCACACCGAGTGGCGTCAACGCGCCTGATTCGGCCAGCCGGTCCACGGCGTCGGCGGTGTACCGCCGCCAGAGCGCGAACTGGGCGCGTGCCCGGTCGGCGGCTTCGCCGGGCAGCCCGTCGTACGCCAGGGTGCGGGTGCCCCAGTACTCGGTGACGGCCAGGTGGGCGTAGGTGCCTTGGAGCAGTCCTTCGATCGGCCGGGGGTCGGGGCGCCAGGGCGCGAAGTAGCGGGCGGAGTCGGCGCGGTCGTACAGGTCGGCCAGGTCCAGTAGCGCGCCCAGTTTGACGTGCTGGAACTCGTGCGCGAGCAGCAGGGCGAGGGTCGGCGCGGTGGCCGGCCGGGCGATGCCGACCGCGCCGTACGCCTGCCGGGCAGCCGAGCTGACGTCCCGGCCCGCCGGGCCCGGCCGCAACGGGGTGACCGTCGCCAGGCCGGCCCGGATGCCCTCCGCGTAGCCGGGCAGGTCCCGCCCGAGCAGCTCCCAGGCCTCGCGCAACGCGCCGGTCCAGTCGAGCAGTTCGCCGTCGGACAGGCGGCCCGCCACCGGGTGGTCGTGGCAGTCCCGCAGCGGGTCGGCGTCCTCCAGGGCGACCGTCCAGCCGCCTGCCAGCCGGACCCGCCGCAGCGGCTCGTCCAGGGCCGTCGACACCGTGCCATCGGAGGCCCGTACCTCGAAGCCGTCGGCCCGCCCGGTGACCACCGCCTCCCCGTCCGGGGCGGCGAGACTCCCGAGGGTCGGCAGGTGCAGCCGACCGCCCCGCACCGGCACGGCCACCGCGCCGCCCAGGCCGGCCCGCACCGCCGCGGCCGCGGCCAGGGCGGCGAGCGGGCCGAGCCCGACCGACAGGTCGCCGGCGATCCGCCGCGCCGCCCAGGCGCGGGCGTACGGGTGGGCGAGGACGGCGTCCACGGCGGCGGGGGCGGCGACGTCGAGCTCCGCCAGCAGGGCCCACGCCTCGGGCCGCCCCTGCCCCGAGGCGTCCCAGGCGGCGGCCAGCATCGCCCGGGTGAGGGCGAGTTGGGAGCGGCCGAGCGCGGCGACGGTGTCCGCACTGCCGTGCCCGCGCGCGAGCTCGCCGAGTTGGGCGGGCGTGAGCGCGCCGGGCAGCAGTTCGCCGTCGGGAAGCACGCCGTCGGGCAGCGGCTCGCCGCCCTGCGTCGGCACGGCAGCGGAACTACCCCTCCCCGCAAGCCCGTTGATGAACGTCATGAGATCACCGCAGTAGACGGAGGGATGGTCGAAGCTGCCTCCGCCATCGTCGCTCCGGTAGCGGTGGGCGTACAGCCCGCCCCCACAGGAGCGGACCACGGAGCAGGCCCGGCAGGCCTCGCTCAGTCCGGCCAGGCCGGACTGGCGGGCGGCGATGCCGGGGTGGCGGGCGAGGTCGTCGAGGCTGTGCGCGAACACGTCCATCCCGGTGGCGGGCGCACCGTCGTACGCGGTCTTGAGGCTGTCGGCCTGCTCGAAGGTGCCGTCCGTCTCCAGGACCGCCAGGTCCGAGGGCTCCAGCCCGAGCGACTCGGTGAGGCTGGAGAACCCGCGCAGGGTCCGGTGCACGGACTCGAAGGTCCGTACGGCGAACGGCCGCCCGTCGGCCTCCCACAGCCCGTGGACGGTCAGCAGCCAGTCGGCGTACGGGGTGGCGCCCAGGTCGGCGGGGCGTTTGGGCCGCTCGTCCCAGGTGGCATGCGGAAGCAGGAAGTCGACGGCGGGGGGCCGCAGTTCGGCCAGCGCCCGGTACACGGCCGCCGGGTCGTTCTCGACGTCCATCGTGCAGAGCAGTCCGGCGAACAGGTGCCGGTACTCGGGCTCGCTCAACAACGCGACAGCCCGCAGCACCTGGGGGTGGCTGCTGCGCCCGTCGGCGAAGCGCCGGTGCCGGTCGTTGGCGGCCCTGTCACCGTCCAGCGAGATGCCGACCTTGAGGTCCAGCTCGGCGAACAGCGCACAGAAGGCACGGCTCAGCAGCACGCCGTTGGTGTGGATGCGCAGATCGAGCGCACAGCCGGACGGAAGTGCCGCCCGGAGCGACTCGGCGGCGCGGCGCAGGCGGTCCGGGCCGGCGAGCAGGGGTTCTCCCCCGTGCAGGACGACCCGGACGGCGGGCAGCCGGTGGGCGGCCGCGTGCTCGCCGATGCGTTCGGCGGCCTTGTCGAGGATCCCGTCCGAGATCACTTTCGGCCGGGAGCTCCAGCTGCTGTCCGCGTGCTCGTAGACGTAGCAGTGGTCGCAGGCCAGGTCGCACCTGCTGTGCATCTTGACCACGAACTGCGTCAACGGCACCGGAGTCGATGTCGTCATGGACTTGTTCGGAGATCCGTTCGGATCGGCTCGGTCTGGGATCCCGCTCGGTGTTCCGGGCCGGGTCAGATCGAGGAGTTGAAGGCAGCCACCGGCACGAGGCCGGAGTCCGCGCCGGGGAGAGCGCGCTGCAGTCGGGAGGCGAGCTCCTCCGCGCCCAGCGCGGCGAGGTCGGCGAGGGACGGGCGCTCCGGCGTCTCCTGGATGTCAGTGAGCTCGCCGGCCGGCCTGGTGCTGGTTACCGGTGTCATGTTCGTTCCTTAGGCGCGGTGTAGGACCTGCCGAGGATGGGTAGGCCCACCTGGTTGAGACCAAATCGTAGTGCCAGCGAAGACTTCACGCGGCACCTTGCGGACTCACGTTGGGCTTCCCGAGCGGCCGACGTCGCACGACAGCGCGCAGGACCCCCAGAATTCACCCGTTCAGCGGTCGCGCACTTCGCCGTGGCGCGCGCCGAAGCGCGTTGCCGCACCGGGCGCCTGGGTAAGCGTAGGAATCCGCCGGTTGATTCCCGTCATTCAGACGCACCCCCGGAGCCGGGCAGCCCCCCAGCCCCCCGGAAGAGCGCCAGGGCGGTGACCGGGCCGGGGCGGCCGTTCACGCCCGCCCGCCCGGGACGTGCAGCGCATCGACGGAACGGACCATCTCCTCCGTGAACTCCCGCCCTTGCGAGGTCAGTTCAGCGCTGTCCAGCAGGGTGCGGCCCGCCGCCAGGGTGTGTGTGCGCCAGCGCCCGAACTCCCGTTCCGCGCGGGCCGTTCCACCCCCGCCGGCGCCCGCCTCCGCGCACCAGAAGTCCGCGACGCCCAGGTGCGCGTACGTCCCCTGCAGCAGCGCGCCCACCGGGCGCAGATCGGGCCGCCAGGGGGCGTGGTAGACGGCCGCGCCGTTGGGGTGGTGCAACGGCACCAGGTCCAGCAGGGCGCCGAGTTGGACATGCAGGAACTCGTGGACCAGCGCCAGCGCCAGGAGCACCGGATCACCCGGCAGCGAGGCCGCCACCGCGCCGTACGCCCGTCGTGCGGCGGCACTGACCGCCTCCCCGCCGGGGGCGGGGCGCAGCGGGACGATCGTGGCGACGCAGGCCGCGACCGCCTCCGCGTGGCGGCGGTGCCGACGCACCAGGATGTGCCACGCCTCGGCCAACCGGTCTTGCCACGCGGAGAGTTCGACCCGGGTCAGCGGCCCGGCCGGGGGCCGCCCGTAGTCCACCCGGCGCGGACCGGCGTGGTCGATCGACGGCGTCCAGCGCAGCCCGTCGCACTCCAGCGCCAGTACCGACGCCCTCGCCCGAGCTGCCCCGGCTCCTGCTCCAGCCCCCATCCCGGCCCCAGCGCCGACCCCGGCCAGGAGGAACTCGCCCAGCCCGGCCAGCGGAACGTCCTCACCGGCCGCGACACCGCGCAGGCAGTCCGCCGCCCAGGCGTCCAACTCCGGCCGCAGTAGCACCTCTTCCCACCGCGCCCGGTCGTCCCGCTGCATCGCCCTCACCCGCAGGTACGCCTCGCGGTAGCCCTCGTGGCCCGGCGCCGCCCGGTGCAGCGCGAGCAGCAGGAGCGCGCGCTTGCTCAACTGCCCGGCGCGCAGCAGTCGGACGGCTTCCGGGCCGCCGCGCGCGCCCGCGATCGCCCGGAACGTCGCCCGGTCCACGCCGTGCCGGGGCAGCCCGTCCGTCCCGCGCGCGCCCGGCACTCCGGCCGCCACCGCCTCGCCCGTACCCGCCACCGTTCCTCCTCCTCGGGTGCGTCCGGTCGCACCGGCCGGACCGGCCGGACCGGCCGGACCGGCCGGACCGGCCGGACCGGACACCCGGCGTCGCCCTCGCGCAGCGGATCGCGACCACCCGCTCAAGGCCCCCGGGGCCGCCCGGCACCTCCGTCATCCTGCCCGCCCCACGCCGCTCAGCCCGGTCAACCCGGTCAACCCGGCGAGCCCGGCCAACCCGGCCGCCCCGGTCAGCCCCGCGACCCCCGCCCGCAGCCGCTCCGCGATGTGCCGGATCAGCCGGTCCAGGTCCGCGCAGTACACGGACGGGTGCCCGAAGCCCCCGCCCGCGCCGTCCCCCGCCCACCGGTGCGCGTAGAGCCCGCCGCCGCAGGTCCGGGCCAGCGGGCAGCCGGCGCAGACCGGCCCGAGCCCGGCGAGGCCGCGCTGGCGGGCCCGGAAGGCCGGGTGGGCGGCCGCGTCCGCGAAACCGTGCCGCCACACGTCCAGGCCCGTCGCGGGGGCACCGTCGTACGCCACCTTGAGGCTGTCGGCCTGCTCGATGGTGCCGTCCGTTTCGACCACCACCAGGTCGACGGGCGCCAGGCCCACCGCCTCGCTGGCCGCCCGGCCGCCGAGCAGCAGCACGGCCAGCTCCTCGAACAGCCGGACCCCGGTCTCCCGCCGCGGCGCGTCGTACCAGCGGTCGAAGGCGGCGGTCAGCCACGTCCCGTACGGCGCGGGCTCCGCCCCGGAGGGCGGCGTGAGCGGCACCGTCCGGTGGACGCCCGCCGGTTGGGCCTGCCACGTGGCGTGCGGCAGCAGCAGGTCGAGCCGGGGCGGGGCGAATTCCAGCAGTGCCTCGTAGGTGTCCACCGGGTCCGCCGCGAGGTCGACGACGCACAGCAGGCCGGCGAACAGCTCCCGGTGGCGGGCCGAGCCGAGCAGTCGCACCGCTTCGGCGGTCCGCGCCCAGCTGCCCGCGCCGGTGGGCAGTCGGCGGTGCCGGTCGTGGTCGGCCCGGGTGCCGTCCAGCGACACACCGACCGCGACCCGGTACCGGTGCAGCACGTCGAGCAGCGCCGGTTCGTCCAGCAGCCGCAGCCCGTTGGTCTGCAGGCTGAACCGGACCTGCGGCCCGGCCGTGGCCAACTCGCGCAGCAGCGCGCCCAGGTGGGCCGCGCCGACGAGCAGCGGCTCACCGCCGTGCAGCACCACGGAGACCTCGTCCAGCCCGTGTCGGGCGGCGTGCTCGGCGATCCGCGAGGCGGTGCGGCGGACCGTCGCCGACTCCATCCGCCGCGGTCGCCCGCGCCAGCTCTGGTCCGCGCCCTCGTACATGTAGCAGTAGTCGCAGGCCAGGTTGCACCGACTGTGGATCTTCAGCAGGAACTGCCGGAACGGCACCATGCACCGAGCCTATGCCGTCCGACGGCGTTCCTGATGTGTCGTCAGACGTGCGGCGGTTCCACGTCCGAGTCCAGCCGCATGCCCGCCCGCACCGCCACCGTGGTCGGGTGCTCCTCCCCCAGCGTCACCCGCGCCCGGCGGATGCACTCGGCCCGCAGTTCGGCGGCCTGTTCGCCGTGGCCGGTGGCGGCCAGCGTCAGTGAGAGGTTGGAGCTGATGCCGATGGAGTCGTAGTGGTCCGGGCCGAGGGTCTCGGTCATCAGCGGTGCGGCCTCCAGCTCCAGGTCGAGCGCGGCCTGTGTCTGCCCGGACAGCACCAGGTCGTTCGCGTGGTTCATCATCGCGATCGGGATGTAGAGGTGGTGGGCGCCGAGGACGGTCCGGAACTGGGCCAGCGTGCGCCCGGACAGCTCCAGCGCCTCCGAGGTGCGCCCCGCCAGCCGTAGGTAGACCGACAGGTTGTTGGCGCCCGCCAGGGTCACCGGGTGGTTCTCGCCCAGGTAGTCGCGGTAGCGGGCGAGGGCCCGTTCGGCGAGCGGGATGGCCCGGGCGGTGTCGCCGAGGGCGTTGAGGTCGCTGGCCAGGTTGGTGGCGGCGGCCAGGGTGTCGGGGTGCTCGGCGCCGTTGATGTCCAGGTAGCGCTGGTAGATGTCCTCGTCGATCTCCAGGGCTTCGTGGTACCGGCCGGCCCGGCGCAGTGCCACGGCGAGGTTCTTGCGCGCCCGCAGGGTGTCGGTGTGGGCGTCGCCGATGGTCTGCTGGTAGATCCGGACGGTCTCCTCCAGCAGGTCCAGGGCCTCCCGCAGCCGCCCGGTCTCGCGCAGGTCGCGGGCGTAGTTGGAGGCGGAGGACAGCGCGTAGAGGCTGTGCGCGCCGAGTGCGTCGCGCTGCTGGAGGTAGTTGCTGCGGTGCCGTTCGAGGGCGGCCCGGCGGTCGCCGGCCAGGTAGTCGGAGACGGCCAGGTTGTTGGTGATCATCAGGGTGCGCGGGTGGTCCGGGCCGAGGGTGCGCCGGGCGGCGTCCAGGGTGCGGCGGTCGAGGGCCCGGGCCTCGTCGTAGCGGCCGAGGAAGCGCAGGTCGGCGCCGAGGCTGTTGGCGACGGCGAGGGTGTGCGAGTGCTCCGGTCCCAGGGTCGCGGTGAAGCGCTCCAGGATGTCCCGGTCCATCTCGTACGCCTCCTGGAGTGCGCCCTGGGATCGGCGGATGTTGCTCAGCTGGGTGCGCAGCATGAGCGTCTGGGCGTCGTTGTCGGCGTCGAACCCGGGGCCGCCGTAGCCGTCCTGCCGCCAGTGCTCCAGGGTCCGCTCGGCCAAGTCCCGGCCGGACTCGTGCAGGCTGCGCTTCCACTGGTAGCGGACCGAGTCGATGATCCACTGCCGGACGTCCTCGTCGGCGCTGTCGACGGCGCCGGACGGCCAGAGGTGGGGCAGGAGTTCGGCGTACTCGGCCCAGTTGGCGGGCACGTCCGGGTCGCCGGGGTTGGCGGTGGCGAGCGCGGCGTGCACGACGCCGCGCAGTTCGGCGCGCCGTTCCTCCTCCACCTGGTCCCGGAGCACGGCTTGGACCAGCCGGTGCACGGTGATCGTCTCGCTGCCCTGGTCGGTGCGGGCGAGTCCGAACCGGTTGATGGCGCGCAGGAACTCGCCGATCGCGAGCTTGTCGCGGGGCGCGCGCGGGGGCAGCCGCAGGGCGTGGGTGACGGCGCGGCTGTAGAGCAGCCGCATCGGGATGGCGTCGGGGCCGAAGAAGGCGCAGATCTCCAGGATCTGGGCGGCCGGGGCGTTCATCCGGCGCAGTTCCTCGACCGAGATGCGCCAGGTCGCGGCGGCCGAGTGCGGGTAGTCGGCGGTGCGCAGCCGGGTGCGTTCCAGCATCTCGGTGAGTTCTTCGTCGAGCAGTTCCAGGTAGGTGGCGATCGGCATCGACGTCTCCTGGAGCCAGACGGCGGCCTGGCCGACGGCGAGCGGCAGGTCGCCGAGGCGGTGCGCGACCTGGTCGGCGTCCTCCGGGGAGAGGCCGCTGTTGAAGCGGCGCAGCAGCCGGACGCTCTCCTCGCGGAGGAAGACGTCGACTTCCACCAGGCCGGCGTGCCGGGCCCAGCCCTGGTTGCGGGAGGTGATCAGCACGTGGCCGCCGGTGGAGCCGGCCGGCTGCCAGGGGGCGAGTTCCTCGGGGGTTCCGGCGTTGTCGAAGACGAGCAGCCAGCGGCGGTACGGCTGGCCGCGGCGCAGCGCGTCGAGCACGGCGGCGGCGGTGTGCGCGACGTCGTCGCTGGCGGGCACGCCGAGCCGGGGGGCGAGTTCGGCGAGCTTCTGCGGGATGTTGGCGGGCTCCTCGGCGGGCACCCACCAGACCACGTCGTACGCGGCCTTGAAGCGGTGCGCGTACTCGGCGGCGATCTGTGACTTGCCGGCGCCGCCGAAGCCGTAGAGCACCTGGCTGAGCACGGCGGCGGGGCCGCCGGTGAAGCGGTTGCGGAGCAGTTCGAGCAGCTTGCCGCGGCCGATGAAGGCGGCGTTGCGCGAGGGTGCCTCCTGGACCTGCGGGGCGGTGCCGGGGAAGCGGCCGGGGGCGGCGATCTCCCCGCTGTCGTTGTCGGGTTGGCGGTTGCTTCCGGGTGGCGGGCCGAGTTCGCCGTAGAGCTGGGACTCGGCGCCCGCCGCGGAGGAGCGGACCAGGTCGGGGGCGGCCTGCCCGGTGAACGGGCGGGGTACCGGCTCGTCCGAGTCCTGTAGCCGCAGGGCGACCAACGCCGGTGAGCCGGAGACGAGTTCGCGGCCCTGCAGGAGCTGCCAGACCTCGGCGGCGCGGGGCAGCGCGGTGTACTCGGGCGAGAGCAGGGCGAGCACCCGGCCCTGGCCTTCGAGCGGCCCGGCGACCTCCGCGGGCCGGGGGCCGGCGTAGGACTCGGCGGCGTTGTGCAGGGAGGTCTGGTAGCCGAAGCGGGTGAGGGTGCCGGCGGCCCACTCGGCCCACATCCGGTCCTCCGGCGCGTAGCTGACGAACACCTGGCGCGGCACCGCACGGGCGGAGCGCAGGTAGGCGCCGTAGAGCCGGCGGCGGGTGTCGGCGGTGAGCGGGCGCAGGGTGCGGACCCGGCCGTCGGTGATCCACCCGGCCAGCCGTTCGAAGGCGTTGAGCAGGCTGCGGGCCTCCTGCGGCCGGTCCGCGACGGTGGCGGGCACCTCCTCGTAGGCGTAGAAGGGCTTGTACGGCACCTCGACGTCGGCCCAGTAGCCGGCCCGGCGGTCGCCGGCCAGCCAGCGGCCGAGGTAGGGGGCGAAGGCCTCGCGGGCGTAGTCCCGGCCCGCCTCCAGGCGCTCCTGCTCGGCGTCCTCGACCCGCATCGGCACCGGCAGGACCCGGATCGCCCGCTCTTCGGCCTCGGCGATGGCGCGGGCGGCGTCGACGCCGCCGCGGATGTTCTGGGCGCTGAAGGTGAAGCAGTCCACGACGGTGTCGGGCATCAGGACGGTGCAGATGCCCGAGGTGTCGCTGACGCCGGTACGGCTGTCGATGAGCACGTAGTCGTAGGCGCGGGCCCAGCGTTCGCGCAGCTCGCGCAGGAACTCGCCGCCGCGGATGTCCCGGCCGTGGTAGAAGCTGCGCCAGTTGAAGCTGGTGACGGCGGCGGCGTAGGCGGCGTTCTGGCGGCCGGCGGGCAGGAAGTCGAGCCGGCCGCCGGGCGGCAGGTCGAGGGCGAGGCCGCAGGTGTAGCCGTCGAGGCGCCCGGGGTGGTCCAGCCAGGCGGCCGGGGCGAGGCCGACCGGTCCGACGGCGGAGGGCAGTGCCTGCCTGACGTAGGAGCGCAGCAGGTCGATCAGGCCGTCGGTGGAGTGGAGTTCGGGGTCGACCAGGAGCGGGTGGTAGTAGCGGTGGAGGCCGGGCGCCTCCAGGTCCCAGTCGACGACCAGGACGCGCAGGCCCCGGCTCGCGAGGATCCAGCCGACGTTGGCGAGGGCCATGGTCCGGCCGGTGCCGCCCTTGAAGGAGTAGAACGTGACGACCGATCCCGGTCCGCCGCGCTCGGGTTCTGCGCCGGGCTCAGTGGTCATCGTCCGTGTCTCCCCTCAGCGGGACAGCGTTGTCCTTGCCACGACTCTGGTGCGGGAGGTCCTTCGGGCCCGGGCCCCGGCCGCCGAAGGGCGCGGGCTGCCCCTGCCGGGGCACCGGCGGGGCCGCCGGGATGGACAGCCCGGGCATGGCCGGGCCGCCGCCGGGGCCGAACCCGAAGGCGTCGCCGCCATCGTCCCCCCAATCCAGGTTGTCGTCCATGAGCTTGTTCTGGGCGACCGTCACCATGATGGTGAGTTCGCTGTCGAAGCTCTCCCGGCTCACTTTGACCCGGAACAAGTGCTCCAGATCGCTCCGGCGCAGCCAGTTGCGCCGGAACACGTCGCGTACGCCGGCCCACAGCGCGTCGCGCTCCGGCCCGTCGGCCGGGTCGGCGCTGCCGGTGGGCACCATCACGCCGGTGACGGGGTGGTTCTGGTCGTCGTACTCGCGCAGCGCGGAACGGTAGCGCTCGCTGCCGGCCGTCCACGGATCCACCAGCAGGACGCTGACCTGGCTGTCCTCCCGGGCCTGGTCGAGCTTCCCGCCGAGGCCGTCGTCGACCTCCTCCAGCGTGGTGGTGTGCCCGGCGGCGGTGATCACCTGCTGGGCGCGGGCCGCCAGTGACGGCTGGGTGGGCGGATGGAAGGGCGCCCAGTGCCAGGGTTTGGTGCCGTACCAGCCGCCCGCGAACGAACCGCCCTCGGCGGCCGCCTCCGAGGCGCGTCCGGCCGCGATGAACAGCCGCACCATGCCGGGGGCGGAGACGGCCTCCGGTGCCCCCGGCGGCGGGAAGTAGCCGCGCACCGCGCCGAGGTCGAACTCGGGCAGCTCGCCGAGCCGCCGCACGGCCGCGTCCCGGATCCGCTCGGCGACCACCCGGACGACCTGCTCGTACGCCTCGCTCTGCGCGGTGCGCAGCAGGGCCCGCAGACCGTGTCGGGCGTAGCCCTCGCCCAGGTCCGGCTGGGCCCACTGGATCTTGGTCACCTCGTCGGCCAGTTCGCCGGGCACGACGGGCTCCCAGAGCACCGGGATCAGCGCCGGGATGAGCTCCCCGGTGTCCTCGTGGTGGCGGCGGACCCGGCCCCGGAAGGCGGTCCACTCCTTGCCGCAGTACAGGCTGGTGAAGTAGGCCGGGGAGTAGAGCGCGATCATCGTCCGGCTGCGGCCCAGCATCGTCGCCAGCTGCTCGGCCCAGTCGTCGCCGAGCCGCAGCTGCTCGGTGTCCCGGTAGGCGAGCTCCTCGACGCGCACGCCCGTCCCGACGAGCCGGGCGAGTTCGTCCCGCAGGTCGTTGAAGAACTGGTTGACGAAGGCGTCCTCGGCCTCGAAGTCACGGCGCGCGTAACTGAAGAAGAAGTACGGCCGCTGGCGTTCCTGCTCCATCACCTGTTCCCCCCGTGACCGATGGTGCCGCGACGGCGCTGGTTTCATACCCCAGCATGTCGTGAACTCCACCGGCCGCGCTGCCAGTTGGCGCACTCGACCGACTCCCGGGTCCAGCCCGTCGGCCAGGCGCACGCCCTCGACCGGGAGTGCTCCGGCGCCCGGGCGCGCACCGGTGGAGGCCCGGGCGCGGCAAGGTGTCGCGGGCGCGCGCAGGGGTGGCGGGTTCCCCGGGCCGCGCTACCGGTCGAGCGACGACTGGAAGGCGGCGAGCGGCTCCGCGCCGGGGCTCAGGGCGTCCGCGACCACCCGGCGCAGCAGGTCGCCGAGGACGGTGTCGGGCAGGGCGTCGAGCGCTTCGAGCGGCAGGGCGGCGACGTCGACCAGGTCAGAGCCGAGTCCAGTGGCGGTTTCCGCACCGGTGACGCCCATCAGTCCCTCACTCGATCGTGCCGGCACAGCGCGTTACCGGCCGGTTGCGCATCGGCCCGGGTCCGCGACGGGCATCGTACACCCGTACCGTGACGGGCCATCAGCTCAGCGTGGACGCCACGCCCGGGCCGACCCGGTCGGCCCACCGGCCCCCACGGAGCCCCATGGCCCCCACCGGCCTCACCGGCCCCACCCCCTCACGGGCAGAGCCGTTCCACCCGCCATCCCGTCGGGGTCGTCGGGTCGGCGAGGTAGCGCAGCCGGTCGTGGAGGCGGTTCTCGCGGCCCTGCCAGAACTCGACGCTCTCGGGGATCACGCGGTACCCGCCCCAGAACGGCGGGACGGGCACTCCCTCACCCGCCGGGTAGCGGCGTTCCAGTTCGGCGTAGCGCTGTTCGAGCACGTCGCGGCCGCTGACGGGGCTGGACTGTTCGCTGGCCCAGGCGCCCAGTTGGGAGCCGTGGGGGCGGGTGCGGAAGTAGGCGGCGGTCTCGTCCCGGCCGATCTTCTCGACCCGGCCCTGGACGATCACCTGGCGGGCCAGTGCGATCCACGGGAACAGCAGCGCGGCGTGGGGGTTCGCGGCGATCTCGGAGCCCTTGCGGGAGCCGTAGTTGGTGAAGAACACGTAACCGCGCGCGTCGTGGCCCTTGAGCAGGACGGTGCGCGAGTTGGGCCGCCCCTCGGCGTCTGCGGTGGAGAGCACCATCGCGTTGGGTTCCACCACCCCGGCGTCCTGCGCTTCGTGGAACCAGCGGGTGAACTGGGCGGCCGGCTCGGGCGCGAGGTGCTCCTCGACCAGGCCCTCGTGAATGTAGTGCTCGCGCATCACGGTGAGGTCGGGGCCGGGGCGGGCCTCGCGGGCCGGGGGCCGGGTGGCGGGGCTCGGGGGCGTCGACTGGGCGCGTTCCGGGGTCTGCACGCGGACATCATCCCGTACGACAAGCGACCGGCACCGCTACCTCCGGACAAACCCCGGTGGGAGATAGGGTGGCTCGCCACCGCTTGGCCGCCCGTCGTACGGGGAATTGTCCGGAACCGGGGGTTCGGTTCCGGGCCCCTCCCGGGCCCGACGGGGCCTCGGCGGGACCTCGACGGAACCCCGGCCAGGCCTCGGCGGAGAAGTTCAAGCGAGCCCGGAGGCAAACATCACCACGGTGGTGTATGGCGCAATGCACCCCGTGCCTGTCACGCTGGCACCGAGTGCCAACCACGATTCGGTCACTGGCGTGCCCGCCCCACCACGGCGGAACGCCGATCCCAGAACTGAAGGAGCCGTCGCATGTCCGATTTCGTACCCGGGCTTGAGGGAGTCGTCGCGTTCGAGAGCGAGATCGCCGAGCCCGACCGGGAAGGCGGCGCCCTGCGGTACCGCGGTGTCGACATCGACGACCTGGTCGGCAAGGTGTCCTTCGGCCACGTCTGGGGCCTGCTGGTGGACGGCAAGTTCAACCCGGGCCTGCCGGCCGCCGAGCCGTTCCCGATCCCGGTGCACTCCGGTGACATCCGGGTCGACGTGCAGTCCGCGCTCGCCATGCTCGCCCCGGTCTGGGGCCTCAAGCCGCTGCTGGACATCTCCGCCGAGCAGGCCCGCGACGACCTCGCGCGCGCCGCCGTGATGGCGCTGTCCTACGTCGCCCAGTCCGCCCGCGGCCAGGGCCTGCCGATGGTTCCGCAGAGCGAGATCGACAAGGCCGAGACGGTCGTCGAGCGGTTCATGATCCGCTGGCGGGGCGAGCCGGACCCGAAGCACGTGAAGGCCGTCGACGCCTACTGGACGTCCGCCGCCGAGCACGGCATGAACGCCTCCACCTTCACCGCCCGGGTGATCGCCTCGACCGGCGCCGACGTCGCGGCCGCGCTGTCCGGCGCGGTCGGCGCGATGTCCGGCCCGCTGCACGGCGGCGCCCCCTCGCGCGTGCTCGGCATGATCGAGGAGATCGAGCGCACCGGCGACGCCACCGCGTGGGTGAAGAACGCGCTGGACAAGGGCGAGCGCCTGATGGGCTTCGGCCACCGCGTCTACCGCGCCGAGGACCCGCGGGCCCGCGTGCTGCGCCGCACCGCCCAGGAGCTCGGCGCGCCGCGCTTCGAGGTCGCCGAGGCGCTGGAGAAGGCCGCGCTGGAGGAGCTGCACAACCGCCGCCCCGACCGCGTGCTGGCCACCAACGTCGAGTTCTGGGCCGCCATCATGCTGGACTTCGCCGAGGTGCCGGCGCACATGTTCACCTCGATGTTCACCTGTGCGCGGACCGCCGGCTGGTCGGCGCACATCCTGGAGCAGAAGCGCACGGGCCGGCTCGTGCGCCCCTCCGCGCGCTACATCGGCCCCGGCCCGCGCCGTCCCGAGGCGATCGAGGGCTGGGACGCGATCGCCCGCTGACCGCACCGGACGACCGTCCGAACTGTGCCCCTGAGCAGCGGGTCCGGCCTCGGCCGGGCCCGCTGTCGGCGTCTCTGAGCAGCAGAGATCACAGTCTCAGCGGGCGGACGACCGTACCCCGGGCCGGTCCCCGGCCGGTAGGCTGCGCGCGTGGCTCAGATCCAGATCCCCGCTGACATCAAGCCCGCAGACGGCCGTTTCGGCTGCGGACCGTCCAAGGTGCGCCCCGAGGCCCTGAGTGCCCTCGCCGCCACCCAGACCTCCCTGCTCGGCACCTCGCACCGCCAGGCCCCGGTGAAGAACCTGGTCAAGCGCGTGCGCGAGGGCGTGAGCAGCCTCTTCTCGCTGCCCGACGGCTACCAGGTCGTCCTCGGCAACGGCGGCTCCACCGCCTTCTGGGACATCGCCGCCTTCGGCCTGGTGCGGGAGAAGTCCCAGCACCTGGACTTCGGCGAGTTCTCCTCGAAGTTCGCCTCCTCGGTCAAGGCCGCGCCGTGGCTCGCCGAGCCGACGGTCATCAAGACCGCGCCGGGCACCCACCCGCTGCCGGTCGCCGAGGCCGGCGTGGACGTCTACGGGCTCACCCACAACGAGACCTCGACCGGCGTCGCGATGCCGATCAGGCGCCCGGTGGGCGCGGACGAGGGCTCGCTGGTCCTGGTGGACGCCACCTCGGGCGCCGGCGGCCTGCCGGTGGACATCACCGAGACGGACGTCTACTACTTCGCCCCGCAGAAGTCCTTCGCCTCCGAGGGCGGCCTGTGGCTGGCCTCGTTCTCCCCGGCCGCCCTGGAGCGCGCCGCCGAGATCGCCGGCTCCGGCCGTTACGTCCCGCCGTTCTTCGACCTGCCGACGGCCATCGACAACTCGTCGAAGGACCAGACGTACAACACCCCGTCGATCGCCACCCTCTTCCTGCTGGCCGACCAGCTGGAGTGGCTGAACGGCAACGGCGGGCTGGACTGGGCCGTCGCCCGGACCGCCGACTCCTCGTCCCGGCTGTACTCCTGGGCCGAGAAGTCCTCCTTCGCCGCCCCCTTCGTGGCGAACCCGGCCGAGCGCTCCCAGGTGGTCGGCACCATCGACTTCGACGAGTCGGTGGACGCGGCCGCGGTCGCCAAGGCACTGCGTGCCAACGGCATCGTGGACACCGAGCCGTACCGCAAGCTGGGCCGCAACCAGCTGCGCGTCGCGATGTTCCCGGCGATCGACCCGGCGGACGTCGAGGCGCTCACCCAGTGCATCGACTACGTGGTCGAGCAGCTCTGAGCACCCGCTGAGGCACTCGGCGAGGCACCCGGCGAGGCGCCCACCGAGCGGGCCGCTGAAGGACCCGCCGAGGCATGCGTGAGGGCCACCACCCACCCGGGTGGTGGCCCTCACGGCCGTTTCCTGCCTACCGGCCGGCCAGTGAGCTGATCAGCACGACGACCAGCAGCAGCACCAGGGTGCCGGAGACGATGCGCATTCGAGTCTTGGGGTCCACGGTCAACGAGCGTACCTCCGCCGCACTACCGAGCGGAGCGGAGGTCCCACCGGGAGCCGTGGGGACCACCGGGAGCCCTGCGGATCGCCGGAAGCCCTGCGGACCATCGGGCGCCCTGGGCATCGCCGGGCGCGCCTCACCCCCAGTCCGCCAGCGCCCAGGAGCGCAGCGACTCGTAGTGCGGGCGGCCGCCGGTCGGGTTGCTCCTCATCAGGTGCAGTTCGGCGGCCTCCCACTCCGGCCCGCGGTAGTCCGCGAGCGCCGCCGCGAGGCCGTCCAGCTCGGCTGCCGCGACCCGCTGGGCGGCCCGCCGGTGGCCGCGCGTGGAGCCGGCCCGGGCGAGGGTGAGGTGGGGGTGGAAGGCGAAGGCGTCGGTCGTCTCCGCGGTCACCTCGGCGACGGCCCCGGTGACGGCCTCGGCCAGCCGGCGCAGGGCCCAGGTCTGTCCCTCGACGCCGATCCAGAGCACCCGGTCGCCGAACCGGCCGGCGCCCGCGATCCGCAGCCGGTGCACGGGGTGGACCTCGGCGACGGCGGCCAGGCCCGGCTCCAGCTCCGGCAGCCGTTCGGCCGGTACTTCGCCGAGGAAGGCGAGGGTCAGGTGCCAGCCGTCGACGGCGGTCCAGCGCAGCCGGTCCGCGCCGGGCAGCGCGCGGACGGGGGCGACCGCGTCGGCGAGCCCCTGCAGCGCGGCGACCGGTGGGAGCACCGCCACGAAGAGCCTCATGCGGCCATTCTTGCCGTCCGTGCGGGCGCGGGCACGTCTTCCCCCGCGCCCCGGTTCGGGATAGAACGGCTTCATGATCGATTCCAGTGGCATGAAGATCCGCACCGGAGGCCCCGAGGACGTCCCCGACCTCCTCGCCCTGCTCGACGGCGCGGTGGCCTGGCTGGCCGCCCGGGGCCGCACCGGCCAGTGGGGGGACCAGCCGTTCAGCACCGCGCCCGACCGGGTCGAGTACGTCGGGAAGTACGGCCGCGAGCCGTTCCTGATGCGCCTCGCCGTGGACGACGAGGGCCGTACGGTCGGCGCCTGCGTGCTGTCCGAGGAGCGCGGCCGGCACATCCCCGCCGTGGCCGAACGCGAGCTGTACGTCCGCAACCTGGTCACCGACCGGACGCGCAAGGGCTCGGGCATCGGCGCCGCGCTGATCGCCGACGCGGTCGAGGAGGCCCGCCGGCGCGGCATCGGCCTGCTGCGGGTGGACTGCTACGCGGGGGACGACCGCAAGCTGGTCGCGCAGTACCGGGCGCTCGGCTTCACCGAGACGGAGGGCTTCGAGGTCGAGCAGCCGACCGGCGTCTGGCCCGGCCAGGTGCTCGCCATCCGGCTCTGACGCCACGGCCCCCGGCCCGGGACGCCACCAACCCGGCCTGCCCCACCACGGCCCCCGGCCCGGGACGCCGCCAACCCCGGCCCTGGACGCCACGAACCCCCCGAGGCGACCTCGGGGGGTATCTGACGTCACGTCAGCAGGCGGCGGCCAGCTCGGACTTGCGCGACGGGCCGGTCCGCGGCACGACGGCCACGACGCGGCCGCCGCGGCCCGGGTGCAGGTCGAAGCGCACCCGCAGGTCCGCGCTGCGGGCCAGCACCAGGCCGACCGCGCCCGCCGCCAGCGCGGACACCAGTCCGCAGGCCAGCAGGCCGAGCCGGGGCCCGTACGAGGCGGTCACCCAGCCGACGATCGGGGCGCCGATCGGCGTGCCGCCGGTGAAGACCAGCACCAGCAGGCCCATCACCCGGCCGCGCATCTCGGGGTCGGTGGCCAGCTGCAGCATGGAGTTGACCGAGGTGTTGAAGCTCAGTCCGAACACGCCGATGAGCATCAGCAGCAGCGCGAAGGTCCAGTAGTCGGGCGCGAACGCGGCGACCACCTCCAGCGTGCCGAAGGCCAGTGCCGCGCCGACCAGGCGGCGCAGCCTCGGCGCGCCCCGGCGGGCGGCGAGCAGCGCGCCGGCCAGCGAGCCGACCGCCATCGCGGTGTTCAGCAGGCCGTACTGGCCGGCGCCCACCTTGAAGGTGTCGTACGCGAAGCCGGACAGCAGCGTCGGGAAGTTGAAGCCGAAGGTCCCGATGAACCCGGCCAGCACCATCGGCCAGAGCAGTTCGGGCCGTTCCTTGACGTAGCGCAGGCCTTCCCGCAGCTGGCCCTTCTCCCGGGCGATCGGCGCGGTCGGGCGCAGTTCGCTCTCCCGCATCGCCAGCAGTCCGCCGATCACGGCGGCGAAGGACAGCGCGTTGACGGCGAAGGCCCAGCCGCTGCCGACCGCGGCGATCAGCAGGCCCGCGACGGCGGGGCCGACCAGCCGGGCGGTCTGGAAGTTGGCGGCGTTCAGGCTGACCGCGTTGGCGAGGTCCCTGGGGTCGACCATCTCGGAGACGAAGGCCTGCCGGGTCGGGTTGTCCACCACGGTGACCAGGCCGAGCAGCAGCGCGAAGGCGTACACGTAGTACGGCGTCACCACGCCGCCGACGGTCAGGACGGCGAGGCCCGCGGCGAGCAGGCCCATCGCGCCCTGGGTGTAGATCAGCAGCCGGCGCTTGGGCATCCGGTCGGCGAGCACGCCGCCGAAGAGGCCGAGCAGCAGCATCGGCAGGAACTGCATGGCGGTGGTGATGCCGACCGCGAGCGGGCTGCCGGTGAGGCTCAGCACCAGCCAGTCCTGGGCGATGCGCTGCATCCAGGTGCCGGTGTTGGACACGACCTGGCCGGCGAAGTAGTAGCGGTAGTTGCGAACGCGCAGGGAGGAGAACATCCCTCCGGGCCGGGTGAAGCGGGCACCGGTCGGGGACGGGCGGGCCGCGTGGCCGCGGCCGGGGGCGGCGGGGGCGTCCGCCGCGGTGCGTTCGTCGGGGTCGTCGTCGCCGCTGCCGGGCAGCCCCGTGGGGGCGGGCGCCTGGGCGTCGGCGACCGCGGTGCTCGCCGCGGCGGGGTCGGTGGTCGGCTCGTCTGTACGGAAGGCGGCGGCGCTGGCTGCGACCGGCGGTGTCACGGTGTCTCCCCTCGCGGCGCGACGGCCATGGCGGTGGCCGTCGCGCTCCTGGTGTCGGTGGTCGGTCCTGCGGTGATGCGGGCTCCTTGTTCTCCCGGCCGGCGGGCCGGGTTCGGTGTGCCTAGAGGTGTGCGAGCTTGTAGAGCACGGGCGCGGCCTCCCGGAGGACGGCCCATTCCTCCTCGTCGAGCCCTTGGGCGAGCTCGGCGAGCCAGACGTTTCGGCGCCGGCGACTCTCCGCGAGGATCGCCTCGGCCTGCTCGGTGCTGCTGACGACCACCTGGCGGCGGTCCTCGGGGTGCGGTTCGCGCCGCACCAGCCCCTTCTCCTCCAGCATCGCGACGATCCTGGTCATCGAGGGGGGCTGCACGTGCTCCTTCCGGGCCAGCTCACCCGGTGTCGCCTTTCCGCACCGGGCGAGGGTGCCCAGTACTCCCATCTCGGTGGGGCTCAGCGACTCCTCCACCCGCTGGTGTTTGAGTCGTCGGGAGAGGCGCATGACGGACGACCGCAGCTGATTGATCGCTGCGAGGTCCTGCTCGGACATCTCGGGCATCTCTTTAGCCTACGTCATTACTCTCGCTAAGGAAAATGGGTTCCCCCGCCGCGCCGGAGCACCGGCCCGGTGCCATATTGGTCATGGGCCTCCGGTCTCGACTCCCAGAAGGGCCGACCAGCCATGTCCGACCTCGTCTCCGAGCAGTCCGCGCAGTCCACGCCGTCGGCGCCGTCAGCTCCTTCAGCGCCGTCCTCGCCGGGCACGCCGGACCCCCAGGGCGACACCGGCTTCGCCCGGCTCGCCATGGTCACCATCGACTGCGCCGACCCGGTCGCGCTGGCCTCGTTCTACGGCGCACTGCTGGGCTGGGAGACCCGCCACGTCGACGAGAACTTCGCGATCCTCGACAACCCGGAGGGCGGCAGCCCGCTGGGCTTCGGCCGGGTGAGCGGGTACCGGCCGGAGCCGTGGACGGAGCCGGACGGCAGCAAGCACTTCCACCTCGACTTCTACGTGGACGACCTGGACGAGTCCACCGCGAAGGCCCTGGCGCTCGGCGCGACCGAGCCCGCCTACCAGCACGGCCGCACGCTCCGGGTGCTGATCGACCCAGCCGGCCACCCGTTCGGGCTGGCTCCGCTGGAGTAAGACACAAACGAAGGCGTAAACAGGGGCAGGAGCATGCGCAGGCCGTGTCAGGACTTCGTGCCAAGATCATGTAGACCCGGTAAAGGTCCATTCTGACCTGGGATTTCACGAAAACCGCGAACGTTGTGCGACTGGCGGACAGTGGCTACTCTCCCCCGTTGTCAGGGGCATCCCACGTCAGGTCTCCCTTTCGGCGGAACCCCTTCCCCGCTTCCGCGCCCACTGCCGCGCGCCGCCTCCCGGCCCTTCCCGGCCGGCCATCTCCGCCCGAGTCCTGACGCCCTCAACCCCTCGTCCAGGGAGCTCAATTGGGTGCGATCCACCACGCCGACCACGGCTGGGTGACACCTGCGGTCTCGTACTTCGTCGCCTGCCTCGGCTCATTCGTCGCCCTGCGCAGCGCCCGCTGGGCGCTCGTCTCCAAGGGCCGCACCCGGGTCGCCTGGCTGCTCTTCGCGTCGACCTCGCTCGGCGCCGGCATCTGGTCCATGCACTTCATCGCGATGCTCGGCTTCTCGGTGACCGGCGTCGAGATCACCTACCGGCCCGGGCTGACCGTGGTCAGCCTGCTGGTCGCCGTCGCCATGGTCGGGGTCGGGCTCTTCACCGTCGGGTACTGGCGCCGCCGCCCGGTCCTGGCGCTGCTGGTCGGCGGGCTGACCACCGGCCTCGGCGTCGCCGCGATGCACTACCTGGGCATGGCCGCGATGGTCCTGCCCGGCCGACTGGGCTACGACCACGCCACGGTGGCGCTCTCGCTCGTCATCGCGGTGGTCGCGGCGACGGCCGCGCTCTGGGCCGCGCTGAACATCCGCGGCACGGTCGCCGTGCTCGCGGCGGCGCCGGTGATGGGCGTGGCGGTCTGCGCGATGCACTACACCGGCATGGCGGCGCTGTCGGTCCAGGTGGACCTCTCGCACGCCACCCAGGACGGCGTGATGGCGCTGCAGTTCATCTTCCCGCTCGGCGTCGGCCTCGGCTGCTACGTCTTCTTCGGCTCGCTGGCCTTCGCCGTCTCCCCGAGCCGCCCCGACTCGCAGCCCCTGCTGGCCGGGCCGGCCGCCCCGCTGCCCCCGCGGGCGCCCCGCGTGCCCCCGCAGCAGCGCCGGGAACGCCCGGCCGGGGCCGGCGCCCGACGCTGAGACCCGAAGACGGAGCGCCGACGGAACACACCGCCGGAACACCGACGGAACGCTGACGAACACCGACGCCCGGCCAGGCCCCCCGCCCGGCCGGGCGTCGCGCCGTCTCCGTCCGCTACTCGGGCCGCCCGAGCAGCCCGGTCAGGTGCTCCGGCGTGGCCACCGGGCAGACCTTGTGCACGAAGTCCCGCCGCAGCCCGTGGTACGGCTCGCCCGCCCGGTAGAAGTTGGCGTGCATCCGCCGCAGTTCCTCCGCCCGGTACTCGGCCACCGGCTTCGCCTCCTCGTCGGCGGCCCGACGGCGCTTCTTGTCCACCAGCCGCCCGGTGAGCTCCGGCGAGTCCGCGATCCGGGCCGCCTCCCGGGCCACCCAGCGGCGGAACTGCGCCGCGTCGCCGCCGGCCGTACGGTCCACCAGACCGATCCGGCGGGCCTGTTCGGCGCCGACCGGCAGCGCCTCGGTGGTGAGCCGCTCCGCCCACTGCGCGCCGACCCGGCGCGGCAGGGTGTACGTCCAGTACTCGGAGCCGTACAGGCCCATCAGGCGGTAGTGCGGGTTGAGCACCGCCGAGTCGCGGCACCACACCTCGTCGGCGGCGAGCGCCATCATCAGCCCGCCGGCCGCCGCGTTCCCGGCGAGGGCCGCGACGGTGACCTTGTCCGTGGTGGTCAGGACGGCCTCGACGAAGTCGTCCATCGCGTTGATGTTCTCCCAGGACTCCAGCGCCGGGAAGGCCGCGCCCTCGATGACGTTGAGGTGGATCCCGTTGGAGTAGAAGTCCCGGGGCGCGCCGAGCACCAGCACCGAGGTGGGCCGGTCCGCCGCCTCGCGGTAGGCGGCGAGCAGCCGTTGGCACTGCTCGGTGCTCATCGCCCCGCCCGGGTAGGCGAACTCGAGGTAGCCGACGTCGCCCTCCTCGCGGTAGCGCAGCTCCGACCAGGTGTCGCGGCGGGCCGCCGACTCCGGGCTCACCGGCACCTCGCGGACCCGGTGCAGCTCGCCGGCGAGCACCGTCGCGGCCGGCAGCTTGAAGGTGGCCGGGCCGCCGGGGGTGCGGCGCGGGCGCAGCTGCGGTATCCACACCGCGCCGTCCACGGTGGCCCGGCAGATCGCACCGTCCCGGGTGGCCAGCACGGCGCCGGGCACAGGGCCGCGCAGCTCGCTCTCGGGGTGGCCGCCGTGCAGGAAGAACTCCCGCCCGTACAGCTCGTCCAGCACGCCGGGCTGGGAGTCGGCGGCGCGCAGCTTGCGCAGCACGGTGGCGGTGTCGTCCCGCTCCCAGTCGATCCGGCGTGCCTCCTGGCGCAGGAAGGGCCGCAGCTCGCCGCGGACGTCCGGCCGGGCGTAGTCCAGCGGTTCGGGGGTGAACAGGCCGCTCTCGTAGCGCTGGACGGCCAGCAGGACGGCCTCGGTGGCGGCGTCGGCGACCTCGCCCCGGTAGAGCTCGCTCTTGCCGCAGGCGGGGACGGGGAACTCGACGGACGCCCAGATGTCGCCGGCGTCCATCTCCTCGACGGCCTGCAGCACGGTGACGCCCCACCGCTGCGCCCCCTCGGTGATCGCCCAGTCGAGCGAGGACGGGCCGCGGTCGCCCTTGGGGCCGGGGTGCACGATCAGGACGGTCCGGGTGGACCAGATGTCCTGCGGTACGGCCTTGGTGAGCATCGGGCAGACGATCAGCTCGGGATCGGTGCGCTCCACCGCCGCCCGCATCTGGTCGTCACCGAGGGCGAGCTGCACGGCGACCTGGTGGCCGCGCTCGCGCAGCTCGGTGTGGACGCGCTGGGTCAGGCTGTTGAACGCACTGGCGATCAGGAGAATGCGCAAGGGGGGCCTCCGGCGTTACAGGGGTCGCGCGGAGGCGATGAAACCACGACATGGACACGTAACGATTACGGTTTGCATCTCCGCGCCCGACCCTCACGCACCCCGCACACCTGTGGTCCTGGTGTGCTGCTCCCTTCGCCCGATCTCCCCAGCTGTTTCCCAGAGTTGCCCTAGCGCGGGAACGCCCGGCGGGCCCGCCAGGTGGTGTGCTCGCGGGAGACGGCGTCCTCCGCCTCGGCGGCCAGCCGGGCCCAGCGCGCCTCGGCGTCCGGCGCCTTGAGGTCCAGGTCGGAGAGCTGGTTGCCGACGATCTCCAGTTCGCGCGCGGCCAGCTGGTAGGCGGCGGCCAGCGGGCGGAGCTGCTTGAGCTGCGTCCAGGCGATGATCGACGCGGCCGCGGCCGAGCTGGCACCGAAGACGTGCACCTGCAGCGCGCCGGTGGCCTGGGCGATGGCCGCCGCCGCACCGATGATGATCAGCGCCGCGATGCCGAGCCCCCAGGAGACCGCCTGCGAGTCGCAGGACTCGGCCCGGGAGCGGTACCAGGTGCGCTGGCTCTCGACCCGGGTGCGCAGGTAGAGGGTGCGCCGGGCGGTCAGGCTCTCGGCGCGCAGTTGCCGCATCCCCGGGGTGATCTCGGTGACGGTGTCGGGCGGCACGATCCCCGGGTCCTCGAAGGCCCGCAGCACGTCCTCGACCTGCAGCAGGTAGCCGCGGTCCACGTCCGCGGACTGCGCCTCGCCGTCGAACGGCCGGGCCCGGACGGTGTACTTCCAGGCCAGCGTCTTGACCGACTCGGCCGCCGCCCGGGCCTCGTACCAGCGGCCCTGCGGGTTGCTGGTACGCAGCCGGGACCAGAAGTAGCCGGCCACCAGGAAGGCGGCCACCGAGAACAGCGGCCAGGGGTCGAAGTCGCCGTCGTGCTCCGGGCCCGGGAACGACCCGATCAGCGCGGCGACCACCAGCATCGCGATGAGGCCGCGGTACCAGCGCAGCGTCTCGCGCTGACCGTCCAGCGAGGCCTTGTCCGCCGTCCGGAACAGCTCCGGCAGCAGCTGCGCCTCGACTCCCCCGGGCGGATCCTGTTGCACCATCGGTCGAGTCCCCTCCCCCTTCTCCGTCCAGCCAGTATTCCCGCAGTCAACTGGCCTACACAGGCGCCTTTTTGACATTCCCCGGCGCGGTCGTTGCCCCGCCGGGCGCGTAACCGCTATAACCGGTTACATGCCGCTGCACTGGAAGCTCGTCATCGACTGCGCCGACCCGCACCGCCAGGCCGCCTTCTGGGCCGCCGCCCTGGACTACGCGACGGAGGACCACGGCCCGCTGATCAGCCGCCTGCTCGCCGCCGGCGCGGTCGGCCCGGACGCCGTCACCGAGGTGGACGGCCGCCCCGCCTGGCGCACCCTGGCCGCCGTCCGCCACCCCGAGGACCCGTTCGATCCGGCCTCGGACACCGGCCTGGGCCGCCGCATCCTGTTCCAGGCCGTCCCCGAGCCCAAGCAGGGCAAGAACCGGCTGCACCTCGACGTCCACGCCGCCCCGGGCGAGCGCGCGGCCACCGTCGCCCGGCTCGAAGCCCTCGGCGCCACCGTCCTGCGGCACGTCGAGGAGCCCGGCGGCGAGTGGACCGTCATGCGGGATCCGGAGGGCAACGAGTTCTGCGCCCACTGATCGGCCGGAAAGCGCCGCGGCCCCGCACCCGGTGGGTGCGGGGCCGACGGGGCCGCGGGGGGCGTACGGGCCGTACGAGCCGGTACGGGGTCAGAGCAGGCCGAAGGCCGGCATCAGGTAGTAGAAGGCGAACACCGCCGCCACCGCGTACAGCGGGGCCGGCACGCTGCGGCCACGCCCGACGGCCAGGCGCAGGACGCAGAAGGCGATGAAGCCGAAGCCGATGCCGTTGGTGATGCTGTAGGTGAACGGCATCATCACGATGGTCAGGAAGGCCGGGATCGCGATCGTGTAGTCGGCCCAGTCGATCTCCTTGATCGAGTTGGCCAGGATCAGGAAGCCGACCGTGACCAGGGCCGGGGTGGCGGCCTGGGCGGGGACCATGGTGGCGAGCGGGGTCAGG
The DNA here is from genome assembly GCF_055664045.1 of Kitasatospora sp. NPDC023385. Lineage (NCBI taxonomy): Bacteria > Bacillati > Actinomycetota > Actinomycetes > Kitasatosporales > Streptomycetaceae > Kitasatospora > Kitasatospora sp. NPDC023385. Next base: position 424,906 of record NZ_JBVOOL010000002.1, on the reverse strand, counting down.
AAGAGCGCCACCACGAAGAGCAGGCCGGTGACGATCGAGGCGAAGCCCGTCCGGGCGCCCTCGCCGACGCCTGCGGTCGACTCGACGAAGCAGGTGTTGGCGGAGGCGGAGGTGGCGCCGCCGGCCGCGGTGGCGATGCCGTCGACCATCAGGATCCGGTTGATGCCGGGCAGGTCGCCCTTCTCGTCCAGCAGGTGGGCCTCGTCGGCCACGCCGAGGATGGTGCCCATCGCGTCGAAGAAGCACGACATCAGCACGGTGAAGACGAACAGCACGCCGGTCAGCACGCCGACCTTCTCGAAGCCGCCGAACAGGCTGACCTTGCCGACCAGCCCGAAGTCCGGCGCGGCGACCGGGTTGCCCGGCCAGGTCGGAACGGTGAGCCCCCACTTGAGCGCCGGGATGTCGACCAGCTTGTCGATCACCACGGCGAGCGCGGTGGAGACCGCGATGCTGATCAGGATCGCGCCGGGCACCTTGCGGATCACCAGGATCAGGGTGAGCAGCAGGCCGACGACGAACACCAGGACCGGGAAGCCGAGCAGGTGCCCGTTGCCGCCGAGCTGCAGCGGCACGGTGGTGTGCGCGGCGTCCGGCACCCGGCTGACGAAGCCGGAGTCGACCAGGCCGACCAGGCTGATGAACAGACCGATGCCGATCGCGATGGCCTTGCGCAGCCCCAGCGGGACGGCGTTCATGACCCGCTCGCGCAGACCGGTGGCGACCAGCAGCATGATCGCGAAGCCGGCCAGTACGACCATGCCCATGGCGTCCGGCCAGGTCATCCTGGGGGCGAGCTGGAGCGCCACGATGGTGTTGACGCCGAGGCCGGCCGCCAGGCCGATCGGGACGTTGCCGATCACGCCCATCAGCAGGGTGGTGAGGCCCGCGGTGAGGGCGGTGGCGGTGACCAGCTGGGCGCTGTCCAGGTGGGCCCCGGTCATGTCCGTGGCGCTCGCCAGGATGATCGGATTCAGCACCAGGATGTACGCCATGGTGAAGAAGGTGGCGACGCCGCCGCGGATCTCACGCGGCAGGCTGGAGCCGCGCTCGCTGATCCGGAAGTAGCGGTCGACCGCGCCGGTGGGGGGCTGGGGCGCGGTGTCGGCGGGTTCGGGCGACTCGGTGGTCGGCTGGACCACAGGCATGCGTGCGTCCTCTGTGGGGGAGCTGAGGAGGGGGGGGAGCGCCCGGGGCGACGGTGGCCGGGCTCAGGCTTTTCAGTATGGTTTCCGGCTCGCACACGCGCTATCTTCGCGCGTAGAGCCCGGGTCGGCACTACGCTGGGCCCCATGCCCAAGACGCCGCTGCACCCCTCGCCCCCGCCCCTGGAGGCCAACGACGTCGCCATCGTCGGCGGCGGCACGGTGCTGTGGTTCGTCGCCTTCCTCGCCCTGCTGCCGTTCCAGGGCACCCTCTCCGACCACGGCCACGGCACCTGGCCGTGGATCTGCCTCTCCGGCGGCCTGCTCGGCCTGATCGGCCTCTGGTACTGCCGCGCGCGGCGGGACGCGATCGCCCGCAGCCGCGCCGCCGAGGCGGCCGAACACCCGGCGGACGACGGCGGTCAGGACCCGGCCACCCGGTCGGACTGAATAGCCCTTTAGTAGCACGCACCGGACATAAGGCACCCGTAGAGTCGGTGCCATGACGCAGCCTGCCCAGCCAGCGGAAGAGCGGCCGACCGGCCGGGACCACCCGGACGGGGCCCATCCCCTCGGGCTGCTGCCCGGCCGGCGCGGTGGCCTGACCGCCGCCGAGGTGGCCGAACGGACCGCGCAGGGCCAGGTCAACGACGTCCCGGTGCGGTCCAGCCGGTCCACCCGGGAGATCGTCCGGGCCAACGTCTTCACCCGCTTCAACGCGATCATCGGCGTGATGTTCGGGATCATCCTGGTCGTCGGCCCGATCCAGGACGGCCTGTTCGGCCTGGTCATCGTCGCCAACACGGCGATCGGCATCATCCAGGAGCTGCGCGCCAAGAAGACCCTCGACAGCCTGGCCCTGATCGGCGAGGCGCGCCCGCAGGTCCGCCGCGACGGCACCGTCCAGCAGGTCGGCGTCTCCGAGATCGTCCTCGACGACACCGTGCTGCTCGGCATCGGCGACAAGGTGATCGTGGACGGCGAGGTCACCGAGGCGGACGGCCTGGAGGTCGACGAGTCCCTGCTCACCGGCGAGCCCGACCCCGTCCTCAAGCAGCCGGGCGACCAGGTGATGTCCGGCAGTTTCGTGGTGGCCGGCGCGGGCGCGTTCACCGCCACCAAGGTCGGCCGCCAGGCCTACGCGGCGCAGCTCGCCGAGGAGGCCAGCAAGTTCACCCTGGTGAAGTCGGAGCTGCGCACCGGCATCGACAGCATCCTGCGGTTCATCACCTACCTGCTGATCCCCACCGCGGTCGGGCTGATCATCAGCCAGCTGGCCGTCGAGGGGCGGGACTGGCGCGAGGCCGTACGGCGCATGGTGGCCGGCATCGTCCCGATGGTCCCCGAGGGACTGGTGCTGCTGACCTCGGTGGCCTTCGCGATCGGGGTGGTCCGGCTCGGCCGCAAGCAGTGCCTGGTCCAGGAGCTCCCCGCGATCGAGGGCCTCGCCCGGGTGGACACGGTCTGCCTGGACAAGACCGGCACGCTCACCGAGGGCGGCATGGACGTGGTCGACCTGCGGGTGCTCTCGAACGGGGAGTCCGCCGCCGCCGACCCGGACACCGTCAAGCACGCGCTCGCCGTGATGGCGGGCGCCGACGCCCGCCCCAACCCGTCCATGCAGGCGGTCATCGACGCGTACGGGCGCGGCGACGGCGGCCCCGGCCCCTCCGCCGGTACCGAGGCTTCCGGCGGCACCGGCGGTACCGGCGCCCCCGCGGGCCGCAACGGCTGGCGGGTGATCGAGGCGATGCCCTTCTCCTCCGCCCGCAAGTGGAGCGGCGTGCAGCTGCTGGAGCCGCAGGGCGGCGAGGCCAGCTGGCTGCTCGGCGCCCCCGACGTCCTGCTGCCCGCCGGGCACCCGGCGCTGACCGAGGTGGACGAGCTCGGCGCCCAGGGCCTGCGGGTGCTGCTGCTGGGCCGAACGCCCGTGCCGCTGGACTCCCCCGACCCGGCCGCCGACCTCACCCCGCTCGCCCTGGTGGTGCTGCAGCAGCGGCTGCGCGGCGACGCCGCCGACACCCTGCGGTACTTCGAGGGCCAGCAGGTCCGGGCCAAGGTCATCTCCGGCGACGCGGCGGTGTCGGTCGGCGCGGTGGCCTCCCACCTGGGCCTGCCCGGAGCCGACCACCCGCTGGACGCCCGTACGCTGCCCACCGACCCCGAGGAGCTGGCCGAGACCGCCGACCGGACCAGCGTCTTCGGCCGGGTCACCCCGCAGCAGAAGCGTCAGCTGGTCGGCGCGCTGCAGTCCCGCGGCCGCACCGTGGCGATGACCGGCGACGGCGTCAACGACGTGCTCGCGCTCAAGGACGCCGACATCGGCGTGGCCATGGGCACCGGGTCGGACGCCACCAAGGCGGTCGCCCAGATCGTGCTGCTCGACGACTCGTTCGCGACCCTGCCGTCGGTGGTCGCCGAGGGCCGCCGGGTGATCGGCAACATCGAGCGGGTGGCGTCCCTGTTCCTGGTGAAGACGGTCTACTCGGTCCTGCTGGCGCTGCTGGTGATCTTCACCCACTCGCCGTACCCGTTCCTGCCCCGGCACTCCACCGTGCTGTCCTCGCTGACCATCGGCGTGCCGGCCTTCTTCCTGGCGCTCGCCCCCAACAACGAGCGGGCCCGGACCGGCTTCGTGAAGCGCGTGCTGCGGCTGGCGGTCCCGGCCGGCGCCATCGCGGGGACAGGCACCTTCGTCGCCTACGCGCTCGCCCGCGCCGACCACGCGACGGACCTCAAGGCCGACACCAGTGTGGCCACCCTGACGCTCTTCCTGATCGCCATCTGGGTCCTCACCATCGTCGCCCGCCCGTACACGTGGTGGCGGCTGCTACTGATCGGCGCCATGGGCGGCGCGTTCGCACTGGTCCTGCTGGTGCCCCCGCTGAAGGAGTTCTTCCAGCTCTCCCTGACCGGCACCCGCGACCCCCTGGTGGGCGTCGCCATCGCCGTGGTCTGCGGCATCGCCCTGGAGGCCGTCTGGCGCTTCATGAAGCGCCGCGGCATGGAGTGAGCGGCATGGAGAGAGCGGCATGGAGAGAGCGGGACGCCTGAGCCGGGCGCCTGGGCGGGTCGGGTGACAAGCCCCTCCCGGGCATCGGATGATGGCCCGGAAGGGGGTGCCGAATGGCGCGCAGGGGTGGGGACTTGGAGGCGTTCATCGCCTTCCTCGGCGGACTGCTGGCGGTCGCGCTGACCGCGCTGGCGATGGCGGGGGTCGGCCTGGTGGTCAGGCCGACGCCCGCGCTGCGGTCCGCGGCGCTGGTGACGCTCGGCGCGGTCTGGCTGACCGTCGCCGCCACCGTCTACGGGCGCCTGCGGGCCCGGGGCCGCTGAGCCGGCTCAGCCCTCGAAGTCCCGGGCCGCCGACAGCTCGTACGCGCGGTCCGGCTCGCTGAGCGCGGCCAGGACCTCGAAGCGGCGGTGCCACTGTCCGACCGACCAGGCGAGGCCGGCCGCGAGGCCCTCCGGGGTGGCCGCGTGCAGCAGACCGGGCACCGGGGGGACGTCGAACTCGTCGTCCTCGTCCTCGGCTTCGGCCAGCTCCGGGTCGTACGGGGGCTCCGGGGCGTCCGCCTCGGTGTCCCAGCGCCAGTCCACCGCGGCTTCGTCGCCGTCCGGCCCGACGACCAGCAGGTCCTCGTGCTCCTCGTACGCGACCGGGCAGCCGGGCAGCAGTTCGCGGACCACGGCGGGCACCCGGTGCAGCACGCCCTCGGAGAGCACCCGGCCGCCGGCCACCTCGCTGGCCAGCGACACGTGCAGCCGCTCGGCGAGGTCGGCCGCGAGTGCCGGGGCGACCGGCAGCAGCGGGTACGAGTGCAGCAGCTGGACCAGGTCGGGGGCGTCGGCGACGACCGCCTCGGTGGCGTCCACGACCACCGTGTGGGCCGGTCGGCGGCCGGTGGCCGGGTCCAGCGGCGGCAGCGCCCGGACCACGTCCAGCGGTTCGATCCGTTCGGCCTCCACGCGGGCCAACGCGCTGTGGATGCCGTGCAGTTGGCGGTGGCCGAGCTCGGCGTCCGGGTCGGTCAGCCGGTCCAGCACCTCGTCGGGGCCGTGCGGCTCGGCGAGCAGCGCGGCCAGCGTGGTGCGCACCCCGAGGGCGTGCAGGAACTGCTCGTCCAGGGTGGTGCGCGCCTCGTCGTAGAGGCCGCGCAGCAGCGGGTCGGCCCCGGCGGCGCGCAGCCCGGCGGGTTCGCGGCCGTCCAGCACCGGGTGGTCGCGCAGCCACCAGGCGGTGTAGGGCGGCAGGTCGGCGTACGAGCCGTCCGGCAGCAGTGTGCGCACGGGGGCGACCACGGCGTCCCGGTACGGCGGGCGGGCCAGCGCGGCCAGCGCCTCGGGCCAGGCGTCGTCGTCGATCAGGTCGAGGTCGCGTACGGCGAGCAGTTCGGCGGCCACCGGCGGGACGCCGAGGGCCTCGTCGGCCTGGAGGGCCTCCAGCGCGTCCTCGGCCCAGTCGGCGAGCCCGTCCGGCGCCTCGTCCAGCAGGCCGGTGGGGTGGCCGCCGGCTGCCCGGTCGGCGGGGGCGGTGGGGTCGAGCCGTTCCAGGTCGTCGGGGTCGAGGACGACGTCCTCGGCGCGTACCAGGACGAAGTCCGCCAGCACGCCGACGGCCGCGAGCACCTCGGGCCCCCAGCGTTCCAGCAGTTCGTCGTCCACCCAGCCGGCGTCGTCCTCGCGGGCGAGGGCGGCGAACGGGCTGCCGGGCAGCACGAGTTCGCCGGCGCGGGCCGGCTCGCCCTCGTCGTCGAGCAGCGCCAGCCGGGCCAGCCAGGGGTGCTCGCCCGGTTCCGCGGCGGCGGCCTTCACCAGCGCCAGGACGGCGTCGGCGAGTTCGAGCGCCGTGTCCAGGTCGTCCTCGGCCACCTGGTAGGAGCGGGCGACGGCGGCCCGCACTTCGGGGGTGTCGAGGACTCCGGCGGGGGTGGCGGTGCCGGCGCCGAGTTTGGCGAGCAGCGGGTGGGCGGCTTCCGGGTGGGCGAGGCGCAGGTCGAGCGCGGCGAGCGCGCCGGCCAGCGATTCGGGGTAGCCGGGGAAGGCCGCCCAGTCGGCGTCGTCGGAGGGCAGCAGGACGCGCCGCGGCCCGGTCACCGTCCGGCCGTCGGCGAGTGGGACGGGCAGCGCGCCGAGCGCCTCCGGGTCGGCCGCGCCGAGCGCGGCGTACAGGTTGCGCCACCAGGCGGGCTCGCGGTCCAGGCCGCCGAGCTGGTCGACCACTTCGGCCAGCGGTACCCGGCGCACGCCCAGGACCCGCAGCTCGCCGCGGCGTTCCAGGCCGGCCGGCAGCAGGCCGGGGAAGATCGGCGCGAGCGCCTCGACCACCGAGCCGTCGGCGCCTTCCAGCAGGGTCGCGTCCCGGGGCCGCAGCGCGGGCGTGCCCTCCTCGACCGGCGCCGGGTGCGGCAGGAACGGCGTGTCCGGCAGCCGGGACAGCACCGCCGTGCGCAGCGCGTTGTCCAGCGCGCCCTGGCCGAGCGGCCCGGGGACGAGGCCGAGCGAGCCGAGGTCGGCGCCGCGGGCGCGCAGCAGGTCGGCGTAGCTGTCGGCGGCGCGTTCGGTGAGGTAGTCGGCCAGCGGGCCGGGTGCGACGTGCCGGCGGGTGGAGTCCAGCGGGTAGGAGGCGATCAGCAGGGCGGGCAGGCCGATCGGTTCGTCGCTGGGGGTGGGCGCGTGCAGGACGGAGGCGATGGCGGGCTGCTGCGGGGCGCCGTCCGCGCCGACCGGGACGGCCCAGGTCACCGTCCAGTACGGGCGGGCGCGCTCCTCGGTGGGGCGGTCGGCGAGCAGGTCGGCGTCCAGGCGGCCGGAGGCGCCGGCGGTCTGCCAGAGCGTCTGCCGCAGCCGGCCGCCCGCGTCGTCGGTGATGGTGACCTCGGTGACACCGTCCGGGCGGGTCTCGGCGGCGGCCCGGGTGAGCGTCCGGGTGCTTTCCGGGGTCTCCACCACGACCTCGGCGAGGCCGGGCAGGGTGAGCAGCAGCGCGTCGTCGATCCCGGCCAGCAGGCGGCGGGTCAGGTCCTCGGCGGCGGCGTCCCGCATCGGCAGCACGACCACCGTGTCGTAGCCCTCGGGGGCGGGGCCCTCGGCCGCGAACGGCAGCCGCAGCAGCGGCACGTGGCCGTCCCGGCGGCGCAGTTCGTCGGTCAGCGCGGGCTGCGATTCGGCCAGTGCCCGGGCTTCGCCGAGGGACCAGCGCACGCCGCCGCCGGCGCTGAGCACCGCGGGCTCGTCGGTGACGGCGAGGACGGCGGCGAAGCCGACCCCGAACCGGCCGACGGCGGGCGTCTCGCCGCGCTTGGAGGAGGCCCGCAGGGTGGACAGCGACTCGACGGCGGTCGCGTCCAGCGCGGCGCCGGTGTTGGCGGCGGCGAGCACGCCGTCGGCGAGGGTCAGCCGCAGCCGCCCGGGGCCGTGCCCGGCCCGGACCGCCGCGTCGGCCGCGTTCTGCGCCAACTCGACGACCAGCCGGTCCCGGTAGCCGCCGAGCGCCAGCTCCTCCTCGGCGTTGGCGTCCTCCCGGAACCGGGCCGGCGAGGCGGCCCAGGCGTCCAGCACCCGCCGGCGCAGCGCGGCGCTCCCGAAGGGGTCCGCGAAGTGCTCGTCCGTGCTGCTGCCGATGATCCGAGGTTCCACTGGACCTGCCGCCTTCCGCCGCCCTGTACGTCGTAGGGCATTCTTCCCTGCCCCACTGACTGCTCCCGACCACGACCCCCGCGGGGCCGGGCGCCCAGCTCCACCGGCGGGCCCCGCGAACGCCGCACGGCCCGCCCCGGCTGGTCACCGGGGCGGGCCGTGCGGCAGCGGATCTCAGGAGTGGCCGAGCTCCTCGGCCGGGGCGTCCGGCTCGACGGAGCCGGAGGTGCGGTCCGGGTGGAGCTGCATGGGCTCGACCACCAGCTCGTCCAGGATCAGCTCGGACGGCGCCGGCGGGGCCGGGATGACGGCCGCCTCGGAGTGCCCGCCGCAGCCGTACGCGAAGGAGACGATCTGGCCGTCGGCGGGCCCGAACTCGTTGCCGCAGACGCCGAAGGCCTGGCCGAGCGAGCCGCCGATCGGGACGAGGAAGCCGCAGCTCGCGCACGAGGCCGGGGCGGCCTGCGCCATCGGGGTCTGCGGGCCGTGGGTCTTCTCCCAGCGCTCGGCGGCCAGGTGCAGGCCGATCCGGGACAGCACCCGGCTCCGGCCGAGGCCCAGCTCCTCGGCGACGGCGTCGATCCGGGCGCGGGCCGGGGCGGGCTGGACGTGCGGGTCGGTGACGACCAGGTCCTCGTCGGCGACGAGGGCGATCGCGGAGTTCGGCGCGGGCTCGTCCTCGCCGGTCCAGCCGGGTTCCAGCCGCACGTCGTCGGCGTCGGTCGGCAGCAGGTCGCCGGGGCCCATGTCGCCGGGGCGCAGCCGCTCGCTCCACGGCACCCACTCGGGGGCGAGGACGGCGTCGGGGCCGGGCAGCAGGACGACCTCGTCCAGGGTGACGTTCTTGGCCCGCGGAGCGCGGGCCACGGTGACCGCCCAGTGCCAGCCTCGGTAGGCCGCGTCCAGGCACGCGAAGGTGTGGGTGACGACGCGGTCGGCGTCCGCCTGGACACCGCGGTGCAGGCCGACGGCCTCCGCTCCGACCGCCTCCACGGCTGCCTGGCGGGCGAGTTCGACGGCCTCGGCACAGAGCCGGTCGGGGGTACGGCTTCGCATCGCAGCACTCACGGCGTCGATTCTCTCCCAGTTCTTCTGTCGCCCACGGCGTGTTGCCCATTCCGTCGCGGCTCGGTAGTCCCTCGTCCATTCTGCGCGACCGGGGGCCGCCTCGGGTACCGACCGCGCCGCTCGACCGGACTGCCGGCGCTCCGGCGCCCGGTGGTCGGACCTTGGGCAGGCTACCCGCCGGTCGGTGTCCCGGCACAGTCCGGGGCGGACGCACCGGTTCCGCAGGGCCGCGCCGAGGGGGTGCAATCCCGCGTCGTCCCGGCGATTCTGGGGCAGGATGGGCTTGTGGCGGACCACGAACCGTCGCAGCACGCACTGCACGCCTCGCCGGCCGGCAGCCCCGACCAGGCGGACGCCGTGCCGCGACTGCAGCCTCCGGTCCCCGGCGCGGGAGAACCGCAGCCGGCGGACGGAGCCGGGGCGCCCGCGGCCCCCGTGGACTTGGCCAAGCACGGTGCACCCGGCGCCGGCGCCCCCCGGCCTGACGGCGTCCCGGAGCCGGACGACGCCCCCACCCTCCGCCTCGACGCGGTCGACGGGGACGCCACGAAGGAGGTCCCCGAGCCCCGCCGCCCCTTCCTGATCCGCGCCGCCTCCGCCGTCGGCGCCCGCACCGGCAAGGTGGTGCACGGCACCGGCCGCCGGATCCGCCGGGCCACCGCCGCCGAGGGCGCGGGCGAGTCCGGCCTCGCGAAGCTGATCGAGCTGCACGCGATCAACTCCTTCGGCGACATGCTGATCACCATCGCGCTGGCCTCGACCATCTTCTTCTCGGTGCCCACCGGCGAGGCCCGCGGCCGGGTCGCGCTGTACCTGCTGATCACGATGGCCCCGTTCGCCCTCCTCGCCCCGGTGATCGGCCCGCTGCTGGACCGCCTGCCGCACGGCCGCCGGGCGGCCATGGCGATGGCGATGCTGGCCCGGGCGGTGCTGGCCTGGACGATGGCCGGGGTGATCTCCGGCGGCGGCCTCGCGCTCTACCCGGAGGCGCTCGGCGTCCTGGTGGCGTCCAAGGCGTACGGGGTGGTGCGCAGCGTCGTGGTGCCCCGGCTGCTGCCGAGCCGGCTGTCCCTGGTGAAGGCGAACTCCCGGGTCACCCTGGCCGGGCTGCTGGCCACCGGTGTGGCCGCCGCGGTGGGCGGGCTGCTGCACCTGGTCGGCCCGGGCTGGCCGCTGCGCGGCGCCTTCCTGGTGTTCGTGATCGGCACCCTGATGGCCTTCCACCTGCCGCACACCGTGGACTCGGCCAAGGGCGAGCAGCGGGCCGTCCTGCACGCCGAGGTGCACGGCGGGGGCTCGCACCTGATGCACCACGGGCCGCCGCCGGTGAAGGCCTCGCTGCGCACGGTCGGCCCGTCGGTGGTGCTGGCGCTGCGGGCGATGTCGGCGATGAAGTGGCTGGTCGGCTTCCTGGTGATGTTCCTGGCCTTCCTGCTGCGGGAGGAGCCGGTCGGCGGCCTGCGGCCGACGGTGGCGCTGGGCCTGGTGGCGCTGGCGGCGGGCACCGGCAACGCGCTGGGCTCGGTGTTCGGCTCCTGGCTGCGCACCCGGGGGCCGGAGGCGACGGTCACCGCGATGCTGCTGCTGGCGACGTGTGTGACGGCGGCGGCCGCGCTCTGGTACGGGGTAGTGACGGTGATCCTGGTCGCGGGCGTGGCCGGGATGGCGGCCTCGCTGGGCAAGCTGGCGCTGGACGCGCTGATCCAGCGGGACGTCCCGGAGGCGGTCCGGACCTCGGCGTTCGCCCGTTCGGAGACGCTGATGCAGCTGTCCTGGGTGGCGGGCGGCGCGGTGGGCATCCTGCTGCCGCTGAACGGGACGCTGGGCCTGTCGATCGCCGCCGCGGTGGTCGGCCTGGCGCTGCTGTGGACACTCCACTCGCTCTTCCGGGTGGGCCTGCGGCGCCACCCCGCGGCGCCCCGGGTGGCCTGACGGGCCGTGCGGCAACACGCGGCGGCCGACCCCCGCGTCGCGTGACCGGCCAGGCCCGGTAGATTCTGACGCATGAGCCTCAATTCCCGTGCCATCGCCGCCCTCGGCGCCGTCGTCGTGGTCGGCGCCGCCACGGTGGGCACCTCCGTCGCCATCGCGGCCGGCCAGACCGAGCACGTCTCCCACCAGGCCACGCTCAAGGTGGGCGACTCCTCGACCGTCGCGCAGCCGCTGTGCTGGAACGACGGCAGCCCGCTCACCGAGGACCTCCAGCAGAAGTGCCAGGAGAACGCCCAGGAAGCCCTGAAGAACGGCACCCTGCCCAGCTCGGACGTGGTGTCGAGCGACGCGGTCGGCGTCGGCGTCAGCCCGAACGTGGCCAAGTCCGGCTGGTGGGCCTTCACCAACGGCGGCTCGTCCAGCAGCGGCGGGCGCACCAGCCTGGCCTCGTACGCCAAGGGGCCGACCTGGTCGGGCGCCCAGCAGGCGAACAAGGTGCTCAACGCCAGCGGCAAGACCCTGGTCACCGTGGTCGAGGGCGACAAGAACTCGGACAACCCGATCGCCGTCTGGTACTTCCAGCTGAACACCCAGGACAGCTGACGGTCCCGCGATGACCGCGCGCGACGCCGGAAACGGCGGGCACGAGCAGCCGGGCCCCGCGCGGGCCCGGCTGCTCGTCGTCGTCGCGGTGGCCGCCGAGGCCGAAGCCGTGCTGCGCGGCCTGCCCGGCGGGGCCGCCGCCCGGCCGCTGCCCGGCGGCACGCTGCACCGCGCCGAGGGGGCCGCGGTGGACGTCCTGGCCGCCGGGGTCGGCCCGGCCGCCGCGGCGGCCGCCGCCACCGCCGCGCTGGCCGCCCACCGGTACGCCGTGGCCGTCTCGGCCGGGATCGCCGGCGGCTTCGCCCCGTACGCCCCGGTGGGGGCCACGGTGGTGGCCGACGCGATCGTGGCCGCGGACCTCGGCGCCGAGACCCCCGAGGGCTTCGCCGACGTCGCCGAACTGGGCTTCGGCACCGCCCGGCACACCCCGCCCCGGGCCGCCGTCGCGCTCCTCGCCGAGGCGCTGCGCGGCACTGGCGGCGCCGGCGGCACTGGCGGCCCGGACGCCCCGGGCGTCGTCACCGGCCCGGTGCTGACCGTCTCCACCGTCACCGGCAGCGCCGGGCGGGCCGCCGCACTGGCCGCCCGCCACCCGGGCGCCGCCGCCGAGGCGATGGAGGGCTTCGGCGTGGCCGAGGCCGCCGCCCGGTACGGCGTGCCGGCCCTCGAACTGCGCACCGTGTCCAACCCGGTGGGCCCGCGCGACCGGGCCGCCTGGCGGATCGGCGCCGCGCTGACCGCCCTGGAGCGGGCCTTCGCCGCGCTGCCCGTCCACGAACTGATCGAGGAGGCCGGCCGTGGCTGAACGGCTGAGCATCGCGTACTCGCCCTGCCCCAACGACACCTTCACCTTCCACGCCTGGGCACACGGCCTGGTGCCCGGGGCGGACGCCCCCGAGGTGACGTTCGCCGACATCGACATCACCAACGGCCTGGCCGAGCGCGGCGAGCTGGACGTCCTGAAGATCAGCTACGGCGCGCTGCCGTGGGTCCTGGACGAGTACACCCTGCTGCCCTGCGGCGGCGCGCTCGGGCGCGGCTGCGGCCCGCTGGTGCTCACCCTGCCGGGCGTCGCGTCCCCCGCGGACCTCGCCGGGAAGACCGTCGCGGTGCCCTCCGAGCGCTCCACCGCCTACCTGCTGTTCCGGCTCTGGGCGGCGACGGCGGTGCCGGGCGGCTTCGGCGAGATCGTCGTCCTGCCGTTCCACGAGATCATGCCCGCCGTCCGGGACGGCCGGGTGGACGCCGGCCTGGTGATCCACGAGGCCCGCTTCACCTACCGGCAGTACGGCCTGCACAGCCTGGCCGACATGGGCGAGGCCTGGGAGCAGGAGACCGGGCTGCCGATCCCGCTGGGCGCGATCGTCGCCAGGCGCTCGCTCGGCGCCGAGCGCCTGCGGGAGATCACCGACGCGATCCGCGCCTCCGTCCGGCAGGCCTGGGCGGACCCGGCGGCCGGGCGCGCGTACGTGCTGGAGCACGCCCAGGAGATGGACCTGGACGTCGCCAACCAGCACATCGGGCTGTACGTGACCGAGTTCACCGAGGACCTCGGCGAGGAGGGCTACGCGGCCGTCCGCGCGCTGCTCACCCGGGCCGCCGCGGAGGGGCTGGTGCCCCCGCTGGACCCGGGTGCGCTCGCGTTCGGATGACCTCCGGGCCGGCTCAGACGTCGAACTGGTCGGCCACGGCGCGCAGCAGGCCGGCCAGCTTCTGGCCGGTCGGCTTGGCGGGGTAGCGCCCGCGCTGGAGGCCGGGCAGCACCGCGTCCAGGGTGGTGATCAGGTCCTGGACGATCGGGGCCATGTCGTCGGCGCTCTTTCGCTGGGCGGCGGCGACCGAGGGCAGTGCGTCCAGCAGCTGCACGGCCATCGCCTGGTCGCCGCGGTGGCCGGCGACCACGCCGAACTCGACCCGCTGGCCCGGCTTCAGCACGGTGACACCGGCGGGCAGCGCCTTGGTGTGGACGAAGACGTCGTCGCCGTCGTCGCGCGACAGGAAGCCGAAGCCCTTCGTCTCGTTGAACCACTTGACCTGACCGGTGGGCATCTCGAACAGTCCTCGAATGGGTGTGAGGGATCCCGGCCCTGGCCGGGGATCACTGGGTGGTGGGAAGAACGCGGCCGACCTCGGCTCGGCGCCCGCGGGCGCTCATGGTCAGCACGCTGTCAGGAGCAGACTAACGGTCCGTGACTGCCTCATCCGTGTTCCGCGAAGGATCCGGCTCCCAGACCCGTACGGGGCGGTGGGGGCGCGGAGATCTCGCGGTGACGGGCGACCCGGTACTGGCACGGCCGAGTCGCGTCCCTGCGCGGTCCATCGGCACACCCCCGGGTCTGAGGACACGGGACGCACCTGCAGCGCCCCTCGGCAACCCCTGCATACCCCCGCCCAGCAGGGAGCAAAACGTTGAGCTGCCGGGAAACTGCGCAACGTGACCGGGCCGCTCCGGTGGGCGGCCCCGGCGGCCGCTCTGCCAGACTGGGGGGCGGTCCGACACCGCCCCGAGGAGTGAGCAGACGTGAGCAGCCAGAGCGCCGAGCCCGGCGACGTGTACGTCAAGGCCGGGGCGATCGTCTTCGGGCTCGGCGCGCTCGCCACCCTGGCCACCTTCGTACCGCTGTTCCTGCACCTGACGCCGCTGCCCACGGCCGCGTACTGGCTGAGCATGCTGATGCCGGCCGGGTTCCTGGCCGCGCTGACCGGGCTGCTCCGCAACGCGCGGGCGCAGCGCCGCCGGGCCGAGCCGCAGCCGTAGCGGTAGCCGCAGCCGTGGCCCGCCGCCGGGCGGAGTCCTGACCGGCGGCGGCTCAGTTCTGACCGGCGGCCAGGTGGGCGGCGAGCCAGCCCGGGAACTCGGTGAGGTCCGCCAGGACCACGTCCGCGCCCGCTTCGAGCAGTTCCTCGGCGCTGTACGGGCCGGTGGCCACGCCGACCGCGACCGCCTCCGCGTGCCGGGCGCCCCGGATGTCGCCGAGGTGGTCGCCGACGTAGATGCTCGCGCCGTGCTCGCGCAGCGCGGTGCCCTTGGTCTCCGCCCACAGGTCGCCGATCAGCACGTCCGCCGTCATGCCCGCGTGCTCCAGGTGGAGGCGGGCGTTGGGCTCGTACTTGCCGGTGATCACCGCGACCCGGCCGCCGTGGCCGCGGACCGCCTCGACGGCGGCGTGCGCGCCGGGGAGGGCGACCGTCGGGGCGAAGGCGTGGTCGCGGTAGAGCTCGCGGTAGCGCGTCATGGCCCGCTCCACCTCCGCCTCCGGGAACCAGTTGCGGATCTCGTCCAGCAGCGGCGGGCCGAGCCTGGTGACCGCCAGGTCGGCGTCGATGGCGGTGCCCGTCTCGGCGGAGAGTGCCAGGTAGGTGGCGTGGATACCCGGCCGGGTGTCCAGCAGCGTCATGTCGAGGTCGAAGCCGACGGTGAGCGGGGCGGGGGAGGTCGCGGGCATGCCGCCAGGCTATCCAACGGGCGGCCCGGAGCACGAGGCGATTTGCTCCGGCTTCCCGGCGGAACTTAGGTTTACCTGAGTTGTCTGCGGGGAGGGCCCATGACCGACGACACCTCAGCTGCGCCCGGCACGCCCCGAACTCCGGACCGCGCCCCGCGGCGCCGAATACCGTGGCTCGCCGCCGCGTTGGCCGTCCTGGCCGCCGCGGTACTGCTGAGCCTCGCCGTCGGCAGCCGGACCATCCCGCTCGACCGGACCCTCGACGCCCTCCTGCACGGCGGCGACACCGCCGACGCCGTGGTGGTCCGCGAGCTGCGGGTGCCGCGGACGGTCGTCGGCCTGGCCGTCGGCGCGGCACTCGGCCTGGCCGGGGCCGTCATGCAGGGCCTGACCCGCAATCCGATCGCCGACCCCGGCATCCTCGGTGTCTCCCAGGGCGCGGCGGCCGGCGTGGTGGTCGCCATCTCCGGCTTCGGCGTCTCCGCCCTCACCGGGTACGTCTGGTTCGGCTTCGCGGGCGCGGTGATCGCCACCGTTCTGGTCTACGGGCTCGCCGGGCGCGGCCGCGGCGGGGCGACGCCGGTCAAGCTGGCGCTGGCCGGCTCGGCGATGTCCGCCTTCATCGCCTCGCTCAACGCCCTGGTGCTGACCACGGACGCGGCCACCATGGACCAGTTCCGGTTCTGGCACGTCGGCTCGCTCTCCGGGCGGACCTCGGACGTCGCCTGGCAGCTGCTGCCGTTCCTGGCGGTCGGCACGGTGCTGGTCGTCGCGGTGGCCCGTGGGCTGGACGCACTGGCGCTCGGCGACGACACCGCGAAGGGGCTGGGCGCGAGGACCGGCCTGGTCCGGGTGGTCGGCGCCCTCGGCGCGACGGTCCTGACCGGCTCGGCGGTCGCGGCGGCCGGCCCGATCGCGTTCGTCGGCCTCGCCGTCCCGCACGCGGCCCGCGCCCTCGCCGGCGCCGACCACCGCTGGATCCTCGCCTTCTCCGCCGTCCTCGGCCCGGCGCTGCTGGCCGAACGCAGCATGGACGAGCTGTCGGGCGGCCAGCGGCAGCGCGCCTGGATCGCGATGGCGCTCGCCCAGGGCACCGACATCCTGCTACTGGACGAGCCGACCACCTACCTAGACATCGCGCACCAGGTGGAGGTGCTGGACCTGGTTCGCCGGCTGAACGTGGAGCGCGGAAGGACGGTCGTCGCCGTGCTGCACGACCTCAACCAGGCCGCCCGGTACGCCGACCACCTGGTGGCCATGCGGGACGGACGCATAGTGGCGCAGGGCCCGCCCGGAGAGGTGGTGACGGCGGAGCTGGTGCGGGAGGTGTTCGGGCTGGACTCGGTGGTCGTACCGGATCCGGTGACGGGCACGCCGCTGGTCGTTCCGGGCGCCCCGTGGGCGGCCGCGGCAGCGACAGCCGTGGACGCCTGACGGCACGGCACGCTTACCGGCACTTCACCTGCCATTTCGGACATAATCGACGGCGCCCGCCCCTCACCTCGCCACCTGAGGACCGCCGATGCCCCGGATCGCCCGCCGTACCTTCCTCGCCGGCCTCGGCGGGGCCGCGCTCACGGCGTGCACCGGCGGCGCCGCGTCGCGCCACAGCGCCACGCCACCGCCCGGCGACGAGACCGCCGGGACTGCCGGGACCGGCGCCCATGCCGTGAGCGCTGACGCGAGTATGACCGCGTCCACCACGGCGGTGCCGCCGGTGACCGTGAACACCGCCACCGGGCCCGTGCAGGTGCCGGGCGCACCCCTGCGGGTCGTCGTGCTGGACACCGACGTGCTCGACTCCGCACTGACCCTCGGCATCACCCCGATCGGCGCCGCACTCCCCGCCCGCGACACCCACTACCCCGCCTACTGGCCGGACTCCCGCACTGCCGGGATCCGGCTGGTCGGCCCGGCCGGCGCGCCCGACCTGCCGACCGTACGGGCCCTGCGGCCGGACCTGATCCTCTCCAACCAGGCCCGCGACGGGGACCGGTACGACCAGCTGCGGGAGATCGCCCCGACCGTGCTCACCCAGACCACCGGGGGCCCGTGGAAGTCCGACTTCCAGCTGCACGCCCAGGCGTTGAGCCGGGAGGCCGCCGCCGCGGCCTTCGTCGGCTCGTACCAGAAGCACACCGCACAGGTGGTGCAGGCACTGTCGGCGGCCAAGCTGTCGGGGCGGAAGGTGAGCCTGGTGCGGTTCGTCGAGGGCGGCGGGATCCGGCTGTTCGGCCGGCAGAGCTTCCCCGGGACGGTGCTCGCCGACGCCCAGGCGGGCCGGCCGGACGCGCAGAACGTCGACCAGTCGGACTTCGAGATCCCGCTGGACCAGATCGCCAAGGCGGACGGCGATCTGCTGCTGTACGCGACCTACGGCGATCCGGAGCAGGCGGGCACCAACGTGGCACTGGCCAGCCCGGGTTGGCAGGCGCTGGGGGCGGTCAAGGCGCACCGGGCGTTCCCGGTGGACGACCAGCTGTGGTTCCAGGGGATCGGCTACACGGGGGCCAACTACATGCTGGACGAACTGCAGCGCTTCCTCGGGGCGTGAGCGAGGGCCGAGCACGCCGGGCCGCTGCCGCCTGTCCGGGCGCGACCGGTCAGCCCGCCGCCGCGTAGCGGGCCGGGGAGACGCCGACGGCGGCGGTGAAGTCGCGCGTGAGGTGCGCCTGGTCGGCGTAGCCCAGTTCGGCGGCGAGTGCGGCCAGGTCCAACACGCCTCCCGTACCGGCCCGTTCGGCCGCCTCGTGGAGCCGGGCGCGGCGCAGCACCCACTTCGGGGAGGCGCCGACGTACTCGGCGAACAGGCGTTGCAGGCGGCGGACACCGAAGCCGAACTCCCCGGCCAGGTCGGCCACCCGGCACAGGTCCGGCGTACCGGTGATGCGGTCCACCATCGCGGCGACCTCCTCGGCCACCGGGTCGGGCGCGGGCAGCCGGGGCAGCAGGAAAGCGTCCGCGAGGGCGCCGGGATCGCCGTTGTCCCCAGCCAGCAGCACCGAGTTGAGGCGGTCGGCGGCAGGCCCGAAGAACTCGGCGGCGAGGACCGACCGGTCGGCCAGTGCGCTCACCGGGCGCCCCGCGAACGGCCGGAAGGCGCCCGGGCGGAACTTCACGCCCAGGGCACGCCCGACGCCCTCCAGCCGGCGGACGAACAGCGAGCGGTCCACCCCGTAGACGCGGGCCCGGGGCTCCTCGAAGACCAGGTGCACGTTCGGGTGGGCGAGCACCTTCTGCTCGTACGGCGGCAGGCCGTGCAGGTTCCAGCGCACCAGCCAGTAGAACTCGACGAACCGCGCCACCTCGGGATCGGGCGCGAGCCGGTCCACACTGATCAGTTCGGCCGCCCGGGCCGGGTGCAGCACGCCGCGGCCGAGATCGGGGGAGCCCGGAGAGTCCATGGCGGCCAGGTTAGCGTCGCGTTTCTTCAAGACCGGGCGGCGCGGCCCGGCGCAGGCTGGTGGCCATGAACGCCCACCCGATGCACCCCTTCCTGGCCCGCGCCGCCTCCGCCGCGGCCGAGGTCGCCGCCGCCGTCCCGGCCGACCACCCGCTGGACGCGCCGACGCCCTGCACGGGCTTCGACACGCGCGGGCTGGTCAACCACTGGGTGCTCTACACCTCGCACGGCCTGGAACACCGGGCGCAGCGGGTCGAACTGCCCGCCGAGCTGGTCTCGCGGGACTTCACGGCCGACGCCGACTGGCGCTCCGCGTACGCCGCGCAGCTGGACCGCGCCGTCGCGGCCTGGGCCGACCCGGCCGCCTGGCAGGGGGACGTCGACCTCGGCGGCTCCCCGATGCCGGCGGCGGGCATCGCCCGGATGCTGATCCTGGAACTGGTGCTGCACGGCTGGGACGTCGCCCGGGCGACCGGCGGCCGGATCGAGGTCGACACCGAACTCGCCGAGCTGGTCGGCGAGATCGTGGCGGAGAACGCCGAGCTGTACCGCCGGTACGAGGGCTTCGCCGAGCCCGTCACGCTGCCCGACGACGCCCCCGCGCTGGACCGCGCGCTGGCCGCCTCGGGGCGTGACCCGCACTGGAAGGCCTAACGCCGGTCGCCGGCAAGGGCGGTACCGGCAAGCGCGATACGGAGCTTGTCGCGCAGCAGCCGGACCGCCGGGGAGTGCTGGTCGCGCCGGGCGACCAGGCCGAGGCGGGCGTACGTCGCCGCGTCGGCGATCGGGACGGCCCGCAGGCCGGCACCCTCCACGGACGAGGCGCTGAGGACCGCGACCCCGGCGCCGCGCTCGGCGAGCCGGAGCACGGCGAGCGGGGAGCTGGCGTCGATGTCCACCCGCGGGTCGAGGCCGAGCCGGCGGCAGGAGTCCTCGTAGGCGGCCCGGAGCCCGGTGCCCGGGGAGAGGCAGAGCACCTTCTCGTCCCGCAGGTCGGCGAGCCTCAGCTCGTGCCGGTCGAGCGGGTGTCCGGCCGGGACGACGGCGACGATCCGCTCGTCCACGACGACATCCACGTCCAGGCCCGGGTCGGCCTCGCCCGCGAAGCCGATCAGGGCCAGGTCCAGGCCGCCGGACTGGATCTGCGTCTGGAGGAGGTCGGAGTGGCCTTCGTGCAGGCTGAGTTCGATGCCCGGGTGGGTGCGGCCGAGATCGGCGACGGTGTCCAGGAACGGCGGGATCGAGCAGCCCATGATCATGCCGAGCCGGACCCGGCCGCGCACCGCGTCGGCGAATTCGGCGGCGGTGTGCTGGATGGCGTCGAAGGTGGCGAGGGCGTTCTTCGCGAGCGGGAGCACAGCCTCCCCGGCAGGGGTGAGGCGGACGCGGCGGCCGGACCGGACGAGGAGCTGCTGGCCCAACTCTCGCTCCAGCTTGGCGACCTGGGTGCTGATACCGGACTGGCTGACGTGCAGGCGCCCGGCCGCGGCGGTGAAGGAGCCTTCGTCGACGATGGCGGCGAAGTAGCGCAGTTGGTGCATCTCCATAGCCGACGACGATAACGGACGACGATAACGGGCGGGCGGCCCATCGGTATGACTGATGCGCGCGGAGGGGGGCACGCGCAGAGGCGGCGACGCGCAGGGGCGGCGACCGCCGGTGACGGTCGCCGCCCCTGGTCTCGGGAGCCGCGTTCTCGGGTGGCGGGCAGGGCCGTCAGCGACGGCGGTCCTTGCCGGGGATCTCGCCGCTGCTCGGCGGCGTGCCGCGCATCTGCGTGCCCCGCGTCTGCGCGCCGCGCATCTGCTCCGGCTTCCCGTCGGGCAGCTCGGCTTCGATGCGCTCCTTGCGCACCTGCCCGGTGACGGCCTCCTCCTCGACGCGCTCCTCGGTCACCAGCCGTACGCGCTCGACCGGAACCGCCTCGGTGTGCACCACCGGCCGCTCGGCGTGCAGCGTGACCTCGTGCTCGGCCTCCGAGATGGGCTCGCCGGACAGCGCCTGGCCCCGGTTGGCCTCGGTGATGGGTTCGCGCTCGATTCGGACCTCTTCGTGCCGCACCGGCACCGTCCGCCGCTCCTCCTCGGTGACGACGTACTTGCGCAGCCTCGCGCGGCCGGCCTCGTACCGCTCGACGCCGACGTGCATCCGCTCCTCGGAACGGGTCATCGCGTCGTCGTCCCGCCCGTGGCGCTGACCCGTCCGCGCGGCGGCGGAGGGAGTGGCGGTGGAGGGAGTGGCGGCGGCAGACGTGCCGGCGGCGGAGGTGCCGGCGGCAGCTGCGGTTCCGCTGCCCGCGTGGGCCCAGCCGCCGTCGCCGGGCTGGTTGGCAGCCTTCCAGGCGTCGTCCCAGGCGATGCCGTAGTGCTGGTAGAGCCGACGCTCCTCGCGCTCGGACAGGTGTCCGCCACCGTCCACGTCCACGTTCGGCGCTTCCTTGACCTTGTCCTTGGGGTAGGGCACCTCGAGGTGGTCGTCCACGACGCGGGCCTCGCGGATCGGCACGAACGACTCGCTCGTCCCGAACCACCCGGTCTTGACGCTGACCCACTCCGGCTTGCCGGTGGCGTCGTCCAGGTACATGTGGTCCGCTTTGCCGATCTTGTTCCCCTGTGCATCGTGCACGGGGTGGTGCAGCATGGAACGAGCCTGCTGTTCGGTGATCATTGATTCACGCCTCCTTCACTGCTCCTACACCGGCTCCTTGCCGATCCGAATCGGGCGAAACGCGCATCCCTGACTTTTACTCAGCGTGATTCCACTCGGCAGATCGGCCCGTGACGGAAGGTGCCTTCTCGACCCACACCCTGCGGGGATCACCGTCGGTCATTTCGGCCGCGCCTCACACTGCGTCACACCGCTTGAAGTAGCTGGCCCGACTTACCGGCTGCCATCACTGGAGGTGATGACGATCATCGGATACATCTGTTGGACGGATGAACCTCCCAGCGGAAGGATGAAGGCATGACGACGACGAAGACCGCACGTGAACTTGCCGAGACCTACTTCACCGCCTGGGAGACGGGCGACTTCGACACGCTCCGGGGACTGCTGGCCGACGATGTCGACTTCGTCGGGGCACTCGGAAAGGCCTCGGGCGTGGAAGAGGCCCTGGGCGGACTGCGCGGCCTGGGACAGGTGCTGGAGAAGATCGACGTGAAGGTGCGCGTCGCCGAAGGCGACGACGTGATCACCTGGTTCGAGCTGAACACCAGCATCGCGGAGCCCACGCCGACGGTGAACTGGATGCACGTGGAGAACGGCAAGATCGCCCGGATCCGGGTCACCTTCGACCCGCGAGGCCTGCTGGCCGGCTTCGAGAAGAAGAGCTGAGCGAGTTGAGGACGAGCAGGAGGGCCGTGATCGCCGAGGGCGGTGACGGCCCTCCTCAGCGTTCCCTTACGCGTCCTCGTCGGGCGGAGTCGCGCGGAGGGCGGTGACGACGCCCAGGGCGACGGTCGCGAGGGCGAGGCCGAGGAGGACGGCGAAGGCCGTCCCGATCAGGAATCGCACCAGGTCTCCCGCTCGGCGTCGAGGAGGAGGGTGAGGAGGTTCAGGAGGGTCGAGGCCGGGGCCGTGTTGAAGCGGACCAGGACGCGGCCGTCGAGGGTCCGGTCGGTGTCGGCCGAGGGCCAGATCAGGCCGAACCTCCTGCCCCGCTCCTGGACTTCGGCCAGGAGCGTGCGGATGTGCTGGTCGGTGTAGTGCCGGATCCGGGGGTCGGTCGGTTTCATGGGGTGGCGGCCGTTGGACATCAGGCGGCGTCCTTCCGCAGCTCGAACCACACGGACTTGCCACGCTCCTGCGGGTCCACGCCCCACCGGTGCGTGAGACCCTCCACGAGCTGCAGGCCCCGCCCCGACTCGGCGAACAGCCCGGGCGCCTGAGGATTCGGGACGATCGGACTCTCGTCCGAGACGGACACCCGCAGGGACTGGTCAACGGAGATGATCTGGACGATCGGCGCGGGCGTGCCACCGTGCCGCCAGGCGTTGACCAGCAGCTCACAGAGGGCGAGCTGCGCGTCGAAGATGGTGGAGGACTCCCAGCCGACGCGCTGCATGGTGTCGCGCAGGGACTGACGGGCGATGGCGATGGAGGGCGTGTTGAGGTGACGCATGGGACTTCTCCCGAGGCGTGAGTGAGGGAAGAACCGGCGGAACACATGTCGCCGTGAGCCAGGCCAGGCAGATGGGCATGGCTGCTCTGCGGTGCTTGCTAGCAGGCTTTACTGACGATCCGTCGGATCGAGGTGGAACGACCATAGCGCAGCGCTACTTAATTTTAGGTTCAGCTGGCGATGTTTCCCTCTTCCGGGGGACAGATGGCCCCATCGCGTGCTGGCGAGGCAGACTGACCCCATGCCTGGTCGCCCGAACCCCACCCTGCGTCAGCGCCGCTTGGGCGCCGAGCTACGGAAGATGCGCGAGCAAGCCGGCCTCGGTGGTAGCCAACTCGCTCGCGCACTCGGAGTCAGCCCCGCCCAAGTGACGCAGATGGAGAGCGGAAAGACCAGCGTCAACATCGACCGGCTCCGGTCGTTCTCAGCGGCCTGCAAGTGCCTGAATCCACCCTTGATCGCAGCACTGGAAACCATGGCTCAGGACCGCTCCAAAGGCTGGTGGGAGGAGTACCGAGGCACAGTCCCGGACGGCGTCCTTGAGAACGCAGAGTTCGAGAAGACCTCCCGCGAACTCATGATGTGGCTTCTCACTCACATGCCCGGTCTCTGTCAGACCCTCGACTACGCCTCAGCCGTCTTCGGACGCGTCTTCCCTCCGCTGCCTCAACACGAGCTGGTGGCTCGTACCGCGTTCAGAATGGAGCGCAAAGCCGAACTGCGCCGCAACCCGAAGCCCCTGACCTTCTTCATCTACGAGTCAGTGCTGTGGACGCGATTCGGAGGGACGGAGATCCTCAAGGAGCAACTCTCATCTTTGATCGAAGACTCCGAGTTGCCCTGGATGACGATTCGAGTCGTACCGTTCGACATCGAGACCTTCCCTGGGCCCGCCGAGAACCTCACGTACGCGTTCGGTGCGGTTCCTGAACTCGACACAGTTGAAAGGGAGTCCTCCCACGGCCCCGAGTACCTTGATGCGGTTGCCGAACTGGCCAACTACCGGGCCATCTTCGAACGGACCGAGGCATCGGCGCTGAGCGAGGATGACTCTCGCGACTTGATTCGCAAGATCACACGTAACCTGTGAAAGGGCCTGATATGACCGACACCGAGTGGCAGAAGTCGTCCTTCAGCGGCAACGTCGAGAACTGTGTGGAGGTCCGTACCGTTGGCGCGGCGGTCGAACTCCGCGAGTCCGACGAGGGCGACACCATCCTCCGCACCACCCCCACCACCTTCGCCGCACTCCTCCACGCCCTCAAGGCCGGCGAGTTCGACCACCACGCCTAGCCGCCCATCACACAGGAAGTCGGCCCGCCCGGCTTCCTGCGCAAGCACCCCTCGCACTCCGTCGGCCCCTTGCTCCGCGCAAGGGGCCGACGGAACAGGCCGTTCGACCTTGATCTTTAGTCCGATACGGGAATACTCCCCACCCGTCATGGACAGCCGCTGATCAGCTCCCTAGCGTCGTACCCAGGTGGTCCGACAGGGCCGCACTCCTAGGGGGTTGAGATGGACACCAGGTCGGATCTCACGCGGTTGACCAACACGAGCAACGGCAGTGGCTCGGGGGAGTGCAATCAGAACGACTGTCCCAACGTCTACCGCACCGAGCGGGGGACGTTCGTGGTCCAGGGGGCCGTGTCCCGAGCCTTCACGCCGCCCTGCGGCGAAGGGCTGGTGGAGATCCCCGAGAGTGTGCTTCGGGAGGCTGTTCGTGCGCTTGGATGGTGAGGCTTGGCAGGCCAGGTTCCGTGACTTCGAGACGGAAGCGTGGCGGCTTGAGACTCTCCCGGTCTACAACGTCCCGCAGGAGGAAGAAGAACTGCGAGCGTTTCGAGCCGGCGAGCGGATCGACCCGCGCACGCACTCCAATTCATACACAGACGACCTCAAGCGAGTACGGCGGGAGGGGAAGCTCAAGGGACGCGTGCACATCCTCACTCGGCCGCTCTCCGAGTATCTTCGCTACGAGTTCATGTACTACCTGCCCCACGTGTGGGCCGGTGAAGACGTGCGGATCATGGACGTAACGGATCGACCCAATCCTCTGGCCGGCGTGACCGACTACTGGATGTTCGACAAAAAGGAGGTAGTGCTCATGAGCTATCTCCCCGACGGAACGCAGGTCGACCGCGTCGTGGCCGAGGGCGATATCAGCCCGTTCATCGAATACCAGCGGATCGCCATCGCCGAATCGGTGCCTTTCGAGGAGTACGTGAAGGGCGTTGACATTTGATCCGCAGTCGCTAGGTCAGTCGAATTCCGACCTGGCGGCGATCCTTCAGGAGCTTCGCAAGCGAGCTGGACTCTCCGGAGTCCAGCTCGCCAGGCGTGTCAACATGTCGCAGTCCAAGATCTCCAAGATCGAGACCGGCAAGGTCACGCCGTCGCTCGTCGACGTCGAACTGATCCTCCGAGCGCTGGGGGCACCGTCGGACTTCGTCGCGCACGTGACCGCTCTCGCTCGCCTCGCGAACACGGAGTGGCAGGACGCCAGGTCCCTGCGCCGGAAGGGGCTGGACAAGAAGCAGATCGAGCTGGCGAGCCTCGAGCGAAACTCGACGGCGTTCCGTTACTTCTTGCCGACCATGATCACGGGCCTGCTCGCGACACCCGAATACATCAGGGCCAGCCTCGCCCCGTTCCCCGGCGACCACGCGAAGGCCATTGCCGGGAAGCTGGAACGTCAGGCCGTTCTCTACGACTCCACCAAGCACTTCACCTTCATCCTGACCGAACAGGCATGCCTCTGGCCGCTCGTCCCGGAACAGGCCATGGCCATGCAGCTCGATCGGCTGGCTTCCGTCTCACGCTTGCCGAACGTCCGGCTCGGAGTCATTCCGATGGCCGGCCGCATGCCGTGGGCGCCGCTCAACGTCTTCACGGTCTACGACACCTCCCTCGCCACCGTGGAAGTCTCCACGGGAGCGCTCGTGTTTCGCGACCCCCGCGATGTCCAGGAATACCTGGACGAGTTTCGAACCTTTGAAGGGTATTCCCTCTGGGGCGATGAGGCCCGCGCCAGGCTGGGCGCCTGGGCGGACCGCTTTCGGAACATACCGCGAAATCTCTAGTCGATATCAGGAATATCATTGAGCAGTCGTCCGGAATTCCCTTAGTCTGCTCCTGGCTCACTTGGCCGGGAAAACGGGGCCGGACATTTCCGCTGCCATACGGGCGTGCGGGATCGCGGGCTGACCGTACGATCGGCGTCCGCTGGATGAAGGGTGAGCCCATGAAGAAGATCGTCGCGAAGCTCTGGCGGATCATCCGCGGTCCGATGCAGTGGCGCGTTCTGTGGCTGTGGCACTCGAAGTTCATGGTCGGCGTGACGGGCATCGTCCGCGACCAGGACGGCCGGGTGCTGCTGCTCAAGCACCGGCTGTGGCCGGAGGGCCGGCAGTGGGGTCTTCCGACCGGCTATGCGAACGCGGGCGAGAGCTTCGAAGACACGATCGTGCGTGAGGTCCGGGAGGAGACCGGACTCACGGTGAAGGTGTGCGAGTTGGCGCACCTGAAGAGCGGCTACAAGCTTCGCGTCGAAGTCGCCTACGAGGCCCTGTACGTCAGCGGGCGGATCGAGGCGGCCTCGTTCGAAATCCTGGAGGCTCGATGGTTCTCACCGGACGATCTCCCCGAGGGAGTGCAGGACTCGCACCGACTGCTGATCAGTCGTCAGCGGTCCTGACCCTCGGTCGCTCGCTCACCCCCTCCTGCCTGGGCCCGAACGAACACTTGGCCGGCGACGTCGGCGAGCAGGCCGAACTCGCTCATCTGCTGGCCGCCCGACGGGCAACGGCGGCACTCGACCGGGCTCACCCGCACATCACGTTCTCGCTCCTGCACTGGGTGCTCGACACGTGGTCCGACGAGTCGGCCCGGGAGGTCTTCCGGCAAGGCGCTGCCCTCCTGGCCGACCGCTACCGGGAGTTGGGGCTGAGTCGACTGCTGCCGATCGACCGGGTGTGGGTCGGGGTGCGGTCGACCCGGCCCGATGCCTTCGGCGGCTTCCACCACCCGAACCAGGGCTACCGGCATGTGCAACTGGCGTCGGTGATCACACGGTACGGACGGCTGAACGACCCCCGATTGGCATCGCCGGAACTGGTGGCGCTCGACCTCCTGCGGTCCTACGCCCACGACTGCCTGCACTGGGGCTCGTTCCGGGAGTACCGGCTCGTCGCAGGCGAGCCGATCCGCAGCCGCTACGGGATCAACTGGCGTGACCCGCACGGCCGGACGTACTCGGCGCGGGACCGGGCCGATGCCGCCTCGACGCGGAATCTCGGCATCGTGATGGAGGGCGCCACCGATCAAGAGGCCCGGACGATCGCCGCTGCGGTGGCCGACCGGCTCGGGCTGGCCGAGCGCACCGCGCCGCCGGATCGCCTGGCGTTCCGCGACACCACGGGCCGGCTGGAGCCGAGCGACTTCGACCATGCGGAGCCCGGCATCGCCACCCGCTTCCACCTGGCGATGGCCGGATACGAGCACGGCGTCGGAGCGCGGTACCAGCGCTTCCTCGCCGAGCTGGGCGGGCCCGACTCGAAGGCGCTGCACGAGCGCATCCTCGCCGCGATGATCTGCGGCGACCTGCGCCCCCTGACGAACTGGCTCGACCAGCGGCACGGACCCGGAGCCTTCCGCCGCACGTTCCGCTCAGCGGCCTACGCGGGGCCCGACCCCGGCGATTAGAGCCTCCCTGTTCTCGCGCAGGAAGTCGCCGGGCCGACTTCCTGCGCGAGCACTCCTCACACTCCGTCGGCCGCCGCGCGATGCGAGCCGGGAACGCAAACTGATCAGCTACGACGAGCTCGAGAAGATGTTCGGGCCCCGCCACTGGTTCGTCCCGGCCCTCGTCTGGCCCGGCAAGGGCGACGGCGTCCGCCAGGGGGACGCCGTGAACAGGCACGCCGACCCGGCCGCCTGGTGGCGCGCCGTCTACTCGGACATCCCGCTCACCACGCAGTGGGACGACGGCGACCACACGGGGGAAGGCCGTGGCACCACACCCACGTCGTCCAACTCCATGCCGACCATGGTGTTCTCGATGCTCGCCGCGTTGGACGTCGGGCCAGGCGACCGGGTGCTGGAAATCGGTACCGGCACGGGCTGGAACGCCGCGTTGCTCTCCCACCGCCTCGGGTCCGGGAGTGTCGTGACGGTCGAGGTGGACGAAGGCAGCGCCGCCGAGGCGCGGTTCCGGCTGGCGCGCGCCAGGTACTCACCGACGCTCGTGGTCGGCGACGGGGCCGCGGGCCACTCGCCCCTGCGTGTCCGGATGGTGGAACGTTCGAACGGGCCCGGAGCTGACACCTTCCGACCTGACCGGAACAGGCCAAGCCGATGGACTCGCAGTTCAGCAGGGATCGCCCCCACCCCCGCCTGCTGGCCCGAAGGTGCCACGCGTTTCGTGCCACCCCTGAATCGCTGCGTTCCTTCCGACGTGCGTGCGAATCTTGTCGCCGCTGAGGCCGCGGACGAGTGCGGCCCACCTCCCCCACGTCGATTCGAGGATTTCCCCATGCCCACTTCCGTGAGTCCGGCCCAGGCCCCGCGCACCCCGCGCATCCCGCCCACCTCGCGCACCCCGCGCACGCCGGGAACCGTCTCCGCCGCCCCGGTGGGCGACGGCTTCTCCTGGGGCTGACCGGCTGCCGGCCCCCACGCCCCGGGACCTCCGGTTCACCTCGTCGGCGTCCTGCTGACCGCCGTAGCGCGTACGTCAGTTGACGCCTGGCCGACCGCCGGGACCGTCCTCTCGGCCCTCGACAGCGTGACGTCCGCTCGCGACGGCGTCGAGCACGCCCACGTCCACATCACCGACCGGGGCATCCGCCTGACCCTCTACCTGGCCGGCTGCGACCGGGTCGACGCCGTCAGCCGCGCCGTCACCATCGCCCACCGGGTCGTCGCCGCCCCGCCGGCGCTCGCCGGCTTCGCCGTCGCGGACTTCAGGGTGCTCGACCGGCCCGCCGCCGGGCCACGGCACGCCTCCTCCTGACAGCCCCACCCCCCGCGACGGCCCTCTCACCCGCCGCCACTGCCTCCCCCGGGGCCGCTTCCTCCTGACGTCGCTCGACTGACATTGGAGACTCATGCGCATCACATCCGTCGGCCACGCCGGCCTGCTCGTGGAGACCAGTGCCGGGCGCATCCTGTGCGACCCCTGGTTCAACCCGGCCTTCTTCGCCTCGTGGTTCCCGTTCCCCGACAACGAGTCGATGGACACCGCCCAGCTGCACACCGCGGAGTACCTGTACGTCTCCCACCTCCACCACGACCACTTCGACGCCGAGTGGCTGCGCACCCGGATGTCCAAGGACACCGTCGTCCTGCTCCCCGACTACCCGGTCCGCGACCTGCGCACGGCCATGGAGGGCCTCGGCTTCCGCCACTTCGTCCAGACCCGCGACCTCGAAGCGACCGAACTCCACAGCGGCGTCCGGGTCATGGTCAACGCGCTCACCTCGCCGACCGACGGCCCGATCGGCGACTCCGCGCTCCTCGTCGACGACAACGGCACCCGTATCCTCAACCAGAACGACGCCCGCCCCGTCGACGAGCCCCGGATCCGCGAGTTCGGCCCGCTCGCCGGCCACTTCCTGCAGTACTCCGGCGCGATCTGGTACCCGATGGTCTACGACTTCCCCGCCCGGATGAAGCAGACCGTCGGTCGCCGCAAGCGCCGCAACGGCATGACCCGCGCCCTCAACTACATCGAGCAGTACGGCGCCGAGCACGTCTTCCCGTTCGCCGGGCCGCCCTGCTTCCTCGACGAGGAGCTGTTCCACCTCAACGACCTGGACGGGGACGCCGCCAACATCTTCCCCGACCAGTGGGTCTTCCTGGACTTCCTGCGCGAGCACGGCGTGACCAACACGCACCTGCTGGTGCCCGGCACCGTGGCCGAACTCGGCCCGGACCGCAGCTGCCGGATCGACCAGGTCGACGAGCGGGAGGTCGCCCGGATCCGCGACGACCGGACCGGCTACCTGCGTGACTACCAGGCCCGCCGTGCCGACCGGATCCGCGCCGAGAAGGCGGACTGGCCGACCACCCGCACCGACCTGCTTCACGAGCTCCGGAACTGGGTGGAGCCGCTGCTGCGGCACGCCGACCGCACCTGCGCCGGGATCAACGGCCGCGTCCTGGTCGAGGTGGTGGACGACCTGAACGGCTCGGACAGCCTGAGCGCCCCGCACGACGCGGACGCCCCCGGCGAGCAGATCCTCTTCGACTTCCTGGAGCGCCGGGTACGCCGCTGGGAGGGCGAGGAGTGCCGCTACCGCTTCACCCTGCCCCGGCCGCTGGTGGAGCGGATGGTCGCCGAGCGCTGCCCCGACTGGGCCAACGAGCTCTTCCTCTCCTGCCGCTTCAAGGCCGCCCGCAAGGGCCCCTTCAACGAGTTCGTGACCACCTTCTTCGCTTCTCTCTCGACCGAGCGGATGGCCTATGTCGAGGGCTACTACGCGGAGTTGGAGCAGACCGAGGAGCGGGCCCGGGCCGGCGACTACGTCGTCCAGCGGCTCTGCCCGCACCTCAAGGCGGACCTGGTCCGGTTCGGATCCCACCGGGACGGCGTCCTCACCTGCCGGCTGCACGACTGGGAGTTCGACCTGTCCACCGGCCGCTGCCTGACCAGTGACGACCGGAAGATCATCAGCGAGGCGCGAGTGAGCCCGCCCGGCGATGACCCGGACCTGCCCGAGATCCCCGCAGCCTGAACAGGACCGTTCATGAGCCTTCCCCTGGTGTCCGTGGTCATCCCGCTCTACAACGACGCCCGCACCCTGCCCGCCTGCCTGGAGGCGGTCGCCGCCCAGACCTACCCCAACCTCGAGATCGTCGTCGTCGACGACGCCAGCACCGACGACTCCGCCCTGGTCGCCGAACGGTACCCGTGCCGGCTGATCCGCCAGGAGGAGAACGCGGGACCGGCCGAGACCCGCAACCGCGGCGCCCGGGAGGCCCGCGGCGAGATCGTGTTCTTCCTGGACGCCGACGTCGGCCTGTCGCCGACCTCGGTCGCCTCGGCGGTGGAGCAGCTGGCCGCCGATCCGCGGGTCGGGTCGGTCTGCGGCATCACCGACAAGCACCCGCTGCTGCCCACCACCAAGGTCGGCGACTACCGGATCCTCCAGTCGTACTACTGGCGGATCAGCTCCGAGGGCACCGTCACCCCCTGGTTCTCCGCCCTGGCCGCCATCCGCCGGGCCCTGTTCCTGGAGTCCGGCGGGCTGAACCCGGCCCTGCGCCAGACCGAGGAGATCGACTTCGGCGTGCGGCTGTCCGCCACCCACCGGATCGAGCTCAGCTCGCAGGTGGTCGGCCGGCACAACGACGAGGAGCAACTGTCCGGCCTGGTCCGCAAGTTGTTCCGTCGGGCGCGACTGCGCGTGCCGCTGTACGTGGACCACCGGGGCTTCATGCGCGGGTTCGAGACCCGCTCCCGGGCCTTCGCCGCGCTCGCCGCGGCCGGCGCGGTGGCCTCTCTCCCGCTGGCCCTGCTGTCCCGCCGGACCCTCCCGGCCACCGCCGCCCTGGCGGCCGGCGCCGTGCTCGCCGACCGCGGCTTCCACGCCTTCCTGGTCCGCGAGCGCGGGGTCGCGACGGCGGTCGCGTACACTGCCCTGCACTTCGCGGCGGGCGCCGCCGTGACCGCGGGCGCCGCGGTCGGGGCCGGGCAGTGGCTGCTCAGCCCGGAGTTCCGGCTGCTGTACCGGCGGCAGACGGCCCCCGACGCCCCCGACGCCTCCGCCGCCTCCGCCCAGCCACCGCTCGCGCCGGCCACCGACGAACCGGCGGGCCGACCGTGACCACCGGAACCGCGGCCACCGGCGCCGCCCGCCCCCAGCAGCTCCTGCTCACCGGCGCGGCCGGCTTCCTCGGCAGCGCCCTCGTCCGCCGCCTCGGCAGCTCCCCCGACCACCGGATCGTCGCCCTCGACCGCCGCCCGCTGCCCCCCGAACTCGCCGCCCTGCCCTCCGTCGAGACGGTGGTCGGGGACGTCCGGGACCGCACGCTGGTCGGCCGGCTGACCGCCGGGGCGGACGTGGTCGTCCACGGCGCCGCCGCGCTGCCGAGCCACCCGGCGGCGGAGATCCGCTCGGTGGACGTCGACGGCACCCGTACCGTCCTCGAGGCCGCCCGGCGGGCCGGCACCGACCGGGTCCTGCACATCTCGTCCACCGCGGTGTACGGGCTCCCGGAGCTGACCCCGACCCCGGAGTCCCACCCGCTCGTCCCGGTCGACCCGTACAACGCCGCGAAGATCGAGGCCGAGCGGCTCTGCGCCGACCACCGCCGCCGGGGGATGTGCGTCCCCGTGCTGCGGCCGAAGACCTTCATCGGCCCGGGCCGGCTGGGCGTCTTCGCGATGCTCTTCGACTGGGCGCTCGACGGCCGGGGCTTCCCCGTCCTCGGCGGCGGCCACACGCTGAACCAGATGCTGGACGTCGAGGACCTCTGCGACCTGGTGACGGCGATGCTGACCATGCCGGGCGAGCGGATCAACCGGGAGTTCAACGTCGGCGCGGCCGAGTACGGCTCGTTCCGCGAGGACTGCCAGGTCGTCCTGGACCTCGCCGGGCACGGCAGGCGGGTCGTCCCGCTGCCGCTCGGCCCCGCCAAGGCGGCCCTGCGAACCCTGGCGGCACTGCGGCTCTCGCCCGTCTACGGGCGGCTCGTCCAGAAGCTCACCCGGGACTCCTGCGTCGACATCACCGAGGCCCGCGAGGTGCTCGGGTTCCACCCGCGCCACTCCAACGCCACCGCCATCGAGCGCAGCTTCACCTGGTACCGCGCGAACCGGTCCGCCGTGGGCGGCACCACCGGCCGGACGCACTCCGACCGCTGGCGCGAGGGTGCCCTGCGCACGGTCAAGGTCCTCTTCTGACCGTGAAGGCCCGGCTTCTGACCGTGAAGGTCCCACTGCGAAGGGAACGGAAGTGAGTACTGCGAGCGAGTACCGGGAGGGCGTCGCCGGCCCGCCGGTCCATCCGCCCGACGGCGACACCGGGCCGCCGCCCGCCGGGCTCCCACCGGCCGGACTCCCGGAGGCCGACGGGCTCCCGGAGGAGCCCGGGCGCGGGCGCGGCACCGTGGTGCGCGGCCTGGTGCGCCTGGTGCGGCCGCACCAGTGGTCGAAGAACGCGGTCGTCCTGGTGCTGCCCCTGCTGGAGTCGGGGACGGCACCGTGGCGGGCGGTCGCCAGCGCGTTGCCCGTCCTCGTGCTCTTCGTGCTGGCCTCCTCGGCCACCTACGTCGTCAACGACCTCGCCGACCGGGAGCGGGACCGCCGGCACCCGCTCAAGCGCCACCGCCCGATCGCCTCCGGAGCCGTCCCGGTCCCGGCCGCGATCGCGCTCGGCGCCGCCCTCTACCTCGCCCTGCTGGCGGGCTCGGCGGCCGTGGGGAGCGCCGCGATCCCGGTGCTCGCCTACGCGGTGACCAACGTCTGCTACAGCTTCGTCCTCAAGCACGTCTCGGTGGTCGACGTGTTCGTCATCGCCACCGGCTTCGTGCTGCGGGTCTGCGCCGGCGCCATGGCGGCCTCGGTCACGACCTCGTCGTGGTTCCTGCTCTGCGTCTTCTCGGTCTGCATCCTGCTGGGCTTCGGCAAGCGCCGGCACGAACTGACCTCGGTCCAGAACGGGCTCTCCGAGCTGCACCGGCCCGCCCTGCGCGCCTACTCCGTCCCGTTCCTCAACAGCATGGTGACCTTCGCCGCGTCTGTGACGGTGCTCGCCTACGTGTCCTTCCTGCAGAGCGACGCCGCGGCCGGCGGCATGCGCCAGCTGCGCATCCTGCTCTCCACCCCGCTGGCGGTCTTCGCCATCGCCCGCTACCTGCAGATCCTGCTGGTCAGCGGGGAGGGCGGCGAGCCGACCAGGACGCTCTTCACGGACCGGACCATGCTCGCGGTGGGCGCACTCTGGCTGACCGGCTTCGCCGTCCTGCTGGCGGCGCAGTCATGGTGACGGGCCGTCAGCAGAACCGGCTCCCCCGGCTCACCAACCTCCCCCGACTCGCCCAGCTCGCCCGGCCGAGGCGCTCCTGGTTCCTCGCCGACCGGGCCGCCACCTGGCCGGTCCGGCTGCTGGCCGTGGCAGGCGCGCTCTGGCTGTTGTTCTGCCTGCTCCAGGAGGCGCTGGCCGGGCGGGTCTGGTTCTGGGTGGTGCCGGGAGCCGCGCCGCCCCCGGTCCTGCTCGGCGTCCCGGTCCTGGTGCTGCTGGCCGCCCTGGCCGTCCGGCTGCGCCGCAGCCGCAGCCGGGTCCGCTGGCCGGCCCTCATGGGCGTGCTCTCGCTCGCCGTCGGGCTGGACCAGTCGGGGCTGACCCTGGCCGCGGCGACGGCCGACCGGACGGTGCCGCCCGGCGCGATCCACGTCGTCGCGCAGAACACCGAGTACTGGGGCTCCGACGTCGGCCCGGACCGGTTCTACGCGTACCTCAAGGCGCAGCACGCGGACGTGTACCTGCTCCAGGAGTACCTGCACTGGGACGAGTCGGCCGGCGCGGACGGCGCCCGCGAGGTGGACGACACCGCCCGGCTGAAGCGGGAGTTCCCGGGCTACCAGGTCGTCACCCGGGGCGAGTTGGTGACGCTCTCCCGGTTCCCGGTGGTGGCGCAGCCGCCGGTCGGCCCGGACCGCGCGCTCCGGGCCGGCGGGGACGACGACTGGGCGCGCGTCTTCGCCGGGGCCAAGGTGCTGCGCACCGACCTCGCGGTGGGCGGGTCGGTGGTCTCCTTCTACAACGTCCACATGCTCGTCCCGGTCGCGTACGGGATGCCCCCGCAGGACTTCCCGGCGGACGTGCACCGGCGCCAGCGGGACCGAAAGGCGCAGTTCGACGGGCTGACCGAGGACGTCCGGGCCAACGCCAATCCCCTGTTCATCGCCGGGGACTTCAACACCAACGCCGGCATGGGCGACCTCAACGGGCTGCGCGGCATCGCCCAGGACGCGGCGGACGCGGGCGACACCATCCTGCCGATGTCCTGGGACGCCGGCAGCTGGCACGACTGGTGGCGCTTCGACTGGGCGTTCACCGCGCACGGCGCCCGGACCGACCGCTACGCGCTGGGCAGCCCCGAGGGCACATCCGACCATCTCCGCCAGGACGCCTGGATCTCCGGGCCCGCTTCGGGAGGCACGCATGGCTGACGCACGACCCACGGTGGACGCACGACCCCCAGTGGACGCACGACCCACGGTGTCGGTGATCATCCCCAACTACAACTACGAGAAGACGATCGCGGCGGTCGTCGAGTCCGTCCTGGCGCAGACCCACCCCGTGCACGAGGTGGTCGTGGTCGACGACGGGAGCACGGACCGGTCCCCGGAGATCGTCCGGCGGTACCCGGACGTCCGGCTCGTCACCCAGCGCAACGGCGGAGTGTCCGTCGCCCGCAACCGGGGAGTGCAGGAGACCACCGGGGAGATCCTGTTCTTCCTGGACTCCGACATCGCGCTGGAGCCGGACGCCGTCGCCAACGCCGTGGCGCTGCTCCACGAGCAGCCCGACCTCGGCTGCGTCCACGGGGTCGTCGGCAAGCGGGCGCTGTTCGACGACGGGCCGGTGGAGCGCTACCGCGTCCTGCACGAGCACTGGTGGCGCCGGCGCGCCACGGGCCGGGTCCGCACCGTCTTCTTCGCCATGTGCGCGATCCGGCGCGAGGTGTACGAGGAGATCGGGCCGCTCGACGAGACGCTGCGCGAGTCCGAGGACGTGGAGTACAGCGAGCGGCTGTCGGAGAAGTACCCGATCCTGCTGACCGAGACCGTCGCCGGCCGGCACGACGACGAGGACCGGCTCGGCGCGATGCTCACCGAGCAGTACCGGCGCTCGCAGCTGCTGGTGGCCTTCGCCGGCGCCCACCGCTTCAGTCCGGGAGCGCTCAAGGCGAACCGGATGCCGGGCGTCCTGGCCACCGCCCTCACGTGGGGCTCCCTGCCGCTGCTGTTGCTGTCGCGCAAGGCGGCCGTCGGCCCGGCGCTGGGCCTGGCCTGGTTCGCGGTGGCGGACCCGGGGCTGGCGCGGTTCGTGGTCAGGGACCGGGGGCTGCGGTACTACCCGGTGTTCGTCGGCTACCACTTCCTGCTGCACAGCGCCCTGGTGGCCGGGGTCGCACGGGGTGCGGTGCGGGCGCTGACCGAGCGGGACTTCCGGCGGCCGCGGCACGGGGCGTCATGACGGACGCACCGGGAGCGGGCGGTCCGGCGGCGCGCAGTACGGAAGCGGAGGATACGCCCGCGCCACGGCCCGCGCCGCGCGCGCGGCGGCACCTGCTGACCGCCGCGCTCCTGCTGGCCGGTGGCGCCGGCCTGTTCGCAGTGGCCCGGAACGACGCCTGGAGCCTGGTGGCCGCCATGGCGGACGGGCGGTCGCTGGCGCTGCTGGCGGCGTCCGTGCTGTCGAACGTCGGCGGGCTGCTGCTCGGCCTGCTGTCCTGGCGCGTCGTCCTCGACGACCTCGGGCCGCCCGTCGGGCTGTTCGGCAGTGCCCGGATCTTCTTCTGCGGCCTGCTCGGCAAGTTCCTCCCGACCCCGGTCTTCGGGCTGCTCGCGCACATCCAGCTCGGCGCCGAGTACGGGGCCACGGCCGGGCGGATGGTCACCACCTACGTGGTCAGCCTGGGGATCACCGTGCTGACCGCCTGCCTCGCGGCGCTCGGCATCGCGCCCGCCGTGCTCGGCGGGAACACCTGGTGGCTCGCCCTGCCGGTGCTGGTGCTGCTCTGCTTCGTGGTCCGCCCGGGGCTGATCGGCGCGTCGGTCGAGTACGGTGCGCGGCTGTTCCGCCGCCCGCCGCCGACCGCACGGGTCTCGGCCCGGGCGGTGCGGGTCTCGCTCGTCCTGGCGCTGCTGTCCTGGTTCTCGGCCGGCCTGCACCTGTGGCTGATCGTCCTGGCCCTGGGCGGGCCGGCCGCCCGCTCGCTGCCGGCCTGCGTCGGGGGCTTCGCGCTCGCCACCGTCGCCGGGACACTGACGATCGTCCTGCCGGACGGCCTCGGGGCCCGGGAGATGGTGCTGGTGCTGTCGCTGTCCACGGTCGTGCCCGTCGCCACGGCGGGCGCCGCGGCGATCGTCTCCCGGCTGGTCTGCACGGTGGCCGAACTGGGCACCGCCGGGGTAATGATTCTGCTGACCCGGTCGCGGCGGGCCCGACCCCCGGGCGCGGCCGGCTCCACCACCACCGATCCCCTGGGAGGGAAGACCGATGCACTATCGCAGCCTCGGAGTTGACGGACCTTCGGCGAGCGCGCTCTGCCTCGGCGCGATGACCTTCGGCACCACCGTCGACGAGGACACCGCGACGGCGATCCTGGACCGGTTCACCGAGGCCGGCGGGACGTTCATCGACACCTCGAACAACTACGCCTTCTGGGCGGACGGCGCGAACGGCTACGAGAGCGAGGAGCTGCTCGGGCGCTGGACCGCCCGCCGCGGCAACCGCGACGACCTGGTGCTCGCCACCAAGGTCGGCGCCCGCCCGGTGCCCGGGCTGCCCTTCCCCGAGCACATCGAGGGCCTGTCCGCCCGGGCCGTGCGCGAGGCGGCGGAGGGCAGCCTGCGCCGGCTCGGAACCGACCGCCTGGACCTGTACTACGCGCACGTGACCGACCCGGCCACCCCGGTCGAGGAGACCATGGGCGCCTTCGCCGGGCTGGTGGCCGACGGCAAGGCCGCCGCCCTGGGGTGCAGCAACCACAGCGCCGCCGAGCTGGACGGCGCCAACACCGTCGCGGCCGAACGGGGTTGGCCCGGCTACCGCTGCGTCCAGCAGCGCCACAGCTACCTGCGCCCCCGGCCCGGGGCGGACCTCGGCATCCAGAAGCACGCCGACGACGCGCTGCTGTCCCACGTCGCGCAGCGGCCGGAGCTGACACTGCTCGCCTACTCGCCGCTCCTCGGCGGCTCGTACTGCCGGTCCGACCGCCCGCTGCGCGCGGAGTACGAGTGGCCCGAGGCGAAGGCCCGGCTGGCCGCGCTGGCGGAGGTGGCCGAGGAGACCGGCGCCACCGTCAACCAGGTCGTGCTGGCCTGGCTGATCGGGCACCCCGTCCCGACCGTCCCGGTGGTCGGTGCCAGCTCGGTGGCCCAGCTGGAGGAGAGCCTGGCCGCCCTGGACCTGGTGCTCGACGAGGACCAGCGCCGACGGCTGGACAGCGCGGCCTGACGACCGGCCGACCAGCCGTCGCGGCCTGACGACCGGCCGACCGGCCGTCGCGGCATGTCGTGCGGCCGACCAGCCGTCGGGGCCTGTCGTGCGGGACAGGCCCCGGTTCACCGGGCCCGCCTACCGGAGGGGCCGGATCACAGCCACCCCTCCTTCGCCGCCCGTACGCCCGCCTCGAACCGGCTGCGCGCGCCCAGCCTGGTCATCAGCTGGGAGGCCATCCGGCGGACCGTGCGCAGCGACAGGCCGAGGCGCCGCGAGGCCACCTCGTCCGTGCAGCCGATGCCGAGCAGGAGCAGCAACTCCCGTTCCTGGGGCGTCAGGTCGTTCTCGTCGCGGCGCGGGTCCTCGCCGAACGGCGTGCCCGCCGCCCAGAACTGCTCGAACAGCAGGGCCAGCGCGCTCACCACGCCCGGGGTCCTGACCTCCAGCGCGCCCGCACGGGCGTCCGCCGGGTCGATCGGGACCAGTGCGGTCTCCCGGTCCACCACGACCAGCAGCAGCGGCAGGACGGGCACCGTACGGGCCTCGCCGCCGAGCCGGGTGAACCAGCGGACGTACTCCAGCGTCGGCGGGTCGTTGCGGAAGCTCTCCTGGTAGATGCTCCTGATCCGCACGCCGCGCTCCAGCGCCTGGCGGTCCAGCGGCTCGCTGGCGTCCATGGTGTCCGGCAGCTGGGCGCCGCCCGGCACCAGGGAGAGGCACTCCCGCTCGGCGGTCGAGGCCAGGTCCTCCAGCCGCTTGCGGACCATGTCCAGCCCGTCCAGCCGGTGGATGATCTCGTGCCGCGAGGCCCGGTTGGCGTTGAACCGGGCGCTGAGCGCCGTCACCGCCTGCTCGGCGGACTCGATCTGCCGCTGGCGCCGGCTGAGGTCCGCGGTGGCACGCGAGAGCAGGAAGCCGAAGCCGACGTCCGGGTTGAACGGCACCACGTCCCGGCAGGTGTCCTCCAGGTGCACCAGGTCGAGCTCGGCCAACTGGTTCAGCGCGGCCCGCACCCGCTCCTCGCTCCACCCCAGCCGCTCGGCCATGTCGCCGACCCGGAAACCCGGTTCGTCGACGAGCAGCCGGTACACGGCCTCGGCAGACGGCTCGATGCCCAGAACTTCCAGCACAGTAATTCCCCCGTGTGATCACCGTCCGGTTCTCTAGGGAGGCTAAGCCAGCTCGCCAGGTAGGTCTATACCAATTATCCTCTCGGGCCCACGGCGGGCGGCGGCGTCCCAGCGGCCGCACCTCGGCGACTCGAAGGCGAATCGGTGCGGCGCGGCCTCGGCGAAGGTGTTCGCGGCCGTCATCCGCCGCACAGGGTTGTCCACAGGGTGTGGACAACCCTGTGTCAATCGCGGCTGGTGTCGATGACGCAGAAGCGGTTGCCCTCGGGGCACGCGAGCACGACGAAGTCCGGGTCCTCGGGGTAGCGGTCCCAGTCGACCCGCTCCGCGCCGAGGGCGACGAGGCGCTCGACCTCGGCGGCCTGGTCGGCGGCGTCGCCCGCGTAGAGGTCGAGGTGGACGCGCGGGTGCTCCTGGACGGGGGACTCGCTGTAGCCGAGCGCGAGTTGAACGCCGTTGCCGCCATCGGCGGGGACGAGGACCGTCCAGTCGTCCTCGACCAGGCCGCCGCGCGGGACGTAGCCGAGGGCCGCCGTCCAGAAGGCGACGGCACGGGGCATGTCGGCGACACCGAGGACGAGGGATCCGATCGTCAGCATGCCGCCATTGTGGCGCAGCGTCAGTCGTCCTGGTTGTCCGCCGTCGCGTGGAGGGTGGTGAACAGGGCGGAGAGGCGGGCGTTCCAGTTGGCGTAGGTCAGCGGGTCGACGGCGTGCTTCTTCGCCAGGTCGCGGAGCACCTTCTGAGCGCCCTTCAGGTCCTGTGCCGCATCGTCCGGGTTGCCCCCGTTGAGGTGGGCCGAGGCGGTGTCGAGGATCTTCAGCAGCTCCGTCTGCTTGTCGCGGTCCTTGCCGACCTGGGCCTGCGCCACCGCCTGCCGGAAGGACTGCAGCTGCAGCGCGGCCGGCTGGTTGCGCGGGACTGCCTGGGTGGGCAGCGGCGGCGCCGACGGGGTGGTGGGGGCGGCGGTCGCCGCCGGGGCGGGCGGCGCGACCGGCGTGGTGGGGGCGGTGGACGCCACCGGCGACTTGGTGGCGGCCGCGTTGCCCGCCGGTTCGTCGAAGGCGGTCAGGGCCAGGGCGGTGACCCCGGCGAGGCCCGCTACGCCGAGCGCACCGAGAACCAGCGGCTTGTTGCGGCGGCGCCGGGCCGACGCTGCGGGGGCCGGCGCGGGCGGAGCGGCCGGGATCGACGCCATCACCGAGGTCGCGGCCGGGGGCCGGGGCGGCAGCAGGGTGGGGTGCTGCTGGTACGGGGAGACCGGGGCGGTCCTCGGCGGGGCCGGTACGGGCGGCAGCAGCTGGGTCGGCGCGGCGGTGGCCAGCAGCTCGGCCGTCGGGTCGCCGACGATCAACCCGGGTACGGTGGCCAGCAGTTCGGCCCGCGCCGCCGAGGCGTCCGCCGGGCGATCGGCCGGCTTCTTCGCGAGCAGCCGCAGCACCGCCGCGTCCAGGGCGGGCGGCAGGCCGGGACGCCGGGCGGATGGCGGCAGGGGCTGCTCGCTGACGTGCTTGAAGGCGATCGCCACCGGCGTCTCGGCGGTGAACGGGGTCGCGCCGGTGAGCATTTCGGTCAGCACGCAGCCGATCGCGTACAGGTCCGTCCGCCCGTCCAGTGCCGAGGCGGTGGCCTGCTCGGGCGACAGGTACGCCGCCGTGCCGAGCACGCTCGCGGTCTGGGTCAGGTTGCTGGACGAACCGGCCCGGGCGATGCCGAAGTCGACGACCTTCACCCCGCCGTCGGCGGTGATCATGATGTTGCCGGGCTTGATGTCCCGGTGCACCAGCCCGGCCGCGTGCGCGACCGCCAGCGCCTCGCAGACCGCCGCCGCGATGCCCACCGCCCGTTCCAGCGGCAGCCGGGGCTCCTGCGTCAGGAGGGCGGCGAGCGAACGCCCGTTGACCAGCTCCATGACGATGAACGGGGTGCCCTGGTCCACACCGGAGTCGAACACCATGGCGATCCCCGGGTGCACCAGCATCGCCGCGTGCTGCGCCTCGCGGCTGAAGCGCTCGGCGAAGCGGGGGTCGTCGGCGAGGCCGCCGTTGAGGATCTTCACGGCCACCTGACGCCCCAGCACCCGGTCCAACCCGCGCCAGACGGTGGCCATGCCGCCGACGCCGAGTATCTCGACGAGTTCGTAACGCCCGTTCAGCGCCCGTCCGATCACCTGGAGCTCCCCTCACGTGCCCTGCCCGGGGTTCCGGGCCGCCTCGTGCACCCGTGCACGATAGCGGCCCCGATCCGCGGCGCCGCCGGGGGCCGAGGGGGCGGCGGGAGCGGCCCCGATCCGTGGCCCGGCCGGGGGGTCGGGGGGCGGCCGGGGGACCGGGCAGCGGTCCCCCGGCCGCCGGCGCGGGGGTGCGGCCCGCCCTGACTGCGGGCGGGCGGGCCGCACGTTCCGGGCCGGCCGGGCCGACGGGCGCATCGGGGGCGGCGCCCTTCGGTCCGGCCGGATCCGGCCGGATGGACGGCGGGCACGGGGGAGCCGACCGTCCACCCGGGGTCTTCGGGTGGTGCGTACTCCCGACACCTCGGAGGTGGTGCCGGGTCCTGCGGGTGGTGCGTTCCGGGTGGGCGGCGAGCCCGGGGGGAGTCGCTCGCCGCCCACCCGGAGTTCCTGGGGTGGGTCCGGGCCTACTGCTCGTTCCCGGACCGGGCGGATTTGCTCGGGTGGACGTCCGGTGGGCTGGGCAGGGCGGGCGGGGTCGGGACGGGCACCCCGCCCTTGCCGGGCCGGACGGCGCCACCGGTGTCCTGGGCGTCGCCGCCGCCGTTGGCGTTGCCGCCGCCGTTGGCATTGCCGTTGCCGCCGCCGTTGTTGCCGCCGGTGTTCCCGCCGCCCTTGCCTCCGTCGGCGCTCCCCTTGCCGGCACCGGTGCCGGTGGCGGGGTCGGTGCCGGGGTCGCGCGGCCGGCCGGTGGCGCCCTGGTGGTCGTCGTCTCCCGCGAGGAGGGCCGCCTCGCAGAAGCCCGCGACCCGGTCCGCGCCGCCCGCCGCCGCGACCAGCGGCCCGTACAGCGGATCGGCGGCCAGCCGGTCCGGGTGCTCGCCCTTGGCCGTCCGGTCGGCGAAGCCGCGGCAGAGACCGAGCAGGGCGGGCGGGACGACCGGACGGGCGCCGTGCCCCTCGGCCGACGGGGTGCCGGGCGGCGCAGCGCCGGACGGGACGGCCGTCTGCGGGCCGCCCGAGGCGCCGTCGGACGGGCGGGCGGATCCGGACGGGCGGGCGAACGGCATCCCGGCGGCCGGCGAACCGGCGGACGAGCCGGTGCGCGACGAGCCCGGCGAGGTGCCGACGGCCCCGTCGTGGGCCGCGAGCGTGCGATCCGGCTCGGTGGGGCCGCCGCCCAGCGGGGACGGCAGGTTCCCGGTGCCGGCGGCGACCGCGACCCCGCACAGCGCGGTGGCTCCGAGCACGGCGGCAGCAGCCTTCGCACTGAAGGCCCTGGTCAGCGTGGCGGTTGCCATCGATCGTCTCCGGACGGGGGTCACTAGGGGTTCGGGCGTGAGACTCGCCTCCCGGAACGCGGCCAGGGCGGTCTCCTCCCCGGCCAGTTCACCGGCCGTCGCGGGAGCGGCGGCCGCGGCCAGCACCCGGGCG
Organism: Kitasatospora sp. NPDC023385; assembly: GCF_055664045.1. Taxonomy (NCBI): domain Bacteria; kingdom Bacillati; phylum Actinomycetota; class Actinomycetes; order Kitasatosporales; family Streptomycetaceae; genus Kitasatospora; species Kitasatospora sp. NPDC023385. The sequence continues at coordinate 382,640 of NZ_JBVOOL010000002.1, read as the reverse complement.
AGCTGCCCGGGACCGCCGTCCGGTCCGGTGAGCGAGGCGTCCTGCCCGGCCGACGGGGCGGCCACGGCACCGCGGAGCAGTTGCTCGGCGGCATCACGGTCGATCCGACGGGATCGGTTGGTGCTCATCTCATGTCCTTCAGCGTCGCGGCCCGGCGTTCTGTCACACCCCGTGGAGAACTTTTTTCCGCGGGTTTCCCCGCAGGCTGCCCGGAGGCCTTGCCCGCGCCCGTTCCGGCGGTACTGGCGGGAGGCCCGGCTGCTCCCCCGGGAGGCCCGGCTGATCCTCCAGCCGCTCCCCCGGGAGGCCCGGCCGATCCGTCACCCGGCCGCGCGGCCGGGATTCCGGTGCCGGACGCGAAGGGCTGGTCCAGCAGCTTGGCCAGCCGTCGCAGCCCCCGGTGGGCGGCCATCCGGACACTGCCGGCCCGCTTGCCGAGCACCCGGGCGGCGCTCTCCGCGTCCAGTTCCATGACCACCCGCAACAGCACCGCCTCGGCCTGGTCGCGCGGCAGCCTGGAGATCAGCGCCAGCGCGTCGGCGGTGCCGACCGTGGTCAGCGCGGCGCCCGCGGTGTCGTCCCCGGCCGCCAGTTCGACGAGGTACTCGAAGGGCAGGTCGGCGACCGGGCGGCGGCGCCGGGCCCGCAGGTGGTCCAGGGCCCGGTGGCGGGCGATCGTGGCGGCCCAGCCGCGGAAGCCGTCGCCGTCGCCGGAGAAGCCCCGCAGGTCGCGGGCGATCTGCAGCCAGGCCTCGGAGGCGATGTCCTCGGCGTCCTGCATGTCCTCCGGACGCCCGCCGACCAGCACCCGCAGGTAGCGCAGCAGGCCCGGCTGGACGGTCCGGAACAGCAGCCGGAACGCCTCCTCGTCCCCCTCCTGCGCGGCACGGACGGCCTCGGTCAGGTCCGCGGGAGCGCCGGCCGGCCCCGGGGTCGGGGGCGGGCCGGCGGGTGGTACTGGTCCGGACCGGCCGACGGGGTTGCCGGTGCCCGCTCCGGGGCGTTCTGCACTCTGCACCCGCCACATGATGCGCCATTCGGGCGAACGGATCGGCTCCGATCGAAGGACCGGGGCCGCCGGGGAGGCGGTCCCGAGGACTGCTGCCGTTCACTGGCGGCCCCGGGACGGCCGTCCCTGCCCATGTCCTTCGTGGACGGATTGACTAGGGCCGCCCCCGCGCCCGGCCGCCGGAGCCGCCGGTCCGAAGACCGTGGACGCTCGGGCCGCGAGGCTCCGGTCCGCGACACGCAGACCCCCCGCTTGCGCCCTGCGTCGGCCGCCCTCCCCCTGCCGCGCCGCCCGGCACCGTCCGCCGCCTGGACACCCTGGGCCGCGAGCCGTGCGCCTCCCCGGAGGCGACCAGGAAAGAGCAGGTCAGGGGCGGTGTCACGGCGCCCACCATGACAACTGTCACGCGGATCCCGCAACGGACGGCACTGCTCTGACGGGGGGTCGGACGGAAAGACTGGAGGCACGACGCGGGCAGGAGCCCGCGGCCGCCAGCCGGGGAGGAACCCACCGTGAGCCAGACCGTCAGCGCCGCCGCCGTCACCGCCACTGTCGCCGTCACCGCTCCCCCGAAGGCCGCCACCAAGGCCGCCACCGAGGCCGCCGCCCAGGGCGCCGCCCACGCCAAGGCACCCAACCCGCTGGTCTCCGGCCTCCGCCCGCTCGCCCTCGACGTGGCCGTCCCGATGGCCGGCTACTACCTGCTGCACTCAGCCTGCGGCCTGAGCGAGTTCGCCGCGCTGGCCTGGAGCAGCGCCTTCCCGGCCGCCCGCACCCTCCTCGGCCTGCTGCGCGAGGGCAGGCTCAACCTCTGGTCGACGCTGATGCTGGCCGTCAACCTGGCGGGCCTGGCACTGACCTTCGTCACCGGCGACGCCCGGCTGATGATCGCCAAGGACGGCGGCCTGAGCGGCACGGTGGCGCTCGCGATCCTGGCCTCCGCGCTGATCGGCCGACCGGTGATGAGCCCGGTGCTGATGCCCTTCATCACCAAGGGCAACCGGGACCGCGCCGCCGCCTGGCAGCGGCTGGCCGAGGGCCGGGCGGCCTCGTCGCGGGCCTTCCGCCGCTACGAGCGGGTGTTCTCGGGGATCTGGGGCACCGCGCTGCTGGCCGAGTGCGTGGCCCGGGTGGTCGGCGCCTTCACCCTGCCGGTCTCGACGATGGCCTGGCTGTCCACCGTGTTCCTGATCGGCGCGATCGTGGCCGGCTCGCTGCTCGGCCAGGCCGCCGCCGAACCGCTGGAGAAGCTGGTCAGCGCCGAGGCCGCGGCCCCGACCGCCGCCTGAGCGCCACCACCGCCTGAGCAGCGCCATCACCCTGAGCACCACCACCCGGGCCACGCGCCCCGCACCTGAACCGCCGGTGCCGAGGACTCGAACGGCAAGGAACCATCCCGATCTCCCGGGAGTCCTTACATAACGAGGGGGTAACGGTACCCCCGGCGAGGAAACGGGGAGCCCATGGACCGGACGACGAACGCGCTGACCACCATCGAGGAACGCACGCTCGTCTGGGACGGCTGCCTGAACGTCCGCGACCTGGGCGGCCTGCCCACCGCATCCGGCCGCCTCACCGCCCGCGGCGCGGTGGTCCGGGCGGACAACCTGGACCGCCTCACCGCCGAGGGCTGGGACGCCCTCCTCGACCACGGCGTCCGCACCGTGGTCGACCTGCGCAACGCCGAGGAGTACAAGCCGCTCCTCCCGCTCCCCGAGGGCGTCGACCTGGTCCGCGTCCCGCTGGACGAACTCGCCGGGCCCGACTGGTGGGAGGCGCACGGCCGGCTGGACGGCACCCCGCTCGCGCTCCGCCCGTACCTGGACCACTGCCCGCACGCCGCCGCCGCGCTGATCGGAGCGATCGCCGGCGCCCGCCCCGGCGGCGTGGTCGTGCACTGCGGCGCCGGCCGCGACCGCACCGGGCTGGCCGCCCTGCTGCTGCTCGCCCTCGCCGGGGTCGACCGCGCCGCGATCGCCGAGGACTACCTGCTGAGCGACCCCAACGTCCGCCCGCTGTACGGGATGCTGGGCCTGCCGGACCCGTACTGCCGGATCGACGCGGTACTCGCCGCGGAGGGGACCACCGCCGAGGCCGCCCTCGCGGCGGTGCTCGAAGGGTTCGACCCGGCCGGCTACCTGCTCGCCGCGGGCGTCTCGCCCCACCAGGTCGCCGCCGTCCGCGACCGACTGGCGCCCGCCGCATAGACGCGGCCGGCAAAGCGACGGACAGGACCGGGCGCCCCCGAAGACCGTCAACCGATGGTTGACGATCCGGGATCGACAACCTACGGTTGACGCATGGAGAATCCCGTCGTTCCCGCCACCACTCCGCTGCGCCTCGACGACCTGATCGCCGCGATCAAGAAGGTCCACACCGACGCGCTCGACCAGCTCTCCGACGCGGTCATCGCCGCCGATCACCTCGGCGACCTCGCCGACCACCTGATCGGCCACTTCGTCGACCAGGCCCGCCGCTCCGGCGCGTCCTGGACCGACATCGGCCGCAGCATGGGCGTCAGCAAGCAGGCCGCCCAGAAACGGTTCGTCCCCAAGGACCCGGGCACCCCGAACGACCTCGACCCCAGCCAGGGTTTCAGCCGGTTCACCCCCCGGGCCCGCAGTGTCGTGGTGGCCTCGCAGGAGGAGGCCCGGAAGGCGGGCAACGCCCAGATCACCACGGAGCACCTGCTGCTCGGCCTGCTCGCCGAGCCCGAGGGCATCGGGGTGAAGGCACTTGTCGCCCAGGGCGTCGCTCCCGAGGCCCTGCGGGCAGCGGCCACCGCCGCCCTTCCGGCCGCCGTCGACGAGCTGCCCGCGCTGATCCCGTTCGACGCCCAGAGCAAGAAGGCGCTGGAGCTGACCTTCCGCGAGGCGCTCAAGCTCGGACACAACTACGTCGGCACCGAGCACCTCCTGCTCGCACTGCTGGAGCAGGACAACGGCCAGGGCGTCCTGGCCGCACTGAAGGTGGACAAGTCCGAGGCGGAGACCTTCGTCTCGGAGGCCATCGCCGCCATCATCGCCGCCCGGGACGCGGAGTCCGAGCAGCCGTGAGCCGGGTCCGGCCCCGGGCGCGACCCCTGCCCCGGGGCCGGACCACTACCGGCGGCCGCGGCCGCCGCGGCTAGAACCCCGCGACGTGGGTGGTGACGATCCGGACCCGGCCGTCCTCGGCCGCCGCCAGCGCCGCCCGCAGCCGGGCCGAGCGGGCCGGTCCCAGCAGCTCCAGCGCCTCCTCGACGGGTGCCCACCGGTAGTCGTCCAGCTCACCGGCCGGGACGGTCACGGGGGTGCCGTCCGGGACCGCGCCGAAGTCGAACATCAAGTGCTGGGCGGGGTGGTCGAGTTCGGCCGAGGGGTGGGTCCAGGAGATCGCCAGCAGGTCGCCGGTCGTCCCGACGATGCCGGTCTCCTCCGCCAACTCCCGTGCGGCGCACTCCACCGGGCCCTCGCCGAGGTCGATCGTGCCGCCCGGGAACTGCCAGTGCTCGCGGTACCCGGCCTTCACGATCAGGATCCGGCCGGACGCGTCCCGCAGCAGGCAGCCCGCCGCCGCGTAGATCCGCGGCAGGGACGCCAACCATTCCTCGCGCGACTTCAAGGGCTCAACCGTCACTGCGGTCCTCCTGGGGCAGGGTGGGCACGGTGGCCCCCACTCTGCCACCGGTGTTCGGGCGGACCGATGAGTCGACGCCCTCGCGCCGGTCCCCTCTGCATGGAGACCACACCGGGCGGCTCCGCCCTGACCTGTGACCTGGGCGCGCTGACCGCCCCCGACCTGGCCGTCGTCGACGCGCTCGCCCGGCTGCGGCTCGCCGCCGCCCGGCACGGGGTGGGCGTGGTGCTGCTGAACGCGGGCGGCCCGCTGCGGGAACTGCTCGCGTTCAGCGGGCTCGCGGCACTCCTGCCGGGCACGTCCGCCCCGCCGGACCTCGCGGAAGCACTGGGCACCGACCTATTCCGCTCCAGCCTCCTCGACACCGGCCTCCTGGACACCGGCCTCCTCGACACGAGCCGGCTCGACCCCGGTCTGCCCGGCGTCCAGCCGGGGCGGCAGGCCGAACAGCGGGAACAGCACGTCGGTGTCGAGGAAATTGGTGAACCCGGTGATCCGCCCCGCTGACACCTCCGGCACGATCAGCGCCCACGGCTCGTGCCCGCCCGCCGGACTCGGCCGGTACTGGCCGAAGGCCGGCCCGCCGTTGGCCGTCACCGGGAGCAGCCGGGAGCCGCGGCAGCCGTGCCCGGGGCCCAGCATCCAGGCCCGGAGCTCGCCCCTCCCCTGCAGCCACATCGCGAACGGCGGCATGTTGAGCGTGACGTCCTCGTGCAGCAGTGCGGCGAGGCCGTCCATGTCGTACGCCTCGAAGGCGCGGACGTAGCGGTCCAGCAGCGCGCGGTGGTCCTCGTCCAGCGCAGGGGCCGGTCGGGCGGCCGGGGTGTCCGCGGCGAGCGCCGCGCGGGCGCGCTGCAGCGCGCTGTTCACCGAGGCCACCGTGACGCCGAGCAGTTCGGCGGCCTCGGCGGCCTTCCAGCCGAGCACCTCGCGCAGGATCAGCACCGCCCGCTGCCGCGGCGCGAGCCGCTGCAGCACGGCCACGAAGGCCAGCTTCACCGACTCGCGCTGGGCGGCCACCTCGGCCGGGTCCGCCGTCTCGGGCAGCACCCGGCCGTCCGGGGCGGGGCCGATCCAGGTCACCTCGGGCAGCTGGGTGTCGTGCGCCGCGGCCACCGTGACGGGGCCCGCCAGATCCATCGGGCGGGCCCGGGCGGACCGGCCGTTCAGCGCGTCCAGGCAGACGTTGGTCGCGATGCGGTACAGCCAGGAGCGCAGCGCGGAGCGGCCCTCGAAGCCCTTGTGGCCGCGCCAGGCCCGGACCATGGTCTCCTGCACCGCGTCCTCGGCCTCGAAGACCGAGCCGAGCATCCGGTAGCAGTAGCCGGTGAGTTCGGTGCGGTACCGCTCCAGCTGGAGCTCGACCGGCTCCTCTGTCGTCACGTCGACCATGGTGCGCCCCCGTCGTCCTGCCGTGCCTGCTGTGTCTGCCGTACTTGCCGTGCCTGCCGTGCCCTGGCGATCGTGACGAACCTAGCGCAGGCCACTGACACTGACCCGAGTCCGGCTCACCGCTTCCCGTAGACCTGCCCGGAGCCGAAGCCGGTGGTCACCAGCTTCCACAGGGTGGGGAACTCCTCTCCGGAGAGGCCCGTCGGGTTGAGCCCGACGACCACGGTGCGGGAGAGGTCGCGGGTGGCGAAGACGCCGCTGCTGTAGCCCGGGCGGGCGCCGGTCTTGCCCCAGACCTCCGTGCCGTTCGGCAGGACGGTGCGCAGCAGGCCGCCCGCGCTGAAGCAGGCGTGGCCGGCGGTCGGGCCGATCTCGCAGTTCTTGTTGCGGTCGTTGGGCACGTTCGGGACGGCGAACACCTCGGCCTGCTGGGCCGGCGGCAGCAGCCGGCCGCGGAAGAGGGCGTCGAGGAAGCGCTCCAGGTCGGCGGCGGAGGAGACCAGGCCGCCCTCGGCCCACGGGTACGGGCTCTGCTCGGTGACGTCGACCCGGCTGGTGCTGCCGTCGGCGGCGGGGACGTCCACGTAGCCGGAGGCGTGCGGGCCGCGGACGGCCAGGTCGTCGGCGGCCGGGACGTAGGTGGCGTGCAGGCCGAGCGGACCGGTGATGCGCCGCCGCACCTGGTCGGCGAAGGTGTCGCCGGTGACCTTCTCGATCACCATCCCGGCGACGAAGTAGTTGTTGCCGTTGTACTGCTGCGCGGTGCCGGGCGCGAAGCTCATCGGCTGGGTGAGCATGTCGGCGACGACCTGCTCGGGGCTGAAGTAGTCCGCCTTGTGCGCGGCGAACCACGCCGCGCTGCCGTCTCCCGAGGTCATGCCGCCGCCCCCGGGCAGGCCGCTGGTGTGGTCGAGCAACTGGCGTACGGTGACCGGCGGGTAGCCGGTCGGGAGCAGTCCGGGCAGGTACCGCTGGACGGTGCCGTCCAGGTCGACCTTCCCCTCGGCGGCGAGCTGGAGCAGCACGGTCGCGGTGAACACCTTGGAGATGCTGCCGATCCGGAACCGGGCGTCCGCCGGGACGTCGTCGCCGGAGGTGCCGCGCCACCGTGCGTCCGGGCCGCCGACCCGGACCAGCGCGCCGGTGATGTCGGCGGGCAGGGCGTCGAGGGTCCTCGCCAGCGCCTCCCGGTCCAGCGGCCCGGGCCGGGCCGCCGCGGGGAGAGATACGGTGCCGGCGCCGGAAGCTGTGCCGGCCTGCGGCACGTCGGCGGCCAGGGCCGGGGCCGCGGCGCCGACCGTGACGGCGGCGAGCAGCGCGCCTGCTGCGGCGAGGGTGGACCAACGGATGGTGCGCGTACGGGTGTTCATCCGGCTTCTCTCCAACGACGATTCGCCCGACCGTCGTTCGGCCGCATTTCGGCGGCCCGTCCGGCCGGCGGTGGCTCCGACAGGAGAGAGTCTTCGGCAGGGCGCCCGGTCGCGGCATCCGGGCACACCCCCGGACCGCCCCGGAGAACGCCCCTGATCACGCATCAGGGACGGGCGCCCAGGCTGCGGGCGCCCACCTCGGTGGGGCCGCCTCAGTGAGCGGAGTGCTTCTCCGCGCCGCGGTGCCGGTGCCCCTTGAGTTCGGCGTGCGCGGCCGGGGCGGCGTGCGTCGCCGTGGTCGGTGCGGCACGTCCGCCGTGCCGGAAGGCCTCGTCCGCGCCGTTCCCGGCAGCGGCGGCGGAGGACGTCCCGCCGGTGCGCAGCTTAGGTGCGATCCGGACGGGTGGGCTCGCCATGCCCCGGCGTTCCAGCAGTTCCTGGGTGCCCTGGCGGAGCTGGGCGGTGCTGCCCGGGGTTCGCTTGGTCATCGTCGGCCTCCCTTCGGCGGTCACCGGCCGGACGGATGCCGACCGGAGGGCCACACGGGCGTCTTGTCCGGATTTTACCGGAGTTGAGTGCCCCTGCCACCGGGGCGGATCGTGTCCGGATGCGGCTCAGCCCATGACCTCGTGGACGAAGCACCAACGCCAGTCCTCCCCCGGCTCGTACGAGCGGATCACCGGGTGGGAGGTGTTGTGGAAGTGCGCGGTGGCGTGCCGCTGCGGCGAGAAGTCGCAGCAGCCGATGTGGCCGCAGTCCAGGCAGATCCGCAGGTGCACCCAGTCCCTGCGGCCCTGCGCCAGGCAGTCGGCGCATCCGTCGGGGGGCGGAAGGGGCTCGATGTCCTGAGGGGCCAGAGCGATGTCTTCGCAGGCACTCATGACTGCAGGCTATGCCGCCCCGGGCCCGCCCGCCCGCTCAGCACGCGCCGGCCCGCCCGCTCGCGACGCGCCGGCCCGCCCGCTCAGAACAGCGCCGGTCCGCCCGCTCAAAACGCACCGGCCCGCCCGCTCAGGACGCGCCGCTCACGACACCTCCGAGGCCTCGGACATCGCCCCCGGGGCCGTCCAACTCCCCAGCAGAGCCAGCTTCTGGGCGGTCGGCGAGCCCGCCGGGGCGGTGTAGACGACCAGCAGCTGGTCCGGCGAGCCGTTGACGCCCAGGGTCTCGTAGCCGAAGTCGAGGTCGCCGACCAGCGGATGCCGGAGCAGCTTGACCCCGTGGGTCTTCTCCCGCACCAGGTGGTCCGCCCAGAGCCGGCGGAAATCCTCGCTGCGGAGGGACAGTTCGCCCACCAGGGCGCCCAGCGCCGGGTCCTCCGGGTGCAGCCCGGCGTCCCGGCGCAGGTAGGAGACGGTCTCCGCGGCGACCGCGTCCCACTGCCGGTAGTAGTCCCGGGCCGCCGGGTCGAGGAAGGCGTGCCGGGCCTGGTTGAGCGGGCCGTCCGGGCCGACGGCGGCGTGGGCGGAGAAGCCGTTCACCGCGTCGCCCAGCGCGTTCCAGGCCAGGACGTCCATCCGGCGGCCGAGGACGAAGGCCGGCACGCCGGCCATCAGGTCCAGCAGCAGCCTCGTTCCCGGGCGGACCTGCTGCCCTCCCCGTCCCCGGCCCCGGGCGGCCGCGCCGGCGGGTTCCTTCGGCGGACGGGCGAGCGAGCGCAGGTGCGCCGCCTCCACCTCGTCCAGCCGCAGCACCCGGGCCACCGCGTCCAGGACCGCGTCCGAGGCACTGCCGCCCCGGCCCTGCTCCAGCCGGACGTAGTAGTCCACGCTGACGCCCGCGAGCTGCGCCACCTCCTCCCGGCGCAGGCCCTGCACCCGGCGGCGGCCGTACGAGGGCAGGCCCACGTCCTCCGGCAGGATCCGGGCCCGGCGCGAACGGAGGAAGTCCCCCAGGGTGTTCTCCATGCCTGGCAGGTTAGCCCCGGCCCGCCCGCGCGAGGGTGGTACTGCCGTTCCCAGGAACGGCCTACCCAGGAACGGCCTACCCAGGAACAGCGCAGCCCTGGGTCGGCGGTCGCGGCCCGCGCAGAGTGGTCGGCGTCAGCCTGCCCCGCCCGCCCCGGAACACCTGGAGCCCCCGATGACCCTCGCCTCCCTCGCCTCCCGCACCGCCGTCGTCACCGGAGCCGCCAGCGGCATGGGCGCCGCCACCGCCCGGGCCCTCGCCGCGCACGGCGCCCGGGTCGCCCTGCTCGCCCGCCGTACCGAGCGGCTGGACGCGCTCGCCGCCGAGATCGCCGCCGCGGGCGGGCAGGCGCTCGCCGTCACCGCCGACATCACCGACCAGGCCTCCGTGGACGCCGCCGCGAAGACCGTCCACGGCGCGTACGGCCGGGTCGACCTGGTGGTCAACAACGCCGGCGTGATGCTGCCGAACCCGCTCGCCGACGGCCGGATCGACGAGTGGACCCGCATGGTCGACACCAACCTCACCGGCGCGCTGCGGATCGTGCGCGCCTTCACCGCCGACCTCACCTCGGCCGCCGCCGAAGGCCGCACCGCCGACCTGGTCAACGTCTCCTCCATCGCCTCGCACGTGGTCTTCCCCGACTACGCCGTGTACGGCGCCACCAAGGCCGCGCTGACCCAGCTGTCCGCCGCCCTGCGCAGCGAACTCGGCCCGCGGGACGTCCGGGTCAGCGCGATCGAGCCCGGCCTGACCGACACCGAGCTCGGCGGGCACATCGACAACCCGGTGCTGCGCGAGCAGCTCGGCGGCATGTTCGACGCCATCCCGGCGCTCGGCGCCGAGGACATCGCCGACCTCGTCGCGTACACCGTCAGCCGCCCCCGGCACGTCAACCTGCGTCACCTGGTGGTCCTGCCGACCCGGCAGGCGTAGGGCCCGGCACCGGCGGGCGCGGCGGCGTACCCCGCTCCACGGCCGCGGGCGGCATGGGAGCATGCCAACCGTGGCGATCGTGACGGGGAGAACGAACGGCGACACCGACGGGGGCGACACCGGCGGTGTGCCCGCGCAGCGGACGGGCGACGCACGCGTGCCGGACGACGGGATAGCGGACGGTGACGCCGGGAGCAGCGGGACAGCGGGCAACGGCGCGGCCCGGGCCCCGGCCCCGGCGGCCCAGGCCCCAGCCCAGGTCGGGCCGGGCCCCGGCCGGTTCCCGGCCCGCCCGGTACCCGCCACCGGCCGCCTCCGCCAGCCCGTCGCCCTGATCCGGCTGCTCGGCGGCCTGTTCGCGATCGCCCTCACCCTGCTGCTCGCCGACTACGCCCGGGCCACCACCGGCGGGATCGCCGCCGACGTCGCCGAGGCCGCCGCGCTGGTGCCGCGGCCGCTGGCGAGCCTGGCCGGCGGGCTCACCACCGCCGCCGTCCTGCTGCTGCCGGTCGGCCTCGCCGTCCACCGCCTGCTCGGCCCCGACCGCCGGCGGGCCCTCCAGCAGGTCTCCGACGGGCTGCTGGCCGCCGTCCTCGCGTACGGCGCCACCCTCGGCCTGGACCTGTGGGCCGACAAGCTCGCCTCGCCCTCGCTGCTCACCGCGCTCACCCAGCCGCTGCCCGCCGACGTCCTCGGGCACACCGAGCCCGTCTACGGCTACCTGGCCCCGGTCCTCGCCTTCATGACCGCCTCCGGCAGCCGTGAACGCCGCCTGCCCTGGGCCGTCCTGACGCTCTCCGGCCTCGCCGGGCTGGCCGGCGGGTTCGCCACCCCCACCGCGCTGCTGCTCGGCCTGCTGCTCGGCTGGACCGGCGCCCACGGCACCCTGTACGCGGTCGGCACCCCCGACCCCTGCCCCCGGCCCGGCGAGATCCTGCGCGCCCTGCGCGACAGCGGCCTGCGCCCGGTCGAGGCCGTCCCGGCCGGGCCCGACCGCTACCGGGTCCGGCAGGCCGACGACCGCCCCGACCTGGACGTCCAGCTGCTCGACCGGCAGGCCGTCACCGCCGCCGCCGTCCAGCGCGCCTGGCGCCGGCTGCGCCTGCGCACCGCCCCCGACCCGCGCGTCCTGCGCTCCCCGCGCACCGGCCTGGAGCACGAGGCCCTGGTCGCGTACGCGGCCCTGGCCGCCGGCGTCCGCACCCGCCGCATCGCCGCCACCGCCGGCCTCGGCCAGGACACCGCACTCATCGCGTACGAGCGGCTGGCCGGCCGCACCCTGGACCAACTCGCCGACGACGAGGTCACCGACGAGCTGCTCACCGACGCCTGGCGCCAGCTCGCCCTGCTCCAGCGCCGCGAGGTCGCCCACCGCGCCCTCGTCCCCTCCTCCCTGCTGATCGACGACGCGGGCGCGGTGCACCTGGTCGACTTCGCCGACGGCGACGTCGCCGCGACCGAACTCGTCCTGTGCTGCGACATCGCCCAACTCCTCACCACCCTCGCCCTGCGCACCGGCGCCGCCCGCTCCGTCCGCACCGCGACCGCCGTCCTCGGCCCCGACCCGATCGGCGCCGCCCTCCCCCTCCTGCAGCCCATCGCCCTCACCCACACCACCCGCCGCGCCCTCAAACGCCACGCGAAGCCGGCCGCGACGGCCGCGGGAGCGGCACCACCCGGGGCCGTCGTCGCCGACCCGGCCGTGGTCGTCGCCGGCTCGGCCGTGGCGGGCCCACCGACGGCCCCTGCACCGGGCCACCGAGGCGACGCGGCGAAGCCCCAGTCCGCCACCGGCGAACCCCCCGCCGCCGCCCCCGCCCCGGTCCCCGGCGGGTTGCTGGAGGAGATCCGGGCGGAGGTGTTGCGGGCGCGGCCGCAGGCCGTGGGGCGGCCGGTGCGACTGGAGCGGGTGCGGCCCCGGACGTTGCTGGCCGTGGTGGGCGGGGTGGTGGCCGGGTGGCTGCTGATCCCGCAGTTGTTCGCGGCGGAGGACAATCCGGTCTCCGCCCTGGCGGACGCCGACCCGTGGTGGCTGGCGCTGGCGCTGGCCACGGCGGCGGCGAGCCACGTCGCGGCGGCGATGGGGTTCGTCGGGTTCGTGCCGGAGCGGCTGGACTTCCGCAACGCGGTGCTGGCGCAGGTGGCGGGCTCGTTCGTGAAGCTGGTGTCGCCGGGCGGAGTCGGCGGGGTCGCGCTGAACACCCGGCTGCTGCAGCGGGCCGGGATCCCGACGGCGCAGGCGCTGTCCAGCGTCGGGGTGGGGACGATGCTCGGGCTGGTGCTGCACCTGCTGCAGCTGGGGGCCTTCGTCTACCTGCTGGACATGCAGCCGGGCGGGTCCGAGCTGGACGCGCTGCCCGCCGTGGTGGGCGGGTTGACGGGGGCGGCGGCGCTGCTGGCGGTGGTGTCGGCGATCCCGGCGGCCCGGCGGTGGCTGGCGGCGCGGCTGCGGCCGTTGACGACGGAGGTGCTGCCGCGGCTGCTGGACCTGCTGCGCAGCCCGACCCGGCTGGCGGTGGGCGTGACCGGGCAGCTGCTGGTGTCGCTCTGCCTGATCTCCTGCCTGTACTGCTGTGCCCGGGCGATCGGCCGGGAGCCGTCCTTCGCCTCGGTCGCGGTGGTGTTCCTGGTGGGCAACGCGGCGGGCAGTGCCGCGCCGACCCCGGGCGGGGCCGGCGCGGTGGACGGGGCGCTGATCACGCTGCTGCAGCAGACCGCGTCGATGGAGAAGGGCGGGGCGCTGGCGGCGGTGGCGCTGTTCCGGCTGCTGACGCTGATCCTGCCGGTGCTGCCGGGTTGGGCGGCGATGGCCTGGCTGCAACGCCGCCGGGCGCTCTGAGGCCGGTTCGCGGTGCGTCACGGCGCACCGAACCGCCTGCAGCGCCCGGCGTCCGGCTACTCCCGGTACTCGTCCTCGTCCAGCGGGACCACGCGGGCCTGCTCGGCGGCGTCGGCGACGTCGGTGGCCGGATCGGCGCCGAGGGCCCGGCGCTCGGCGACCTCGTCGTTCTCGTCGTATTCGCCGTACTCGCCGTACTCCTCGGGATCGGGCGCCTCCTCGTCGCTCGCGACGGTTTCGTCACTCTCGACGGTTTCGACGGTCTCGTCGACCAGGTAGTCCTCGTGATCCTGCGGCATGGCATCGGTCCTCACTGTTCGGAGGTTCCACGGGCCCGGGTGGCGGTACTCGAAGTATCCGCCGCCCGGCGGCCGGACGCGACGCGCCGAGCCCACCCGGGCGTGTTGCGCGGCGTACCCCTCGCCACCGGATTGACCCACGAAATGCCCTGTCGAATGGCCCACGACCAGGGTGCATTCCGCCCCTAGGGTCACTGTCATGACGACGAACGAGAACACCGCAGCCACCGCCCGCCTCGACTACGCCCGCACCGTCCCGAAGGTGTTCCGCGCGATGATCGCCCTGGACGCCGCCGCCCGCGAGGGCCTGGACCCGGCGCTGGTCGAGCTCGTCCAGATGCGCACCTCCCAGCTCAACGGCTGCGCGTACTGCCTGGACATGCACGCCAAGGACGCCCGCAAGGCCGGCGAGACCGACGAGCGGATCTACCTGCTGCCGGTCTGGCCGGAGGCCCCGGCCGGGGTGTACAGCGAGCGCGAGCGGGCCGCCCTGGCACTCGCGGAGGAGGTCGCGCGGATCGACGGCGGCGTCTCGGACGCGGTGTACGCCCGGGCCGCCACGCACTTCGGGGAGGCCGAACTGGCGCAGCTGATCTCGGTCTGCTTCACCATCAACGCCTGGAACCGGATCAACGTGGCCACCCGCAAGAGCCCGGGCACCCTCTGACCGGAACGCCGCGCAGGCCACCGGGGGTACGATCGGTGCCGTACGAAGGGCTGACCCACACCCACCCGGTGGCCCCGAGGCCCACACGAACGACGGGGAATCCATGTCCGGCTCGCACTACTTCAGCGGTGCACCCGAGGTCGCCAGCGAGCGACGGCCGATCACGGTCTCCCTGCCGGACGTCACCCTGGAACTGACCACCGACACCGGGGTGTTCTCCCGCGGCCGGCTCGACCCGGGCACCCGGATCCTGCTGGAGCACGCCCCGCAGCCGCGGGTGCGCGGCCCGATCCTGGACATCGGCTGCGGCTACGGCCCGATCGCGCTCACCTGGGCGACCCGGCGCAAGCGCCTGCCGGTCTGGGCGGTGGACGTCAACGAGCGCGCCCTGGAGCTGGTGCGGCTGAACGCCGAGGCGCTGCGACTGGGCAACGTCCAGGCCGCGCTGCCCGACGAGGTCCCGGCGGACGTCCGGTTCGCGACGATCTACTCCAACCCGCCGATCCGGATCGGCAAGGCGGCGCTGCGCCGGCTGCTGACGCACTGGCTCGGCCGGCTGACCCCGGACGGCTCGGCGTTCCTCGTGGTGCAGAAGCACCTGGGCTCGGACTCGCTGCAGAAGTGGCTGAACGACCAGGGCTACCCGACGACCCGGGTCGCGTCGGTCAACGGGTTCCGGATTCTGGAAGCGCGGCCCCGCCCCGAGGCGGGCGAGGGCCCGGAGAATGGACGAGGTACGACGTCGTGAAGCAGCTCCGCGGGACCGAACTGAAGCGTCTGCACCGCTCGTGGCGGCGCAGCAACGAGTTCCGGCTCGCGATGATCCTGGAGAACCTGCAGTCGCCGTTCAACGTCGGGTCGGTGGTCCGGACCGGTGCGGCGATGGGCGCCGAGAAGCTGTACCTGGCGGGGGACACCCCGTCGGTGCGCTCGTCCGGCGCGCAGAAGGCCGCGATGGGCACCGACAAGTACCTGAAGGTGGAGCACTTCCCGACCGTCGCCGAGGCGGTGGCCGCGGCCAAGGCGGACGGCTTCAAGGTGGTCGGCCTGGAGCTGGCGGACGAGGCGGTGCCGATGTTCGCCGCCGAGCTGACCCCGGCGGTGGCCTTCGTGCTCGGGCACGAGGACCGCGGGATCACCCCCGAGGCGCTGGCGCTCTGCGACCAGGTGGTGTTCGTGCCGCAGCTGGGCCGGGTCGGCTCGCTGAACGTGTCGGCGGCCGCGACGGTGGCCTGCTACGAGGCGCGCCGCCAGGGCTACGCGATCAGCGGCACCCCTGACGGCGGCTTCGAGGGCGGTATCGAGGGCGACCTCGGAGACGACGACTAGCCCCCCCGCCAGCAACACCCCCGCAACTTCCCCAATCCCCCGCAATCCCGCCATTCCCCCCGATCCAACCTGCCCCCGGCCCAGCCGGAAGGTCGCCCGGCCGGGATCGCCCGCCGGCTCCGGCAGCGGTCGATGCCGCGCTCCGGCGACCTGGTAGTAAATGGATCATCATGAATGACAACGACGTAGTACGACTGGAACGGGTCACCCGTTCCTACGGAACCGGCCAGAGCGCCATCACCGCCCTGGACGCGGTCACCATCGGGTTCACCCGCGGCAGCTTCACCGCCGTCATGGGCCCCTCCGGCTCCGGCAAGAGCACCCTGCTCCAGTGCGCCGCCGGACTCGACCGACCGGACTCCGGCAGCGTCGTCGTCGACGGCGTCGACCTCGGCGGCCTCGACGAGACCGCCCTGACCGAACTGCGCCGCGAGCGCCTGGGCTTCGTCTTCCAGGCCTTCAACCTGCTCGGATCCCTGACGGCCGAGCAGAACGTCGGTCTGCCGCTGCGGCTGGCCGGCCGCAGACCCGACCCCGCCCAGGTGCGGGCCGCCCTGGCCCAGGTCGGCCTGGGCGAGCGGACCGGCCACCTGCCCTCGCAGATGTCCGGCGGCCAGCAGCAGCGGGTGGCGATCGCCCGGGCCCTGATCGCCTCCCCCCAGGTGCTCTTCGCGGACGAGCCCACCGGAGCCCTGGACAGCTCCAGCAGCCGGGAAGTCCTCACCCTGCTCCGCTCGCTGGTCGACCAGCAGGGCCAGAGCACCATCATGGTGACCCACGACCCGGTGGCCGCCTCCTACGCCGACACCGTCCTCTTCCTCGCCGACGGCAAGGTCGTCGACCACCTCGTCGCCCCCGAACCGCAGACCGTCGCCGCACGGATGACGGCACTGGAGGGCGTCCGCGCGGGCACGGACGGTGGCACCCGATGAAGGGCTTGCGGCTGCTGCTCCCGATAGCCGCCGTCTCCCTGCGGAGACGGTGGCCGGCCTTCGCCGGCTCCTTCGTGGCGCTCGCCCTCGGTGTCGCGGTGATGTCCGCCGCCGGGGTCCTGCTCAACACGACGATGGGCGAGGACTCGCTGCCCGGCGCGCCCTCGCTGCACAAACTGGTCGGCTTCATGGCCGCGATGGCCGGGTTCGTCTCGGTCTTCGTGGTCTCCTCGACCTTCGCCTTCGCCGTCGCCCAGCGCCGCCAGGAGACGGCGATGCTGCGCGCCGTCGGTGCGACGCCGCGTCAGGTGCGCGCCCTGGTCCTCGGCGAGGCACTGGTGGTGGCGCTGGCCTCCGCCGTCTCGGGCTGCGCGATGGGCCTGGCCGTCGCCCCGGCGATCGCCGCCTGGCTGGTCGACCAGGGCGCCGCCCCGAGCGGCTTCCACGCCGAACCGGCGCTGCTGCCGCTGCTGCTCGCCGCCTCGGGCGGCCTCGTGGTCGCCCTGCTCGGCGCCTACGCGGCGTCCCGCCGGGCCGGCCGGGTGCGGCCGGTGGAGGCGCTCAACGAGGTCGCCGTCGACAGGAAGGTGATGCCGGTCGCCCGCTGGGTGGCCGCGGTCCTGTTCCTCGGCGTCTTCGGCTACACCCTGCAGACCTTCATCTCGATGCCCGCGTCGATGCTGGCCGACCCGCAGTCCCGCGATCCGGAGACCACCCCGCAGTGGGCCCTGCTCTTCGACGTGATGGCGGTGCTCGCCATCACGCTGATCGCGCCGGTGCTGGTGCCGCCGCTGGTGCGGCTGTTCACCTCGCTCGTCCCGCTGCTGCCCGGCGCCGCCGGACTGATCGCCCGGCAGAACGCCCTCGCCGCGATCCGCCGCACCGTCTCCACCGCGACACCGGTCTTCCTGGTGATCGGCCTGGCCGGCTCGGTGGTCGGCGGCACCGTCGCGTTCAGCGACGCGATGGCCGCCCAGGGCCGCGCCGCCCTCAAGGCCGGGTACGTGATCGAGCCCGCCGGCGGCCAAGTCGTACCCGCCGACGCCCTGCGGAGCCTGGCCGCCCTGCCGGACGCCCGGCTGACCACCGCGGCGACCGTACGGTTCGACGGCCTGGCGGCCCCGGACCAGCAGCCCGCCCCCGGCCGCCCCACCGACCTGCCGATCCCGGAGGACGGCCTGGCGGTCGACGGCGACCTGCGGACGGCCTGGAACCTCTCCGCCGAAGCCGGTTCGCTGGAGGACCTGCACGGCCTGACGGTCGCGGTCTCCAGCGACATGGCGCGCGTCTTCGGCTGGCACGTCGGCGACACCCTGAACGCCCGGCTCGCCGACGGCACCCAGGAGCAACTGCGGCTGGTCGCCCAGGTCCACCACCTGCTGCCGCACCTTCCGGAGATCGCCGTCCCCCGCGAGGCCGTCCCCGGCCAGAGCGCCGTCTCGGTCGCCTACCTGAGCACCGGGGCGAGTCCCGAGCAGGTCACGACCGCGCTGGGCGGCAGCGCGGCCCGGGCCACCACCGGCACCGCCTGGATCGGCGCACACAACGACCGGACCACCAAGAACAGCTGGATCGCGATGCTGGCGATCCTCGGCCCGGCCCTGCTGTACGCCCTGATCGCGATCGTCAACACGATGATGATGTCCACCGGCGACCGCCTGCGGGACTTCGCCACCCTGCGCCTGACCGGCGGCACCCGCCGCCAGGTCCTGCGGGTCGTCGCGGTCGAGACCCTCCTGGTGGTCGCCACCGCCGCGGTCCTCGGCCTGGTCGTCACCCTGGTGACCCAGTACGCCACCGTCCTGCTGATCGAGAACCGCATCCTCGACACGGCCCAGTCCGCAACCTTCGACCTGCCCTGGGCCACCCTCGCCGGCACCACCGCGATCTGCCTGGCCCTCGCCCTCCTCGCCAGCCTGACCCCAGCCCGCCTCGCCCTCCGAGCCCGCCCCCTGGACCTCGCCACCACCCGCCAGTAGCCACCCCCGCCCCGGCCCCGCCACCCCAGGTGGCGGGGCCACCCCACCCCTAGAGCCGCCCCGAACACACAAAAAAGCCCAGGCCGGAATCAATCCGACCTGGGCTTTCCCACTGAGCCGCCTGCGGGATTCGAACCCGCGACCTACGCATTACGAGCCCGAGAGTGATCATGCTGGCTGCTGCCGGCATCGATCACCTGGTGATGAATCCGCAGGTCAGGACGTTGCACCGTGATCCACGATCCCACCCGAGCCGGCGCGTACTGCCCCGTCCGCTCACGCATCGCTCACGCAGAAGTGGGTCTGGTCGGCGATCACGGACGTGGGCTACCTCATCGTCCCCGCTGGCTGCGTCGCGGTTCAGGTGGTCTGCGAGTTGGGTCCAGTGCCGGGTTGGATCGGGGGTCATTGGCCTCGCCCCCGGCAAGCCATGCGTCGAGCGCCGTACGGCGGTAGTAGATACGACCTGCCAGCCGAAAGCTCGGAGGGCCGGCCCTCCGCTCTCGCAGGCCGTACATGGCCTTCGGTGTCCGGCGGACATAGGCGGCTGCCTCCATCAGGGTCAAGACGGGAGACTCCTCACCGCACACGCTCGCCGCGTTCGTCGCGCTCATGCAGTCCTTCGTCAGCTGTCGGTCCGGCCGCCGAGTCGTGCCCGGATATCTTGGATGCGACCCTGTGTCGTCGTGGCGCTCCTACGCTGGCGTTCGAGCTTCACCTCCGCTGCCTTCAGCTCAGCGGTGAGTCGCTCTCGCTCAACGGGCCCGGGGATGCCGGGCTTCGGGTCGACGCCTCTGTCACAGACTGGCCCCAGGAGCTCCCTGATCACCACGCCGCGATGGGCATCGCATTCATCACAGCGGACGACTCCGGCAGAGTAGCGAGCATTGCTGCGGTGCGCGGTCCGCTCGACGGCGTGGCCGCAGGTCAGGGTGAGCTTCCAGGCATTCAGTTCCTCCTCGTGACCCTCTGGCCGTGGACCAAAGAGGATCTTTCCGACCACTCGCGCTTGCTCGGGGCTCATCGGCGGAAACGGACAGCATGCGGAGCAGTGCAGCACTCGGGAGCCGGAGACGGTCCATCGCCCCTCCCGGCATCCGCCGTGGCGTTCCTTGAACCGCCTCTCCGCGAGGTCACGCTCCTGCTGTTCCTGCTCCGTCATGTGCAGCAGAGCGGGCCAGCTACCGAGCCCGTCACTCATCGGATCACCGCAGCCGCGACACGGCTCCCCTGCCCGGTACTCCTCCCAGGAGAGGTAGATCCCTTCACGGCGCCACCGCTCGCTTCGTTCCTCACGCCGGCGGTGATCTTCCTCAGCAGCCAAAGCCTCTTGACGGGCTCGTGCGGCGGCCCGCTGTTGCCGCTGCTCTTCCGTCAGTTTCGCCATGACGCCATCCGCATGCACGCCTCCTCGTTTCAGGCCACCCGCAGCATCTTGGACGAGCGTTCACGGCGAGTGGCAGGGATGCACCAATTGGCCAGGAAGCGACGGACTTCGCTGAAGCCTGACCGGACATGACAAGGATGCGATTGAAGGTGATAGCCCCGAGACCGTTTATCCCACGCACCAGGTTGCACGGCCCTCCAACCGACAGCTACCCGACGAACGCCTGGTCCAGGGCCTGGCGAGGAGCGCCATGGAACACCTGCCGCACATGTCACTCCCGGTGCCGGTCCGCGACAGACGGAACTCCGATCTGCGGGCTTCGGCGCATTCGGGCCGTTGTAGTACTCAATCCTGCCCACGGGTGGCAGCCCCCTCCTGGTCAGGCGCTTTACGGTCGCGGATGGTGGGGACCGGCCTATCGGTGTTCAGCGGTGAACCGTTCCAGAGTGGGGAAGGTGCCGGTGTCGATCGTGTTGCCCGACTCATACTGATCAAGCCCCATCGTGAAGAGGGCGCGGCGGTACTGCCACTTGATGTGCTTGTTGCGCCGCGTGGGGTCGGTGGCCCGCATGAGGGCGAGGAAGAAGAAGCACTTGACGAGCAGGAAGTCGCCCAGGTGCTCGCTCACCGGCTGCCCGATCAGGGACGCGGTGGTCTCATCGAGGGCGGCGGTGTAGGCGGTGCGCTGTTCCGGGGTGAGGCTGTAGCCCTTGCCGCCGCCCTTGAACGGCACGATGTCGAGGCGGGGTAGACGTCGTAGCCGAGCGGGACCGGTCCGTGGTGCTGCCAGTCGATGACCCCGGCCTGGAGGACGTTGGGCAGGCCGTAGTCCAGGTGCCCGTGCACCATCGGGAGCCGGGCCAGCCGGTCGAGCGCGTGCTTGACCGCTTCGTGGACGCGCGGGGTGTCGAAGTCCGAGTTCTCCTCGAACACCTCGGCGGCGAAGGCCGCCTTCTCGAACCACGGCGTGGCGGGGAGGGGGTGCCTCGCTTGGGCCTGCAGGAGCTTCGACGCGACGGCGGCCGCCGTGCTGATCACCTGGTAGCTGACCTGTCCGTCCCGCCTGGCGTCGGCCAGCGCCTCCTCGTGCAGCGAGGTGTCGCCGATGGCGCGCTCGACGACGAAGTAGTTCCCGTCCTCCGAGCCGCTGTCGACGATCTCCGGCACCGGGTAGCCCAGGCCGGCGGCCAGCTGCTGGAACTCGGTCTCCGTCCGCAGATCCTCGCCACCGGTCCGCTTGTAGAGCAGGCCGTCGGCCGACCGCCACACCGCGCCTTCGGTGGCAGTTCGGCTCTTCACGAACTCCCAGTCACTCATCCATCCATCCTTCCGCAGGGCCGAGTTGGGGTGGGGCAGATGCGGCTGTGTCGCGTGGGGTTGGGCCGGCCGGCCCGGGAGAAAGGGCGACCGGCCCGGTCGCCGCCCGGCCGGTGTGCCTGCATCGGTTGGGCGGCCTGATCGCTGCGCGTTGTTGCACCCTGGCCGCGTGAGGGCTGGGCATCCAGGAACGACGGCTGATTCACATGCGCTCGCGGTGCACTCTCCGCCCGGAGATGTGGTCAACTAGGCCCATTGCCGCGCTCCCAGGATGTGATTCCGATGATTACTCAGGTCGATGGACTGGAGCCGTGGAAGATATACGGAGACCGCGTGGTCTACGACAACCGGTGGGTGCAATTGGCCCTCGTGGACGTTGAGCCTCCTGGGGTGGCGCGCTTCGAGCATCACGTCGTGCGCCTGAACCGGGTGGCCATAGCCGCGGTGCTGGATGCCGATGACCGCGTGTTGATGCTCTGGCGGTACCGCTTCGTGCCGCAGTCCTGGGGTTGGGAGCTTCCCGGTGGCATCGTTGATCCCGGAGAGGATGGGCTGGGGGCTGCTCTGCGCGAGGTCGAGGAGGAGACCGGCTGGCGACCGAATCACCTCGACCACGTGGTGACCTTCCAGCCGATGGTCGGCATGGTGGACTCGCCGCACGAGGTGTTCGTCGGTCATGGAGGAACCCTCGTGGGCGAGCCGGAGGACGGCGAGGAAGCCGGCCACGTCGCGTGGGTGCCGATGTCCGAAATCCCGGTGCTCATCGCGGAGGGGAAGCTCATGGGTTCGGGAACCCTGGTGGCGCTCCTGCACATCCTCGCTTCCCGTAAGCAGTGACACTCGGGTAGGCCGCCACCCTCATCGCGATGATCCGAACTTCGTCCCGAGTCACGGGCAGCGTGTCGCTGAGGTCATCTGCGCAAGTCAGGGGTGCTGGTGGTCACTGCCGGACGGCCTGGTTGCTGTACCTTGCTGCTGCACTTCCCTGGCGGGGAGGTCTATCAGCGGCATATGGGGGAGTGCTTCCAGCGTTGCCGGCCGTAGACGGTCGCCCTGGCCGAACCAGTACCCGATGATGGTGCCGGCGATTCCGGTGACCGGAACCATGTACATGCTGAAGTTGTCGGCAGGGACGTTGGCTGCCATGGCAACCCACGGCGAGACCACGATGGCCACGACTACCGCCACGAGCGCCCACCCGCGAATGCCTTCAGCGCGGCGCGTTACTGCGGCTTGCTGGTGCACGAGGTCTGCGCGGTGCTTGCGGTCTTCAAATTCGACTTCCCAGCGCCGTTCCGTCTCACGAGACTCGAGGTCCGCGCGATGTTTGCGATCTTCGAGTTCGACCTCCCACCGCCGTTCCGTCTCGCGGAGCTGGACTTCAGCGGCGACCTCCTCCTGAGTCTCCGGAATCCGGCCGAGCAGGAACTGGTCCGCACGCTTCTCAGACTGCACCCTGCGACCGGCTACGTTTAGGAGAAGCTCCTCAAGATGCGTGAACTCGGTCATCCAGTCGTCTGCGGTCTGCGGCACGCGACCGATCCGCCATCGCTTCTGTGCCATTGCCTCAGCGGTCTTGGCGGGGTCCGCGCCTGCGGGTAGACCGCCGAGCTCTGCTTGACTCATGAAGACTCCTCAGCTGTGGCAAGGCAACCGTCTACGCCTTGAAGAGCGTAGGACAGTGGAACACCGCGGCGGGGGCGGATGATTGGCCTGCTGCTATAACTCGCGCAGTCCGACCAGGACTCGTCCGATCAGCAGCGGGTCAGAGACTGGGCCGGTAGCTTCGGCTGGCTGCCCAGGCTCCTTGGCCTGCTCGGAGCTGCCTGGGCCGGACCGTTCGGCACCATGGAGGAGTACTTCCGCCCAGACGACCTTCCCGGTCAACGTCGTGGGGTAGTAGCCCCAGCGGTTGGCCATCTCGCTAACCAGGAACAGTCCGCGTCCACCAGTGGCTTCCACGCCTACCTCTCGCCGTACTGGCGGCCGGGGATCGCGGTCTGCGACTTGGATGAGCAAGCTCGTTCCGGCCAGCTGGAGCGCGAGAGTGAAGGTGCCGACGTCGGCCAGGCTCGGGTATCCGGGGCACTGCGGCTCATTGCCAGGCGAGTGGCGGACCGCGTTGGTGGTGAGCTCGGAGACGATGAGGTTGGTCGTCTCGATGATGGCGTCCGGAATCTGCCAGCGCCGCAGGATGTCGGTGGTGTGCCGGCGTGCCCAGGGGACCGCGTTGGGGGTGTCGGCCAAGGTCAGGTGGCTGATGTACGGATGGCCTTGAGACATGAAGTGCCTCCCGCTCGGGGCTGCGTAGGCGCGCAGGTACCTGCGGCTGGCGTTCATCGGGGCGGTCCCGCTGCCCCGTGGTGGCCGGGGGCTCCAGCCACGACGGGGCAGCGGTTCTATGCGCTCCCGTACTGATCGCTCGCGGGCAACGCAGCTTCGCGGCTACTTCGTGGCGACCACGTAGACGCTGGCCCACTGACGCTTCGGGTTGGCCATGGTCGGGTCGAAGGTCCACGGCTTGACGTTCTTGAAGCCTGCCTCGGTGAAGAGCTGGGTGAGCTTCTCGTGGTCGTACGCCCAGTAGTGCGGGTTGTAGGTCGGGTCGTCGTCCTGGTCGCGGAAGACGTAGTTGATGAGGTCGAGGTAGGTGTTCATGTCGCCTCGGCACTGCCGCTTGGCGTACCACCGTTCGATCATCTCGGCGGCCCGCTCCGGCGGCGCCGGGTACTCGTTCAGGACGAAGGCGGCGTCGGGGACGCCGGTGATGAGCTGGCCTCCGGGCGCGAGGACGCGGTGGGCCTCGCGGGCGTAGTACTTGGCGGAGCGCGGGTAGTCGATGTGCTCCAGGAAGTGCTCGGAGAACACCGTCTCGGTGCTGGCGTCGGCGAGCGGGATGCCCTCGCGTACGTCCCAGAGGAGGTCGGCCGGCGGGACGATGTCGATGTTGAAGAAGCCGTCGATGCGGTGTCCGCCGCCGCCGATCTGAACCTTGGCGGGGCTGGGCTTGAGGACACAGTCGGGCAGGGCGGCGACGCTGGCCCGGTGGTGGCGGTGCAGTTCGACTTCCTTGACGGCCGCCCGGAGGGTGCGGGCGAGGCCGTGCGTGGTCGCGGGTGAGTCGAGGGCCTGGTCGAGTTGGGCGAGGAGGGCGGTTATCTGCTGGTCGTGCGGGCTCATCGAAGGTCTCGCTTCCTGGGGCGCCTGGGTGGTGGTCAGGTGGTGCGGGAGCTGAGCTGGTCGATCTTCCACAGGCCCAGCCCGTTGCCGGGGTGGTGCTGGCCGCCGTCCGTGAAGTCGGTGTCGAAGTGCTCGGCGGGCTCGGGCAGGTGGAACGGGGCCGCCTGAAGGTTGAGCGGGCGCCAGTGGGTGTCCGCGGTGTCGCGGTTCTCGGCCACGCCGACGTAGGTGGTGGCGAGCAGGTAGGTCGAGCGGCTGGCGGTGACGCGGTCGAGGAACGCGAGCACCTCGTGGTGGGTGAGGTGGACGAGGCAGTCCCGTGCGATGACGAGGTCCGCAGTCGGGATGTCGTCCCTGCTCAGGTCGGCCTGCCGGAAGGAGATGCGCTCGCTGCCGTGCCGTTCCTGGTTGAGCTGGATGAGGTCGGGGACGACGTCGAGGCCGACATAGCCGTCCAGCTGATCGAACCCGTCGACCTGGCGGATCCAGTTGACGTCACCGCATCCGGCGTCCGTGACGGTGCGGATCGGATAGCGCGCGAGAACCGAGGCGAGGGCGGCCCGGACGGCCTCGGTCTGACGGATCTCGGAGCCGGGACCGGAGAGCGACTCGGGAGATCCCCAGTGGTTGGTGCGATAGATCTCGGTGAAGAGCGTCTCGGCGGGTTGGGTGGGTGCCGGCCAGGCAGCGGTGGATTGGGTAGCGGGGCCGTGGGTGGGCATGCGTCTCCTCTGCGATCGGTCGTCGAGGGGCGTGGGGCAGCGGTCAGCGGCTGCTGTTGCGCATGAGCGTGTACTTGATGTCGACCAGGCGCGGCGCGATGCTGAGCGCCAGCTGCTCGGTCGGGTGGAGGTGCCCGGCGTCGTCCGGCTCGGCACGCCAGACGCGGTAGTCCAGGTTCGGGTAGGCGGGGTTGATGCCGATCTCGCCCTTGGGCATCGTGCCGTTGAACGGCGCGACGATGTCCATGTGGTTCCAGTAGTTCCAGGCTTGTAGGGCCTTGTGCTGGTCGAAGTAGAAGTAGAAGTCGGGGTAGCGGCCGAAGCTGCGGAGTTCGCGGTGGATGAGGTGGCCGAGCAGCGGGCCGAGTTGGGTGGCGAGGCTGTCGAACTCCCAGCGCGTGCGGTGCCAGGCTTCGGGCACTTGCCCGCTGGTGAAGAGCCGGGCCGCCACGAGGTAGCTGATCCGCTCGACCATGTACGCGCGGGCGTGGTCAGCGTCGATGGTCGGGTCCACCCGCTGCAGAAGTGCCGCCAGCTGGTGCGGGCGGGGACGGAACCTGGCGAGGTTGAACTTGCCGGCCATGTCCGGGAAGGAGGCGAACAGCATCTCCTTGTAGAGCCAGTTGTTGAACTCCCCGAGGTCGGCCAGCTGCCGGGTCCGTGCGGAGGTGGAGTGGAGCATCAGGTACTCGGCGAGGGCCTCGAAGTAGAGGTAGCCGAGGATCGGCAGCCGGGGAATGGCCGCATCCAGCAGCTGGAGGAAGCCCTCCGTGGCCACGGTCGAGCCCTGGTAGACGATGCCGGCGGCCAGGGCCAGGAACGCGGCCGAGTTCTTGATCCGGCCGACGACGGTCTCGCGCAGGTGGTGTCGCTCGGTCTTGCTGAGCAGGTACTCCAGGTCGGTGTAGATCTGCAGGTGGATCGAGCCCAGCCGCAGGTAGTCCACGCCCGCCAATCCGCGGTACGCCTGGGGCGGCGCGGTGATCTCGAAGATCAGCGGTGTGGGTGCGCGTCCGCCCAGGCCGACCCTGGCGAGGGAGGCTGGGGCCTCCTTCGTGAGGACGTAGGCGGCCAGGTTGTGCATGCGGAAGCCGTGCTCGGTCGCTGTGAGCGGCGCGCAGTAGATGCTGCCGACGAGGCATCCGCCGGAGGGGTAAAGCACCCCCTCCTCGCTGATCTCTTCCAAGGCGTGGGTGACGTGGAGCAGGTGCAGCTTGCCGTCGCTGCTCAGGCTGTCGAAGAGCGCGTTCTTGCGGAGCAGGCTGCCGTTCGGCGTCTCCTCGGTCAGGCGCTTGTGCCAGGCGGCCGTGTGGGCTGCCAGTGGGTCGGCCTGCCCGGTGCCGGGCAGCAGCGCGGAGTCGAAGAAGGCATGCGCGTCGGCCCACAGGTCGTAGGCGTTGCGGAGGCTCACGGCTACACCAGCCCCTTCTCGGCGAGCGCGTACAGGACGGCTTCGGCGCTGCTTGCCCCGGCGAGGTGCGCGGTTTCGGAGACGGCGACGAGGTCGAAGGCCACGGCGCGGAGCTGGTCGAAGGCCGGCTCACGAACGTGCCGCGCGTCGGGCCACCAGGTGAGCTTGGGCAGGCGGTAACGGTCGAGCGCGTCTGCCGCTTTGACCAAGTCGCAGATGAGCCCGGCGCGGTGGTAGTCGGCCTGGTCGTCCAAGCAGAAGGCGCCGTACGGCACGTCGTGCAGGCGGACGGCGGTTGCTGCCTGGATGATCCGCCGGGGTGTCGCCACCAAGCCGAAGTGGGTCCAGACGGTGTCGGCGTTGGCGGCCAGCCAGACGGCGGCACGAGCACCGTGGCCACGGTCGTCCTGGTCGTGTAGGCGCTGGCAGTCGTGGACGGCCGCTGCCAGGACGACCGTGGCGGTCTCGGTGTCGTCCAGCTCGTGGATCTCAGCGAGCAGAGCGGCCAGTGCGGCGGTTCGCATGCTGTGCCTGAGACCGTGGAGCGAGTCGTGGAGGCGAGGCTCCGCCAGCCACGTTGCCGGAAGAGCGGACCGGCTCAGGAGGTGCTTCGAGGCCGGCCGCAGGGGCGGCGGCCAAGCCGCGCCGAGGTCGGGCCGGTTGGCCGTGATCCACTCAACGGTTGCCGGGTCCATGTACTGGTGGTGCGGCAGCTGCCTTCGGGCAGCCAGGTCGACCAGACTCGTGGTCGTCGGGGTCGTGCTCATCTGTGCCCACCCCCTTCTGGTGGTCTACCGCGGTGACGTGCTCCTACCGGATCGGCGCGGCCTGTGCCTCGCGGGCCTTGCGCTCCTGCTCGGCGGCCTCGAAGGCGGCGGCGAAGTCGGCCAGCTCCTGCTCGCTCATCAGCGTCACGCCGAGCTCGGCGGCGACGTCGACGATCTGGGCGGACGCCTCGTCGCGGGCGGCGTCCGAGGCACCGTCGTCGAGCAGCACCTCGAACTCGGCGTGGTAGCCCCATGCCTCGCTCCACTTGAGGGCGATCTCCACGCCCTGGAAGCGGAAGTTGTGGCGGAAGTTGAACGCCTCGTGCATCGCGGACTCGAAGCCGAGCGCGTTGAACACCTTCACGGCCGCCGGGACGTCCTCTCGGGCGATCGAGAACTCGGTCTCGTGGAAGGCGGCGCCCTGGCCGATCTTGCTGCCCTTGAGGGTGATCTTGGCGGTGCCGGCAGCCGTGTTGTCCGTGACCTTCAGCAGCTGCTCGGGCAGCACGTAGAAATAGATGTGCTTGGCGTCGTCGCCCAGGTCCTCGCCGTCCTTCCGCAGACGGTCCATGAGCTGGGCGTGGGTCTCCTTGTCGAAGCGGGCGCGCATCTCGATCTCGACAGCCACGGTCGTGTCTCCTCGTTTCAGACATGGCGGATCCAGCCGAACCAAGGCGGGGTGGCCCCTGGCTGGTCCGGATGGGCGGTATGGAGTTGGTGGAGCCAGGTGGTGCGGCGGGCCGTTACTTCACCGGCCGCACCACCCGAGATGGATCAGCCCAGGTCGCCGAAGCGCTCGCGGATCACACCGGCGTGCAGGTAGTTCGGCAGCGGGACGCCGCCGACCGCCACGCGGGTGGTCGCCGCCTGGTCCTCGGTCTCGCTCGGGAAACCCTCCAGCAGCTGGAGGCACTGCTGCACCCACTCGCGGGACTTGGGCCAGTCGCCGGCATCCCGGAGGCGGACCGCCAGCGCGTAGGCGGTCTCGGTGGCCGCCCAGCGGTCGGTCGCCAGCTCGCGCTGGAAGATCGACTCCAGCTCCTCGGCGGAGGCCAGGCGGGTCTGGTTGGTCATGGTGCCCTCTCAGATCAGACGGTGGTGCCCCGGTGGTGGTCAACGCAGCGGCGTCCAAGTGGTGACGCCGCGACCTGCCGTCAGTTGGTGAAGATCTCGGCCAGCGTGCGGTACTCGTGCAGCTCGTCCTTGTCGAACCACAGCTCGACCTCCTGCGCGGCTTCCTCCTTGTTGCCGGAGGCGTGGACCAGGTTGGCCACGGCCTTGCCGACTGCCACGCTGCCCGCGGAGCTCATGTGCGAGAGGTCGCCGCGGATCGTGCCGGCCGGAGCCTGGTTCGGGTAAGTGCTGCCCACGATCTTCCGAACGGTGGCGATGGCGTCGTAGCCCTCCAGCACCAGGGCGATGACCGGCCCCTGCTGCATGAAGGTGGCAGTGAGGTTGTAGACCTCGGCCCCGAGCCGCTCCTCGAGGTCGAAGTAGTGCTTGCGGGTGAACTCCTCGTCCATCCACTTCATCTTGACGCCGACGATCTTCAAGGCGGCGTCCTCGAAGCGCGAGATGATCCTTCCCCCGAGGCCGCGTACCAGCGCGTCGGGCTTGAGCAGGACGAGCGTGCGCTCGACCGTGTGGACCTGGTCCTCGGCCATCAGTTCCCTTTCAGCTTTCTGGCATTCAGACATGACGAACGATCAGTTCGTCATGAACCGAGGTTACCGGCGCTGGCGAGCGACTTTCGGCGCTCCGACCTACCCCTCGAACGGGTGAACCCTCCGCGATTCGGGGGCGGTCGATCCGCCGCCCTGTCGACACGGCGGTCTCGCGGGCTCAATCGCCCAACTCGCTGTCCTGCTTCGGGTACTCACCTAGAATCTCCGAGGGGGTGGGCGTGTATGTCCTGTTACTCCCGGGCGGTTCCCAGAGCTCAAGTTGCCTAGGTGAGCCTGGCCTTGGGGTGCCGACTGCAAGTCTTCCGGTATCCACGCCGCGCAGCGATGAAGCGCCAGTGCAGTCGATGTGCATCTTCGACGCACGCCTCCTGCACTGCAGCGACCACGACGGAGAGGGAACGGCGTTGGACGTCATCGAGGTCTGGAGCGGTCGTTACGCCTGCCTGCTCCAGTCCGCCCTCCGCCTCACCAACGAGGCTTTCGCCAATCAGCTCGGGATCGCGGTGCGAACGGTGGCCACATGGCACGCTGACCCCTCCGTCGTACCGAGAGCCGAGATGCAGCAGATCCTCGACGCCGCCCACGAGAAGGCAACCGACGCGGCCCGCCAGCGCTTCGCCCTCCTGGCGGCGAAAGAACGTGGCGGCGCCCCTGAGTCCGGCACGCCGGCTGCGCAGGCCCTCCGGGTGGCCATCTCGGTTGTCCTCCGGCAGAGCAACGTGCTGCTGGTATGCCGACGCGACGACGACGCGTCCGGGATCACCTGGCAGTTCCCGGCCGGAGTGATCAAACCCGGCACGAAGCCGGAGACCGCGACCGTTCGGGAGACGCTCGGCGAAACCGGGGTCCACTGTGCCGTCCGCCGGAGCCTCGGCAGCCGCCTCCACCCGGTGACGGGCGTGCTGTGCGAGTACTTCCTGTGCGAGTACC
Organism: Kitasatospora sp. NPDC023385; assembly: GCF_055664045.1. Taxonomy (NCBI): domain Bacteria; kingdom Bacillati; phylum Actinomycetota; class Actinomycetes; order Kitasatosporales; family Streptomycetaceae; genus Kitasatospora; species Kitasatospora sp. NPDC023385. The sequence goes on along the minus strand of NZ_JBVOOL010000002.1, from coordinate 352,963 downwards.
TGGCTGGAGAGGCGACCAACAGCGACGCCGTCGAGAACGTCGACGTGATGTGGGTTCCTCGAAACTCGGTGACCCGATTCATCGACGCCGATACGATCTTTCCACCCATCCTGGCCGCCCTGGAGGAGCAGACGTGACAGAGCAGACTGCGGAGGAACGCCCGGGCATTGCCGCCGCGATCGTGGTTCACGAAGGCCGCGTTCTGATGGTGAGGCGACGGGTGAGCGAGGGCCAGCTCTCCTGGCAGTTCCCGGCCGGTGAAATCGAGACCGGCGAGTCGCCCGAGCAGGCAGCTGCCCGTGAGACTGGGGAGGAGACCGGGCTCGGCGTGGCCGCGATCAAGCTCCTGGGCGAGCGCGTGCATCCGAAGACCGGCCGGCTGATGTCGTACACGGCCTGCGAGATTGTGAGCGGTACGGCCGAGGTGGTCGACACGGAGGAGCTGGACCAGCTCGCGTGGGTGGCTCTCGCCGAGATCCCCGAGTACGTGCCGTACGGGCTGTTCGAGCCGGTGCAAGAGTACCTGGACGCCACCCTCGACAGCTGATCAAACTTCGACGGAAACGGCCCTGTAGGCGACCCACCTGCTGGTGGGTCGCCCACAGGGCCGTTGGCCTAGTTCCAGGTCGTTCCGGCCAGGAGCCCGTCATAGCCGAGGCTCATCATCGCGGAGTCGTTTCCGGTCACTGATGGTCAGCGGCGTCGGGACTGGGTTCCGGGCTGTTGGAGGGCAGCCGTGGTGGTCGGGCTGGTGGTGTGATGGCGGACGATCGGGGTGGCAGGCGAGCGCAAGAGCGCGGCTTCGACGGTGCGGTTGGGCGCGGGGTTGTAGCTGGTGTGCTGGATGCGGGCGATGAGGACCTTGGCGGGCAGGCGGTCGGTACCGAGTTCGCGGCGGGCGGCGGCCTCTGTGAGGAGCTGGTGGGGTTTGTAACCGCCTGCTTCGGCGTCGGCGAGGACGGTGGCGAGGGCGGGCCAGTTGGGGTCGGCGACCGGCGTGAAGCCCTCCCCCGTGATGGTCTATACGCCGCAGCAGACCGGCGCGTTCCTCGACTACGTGGCTGCCGACCGCCTGTACGCAATGTGGCACGTCATCGCCTTCCGCGGGCTTCGCCGGGGCGAGGCGTGCGGTCAGCCGTGGTCCGAGACCAACCTCGACAACAGCTCGCTGACCGTGACGGCCCAGCTCGTGCAGGACGGCTGGGAGGTCGAGGAGTCCGACCCCAAGACCGACGGGAGCTTCCGGACCGTGGCACTGGACGACGACACGGTGGCCGTCCTGCGGCGCCACCGCGAGCGCCAGCAGAAGGAGCGGGACGACTGGGGGCCGGCCTGGAAGGACACCGGCCGGGTCTTCACCAACGAGGACGGTTCCTGGCTCCACCCCGGCAAGGTCACCGAGATGTTCGAGCGACTCGTGACCGCGTCCGGCCAACCGCCGATTCGCCTGCACGACCTCCGCCACGGCGCGGCCACCCTCGCGCTCGCCGGCGGGGTCGACATGAAGGTGGTGTCCGAAATGCTCGGCCACTCCTCCATCAAGATCACCTCGGACATCTACACCAGCGTCCTGCCCGAGATCGCCAAGGACGCCGCCGAGGCCGCCGCGAAGCTCGTCCCCCTCCAGCGGAAGACCGAGGCCGAGGCTCACGCCAAGGCTGCCGCCGAAGCCGAGAAGGCGAAGCGGAAGGCCGCGAAGAAGGCGAAGTCCAAGGCCAAGAAGGCCAAGGACTAACCCAAGATCAACACCGGCGCTCACGCATCGCTCACGCAAGCGATCTTGTAGCGCATCGCCGACGCCTGCCTGCAGGTCAAGGAACGGCAAAAGGCCCAGGTCACGGGCTATGTGACCTGGGCCTTTACTGAGCCGCCTGCGGGATTCGAACCCGCGACCTACGCATTACGAGTGCGTTGCTCTGGCCAACTGAGCTAAGGCGGCACCGTTGCCGTCTGTGGCGGCAACGCGGGCAAGTCTACACAGGTTGTCGGGTGATCCGTTACCCGGATACCGCTGGGCCGGGTCAGGCGGAGGAGACGGCGAGCTTGGCGGCGAAGCCGGCGAAGAGGACGGCGACGCCGCTGGTGAGGGTGGCGGAGAGGCGCTTGCGGCGGCGGAAGGCGGTGGCGAGTGTGGTGCCCGCGAAGATCAGCAGGGAGAGGTAGAGCAGGCTGAAGGTCTGGAGGATTCCGCCGAGGAGGGCGAAGGAGAGGGCGGGCCGGCCGTAGGACGGGTCGACGAACTGGGTGAAGAAGGAGAGCAGGAAGAGGATGGCCTTCGGGTTGAGGAGGCTGACCACGAGGGCGCGCCGGAAGGGGCTCTCGGCGGACTCGGGGGCGGGTTCGGCGGTGGGGCCGGCCTCGGCCCGGCGCTCGCGCCAGAGTCCGCGGGCGGCGCGGAGCATGCCGTAGCCGATCCAGAGCAGGTAGGCGGCGCCCCCGAACTTGACGACCGCGAAGACGGCCGGGTTGGTCTTCAGCAGTGAGGCGGCGCCCAGCGAGGTGAGGCTGATCAGGGTGAGGTCGCCGACGAAGACGCCGGCGGCGGCCCGGTAGCCGGTCCTGACGCCCTTGCGGGCGGCGACGGACAGCACGTACAGGGAGTTGGGGCCGGGCAGCAGGATGATGACGAGGGCGCCCAGGACGTAGGTCGCCAGGTCGTTGACTCCGAGCACGTTGCGCTCCGGTGCGGGGAAGGGGGGCAGGGCGGCGCTCATCGTAACGTCGTACTGGTTATCGATTGAAGTTGAAACTAACCACCGGCCGCCCGGACCCCTCGCCCTACCGGTCGCAGCGCTTGCCCTGCTCAGGGGCCTCCCCGGTCAACAAGAAGCGGTTGACCGCGCCGTCCACGCAGACGCTGTGTCGCCCGTACGCGGTGTGGCCGTCCCCGTCGAAGGTGAGCAGGCGGCCGGACTCAAGTTGCCCCGCCAGGGACTGCGCCCAGGCGTACGGGGTGGCCGGGTCGCGGGTGGTGCCGACGACGACGATCGGTGCGGCGCCGGCGGCCCGGATGGTGTGCGCCGCGCCGGTGGCCCGGACCGGCCAGTAGGCGCAGGTCAGCGCCATCCAGGCCATGTCCCGCCCGAAGTGCGGCGAGATCCGTTCGAAGTCCGGCACCGCCCGCTGGACGTCCTCCGGCCCGCCGAAGGGGGCGGGCAGGTCGAGGCAGTTCACCGCGGTGTTGGCGAACATCAGGTTGGGGTACGAGCCGTCGGCCCCGCGCCCGTAGTAGTCGTCGGAGAGCCTCAGCAGGCCGGTGCCGTCGCCCGCCTTGGCGTCGGCGAGCGCGGCGCGCAGCTTGGGCCAGAGGAAGTCGGCGTACATGGCCTGGATGACGCCGGTGGTCGCCTGGGACTCGGTGAGCCGGCGGCCGCCGTCGGCGGTGGGCAGCGCTTCGGCGCGGACGGTCGCGAACAGCGCGGTCAGCTGCTCGCCGGCCTGCTGCCCGGTGCGGCCGAGCGGGCAGTCCTCCCGCTTGGCGCAGTCGTTGGCGAAGGCGGCCCAGGCGGTCTCGAAACCGCCGGCCTGGGTGCGGTTGCCGGCGACCGAGTCGAGTGCCGGGTCCATCGCGCCGTCCAGCACCAGCCGGCCCGCCCGGCTCGGGAACAGCCCGGCGTACGTGGCGCCGAGGAAGGTGCCGTAGGACTTGCCGACGAAGTTCAGCTTCTCGTCGCCGAGGAGGGCGCGCAGCACGTCCATGTCGCGGGCGGCCTCGACGGTGCTGAGGTGGCCGAGCGCCGGCCCGGCCTGCTTCCGGCAGCCCTCGGCGAACTCCTTGTCGGCGGCGACCAGCGCGTCGATCCCGCGCTGGTCGCCGGGGGTCAGGTCGACGGCGGTGAAGGCGTCCATCCGGTCGCCGCTCAGGCAGGTCACGGGGGCGCTGCGGCCCACCCCGCGCGGGTCGAGGCCCACCAGGTCGTACCGGGCGCGCACGCCGCGGTCGTACGTCCGGGCGGCGGCCTCCAGGTACTCGATCGCCGAGCCGCCGGGCCCGCCCGGGTTGAGCAGCAGCGAACCGAGCCGCGGGGCCGGAGCACCACTGCCGGCTGCGGCGCCGGGGCCAGGGCTGGAACCGGAGCCCGAGCCGCCCGCGACCCCCGACGGCGCCACCCCCGACGGCGCGACCCCCGACGGCTCGGCCGTCGCGCGGGCGGCCGCCAGGGTGAGGTCCCCGTCCCCCGGGTGGTCGTAGTCCAGCGGCACCCGGAAGGTCGTGCACTCGTACCCCCCGTCGCACGGCTGCCAGGCCAGGCGCTGCGCGTAGTACGGCGCGAGCGCGGCCGGGACGGCTGCGGGCAGCGGCTCCAGCGGAGTGGCCCCGGCCCCTGCCGCGGCGGCCGCCGGAGCCGAGGGCGCGCCGGAGCCGGCCGAGTCGGACGAGGCGGCCCCCGGCGCCCGGGACGGACCAGGGTTGCACCCGCCCGCCAGCAGCCCGACGACCAGCGCCGCGGCCGGCACCCGTGCCGTGGCCAGGACCCGCAGCCGCCCGAAGGCCCTCATCCGACTGCTCTCCTCGAAGAGACGGGAAACACGATGAACTCCATGCGAACCAGGGGGAACGGCGCGGCCGGTTACCCGGAAAACGCCGCTGCCCGGTACCCGCCCCGGGGTACCGGGCAGCGTAACGCCCGCGCGGTCGGCGCTCAGGACGCCTTGGCCAGCGCCTCGGCCAGGAACTGCGCCGCCTGCCGGACCAGCCGCAGCCGCTCCCGGTCGGGGGTGAAGTCCTGCACGTTGTCCGAGATCCGCACCTCGGCCTTGGCCGCCGGGCCGGGCGCGGCCTTGAGCGAGGCCTGGAGCTTGCGGGCCGCGTCCAGCCCGGCGGTGTCGGCCTTGGCGGCGGCCAGCAGCAGCTTGGCCGCGCTGCCCGCCGGGGCCTCGGCGCCGGTCTGGGTGAGCGCGGCGGCGTCGTAGCGGCCGGAGACCGCCGCGGCCACGCCGTACAGGTCGGGGCGCGCCAGCCCGGCGGCGGCCGCACACGGCGCGCCGCCCTCGACGCCGAGGGTGCCCCAGGCGGCCGGGCCGGGCGGCAGGGTGCGGAAGGAGGCGGCGATGGTGGTGCGCAGCGCCGCGTCGTCGGCGACGGCCGCCGGGGCGGCGGCGACCAGTTCGCAGGGGTGCGCGGTGCCGTTCGGCGCCTCGGGGGCGACCAGGATGAACGGCCGGGTCTTTCCGGTCTGAAGGGCTGAGCCGATGCCTTCGAAGACGTCGGGGACTTCGGCGTCGGCGGTCTTGTGCGGCGCGGCCGCGTGCATCACGACGACCGGGAAGCGCGCGTTCGGTTCCTTGGCGTACTGCGGCGGCAGCCAGACCCGGACGTTGCGCGGCTGGCCGTCGGGGCCCAGTACGGCGGACTGGAGCAGTTCGCCGCCGCCCGGGTGGCCGACACTGTCGAAGCGGCTGGCCACGGCGGGGGCCGGGGTGGGGGCCGGGGTGGCCGACTCGGTGGCCACGGGGGGCACCGCCTGCTGCCGGACCGCCGCCGCGGCCGCAGCCGCCGCACCGTCAGCCGCGCCCGCACCCGCACCCGCACCCGCCGCATCCACAGCGGGCTCCGCGCGGTCCTGCTCCTGGCCGCCGCCGCTGAGCCCGCCGAAGGCGCCGAGCGCGGTGAGCACCGTCAACGCCGTGACGCACACCCCGCAGACCATCGCCCCGGCCGCCCGCACCAGCATCGGCCAGCGGTCGCCGGCCAGCTCGTAGGTCTCGGCGGCGCGCAGGTCGCGCCAGCGCAGGAGGGCGCCGCGGGCCAGCCAGATCCCGCCGAGGGCGGCGGCCAGTAGGGGGATGACCAGGAGCGAACGGACCATACGACGCACCACCTCGGGCGGAGGGCCGACGCCGGAGCGGACCCGGCGCGTACGGGAGGCGACCGGCCCGGCACCGGGCGCAGTCGGCCCCCAGCGTGCACAACGGGCGGACGGTCACACGCAGGTGTGCCCGGCGCGTATCGCTCGTTCACTCGAAGGTGGGACAGCGCACCGGCTCCGGGAGGCGTACGGCCGCCCGCCGGTGGGGCAACGCGGCCACCCGCCCCGGAGCCTCGCTCGCGCGCTCAGCCCGCGCGCAGTGCCACCGTCATCGCCTCGACCGCGAGCAGCGGATCCACGTTGCGGTCCAGCGCCTCGCGGCAGGCCAGCACCGCCTCGATCCGGCGCAGTGTGCCCTCCGCCGGGCCGGCCTGGGCGACCCGGTTCAGCGCCTGCCGCTGATCCTCGTTGGCCAGCGAGGCGGTGGAGCCGAACTGAATCGCGAGCACGTCCCGGTAGAAGCCGAGCAGGTCGAGCAGGGCGACCCCGAGGGTCTCCCGGCGGGTGCGGGTGGCGCGACTCTTCTGCCGCTTCTCCAGCTCCTTGACCGCCCCGGCCATGCCGCGCGGCGCCTTGCTGCCCTCGGCGGCACCGTAGGCGGCCTTGAGGTCGTCGGTCTCCTTGGCGTCCTGGGTCTCGGCCAGCGCCTCGGCGTCGGCCTTGGCGGTGTCGACCAGGCGCTGGGCGGCGGTCAGGCAGCCGCCGATGTCGCCGACCTCCAGCGGGATCCGCAGCACCTCCGTCCGTCGGGCGCGGGCCTGCTCGTCGACGGCGAGGCGACGCGAGCGCTCGATGTCGCCCTGCCCGGCGAGCGCGGCGAGCCGGGCGGTCTCCGGGTCGACGCCGTCGCGGCGGACCAGCGTGTCGGCGACCGCCTCGGCGGCTGGGGTGCGCAGCACCAGCAGACGGCAGCGGGAGCGGATGGTCGGCAGCACGTCCTGGACGGAGGGGGCGCAGAGCAGCCAGACGGTGCGCGGCGAGGGCTCCTCCACGCCCTTGAGCAGGGCGTTCGCCGCGGACTCGGTGAGGCGGTGCGCGGCGTCCACCAGGATCACCGACCAGCGGCCCCCGGTCGGGTAGCTGGAGGCGCGCAGCACCAGGGCGCGCATGTCGCCGACACCGATGGACAGGCCGTCGGTCCGGACGTACTTCACGTCGGCGTGGCTGCCGGCCAGCACGGTGTGGCAGCCGTCGCAGAACCCGCAGCCGGGCGTGCCGCCGAGCGCGAGGTCGGGGCTGGTGCACTGGAGGGCGGCGGCGAAGGCACGCGCGGCGGTGACCTGACCGGCGCCGGGCGGGCCGGTGAACAGCCAGGCGTGCGTCATCAGGGAGGCGTTCGCGCCCTCGTTCGTGGCGCCGCCGCGGCCGGCCTCGACCGCCGCCCCGGCCGCCCGGGCTGCGGCGGTCAGCTGCTCGACCACCCGCTCCTGGCCCACCAGGTCGTCCCAGACGGCCACTGCTGCTCCCAAGCTCCGTACGGCAGCGCCCCTGGCGCCTTTCCCCGCCGTCGAGCATACGTCTCCGCTCGGACAGGCATTGCGCCGTCCGGGTCACGGCGGACGGCACGGACGGCGCACAGCGGAAGGAGGCAACGAGGGCGGGAAAGCCCCGGTAGCGAACGAAGCGGCGCCGCCGGGGATCCTGCCCCGACGGCGCCGCCCGCACGGGAGACCGGTCAGCCCCGGCGACCCCAGCGGCGGCCCTTGCCCTTGCCGTCGCCCTTGCTCTTGCCCTGGTCGTCCCCGGCGCGCCGGTCCGCCCCGCTCTGCGGCGCGCCCTGCCCCGGAGCGCCGTGTCCCCAGCTCGCCCACTCGTCACGGGAGCCGAGCAGCGTGTCGGTGAGGCTCGGCAGGTCGTCCATCGGCGTCTCCTCGGCCCACTCCGGGCGAGGCCGCTCTCCCGCCGGCTGCTGCGTCGGCTGAGCCGGCTCCGGCTGCTGCTGCGACTGAGGCCGCGACTGCGGCCACCGCGGCTCCACAGCGGGCTCGCCGCCGACCACCGGCAGCTCGCGGGTACTGTCCACCGGCTCCGCCCGCCGCGGGCCCGACCCCGCCCGGCCCCCGGTACGGCCCGGCTCGACCCGCGGCAGCACCTCGGTCCGGTCGGACTCCGCCGGGATCGTCGGCAGCACGGCCGTCTCGTCCACTGCGGAGGCCGGCACCACCGGCAGCTTGGCGGTCGCGTCGGCCGCCTCGCCCGTCCCAACCGCACCGGCCGCACTGCCCGTCCCAGCCGTCCTTGCTGCCCCTGCCGCCTTGGCCGCCTCCGCAGCCTCCGCCGCCCGGACCGCCGCCTGCCGGTCCCGCAGCGACAGCTCACGCGTCGCGTCGTCACCGAGCCCGTCCGCCGCCGCACCCCTCGGGGTCTCCCGGACCGCCCACAGCTCCGTGGTCGCGGCGTCCCCCGCCGTCGGCCGGGGAGCCTCGCCCGCGCCGGGCCGCCCATCGGCCCGGCCCTCCGCCGTCTCGGCCGCCGCAGCAGCGGCCGCGAGGGCGGCGGCCTGCGCCAGCCGTGCTTCCTCGGCCCGCTGCAGCGCTTCCTCCGCCCGGCGGCGCTGCTCCTCGCGGGCGAGCTCCCGCTGCCGCTGCAGCTCCGCCTGGGCGGCCGCCTCGTCGGCGACCCGCTTGCGTTCGGCGGCCTCGGCGGCCTGCCGGGCCTCCTCGGCGGCGCGCATTTCGGCCTCCTCGGCGGCGCGGCGCGCGGCTTCCTCCTCCGCCCGGCGGCGGGCCTCCTGCTCGGCCTTGCGCCGGACCTCGGCGGCGGCCCGTTCGGCCTCCTCCTTGGCCAGCCGCTCCTTCTCCGCCTGTTCGGCGCGCAGCTGCGCCAGCAGTTCCTGCCGCTTGCGCTCGGCGGCTTCGTCCTCGGCCTTCTTGCGGGCCTCCTCGGCGGCGCGGCGCTCGGCCTCCGCTCGGGCGAGGCGCTCCTGCTCGGCGCGGGCGGCCTTCTCCTGCTCGGAGAGCGGCAGTTCGCGGTCGAGCCGGTGCCGGATGGCGGTGGTGACGGAGCCGGGGGCCTGGCTGCCGTCCACGATCAGGTAGCGCGCCGGGTCGGCGGCCGCGAGGGCGAGGAAGCCGGCCCGGACCCGCTGGTGGAACTCGGTGGGCTCGGACTCCAACCGGTCCAGCGCCTCGGTGAAGCGCTCGCGGGCCCTGGTCGGGTCGACGTCCAGGACGACGGTCAGGTCGGGCAGCAGTCCGCCGGTGGCCCAGCGGGAGATCCGGGCGACCTCGGTCGCGGCCAAGTCGCGCCCGGCGCCCTGGTAGGCGATGGAGGAGTCCATGTACCGGTCGGTGATCACCACGGCGCCGCGGGCGAGGGCCGGGCGGATGACGTTCTCGACGTGCTCGGCGCGGTCGGCGGCGTAGATCAGCGCCTCGGCGCGGTGCGACAGGCCGGTGTTGCCGACGTCCAGGACGAGCCCGCGCAGCCGCTGGCCGACGGGGCTGCCGCCGGGCTCGCGGGTGAGCACGACCTCGTGCCCCTTGCCGCGGATCCACTCGGCGAGCGCCTGTGCCTGGGTGGACTTGCCGGCGCCGTCGCCGCCCTCCAGGGCGATGAAGAAGCCGGTGCCCGCGCCCCGGTGCGGCACCGGGCCGGCGGCGCCGCGCACCGCGTCCACCAGGTCCCGGCCGAACGGCACGGTGCCGCGCCGGTCGTCGGTGCGCAGCAGCACGACGGCGGCGAGCACCAGCGTGAGCAGTCCCGCGGTGGCGACGGCCAGGGCCGCGCCGCCGTGGATGAAGGTGAAGGAGCCGGGCTCGACGGTGCCGTACTCGACGTCCCCGTACGCGGCGGCGATCAGCGGGACGACGACCAGCGCGGCGGCGACCACGGCCCGCAGCACCGCGAACAGGTGCTCGGTGACCTTCGGCAGCCGGGCTTCCTCGACCTCCTGCGCGAGCAGGCTGCGGCCGGCCGAGACGACGATCCCGGCGGCCAGGCCGGCCAGCACGGTGAGCAGCAGGACGAGCACGTAGTCCAGGACCAGGCCGGCCAGGATCAGCGCGACGCCCTGGGTGAGCAGCGCCAGCGCGAGCAGGCGGCGGCGGGAGAGCGAGGGCAGCGTGGCCCTGGTGAGCCGGGCGCCGAGCGCGGGCGCCGCGGTGGCGGCCAGTACCAGCAGGCCGTAGCCGATCGGCCCGGCGCGGTGCTCGGCGGCGGTGAGCAGCGCCAGCGCGGCGACACCCGCCATCGAGGCGAAGCCGGCCGCCACGGCGAAGGTGAAGTAGGGGGCGCTGCCGGTGCGGCCCTTGCCGAGTGCCGGGCCGGGGGCGGCGTCGGTCGGGGCGCGCAGGCCCTGCAGCGGGGAGACCGGGGCGACGGCCACCGGTCCGCCGGCCAGCTGCTGGAGGTAGCCGCGGGTGGCCGAGGCGGCGAACAGTCCGGCCGCGCCGAGTGCCGCGAAGGTGAGCTGGTGGGCGCGCAGCCAGTCCGAGCCGGCCGCCGCGCCGATGTTGTTCAGCAGGGTGAAGCCGACCAGGCCGACGGCCGCGAGCGGCACGGTCACCCAGCCGGTGAAGCGGTCGATGCCCCGGACGGTCTCCAGGTTGGCCGCGGCCGGCCGCTGCTCGGCGGCGGGCGCGTAGGGGTTGGCCGGCGGCAGCAGGCCGGGAACGGCGGCGGCCTTGGCGATCCCCCAGACCCGCTCGGCCGCCCCGGCGACGAGGACGGAGGCGAGCAGGACGTACGTGGCGGCCCCGGACGGCTTCGGGCCGGAGCCCAGCCAGACGCTCCACCACGGTGCGAGACCGATCAGCAGGGCGCGCAGCGCGTCGGCGCCGACCAGCGTCCAGCGCCGGTCCAGCGTGCCCGCGACCAGCCGGTGCACCGGGCCGAGCAGCGCCACGCCGACCAGGCCGGTGGCCACCACCCGTACGGCGAGGACCGCGGCGAGGGCGAAGGCGAGGCTGCGCGGCAGGTTGCCGAACTGGCTGCCCTGGGCGGCGGCGATCACGGTGAGCGCGAGCAGCACCAGCAGACCGAGCCGGTCGGCGGTGCCGCCGATCAGCTGGGTGGTCCACAGCCGCCGGTAGGGACGCGTCCGCAGCAGCGCCCGGGCCCGGTCCACCGGGGTTCCGGCGGGCGCGACCTCTGGCAGGTCCGGCGTGGCGGCTGTGGCGGCCGGGGCGGCGCTGGGGGTGGGCTGCTCCTCGCTCGTCATACGGTCAGCGTAGCGGGCGGGGCTTGGCCGGAATGCGGCGATCGGACTTCCGGATCCCGCTCATCACCGGGTTGTGACGTTCCCCGCACAGATCCCCACGTGGATCCCGGCCTTTCCGTCCCCGCGGCCCCGGACGCACCACGGGCCCGCGCCCCCGGTGGGGGGCACGGGCCCGGTGCCGCTGTCGGAGGATCAGCCCTCGTCGGTGGCCGCGGCCTTGCTCGCCGCGGTCTTCTTGGCCGCCGTCTTGGTCGCCGCCGCCGTCTTGGTGGTGGTCTTCTTGGCGGTGGTCTTCTTGGCGGCCGCGGTCTTGGTGGCGGCGGTCTTGGTGGCCGTCGCCTTCTTGGCCGCCGTCTTCTTGGCCGGGGCCTTCTTCGCGGTCTTCTTCACCGGCCCGCGCGCCCGCTTCTCGGCGAGCAGCTCGTACCCGCGTTCCGGCGTGATGGTCTCGACGTCGTCGTCCTTGCGCAGCGTGGCGTTGGTCTCGCCGTCGGTCACGTACGGGCCGAAGCGGCCGTCCTTGACCACCACCGGGCGCTCGCTGACCGGGTCGTTGCCCAGCTCCTTGAGCGGCGGGGCGGCGGCGGCCCGGCCGCGCTGCTTGGGCTGGGCGTAGATCGCCAGCGCCTCGTCGAGGGTGATCGTGAAGAGCTGGTCCTCGCTGGTGAGCGAGCGGGAGTCGGTGCCGCGCTTGAGGTACGGGCCGTAGCGGCCGTTCTGCGCGGTGATCTCGGCGCCCTCGGCGTCGGTGCCGACGACGCGCGGCAGCGAGAGCAGCCGCAGCGCGTCCTCCAGCGTGACGGTCTCCAGCGACATGGTCTGGAACAGCGAGGCGGTGCGCGGCTTGACCGCGTTCTTGCCGGTCTTGGGCGTGCCCTCGGGCAGGATCTCGGTCACGTATGGGCCGTAGCGGCCGTCCTTGGCGACGAGCATGTTGCCGTTGACCGGGTCGTGGCCGAGCTCGAAGTCGCCGCTGGGCTTGGCCAGCAGTTCCTCGGCCAGTTCGACGGTGAGCTCGTCCGGCGGCAGGTCGTCCGGCACGTCGGCGCGCTGGCCGGGCTCGCCCTCGACGGTGGAGGCACGCTCGACGTACGGGCCGTAGCGGCCGACCCGCAGGGTGATGTCGTCGCTGACCCGGAACGAGCTGATCTCCCGGGCGTCGATCGCGCCGAGGTCGGTGACCAGTTCCTTCAGGCCGCCCAGGTGGTCGCCGTCGCCGTTGCCGGCCTCGGCGGCGCCGCCCGCGATGTGGCCCTCGCCCTCGCCGAAGTAGAAGCGCTTCAGCCACGGCACGGACTTCGCCTCGCCGGCGGCGATCCGGTCGAGGTCGTCCTCCATCCTCGCGGTGAAGTCGTAGTCGACCAGGCGGCCGAAGTGCTTCTCCAGCAGGTTGACCACGGCGAAGGACAGGAAGGACGGGACGAGTGCCGTGCCCTTCTTGAAGACGTACCGGCGCTGGATGATCGTGTCGATGATCGACGCGTAGGTGGAGGGGCGACCGATCTCGCGGTCCTCCAGCTCCTTGACCAGCGAGGCCTCGGTGTAGCGGGCCGGCGGCTTGGTGGCGTGGCCCTCCGGGGTGATCCGCTCGGCGGCCAGCGGGTCGCCCTGGGTGACCTGCGGCAGCCGGCGCTCGCGGTCGTCGAGCTCCGCGTTCGGGTCGTCGGCGCCCTCGACGTAGGCCTTGAGGAAGCCGTGGAAGGTGATGATCTTGCCGGAGGCGGAGAACTCGACGTCCCGGCCGTCGGCGGCGGCGCCGCCGACCCGGACGGTGACGGACTGGCCGACCGCGTCCTTCATCTGGGAGGCGACGGTGCGCATCCAGATCAGCTCGTAGAGCCTGAAGTCGTCACCGGTCAGGCCGGTCTCGGCGGGGGTGCGGAAGCGGTCGCCGGACGGACGGACGGCCTCGTGCGCCTCCTGCGCGTTCTTGACCTTGCTGGCGTAGGTGCGCGGAGCGTCCGGCAGGTAGTCGGCCCCGTACAGCTGGGTGACCTGGGCGCGGGCCGCGGTGATCGCGGTCTCCGACAGCGTGGTGGAGTCGGTACGCATATAGGTGATGAAGCCGTTCTCGTACAGCTTCTGGGCCACCTGCATGGTCCGCTTCGCGCCGAAGCCCAGCTTGCGGCTGGCCTCCTGCTGCAGCGTGGTGGTGCGGAACGGCGCGTACGGCGAGCGGCGGTAGGGCTTCGACTCGACGCTGCGGACGCTGAACGCGGTCTGGGCCAGGGCGGCGGCCAGCCCGCGGGCGGCCTGCTCGTCCAGGTGCAGGGTGTTGGCGCTGCCGGCCTTCAGCTGCCCGTTCGAGCCGAAGTCGCGGCCGCTGGCGATCCGCTTGCCGTCGACCGAGGCGAGCCGGGCGCCGAAGGTCTCCGGATTGGCGGCGTCGGCCGGGGTGCGGCCGGTGCCGAAAGTCCCGACCAGGTCCCAGTACGAGGCGCTGCGGAACGCGATCCGCTCCCGCTCGCGCTCGACCACCAGGCGGGTGGCGACGGACTGCACGCGGCCCGCCGACAGCTTCGGCATGACCTTCTTCCACAGCACCGGCGAAACCTCGAAGCCGTAGAGGCGGTCGAGGATGCGGCGGGTCTCCTGGGCGTCGACCAGGCGCTGGTTGAGCTCGCGCGGATTGGCGACGGCCTCCTGGATCGCCGACTTGGTGATCTCGTGGAACACCATCCGGTGCACCGGCACCTTGGGCTTCAGCACCTGCTGCAGGTGCCAGGCGATGGCCTCGCCCTCGCGGTCCTCATCGGTGGCGAGGAAGAGCTCGTCGGACTCCGCGAGCAACGACTTCAACTTGCTGACCTGGGACTTCTTGTCCGCGTTGACCACGTAGATGGGCGCGAAGTCATGGTCGACGTCCACGCCGAGGCGGCGCACCTCACCGGTGTACTTGTCCGGTACCTCGGCCGCCGTGCTGGGCAGGTCGCGGATGTGCCCGACGCTCGCCTCGACGATGTAGCCGGGGCCAAGGTAGCCCTTGATCGTCTTCGCCTTGGCCGGCGACTCGACAATGACGAGTCGCTGTCCGTGCGCGGTCTCGCTGCTCGGGGACACCTTCGCTCTTCTCTCCCGGTCCATATGTGGCTGGTCGGCGCCGGCAGCACGGGCTGCGCTCCGCCCGACCCCTCCACCGTCCCGGGGCCGCCGCTGCACGACACCCCACCAGCGGAGTGTGACCGTACCCCGGCCACCCTTGTCAAACGGACGGATCCCGCGTTTTCACTTGTCGGGCTAGCCGACGCCACTCGAACGGTAACCCGATGACGGAGGTTCGCGCCCCGTGGAGGGCGGCCTTCGGCAGGTTCCGGAGGATGGAATGACGGATTTCAAGATCTGTCAACGGAAAATCGACGGTCGATACAGGCCGAATCGCACGGGCCGGATTGCACGGGTCGGGGCGCCGATTCGGGGCGCCGATTCGGGCCGCGCCGACCGGGGCTCCGACTCGGGTCACGGCCCGATCGCCGTCAGGAACCCGTCGTCGGGAACGGGCGGGCGGTACGCTCAGCTGCCGACCGCGGCCAGCAGCCCGGCACCCGCCGCCAGACAGACCACCCCCAGGGCGCTCCACAGCAGGTCGGCGACGGCCGGCCGGCTGATCTCGCCGGTCGCCAGCACCACCCGGCTCGGGCGCTCCGGGTCGTAGCAGATCCGCACCGGGGTGCCGGGGGCGAAACGATCCGGACGGCGCAACGGGGTGTGCCCACGCGGGCGCGTGAGCACGAGCCCCGCGATCCGGCACCCGCCGGGGCCGCCGACCGAAGGCGGCACCGAGAAGGAGAGCAGCGGCGCGCTGTCCAGCTGGCTGTGCGCGTCGTCCTCGGCGACCACCGTGGCCACGGCGGCCACCCCCTGGCGGCGCACCCGGTGGCGAAGGCGCACTTCGGCGGCGCACCAGAGCAGCAGCACGCCACCGAAGAGGCCGAGCACCAGCCCGGCCGCCGTCGCCGTCGTCGTGTCCATCCCTGGCCCCCGGCTCCCCAGCCCTGTCCACAGCCTGTGGACAGAGCCTCACAGCGGAGGGCCAACGGGGGGCAGCCGGTCAGCGGCCGCCGGACGAACCAGGGGGTACGGGACGGTGAACCGGCTTCCGACCTCTCCGCGGGCCGGGGCTCGGCGGACCTGGGCTCGGCGGACCTGGGCTCGGCGGACCTGGGCTCGGCGGACCTGGGCTCAGTGCGCCGCGCCTCAGCGGACCGGGTCGATGAACCCCTGCTCGGTCAGCAGCCGCAACGACTCCGGCACCCGGTCCCGCAGCACCACCCGGTCCTCGCCGAGCAGCTGCGCGATGGCGTCCACGATCTCGCCCGCCGACAGCGTCCCGTCGCAGACCCCGACGAATCCCGCGCCGACCGTGTCCACCTTGGTGGCCCGCCGCATGCCCCGGTTGTGACGCAGGATCACGTGCTCCGGGTCCTCCGCGCCCGGCGCCCCGACCTGCTCCTGGACGACCTCGTCGGCCAGCACGTAGCGGGCCGCGAGCAGGGCCGCGTCGTCGTGCGAGCGGAGGAAGTCCTGCCGGCCGAACCAGGCCTCGATGTGCGGGCCGAGCGGCTGCTCCACCGGGTGCGGCCACTCCTCGACCCGGACGGTCGGGCGCTCGGCGCCGCTCGCCCGCAGGGTGATCCACCCCATGCCGATGCCCTCGACCCGGGCCGCTTCGAAGGCGTCCAGCCACTCGCCGTACCGGGCCTGGTAGTCGCCGCCGGGGCCGCGGTGGTCGCCGCCGTCGCGCAGCCACAACTCGGCGTACTGGGCCACGTCCTGGACTTCGCGCTGGACGACCCAGGCGTCCAGCCCGGTGCCCGCGACCCAGCCGGCCAGCCGCTCGTGCCAGTCCTCGCCCTTGACGTGCTGCCAGTTGGCGAGCAGCTGGCAGTAGCCGCCGGGCTCCAAGTGGTCGGCGGCCGCGCGGACCAGGGTGCGGCACAGCTCGTCGCCGGCCATGCCGCCGTCCCGGTAGGTGAACCGGCCGCCCGGCGAGACGACGAACGGCGGGTTGGAGACGATCAGGTCGAACTTCCGCTCCCCGACCGGCTCGAAGAGACTCCCTGAGGCCACCTCGGTGTTGTCGAACCCGGACAGCGCCAGGGTCAGCTCGGTGAAGCGCAGGGCGCGCGGGTTCAGGTCGGTGGCGGTGACGGCAGCGGCGTGCCGGGCCGCGTGCAGCGCCTGCACGCCGGAACCCGAGCCGAGGTCCAGCGCGGCCCGGACCGGGTGGCGCACGGTGATGTTGGCGAGCGTGGTCGAGGCGCCGCCGACGCCCAGCACCAGGTCCTTGCGGGCCACCCCGTGCGCGGTCTCACCGGAGCCGATGCCGCCCGCGCCGCCCACCGCGCAGCCCAGGTCGGAGACCACCCAGGCGTCCGAACTGGGCATCCCGGCGACCTCGTTGGCGTACGGCCGGACATCGACGGTGGCACGCACCAGATCCCCGTCCGGGCGCAGCCAGCCGTCCGCCAGACAGTCCTCCACCGGCAGCGCGGCCGCGGCCGCCTGGTACGGCACCGGCTGCTGCAGCAGGAACAGCCGCACCAGCGTCTCCAGCGGACTGCCGCCACGCGTCGCGCGCAGCGCCGGAACCGCCTCGCTGCGGGCCAACGCCGCATAACCGGTGGGTCCGAGCAGGTCCAGGCACCCGTCAGCGGTGAAGGAGGCGGCGAGCAGCGCCTCGCGCAGCTTGGCGAGGCGGGTCGGGTCGAGAACGGGGCTACTGATCACCCCGCCATTGTCCCCCGCCGGTCCCCCGAGGACCGCCTCCGGGCCCGGCCGCCCTCCGCCAGCACGCCGACGTACGCCGACGTACGCCGAACTGATGGCCGGCGCGTCCATCGGGGTTCCCGGCGGGAGCGCCGGGCTGCCACGCGCGCCCCGCCAGGCATCCTCGCGCCCAGTCGTACACCTCGTGGACTGCCCCGACTCCCGACTCCCGGCCGACGACACACCAAGGCAGCCGGTGCCGCTCCTGCGAGCCGCACCGGCTGCACCGGCTTCCGTCGTCCTTACGCGGTCACGGCCGGATCCGTCCCGACTCCCCCATCGATCAGCTCGCGGTGGGAGCCGGGGTGCCGGCCGGGGCAGCGGGGGCGGCCGGGGTGGTGGCGCCGGGCGCGGGGGTGCTGGCCGGGGCGCTCGGGGTGTCGGTCGCGCCGGGGGCCGGGGGCGTGCTCGCACCGGCGGGCGCCGGGGTACCGCTGGTCACACCGGTCGGGGCGGTGGTCGCGCCGCCGGTCGGGGACGGCTTGCAGCCCTCCTGCTTGGCCATCGCGGCACCGAGTTCGCCGCGCTGCAGCTTGCCCTGCGCCTGGGTGGAGAGCGAGGCCAGCTGCTGCACCTGGTCGGCGACGCTGCGCAGCCCGTCGGCGAACTTCGCCTGGTCGTTGTTGGGCAGCGCGTCCAGCTTCTTCTGGACTTCCTGGTAGCCGTCGGACGCCTTCTTGAGCTCGTCGACGGTGTCCTTCTGCAGGGTCGCGCCGTCCTGCACCTTGGGCGCGCCGGCCGAGTCGATGGCGGACGCGATGTCCTGGTTGGTCTTGGCCAGCCGCCCGATGTCCGTGGAGAGCCGCTTCTGCAGGTCGGCCGGGGCCTCGCCGGTCTTCACCTGGCCGGTGTCGGCGAGCGCGGCCTGCGCCTGGGCGATCGGGTCCTTGGCGGAGCCGCAGACGTTCGACGCCCACGACTCCAGCTGCTTGCTGTTGTCGTCGCCGCCGCAGCCGACGGCTCCGAACGCGAGCAGCACGCCGAGGGCGGGTACGGCCAACAGTCGCTTGTTCACCGGGAGAAGCCTTTCGGTTTCGGTCGTCTTCGGTCGTCGAACCTACACGGCCGGTTTCCGCGCCCCGGTTCCCGGTCCGGGCTACCCATCGTCGGCGACGACCCGGCAGCGCAGGGCGTCCCGATGGCGCCGCCGGACCCGCCCTCGGCCGCGGCTCAGGCCCGCTCGACCCGGATCGGGTCGCCCGGCCGAACGGTGCGCAGCACCCCGGCGTCCCCGTCCAGCGCACCGAGGACGTTGCAGGGCGAGGCCAGCCGGCACTCGCCGTCGCGCGAGATCGGCGTCGGCCCGTAGGGCAGCGCGAGGCTGTCCCCGTCGGTCCAGAAGGCGACCGTGCCCGGCTCCACGACCTGCCGGGCGCCGTCCTCGCGCGGCACGCTCACGGGCGTGCCGAAGTAGACCTCCTCACCCCAGGTGCTCGCCGACGAACTGATCGGCAACTGCGCCCAGAGCGCCTCGGTGGCGGGGGTGGCGTCCAGCGTGGCAGTCGCCTGCCCGGCCGGCCACAGGATGCGGATCCGCATGGACTTCCTCTTTCGCGACGAGGCCCGATCAGCGATCGGACCCGGTCGTGCCGGAAGCAGCGAACCGCCGGACTCGACGGGTTGTCAACGCACTGCCCGAGGGCCGGACACACGGGGGCACGTGGCAGCCAGGCGCGGGAAGGC
Organism: Kitasatospora sp. NPDC023385; assembly: GCF_055664045.1. NCBI lineage: Bacteria > Bacillati > Actinomycetota > Actinomycetes > Kitasatosporales > Streptomycetaceae > Kitasatospora > Kitasatospora sp. NPDC023385. The sequence continues at coordinate 334,543 of NZ_JBVOOL010000002.1, read as the reverse complement.
GGCACAGCGGGAAACGGCCCGGCGGAAGGCGGCCGCACGGGACAGCGACAACAGCGACCCCTCAGACCGCCAAGGATTCGACCGAAACCGGCCAGCTCATCCGAATCAGGCCACCGTCCGTGCCGTTGGTGACCTCCAGGTCCTCGACCAGGCCGGTGATCACGGCGAGGCCCAGGGTGTCCTCGTCCGGCTCGCCGCCCTCGGCGGCGTCGGAGGCCGGGACGGCGGTGGGGCCGGTCTCGTCCTCGACCTCGATGAGGAAACGCTTCTCCTGGTCGGTCAGCGCGACCCGCACCGTTCCGCCGATGCCGCCACGCTGGTGCAGTCCGACCGCGCGGGAGCAAGCCTCACCGACCGCGAGCCGTACCTCGTCGAGCACCGACTCGTCGACCCCGGCCCGTCTGGCGACGGCCGCGGCGACCAAGCGGGCCGTCCGCACGTGCTCGGGAAGCGCGCTGAATCGAAGTTCGACGGTTGCCATCTCTCCCCCTCAGGGTGCTCCGACCGGGGCCGGAGGTGCGGCCCCCTGCGGGCCGACTCGGACCGGCCCAGAAGCGGCCGGGACGTGCCGGGCCGCGCGGGCCCAGGCACTCCGGACGCCAAGAACGAACGGGCCGGCCCACGGGGGCCGGCCCGGCCGCGTCAGTCGGTCGCGCTGACCGCGTCGTCCACCGAAGTGTGAATCGGGAAGACCTTGGTCAGGCCGGTGATGCGGAAGATCTTCAGGATGCGCTCCTGGTTGCAGACGAGGCGCAGCGAGCCCTCGTGGGCACGCACTCGCTTCAGACCGCCCACCAGCACACCCAGGCCGGTCGAGTCGAGGAAGTCAACGCCTTCCATGTCGACGACGAGGTGGTACTTGCCGTCGTTGACGAGCTCGACGAGCTGCTCCCGCAGCTTCGGGGCGGTGTACACATCGATCTCGCCGCCAACCTCGACGACCGTACGATCGCCGACTGAACGGGTCGACAGGGACAGGTCCACGGAACCTCCAGCACCTTGCCTTGCTACGTCATGTGCGATCCTCGGCCGGACGGCCGCCACCGCATGGTCGCGAGCCCGGGCGCGCCCAGCGAACGCGTGGCAAGCCTCAGCGCTGCGACCCACGGCCATACGGCCGTCACGGCCACATTCAACCACCTGTGACCATGCCCGCACGATGGCTTACGGCGATTCTCCGTCACGCCGGTGACACACTGGATCCCCATGCCGCCCCGACACACCTTGCCCGAGGCACTGCTCGCGACCCTGGCCACCGGCCGGGGGCGGTCCGATCGACTCACCCATACGGAGCACCTTCCCGCCCGACCTGCACGTTATTCGCCGTGGCCCGAGTCGATCCGCCCGGAGATCGTGGCCGCCGCGCTCGCCGTCGGCGTGGAGCAGCCCTGGGCGCACCAGGCAGAAGCGATGAACCTGGCGAAAAGCGGTCAGACTGTGGTGATCGCCACAGGCACCGCCTCGGGCAAGTCGCTGGGCTACCTGGCCCCGGTCCTCAGCGACCTGCTGACCGGCACCGAGGCCCGCAACGGCCGCGGCGCCACCGCGCTCTACCTGGCGCCGACCAAGGCGCTCGCCGCCGACCAGCGCCGCCGGGCCGCCGAACTCGCCCCGCCGAGGGTCCGCGCCGCCCTGTACGACGGCGACACCCCGCCCGAGGAGCGCGAGTGGGTCCGCCAGTACGCCTCGTACGTGCTCACCAACCCGGACATGCTGCACCGGGGCATCCTGCCCGGCCATGCCCGTTGGGCCTCCTTCCTCAAGGCACTGCGCTACGTGGTCGTCGACGAGTGCCACAGCTACCGGGGCGTGTTCGGCTCGCACGTCGCCCAGGTGCTGCGCCGACTGCGCCGGATCTGCGCCCGTTACGGTTCCTCGCCCACCTTCCTGCTCGCCTCCGCCACCACCGCCGACCCGGCCGCGACCGCCCGGCGCCTCACCGGGCTGCCCGCGGTGGCCGTCACCGAGGACGCCTCGCCGCGCGGGCCGATGGTCTTCGGCCTCTGGGAGCCGCCGCTGACCGAGAACGTCGGCGAGCACGGCGCGCCCGTCCGCCGCACCGCCACCGCCGAGGCGGCGCACCTGCTCACCGACCTGGTCGAGCGCCAGACCCGCACCGTCGTCTTCGTCCGCTCCCGGCGCGCCGCCGAACTCGTCGCCCTGCAGACCCAGGACCAGCTCGGCCGCCCGCTCGCCGACCGGGTGGCCGCCTACCGCGGCGGCTACCTCGCCGACGAACGCCGGGCTCTGGAGCGCTCCCTGCACAGCGGCCGGCTGCTCGGCCTCGCCTCCACCTCCGCCCTCGAACTCGGCGTCGACATCTCCGGCCTCGACGCCGTCCTGATGGCCGGCTACCCCGGCACCCGGGCCTCGCTCTGGCAGCAGGCGGGCCGGGCGGGCCGCGAGGCCCAGGGCGCGCTGGCCGTCCTGATCGCCCGGGACGACCCGCTGGACACCTACCTGGTGCACCACCCGGAGGCCCTGTTCGCGGCGCCCGTCGAGGCCACCGTGCTCGACCCGGACAATCCGCACGTGCTCGCCCCGCACCTGTGCGCGGCCGCCGCCGAACTCCCGCTCACCGAGGCCGACCTGGAGCTGTTCGGGCCCTCCACGGCGCCGCTGCTGCCGGTCCTGGAACGGCGCGGCCTGCTCCGCCGGCGCAGCGACGGCTCCTGGTACTGGACCCGCCGCGAGCGCGCGGCCGACGCCGTGGACCTGCGCGGCAGCGGCGGCAGCCCGGTGCAGATCGTCGAGGCCGACACCGGCCGACTGCTCGGCACGGTGGACGCCGCCGCCTCGCACACCACCGTCCACACCGGGGCCGTCCACCTCCACCAGGGCCGCACCTACCTGGTCCGGGAGTTCGACCTGGAGGACTCGGTCGCCCTCGTGGAACCGGCCGACCCGCCGTACACCACGGCCGCCCGCGACATCACCTCCATCTCCGTCCTCGGCACCGACACCACCGTGGAATGGGGCGAGGGCCGACTCAGCTTCGGCTCGGTGGAGGTGGTCAACCAGGTGGTCGGCTACCTCCGGAAACGGATCTCCACCGGGGAGATCATGGGCGAGAGCAAGCTCGACCTGCCGCCCCGGACGCTGCGCACCCGGGCGGTCTGGTGGACCGTCACCGAGGACCAGCTGCTCGACGCGGACATCCCGCCCGACCAGCTGCCCGGCGCCGCCCACGCCGCCGAACACGCCTCGATCGGCCTGCTGCCGCTGTTCGCCACCTGCGACCGGTGGGACATCGGCGGCGTCTCCGTCCCGTTGCACCCGGACACCGGGCTGCCGACCGTGTTCGTCTACGACGGTCACCCGGGCGGGGCCGGCTTCGCCGAACGCGGCTTCCACCGGGCGGTCGAGTGGCTGACGGCCACCCGCTCGGCGATCGCGTCCTGCGAGTGCGAGCGCGGCTGCCCGTCCTGCGTCCAGTCGCCCAAGTGCGGCAACGGCAACGATCCACTGGACAAGGCGGCCGCCGTCCGGATCCTGGACATCCTGCTCGCGGGGGCACCGGGGAGCACGGCGGAGGAAGCGGGGCCAGACGCGTCAGCGGCGTCAGCGGCGTCAGCGGCGTCAGCGGCGTCAGAGGCGTCAGAGGCGACGGCAACCGAGGCAGGCCCGGACGGTGCGCCCGACGGTGAAGTGCCGGACGGTGGAGCTCCGGACGGTTCATGAGGCCGCCGCCGCACCGCTCGGGGCACCGCCCAGGCCGTCCTCGGCGGCGCTGACCGGGGCCCGCACCGGTCCGGCCCGGGCCCTCGCCCGCGCCGGACCGACCGGCAGGCGCACCGGGAGCCCGCCGACCCCCACCTCGGCCACCACCTCGACGGCGTCCGCCGACCGGTCGACCACACAGGACACCAGGCCGGCGCCCTGGGCGGCGGCGATCCCGGCGGCCCGGGCGCAGCCGCCGTCCGGGTCCAGCAGCAGCCGGTCCGCCGCCGCCAGGGCCGCGAGGTCCGCCGCCGACTCGGCCCGGTGCCGGGCGGCGATCACCGAGCCGACCGCGATCGTCGCGGCGAACACCGCCGTGCCCAGCATCGCCAGGGCGAGCAGCCAGACCGTCGCCGAGCCCGCGTCCGCCCCCCGGCCGCCCGCCGCGGCCGCCCGTCCCCCGCGGGCCCGGACCGCCCGTTCGACCCACGCCCTCAGCCCGGTCAGGACGGCCATGGGCCACCACCTCCTTCCGTGACTCCCACCAGCACGTCCTCCCGCGCCGCCACGGCCCCCGCACCGACCCGTACGGTCAGCAGCCCGCCGAGGCTGCCCGGCGCCGCGCAGGGCGCGTCCACGTCCACCCGCACGGTGTCGGCCGCCAGCGCCACCCGCACCTGCGCGCCCACCGGGGCTGCCGCGCGGGCGAGTTCGACGGCGTCCGCCTCCCCGCGGGCGGCCGCCCTGGCGCCGACCCGGGCCGCGTCCACGCACCGGATCTGTGCGGCCGCGGCGAGCACACCCCAGACCAGCATCGCCGCGAGCAGCACGAGCGCCGGCAGGACCACCGCCGTCTCCGCGGTGACGAAGCCGCCGTCACCGCGCCGGCCCGGCCGCCACGACCTCACCCGGCTCACCTGACGCGCACAACTCCCACCACTCACGCGACTCGCCTGACTCGGCTGACTCGCCCGACCGTCTCGGCGCACGGCCTCAGGCCGCATGGAGCGCCCGTTGGAGCATGTCGGTCAGCGCTCCTGTGATGGCCTCGCTGGTCACCACCTTGTACAGCCCGGCCGCGAGGGCGCACGCGCCCAGCGTTCCGACCGCGTACTCGGCGGTGGTCATTCCCGCGTCCGACCGGCCGCGGTGCCGGGCCACCCCGCGCATCCGGCGGGCCGCCCAACGGCTCTTCCGCCGCCACGCCCCGAGCAGTCGTCGGAGCGGGCGCCCGGCGCCGGGCCTGATCGCGATCACTGCAGTCATCGATCTCTCCTGTCTCTCGATTCACGTGTTCCGACTCCCGGTCACATCGCCTGCGCGAAGCCGCTGGTGAGGCCGATGACGACCGGCACCACCCCGATCAGCACGAAGGCCGGGAGGAAGCAGAGCCCCAAGGGCGCGGTGGCGAGCACCGCGGCCCGGCGGACCCTGGCGTGTGCCGCGCGGGCGGCCGCCGTCCGCTGTTCCTGGGCCAGCCCGATCAGCGGCTCGGCGGCGGGGGCTCCGCCGAGGCTCGTCCGCACCAGGCAGCGGGCCAGCGGCGCCAGCGCCGGGTGCTGTTCGGCGAGTCGGCCCCAGCAGAGCTCCGGCGGTGCGCCCAGGGCCAGTTCGGCCCCGATCGCCATCAGCCGGGGGCCCATCGGCGCGTCGACGCTCCGGCCGACCGCCGCCACGGCCTCGGAGGGCAGCGCCGCCGAACCGAGGCAGGCCGCCAACAGTTCTGCACTGAGCGGGAGTTGCCTGGTCAGCAGCTCCTCCTGGCGGGCTGCCGAACGGGCCTCCGGCGTTCGCGCCCCGCCCGCCCACCGGTGGGCACCCACCGCCACCAGCACGCCGACGACCAGCCCGGCGCCGCCCCCGACCACCAGTGCCATCCCCAGTCCGGCCCCGGCGGCCAGGGCCAACCGGCGGCGCCGCTCGACGCCCGGCGCCACAGGCCCTGCCCGCTGCCGCTCCTCCGCTCGCCCACGGGCCCCGGCGAAGGCTGTCCGCCGTCTCACCCGGCCGCGCACCAGCGCCGGTACCCGTACCGCGGTGACCGCCAGGGCCGGGAGCACGGCCACCGCCCACGCGCCTCCCCGCATCACTCCACCACCGCCCTCACCCGCGCCCTGACCGCGAGGGCCCTTCCCCGCACCCGCGACAGCCCGCAGTCCGGATCGCCCGTTCGAAGCACGGGCGCCGCACGATCGGGCGCTCTGCGGCGCCTCCCGTGTCCCTGGGGTGCCTCCAGCGCGCCCCTGGCCGCCGACCGGACGATGCGCGCCGTCCAGAGCACCCCCAGGCCCTCCAGGACCGCCCCCGCCACGAGACAGCCCAATCCGCCGGGTGTGTGGAGCAGGACGTCCAGCGGGTGGGCCCCGAGCGCCGCGCCGAGGAGCAGCCCGGCACCCGGCAGCGCGGTCAGGACGGCGATCGTCGCCCGCGGCCCGGCCAGTTCACCGGCGATCTCCTCGGCCAACGCCCGCTCGCCGCGCAGCGCCTCCGCGACCCGGTCCAGCGCGGCGGCCAGACCCGTCCCGCTGTCGGCGGCGACTCGCCAGCAGGCCGCGATGGCCGCTGCCCCGCTCCCGCCCGGCAGTTCGGCCAGCAGGTGGAACGCGGCGGGCACGTTCCCGCCGTAGCGACCGGCCGCGAGCCGCGCCACCGGTTCCTCGCCCAGCCTGCGCAACCCGGCCGGGTCTGCTGCCAGCCGCGCCGTGACCAGGTGCAGTGCCTGCTCCGGTGTGGCGCCACTGCGCAATTCCCCGGCCAGCCCGGCGCAGAGCTCCACCACGGCGGCGGACCGCTGCCCGGCCTCCGCCGCCAGGCGCCGCCGCAACCGCCACCTGCGCAGCGGCAGGACGGCCAGGGCTGCAGCGAGCACTGGCACCGGTGAACCGGCGACCTGCCCGGCGGCCAACCCCGCCGGCAGGAGCAGCAGTTCGGGAACAAGGGCTTCCGGCAGCCGGATCCGCACCCGCCCCGCCGTCTCCGGGCCCGGCCCTCGGGCGGGAGGTCCGCTGCCCGCGAGCACCAGCCTGGAGCGCCGCCCTCCCGGCAACTGCTCCTGCACCGCGCGCCACGCGGCGACGGTGGCGAGGCACAGCGCCGTCACCCAGTAGAGCGCGACCTGATCCTGCGTCATATCTTCGACCTCCGTTGCCATCCCTCACCGGTCCTTCCTGCTCCAGGCGCCGAGCAGCGCCAGGGCGCCAGTCGCACACCCGCCGAGCAGCAGGACGAAGGCGAGCTCCACCGCCCGTACCGCCGGGCCCGCCAACCCGGCTGCCATCACCGCCGCAGCCGCCGTAACCACGCTCATGACGCCCCCGCCCCCGCCTCGGCCCCTGCCTCGGAACGGCGCCCCTCCCCGGGGCCCTCCCCGCGCGCCGCCAGCAGCCCGACCAGCCGTTCCCAGCCCGCCCCGCGTACCAGACCGCCCGCCGCGGGGAAGGCCACCGCGGGCGTGGTCACCGCCAGCCCGTCGCGGTCCCCGGCCAGCGTGTGGATCTCCGCCACCCGGCGCCGCCCCGAGCCCGGATCCCGGACCAGGTGCACCACCACGTCGAGCGCGGCCCGCAGTTGGCTGTGCAGGGCCGGCCGGTCGAGCCCGGCGAGCGAGCCCAGCGCCTCCAGCCGGACCGGCACGTCCGCCGCCGTGTTCGCGTGGACGGTGCCGCAGCCGCCCTCGTGCCCCGTGTTCAGCGCGGCCAGCAGGTCCGACACCTCGGCCCCGCGGACCTCCCCGATCACCAGCCGGTCCGGGCGCATCCGCAGCGCCTGGCGGACGAGGTCCCGGAGGGTGAACTCGCCCAGTCCCTCCTGGTTGGGCGGGCGGCTCTGCAGCCGGACCACGTGCGGATGGGTCGGCCGCAGCTCGGCGGAGTCCTCGGCGACCACGATCCGCTCGTCCGGCCCGACCAGGCCGAGCAGCGCCGCGAGCAGCGTGGTCTTGCCCGAGCCCGTCCCGCCCGAGACGAGCAGCGACAGCCGCGCCCGCACGATGCCGGCCAGCAGGTCGGCGCCTTCCGGCGGCAGCGCCCCGCCCGCCACCAACTCGTCGAGCGTGAACGGCCGGGGCCGCCAGACCCGCAGCGAGATGTGCGTGCAGCCGGCCGCGATCGGCGGCAGCACGGCGTGCAGCCGGGTGCCGTCCGGCAGCCGGGCGTCCACCCAGGGGCGGGCGTCGTCCAACCGCCGCCCGGCCGCGGTGGCCAGCCGGTGGGCCAGCCGCCGGACGGCCTCGGCGTCGGCGAACCGGATACCGGTGGCCCGGTGCAGGCCGCCGCCACGGTCGACCCACACCTCCTCCGGACCGTTCACCAGGACGTCCGTGACGTCCGGCGCCGCCAGCAGCCGGTCCAGCGGGCCCGCACCCACCAGTTCGGCGCGCACCGAGCGCACGGTGTCCAGGACCTCGTCCCCGCCGAGCGGCGGGCGGGTGGCCCGCACCGCGGCGGCGACCGATCCCGCCGTCGGAGCCGCCCCCGACTCGGCCAGCCGCAGCCGGACCGCGTCCACCAGGGCCGCCGTCCGCTGCTCGCGGGCCGTGCGGCCGTACGGGCAGGGCCCGTGCTCGGCCTCCGGCGGCCCGCCGGGCGGCGGCACGCTCCTGAGCAGCCGGTGCTCCCGCGCACCGGCGCCCGGACCGGGCGCGCCGGCCCGAAGGCCCGTTCTGCGCAGACGGACCATCAGTACACACCTCCTCCGACCGCCGGCACCGGCGGCAGCACCTCGTTCAGGAAGGTCGCGCTGAAGCGCGCGAGCGGGCCGTCCTCCCGGATCCCCGGCGGGACGCCCCGCTCGACGTCCTGGGCCAGGCCCGGCTCCGGCTCCAGCTCCCCCACCAGCGGCAATCGCAGCCCGCGGGCGATCCGGTGGGCCGGGAGCCCGCCGGCCCGCACCGGCCGCACCACGGCCCGGACGTCCCCGAGCCGCATCCGGGCCGCCGCTGCGACCCGGTCGGCGGCGGCCACCGCGCGCAGCTCGGCCGGTACCACCAGCAGCGCCAGGTCGGACTGCTCCAGTGCCTGCCCGGCGGCCGCGTCGAGGTGACGGGGCACGTCGATCACCACCAGCCCGCCGCGGCGCCGGGAGGCGGCCAGCACGCTCCGCATGGCCTCCGGCGGCACCGTCAGGGTGTCGCCGCGGTCCCAGGAGAGGCAGGACAGCGCGGAGAGCCGTTTGAGCGCCGGCAGCGCCCGGGCCAGCTCGGCCCCGCTGACCCTTCCGCGGGAACCGGCCAGGTCCGGCCAGCGCAGCCCGCGGGCCATCTCGCCACCGAGCAGGATGTCGAGTCCGCCGCCCAGCGGATCGCCGTCGATGAGCATGGTCCGCCGGCCCGCCCGCGCGGCCGTGACCGCCAGCGCGCAGGCCAGCGTCGAGGCCCCGGCCCCGCCCCGGCCGCCGAGCACCGCGACGGTGACCGCCGGGGGTCCGCCGCCCTCGGCCGCGTCGGCGATCCGGTCGAGCAGCCAGGCCTCCGCGTCGGGCAGGAACAGCACGTGCTCGGCGCCGAGTTGGACGGCCCTCACCCACACTCCGGGGTCGTCGAGGTCCAGCCCGAGCAGCAGCACCCCGGTGCGCCGGCCCAGTCCGGAGCAGCGTGCGGCCTGGTCGTCCCCGACCAGGACCAGCGAGGCCGCTTCCCAGAGCTCCCGCGTCGGCGGAGCCCCTCGGACCAGCAGCGGCTCGGTGCCCGCCGCCGCGCAGAGCCGCAGCAGGTGCTCGGCCAGGCCGTCGTCCTCGGTGACGACGAGCGGCCCGGCGGCCCCGGGGCCCTCGGCGGTGACGTGGTCGGCGATCGGCGTCGACATGGTGGTCTCCCCTCCGCGCCGCCGGCCACCAGGGGCGGTCGGGGCGCACGTCGGACGGTTCCGGCGGACGGCCGCCCGGCAGACCTCTGGAAGAGGAAGGAATGAGGCCCTGCCGGGCGACCGCCGCCGACCATCACGGTGGGGGAAGATCCGGATTCCGTCATCCACGTTCCGATTGCCTGTGGATAACTCGGGGTTGTGGATAAAAACGTTCACCCGGGCGGGGGGCTAATCGGCAAAGAATTGACGAATGGAGGTCACCGAGATGAACCGGGGGCCGCCGCGCCACGTCCGGCCGATCTTCCGCAGGTACCCCTACCGTCTTCCAAGCGCCCCGCGAAACGGCCCCGCGGCGCCGATCGGAACCAGCCGTGCGCCAGCCGGTCACCATGAGCAAACGGCGACGCACAGTGACGAAAGGTGGTGGGCGGCCCGGGCTGTCGACACCCCCCGTACACCGTCGGCAGGACTCGCGCGCCATGCGTCGCGAAGGGGCTTCAAGCCCTGAAAATGGCCCTGGACGTGCGACGACCCCCGCCGGGGGGGAGAGCGGGGGTCGTCTATCCACAGCCCGACTCGGGGGGGAGGAGCCGGACCGGGTTAGCACGGTCGCGAACGATCCGTGACTTCCATGGTGTACCCGAGCGGCCAGAAACACAAACCCGGACGCCCGCGAGTACACCGAATGGCGGGGTGTTTTCCGGCTCCCTCTATCCTCGGTTCCCGTGGACACCACCGAGAACGCCGACGACCACGCCGACGAGTCCCAGGGCGACCCCACCGGGCCCGAAGAGCTCCACACACCCGGCCGCCCCCGGTCGGGCGGGCTGCGCACGGCGGCCTTCTTCGACCTCGACAAGACCATCATCGCGAAGTCGAGCGCCCTTGCCTTCAGCCGCCCCTTCTACCAGGGCGGCCTGATCAACCGTCGGGCCGTACTGCGCAGTGCGTACGCCCAGTTCGTCTTCCTGGTCGGCGGTGCGGACCACGACCAGATGGAGAAGATGCGCGAGTACCTCTCCGCACTCACCCGCGGGTGGAACGTCCAGCAGGTCCGCGAGATCGTCGCCGAGACCCTGCACAACCTGATCGACCCGATCATCTACGACGAGGCCGCCTCGCTGATCGAGCAGCACCACGCGGCCGGCCGGGACGTGGTGATCGTCAGCAGCTCCGGCTCCGAGGTGGTCGAACCGATCGGCGCACTGCTCGGCGCGGACCACGTGATCGCCACCCGGCTCAAGGTCGAGGACGGCTGCTACACCGGCGAGATCGAGTACTACGCCTACGCCGAGAACAAGGCCACGGCCATCCGGGAGTTGGCCCAGGCCGAGGGCTACGACCTGGCCTCGTCCTACGCCTACAGTGACTCCTCCACCGACCTGCCCCTGCTGGAGGCGGTCGGGCACCCGTCGGCCGTCAATCCCGACCGCGCGCTGCGCAAGGAGGCGCAGGCCAGGGAGTGGCCGGTGCTGGTCTTCGACAAGCCGGTGGAACTGCGGCGGCGGCTGCCCGAGTTCTCCGCCCCGAGCGGCTCGGTGCTGACCGCGGTGGCGGTCGGGACGGCCCTCGTGACCGCCGGGGTGGTCTGGTACCTGGCCCGCCGGCGGCGCCCCCGCGCCTGAAGAGGCCCAGACCGGCCTGGACAAAAAGGTCAATCCGAACATGCTTCTCTTTTCGGGTTCCCCTTTCGCCCGAAACGCGATACAAAGGAAGCACGGCCCGCGAGACCCGGTCAGGACCGAAGAGGTCAAACCGACAACGCAGTTCAGGCCCACGGACCGCACGTACAGATATCCGGGCACCCACATGCAGCCGACCCGCTGTCGGGCCGCCGGACCAGACGAACGGGCAGGATCCCCGTCTGATCGGCATTCCGGTGCATGCATGGTCACCCGGTATCTGCACCAGCGGCGGCACCCGGCAGGATCAGGTGCCGCCGCATCTCTTTGTGCACGGGCCCCTACTCAGGCTCCTTCACGGAGCCCTTTCGCATGCCCCGTCCGGCCGCTCAGGCCATCCCGCGCTGCATCGCCTCGCAGACCGCCGTGCTCTCCCGCGTGCCGAGCCGCAGCGCACGGCCGCAGTGCGCGACCCAGGCCGCCATCCCCTCGGGGGTGCCCGCCAGGTAGCCCGCGAGGGCCCGGCGGTAGGAAGCGGTGCCGAGCTCCGCCAGGCCGACCTCGGCCGGGCAGATCGCCTTCGGGTCGAGCCCCTCGGCGATCAGCACGATCCGCTGGGCGGCCCGCGCGATCACCCCGTTGTACGCGCCGAACGGCCGCAGCGCGAGCAGTTCGCCGTGCACCACCGAAGCCACGACGAGGGCCGGCGTGCCCACGCCCTGGCCCTCCGCGCGCGCCACGAGCAGCCGGGAGAGCTGGTCGAGCCGGGCCGCGACCTCCTCCGCGCCCGGAGCGGGCGGCAGCACGGGTAGCGGCCCGTCCACGGCCTCGACCTCGACGCTCTCCACCGGCTGCAGCTCCAGTGGGAACAACTCCTCGGCGCCCTCCCCCGCCCGTCGCGGGCGCCCGGCGACCGGGCCGCCGTCGCCTTCGCCTTCGCCGACGGCGAGCAGGTGCAGCCGGGCCAGCACCTGGAGCGGCGAGTGCCGCCAGATGCTGAGCAGCTGGCCGGCCTCGGCGGAGACCCGAAGGGCCGCGCCGACCGCGCGGGCCTCGGCGTCCGCGCCGAAGTCGGTACGGCGGCGGACCTCCTCCAGCGGCCAGTCGGCCCCACCCAGGGCCGCCGACGCGCGGGCGCCGCGCAGCGCGGACTCGGAGGTGACCTCGGCAGCGCGGCGACGCATGACCCGGTGGCCGTAGAGCCGGTCGACGGCCTTGCGCACCTCGGCGACCGCGTCGGGCACCCCGGGGAGCTGGGCCAGCGGGGCGAGGGGATCTGTTCCAGTGCTCACCTACCCGAGAGTAATGAACCGGCCGCCCCTCCCGGAACAGCAACCCCGCATCACCCGTTAGAGGCAATCCTCACTTCCCTCCGCCAGTGGAGCCCAAACCAGGGCTAGCATGGCCACTATCGGAGACGATAACTATTTCCAACTAGGGCCGCCCTCCCCGCCGGACGCGACCCTTGGCAGGCGGCCCGGAGCGAGGGCCCTGAGCGAGAGCCGGAGTCCCCAGATGAAGATCGCCTTCGTCGGCAAGGGCGGCAGCGGGAAGACCACGCTGTCCGCACTGTTCATCCGCCACCTGGCCGCCGCCGGACGGCCGGTCATCGCCGTGGACGCGGACATCAACCAACACCTGGGCCCGGCCTTGGGCCTGACGGACGCCCAGGCCGCCGAACTGCCCTCACTCGGCGCGCATCTGCCGGAGATCAAGGAGTACCTCCGCGGCAGCAACCCGCTGATCCGCTCGGCCGAGGAGATGATCAAGACCACGCCGCCCGGCCGGGGTTCGCGGCTGCTCCGGATCGTCGAGGAGAACCCGGTCTACGCCGCCTGCGCCCGCCCGATCGCGCTGGACGAGGGCTCGGTCCGGCTGCTGGCGACCGGCGCCTTCACCGAGGAGGACCTGGGGGTGGCCTGCTACCACTCCAAGGTCGGCGCGGTGGAGCTGCTGCTCAACCACCTGCTGGACGGCCCCGACGAGTACCTGGTCACCGACATGACGGCGGGCTCGGACTCGTTCGCCTCCGGCCTGTTCACCCGCTTCGACCTGACCTTCCTGGTGGCCGAGCCGACCCGCAAGGGCGTCTCCGTCTACCGCCAGTACCGGGACTACGCCCGCGACTTCGGCGTGCAGCTGCGGGTGGTCGGCAACAAGGTGCACAGCCCGGACGACCTGGCGTTCCTGCGCCGCGAGGTCGGCGACGACCTGCTCACCACCTTCGGGCAGTCGGACTGGGTGCGCCGCCTGGAGCAGGGCGCGGAGCCGCCGCTGAAGTCCCTGGAGCCGGCCAACCGGGCCGTGCTGGAGGAGCTCCGAGCCGAGGCCGAGGCGGCGTACGGGCGGCGGGACGCGCACCGCTACACCGCGCAGGCCGTGCTCTTCCACCGCCGCAACGCGGAGGGTTGGGCCAATGCCAAGGTCGGCATCGACCTCGCGACCCAGGTGGACGAGGGCTTCGTGCCGGGTGAGTTCGCGGAGAGCGGCGAGCGGCCGGCCCCGGCGGGCGCCCACGCCTGACGTCCGCCGTCGCGCCCGAACGGGCCGCCGCCTCCCGCCACCCCGGGGAGGCCGCGGCCCGTTCGGCGTGCCCGGGCCCGTCGGCCGCTCCGCCTGCCTGGCCGCCTGCCTGGCCGGCCGGCCGGCCGGCCGCGCCCCACCGCCCGCCACCAGCAGATTCCCGGCGGTTCGACCACCACCCGTTGGGGTGAATCAGGGGGTTTTCCACTTCCCTGCCCCAGCCACGCTGTGCAAAGCTTTCATTACCCTCGGTTTACCGAGTCTTGATGGTCCGTCCCGACGGTCCTCGGCGAGACATCCCGCAGCTCGCACAGGCCCCTGGCGGGCCCGATGGTCCACGCCGGCCGGTGACACCCGCACTCCCCGCCGCGCCACGCCATCCCGCCACACCGTCGCGACCCACGACAGCCGATCCGCCCGGAGCCCCACCCCGGACTCACCGCCGGACCTGACTGCGTTCGTTCCCCCGGACAGACGGGAAGAAAATGACCCTCGACATCTCCAGCGCCCCCATCGCCTCCGACACCACCGACCACGCACCACCGGGCCCCGGCGCCCGGATCCGCTGGGCGCAGGACCTCTCCGCCTCGCTCGTGGTCTTCCTGATCGCCGTGCCGTTCTCCCTCGGCATCGCGCTCGCCACCGGCGCCCCGCTCACCGCCGGCCTCGCCGCCGCGGCCGTGGGCGGCATCGTGGTCGGGCTGTTCGGCGGCACCACGCTCATGGTCAGCGGTCCCTCGGCAGCGCTGACCGTGATCACCGCCGGACTGATCATGCAGTACGGCTGGCAGGCCACCTGCGCCATCACCCTCGCCGCGGGCCTGCTCCAACTCCTCCTCGGCGCACGCCGGGTGGCCCGGACGGCGCTCGCCGTCTCACCCGCGATCGTGCACGGCATGCTGGCCGGGGTCGGGCTCACCATCGCCATCGCGCAGCTGCACGTCGTGCTCGGCGGCTCGCCGCAGAGTTCCGCGATCGCCAACCTCCTCGCGCTGCCAGGGCAGTTGGCCGGTCCGCACCCGCACGCGATGCTGGTCGGCGCGGTGACCGTGGCCGTCCTGCTGGGCTGGCCCAGGCTCGGCCGACTCCCAGGCCGTGCAGGCGGGTTGGGCTCCCGCGTGGCCAAGGTGCCGGGCCCGCTGGTCGCCATCGCCCTGTCCACCGCCCTGGCCCTCGCCCTCGACCTGCGGCTCGCCCACATCGAGCTGCCCGCCTGGCAGCCGCACGCGTTCGTGCCCGCTCTGCCGCACGGCCCGGCGCTCGGCCTGATCGCCGCTGTCCTCACCGTCACCGCCGTCGCCAGCGTGGAGTCGCTGCTGTCCGCCGTCGCGATCGACCGGATGGCCCGCCGCACCGGCGACCTCGACCGCGAGCTGCGCGGCCAGGGCCTCGCCAACCTGGTGAGCGGTCTGGTCGGCGGGCTGCCGATCGCCGGCGGCGCCGTGCGCAGCACCGCCAACGTCCAGGCCGGTGCGCGGACCAGGTGGTCTTCGGTGCTGCACGGCGTCTGGGTGCTGGCCGCCGCGCTGGTGCTGACCGGCGGACTGAGCCGGATCCCGCTGGCCGCGCTCGCCGCGCTGGTGCTGGTGGTCGGGCTGCAGATGGTGAGCTCCGCACACATCCGCAATGTGCACCGGCACCGCGAGTTCCCCGTCTACCTGACCACCGTGGTCGCCGTGGTGGCCGCCGGGGTGCTGTGGGGCGTCGCCCTCGGCGCCGGCACCGCCGTGCTGCTCGCCCTCTACCGGCTGACCCGCGCACACGTGGACGTCGAGCCCGGGTCCGACGGCTCGGTCACCGTCCGGACCCACGGCCCGCTCACGTTCACCGCCGTGCCCCGGCTCAGCCGGGCGCTGGCCGACATCCCGGCCGGGGCCGAGGTCACCGTGGTCCACGACGGATCCTTCCTGGACCACGCCGCGTACGAGACGCTGCACACCTGGCGCGGCGGCCACCAGGACGCGGGCGGCCGGGTCTCGATGGTGACCAGGCGCCGGGACGACGAGGTGCTCGACCCCGACGGCACGGTACGCGCGGGCAGTTCGCCGGGCCCGCACCGCTGCCGGGCCTGGACACCCTGGGTCGGCCACCACTGCATCGAGCAGCAGGAGGACCCGCACGACCGGCTGCTGGACGGCGTCCGGGGGTTCCAGCTGCACACCGCGCCGCTGATCAGGCCCGCACTCGCCCGGCTGGCGCGGGAGGGGCAGACGCCCTCGCAGCTCTTCCTGGCCTGCGCGGACTCGCGGATGGTCACCAGCATGATCACCAGCAGTGGCCCGGGCGACCTCTTCACCGTCCGCAACGTGGGCAACCTGGTGCCGGTCCCCTTCGAGCCCGGCGCGGCCGACGACTCGGTGGCCGCCGCGGTGCAGTACGCGGTCGAGGTGCTGGAGGTGCGCTCGATCACGGTCTGCGGCCACTCCGGCTGCGGCGCGATGAAGGCCCTGCTGGACGGCGTGCACGAGCGCCCTGGTCCGCCCACCCCGCTGGCCCGCTGGCTGCGTAACGGCCGCGGCTCGCTGGACCGGCTCCGGCGGGCACCCGCCGAGTTCGCCGCCCGGTCGGCGGTGGATCCGGTGGAGCAGCTCTGCATCACCAACGTCGTCCAGCAGCTGGACCAGCTGATGGCGAATCCGGCGGTGGAGCGCCGGGTCGAGGAGGGCAGCCTGCGGCTGGTCGGGATGTACTTCGACTTCGCGACCGCCCAGGCCTACGTCCTGGACCGCACCAGTGGGACGTTCAGCCCGGTGGAGGCCCGCCCGGAGGCCCATCCGGACGTGCGGCCGGAGCCCCGCGATCGGACCGGCGTCGGAGCCCGGACGGGCCCCCCACCGGCCGAACGGGTGAATGAGGACGGCCTCGTTCCGGCCGTCGGCGGCGGGGAGGGCCCCCAGCTGGCCGCCTGAGAGCCGGGCCCGTGTCC
Source organism: Kitasatospora sp. NPDC023385 (assembly GCF_055664045.1). Taxonomy (NCBI): domain Bacteria; kingdom Bacillati; phylum Actinomycetota; class Actinomycetes; order Kitasatosporales; family Streptomycetaceae; genus Kitasatospora; species Kitasatospora sp. NPDC023385. The sequence goes on along the minus strand of NZ_JBVOOL010000002.1, from coordinate 318,011 downwards.
CCGCCGGGCGGGCCGGGGCACGGGCCCACCAGCCCTCGTACCGTTTTCCGCTGCCGCCCGGCGGAGAGTGCCGGCAATCGTCCGATCGTCGGTCAAAGGTCTACACCAATTCGCAGGAGCCTCTTGTCAACTGCCCCATTCGCCTGGTGAGCTGTGCGCTGGGACACACGGGACAATCCCCACGCACGGGATCGCCCCAGATCATGACTCGATGAGGAGTGCGCGTTGAGCAACGAGAGCCTGGCCAACCTGCTCAAGGAGGAGCGGCGCTTCGCCCCGCCGACCGAGCTCGCCGCAGCCGCCAACGTCACCGCGGCCGCGTACGCGCAGGCCTCCGAGGACCGTCTGGGCTTCTGGGCCGAGCAGGCCCGCCGCCTCAGCTGGGCCGTCGAGCCCACCGAGACGCTCGACTGGTCCAACCCGCCGTTCGCCAAGTGGTTCGCCGACGGCAAGCTCAACGTGGCGTACAACTGCGTCGACCGCCACGTCGAGGCGGGCCTGGGCGAGCGGGTCGCCATCCACTTCGAGGGCGAGCCCGGCGACAGCCGCTCGATCACCTACGCCCAGCTCAAGGACGAGGTCTCGCAGGCGGCCAACGCGCTGCTGGAGCTCGGCGTCCGCAAGGGCGACCGGGTGGCGGTCTACCTGCCGATGATCGCCGAGGCGGTCGTCGCGATCCTCGCCTGCGCCCGGATCGGCGCCACCCACTCGGTGGTCTTCGGCGGCTTCTCCGCCGACGCCGTCGCCTCCCGCATCCAGGACGCCCAGGCCAAGCTCGTCATCACCGCCGACGGCGGCTACCGCCGCGGCAAGCCCTCCGCGCTCAAGCCGGCCATCGACGAGGCGCTCACCAAGGCCGACGGCGTCGACCACGTCCTGGTGATCCGCCGTACCGGGCAGGACATCCCGTGGACCGAGGGCCGCGACGTCTGGTGGCACGAGATCACCGCGCGCCAGTCCACCGAGCACGCGCCCGAGGCGCACGACGCCGAGCACCCGCTCTTCATCCTCTACACCTCGGGCACCACCGGGAAGCCCAAGGGCATCCTGCACACCTCGGGCGGCTACCTCACCCAGGCCAGCTACACCCACCACGCGGTCTTCGACCTCAAGCCGGAGACCGACGTCTACTGGTGCACCGCCGACATCGGCTGGGTCACCGGCCACTCGTACATCGTCTACGGGCCGCTCTCCAACGGCGCCACCCAGGTCATCTATGAGGGCACCCCGGACACCCCGCACCAGGGCCGCTTCTGGGAGATCGTCCAGAAGTACGGCGTGACCATCCTCTACACCGCGCCGACCGCGATCCGCACCTTCATGAAGTGGGGCGACGACATCCCGGCGAAGTTCGACCTGTCCTCGCTGCGGGTGCTGGGCAGCGTCGGCGAGCCGATCAACCCCGAGGCCTGGATCTGGTACCGCGAGCACATCGGCGCCGGCAAGACCCCGATCGTGGACACCTGGTGGCAGACCGAGACCGGCGCCATCATGATCAGCCCGCTGCCGGGCGTCACCGAGACCAAGCCGGGCTCGGCCCAGCGCGCCCTGCCGGGCATCGCGGCCACCGTGGTGGACGACGAGGCCAACGAGGTCGCGAACGGCTCCGGCGGCTACCTGGTGCTCACCGAGCCGTGGCCGTCCATGCTTCGCACCATCTGGGGCGACGACCAGCGCTACATCGACACCTACTGGTCGCGCTTCCCGGGCCGCTACTTCGCCGGTGACGGCGCCAAGAAGGACGAGGACGGCGACATCTGGCTGCTCGGCCGGGTGGACGACGTCATGCTCGTCTCGGGCCACAACATCTCCACCACCGAGGTCGAGTCGGCCCTGGTCGGCCACCCGTCCGTGGCCGAGTCCGCGGTGGTCGGCGCCACCGACGCCACCACCGGTCAGGCCATCGTCGCCTTCGTGATCCTGCGCGGCGGCGCCACCGAGAGCCCCGAGCTGGTCGAGGAGCTGCGGGCGCACGTCGGCCGCACGCTCGGCCCGATCGCCAAGCCGAAGCAGATCAAGGTGGTCGGCGAACTGCCGAAGACCCGCTCCGGCAAGATCATGCGCCGCCTGCTGCGCGACATCGCCGAGGGCCGCGAGGTCGGCGACACCACCACCCTGGCCGACAGCTCGGTGATGAGCCTGATCCAGGCCCAGCTGCCGCAGACGGGCAACGGCAACGGCTGAGCCGAACCGAACAGACGGCTGCGCCCCGGACGGTGGTCATCGTCCGGGGCGCAGCCGTCTGCAGCCGAGAGTCCGCAGACGAGGTCGGGGGGCGTTCAGGAGGTCACGGCCGGGCAGCGACTGCGGCCGGGGAGGGGAACAAGCTCACCCAATCAGGTGCGGCTGAGGCCGTTCGGGTGCCGGACTGCTGCTCCTCCAGGGTGCAGGACCGGCCCACAGGGCTTAAGTCCTTTAACAGGACAATCCGGATGCCACTTGAACGTCCCGTTAGACTGCTAAGGACGCATCAAGGGCCTCTGGCAGGAATCCGGGCGTCACTGGGCGCGCCGGGAAGTCTGGTCGGCAACTGCACCACCCGTGCATCCGTTGCCGCTCCCAGCCCCTGAGGAGGTCCCCCGTGACCGACCAGCCGCCCGTCCACGAGCCGACGACCCGCCGCCGGCAGTTCCTCGGCCGGCTGTCACTGCCCGAGCGCACCTTCGTCACCGACGCCCTGCGGACCGAGACGGTCGGCGGCATCCTGCTGCTGGTCGCCGCCGTGGTCGCGCTGATCTGGGCCAACGTCTGGCCGCACGCGTACGAGAGCATGCTCGACTACACCGTCGGCCCCTCCACCCCGCTGCACCTCGACCTCTCCCTGGCCAGCTGGGCCAAGGACGGGCTGCTGACGATCTTCTTCTTCGTCGCCGGGATCGAGCTCAAGCGCGAGCTCGTCGCGGGTGAGCTGCGCACACCGAGCGCCGCGGCGCTGCCCGTCGTCGCCGCCGTCTGCGGGGTCGCGCTGCCCGCGATCCTGTTCGCCCTGGTGAACTCCGGCAGCGGCGGGCACCCCGGCGGCTGGGCGATCCCGACCGCCACCGACATCGCCTTCGCGCTCGGCGTGCTGGCCGTGGTCGGCAGCCATCTGCCCTCGGCGCTGCGCGCCTTCCTGCTGACCCTGGCCGTCGTCGACGACCTGATCGCGATCCTCATCATCGCGATCTTCTACAGCTCCGGCATCAAGTTCTGGGCGCTCGGGCTGGCCTTCGCCGGGCTGGTGCTGTTCTGGTTCCTGCACCGGCGCGGGGTCCACGGCTGGTACCTGTTCGTGCCGCTGGCCGTGGTCACCTGGGCGCTGATGCACGAGAGCGGCATCCATGCCACGGTCGCGGGCGTCGCGATGGGCCTGATGCTCCGCTGCCACCGGGAGGGCGACGAGCAGCACTCCCCCGGCGAGCACATCGAGCACCTGGTCCGCCCGCTCTCGGCCGGTCTGGCCGTCCCGGTATTCGCGCTGTTCTCGGCCGGGGTGGTCGTCTCCGGCCCGGCGCTGCGCGAGGTGTTCACCCAGGCCGCCCCCCTCGGCATCGTGATCGGCCTGCTGGTAGGCAAGTCGGTGGGCATATTCGGCGGCACCTGGTTGACCGCCCGGTTCACCCGGGCGGAGCTGAACCCGCAGCTCAAGTGGGCCGACATGGTCGCCGTGTCGGTGCTCGCGGGCATCGGCTTCACCGTCTCGCTGCTCATCAGCGAGCTGGCCTTCCCGGACGACCTGGCGCTCGCCGACCGCGCCAAGACCGCCGTCCTGGTCGGCTCGCTGATCTGCGCGACGGTCGCCACGGTGCTGCTGAAGCTGCGCAACCGGCACTACCGCGCGCTGTGCGAGGAGGAGGACCGGGACCTGGACGGGGACGGGATCCCCGACGTCTACCAGGAGGACGACCCGGCCTGGCGCGCCCGGATCGCCGAACCGGCCCGGCCGCTGGCCGGCGGGGCTTCCGGGAACACCGGGCGCTCCGGTGGCGCCGGGCACTCCGGTGGAGCTGGGGAGTTCGGTGGAGCTGGGGAGTTCGGTGGTGCCGGGCACTCCGGTGGAACTGTTGACCCCGGCGACTCCGGGCAGCCCGAGCCCGGGCAGCCCGGGCAGCCCGGGCAGCCCGGGCAGCCCGGGACGGCCCGCTGACGGCTCGTCCGGCCGGCCTGCCCGGACGGCGCGTGCTCGGCAGCCCTCGGAGCCCCTGCGCCGCCACGGGACCGCCCAGAGGCCGCCCCGAGGCCGTCCGGAGCCGGGACACGTCCCTCCGGCGGGGCCCCGGAGTGGTGTCCGACTGACCGGTAGGGGCATGATTCTGAGCTGTCGACAATCCACTGACGCCTCCGGAACCCCCACGGCCCCGGAACCGCACATCCGCGGCGGCGTCACGCCGCACAGCCGCAGAGGAGAACCGCTGATGCCCGCAGGAGCCGCAGACCCGTTCAGCAACGGCCGGGCCCCGTACGAGGGCGAGCGTTCGGTGGGGCAGCTGTTCGCGGCGGCCACCGCCGACCTGTCCGCGCTGGTCCACGACGAGATCGCGCTCGCCAAGGCCGAGATCCGGGCGGACGTCAAGCGCGGCGTCTCCGGCGGTGTCTCGCTGGCGGTCGCCGGCGTGGTGGCGCTCTTCGCCATCCCGATGCTGAGCGCCGCGGCGGCGTTCGGCATCCACGCGCTGGGCCTGTCGCTGGGCTGGTCGTTCCTCATCGTGGCCGGCGCCTACCTGGTGCTCGCGGTGCTGCTCGGGCTGCTGGCGTTCCGCTCGTTCAAGAAGATCGAGCCGCCGCACCGCACCATCGAGGGCGCCCAGAAGACCGCCGACGTGCTGAAGAACGCCCGGCCGCGACCGGCCACCAAGGAGGAGATCGACCGGGCCCTGGGCCGCATCCCGTAAGCGGACCCGGCCCGTCGGCGGGGCCGTGAGCAGGGCCGTGAGCGGTGCCGTGAGCGGGGCCGTGAGCGGTGCCGTGAGCGGGGCCGTCAACGAAACCGTCGTCGGGACCGCCCTCGGCGCTGCCGCCGGGGCTGCCCCTGATTCCGGCCCCGGTACCAGCCCCGGTACCGTCGCCGGACCCGCGCCCGGAGCGCCCTCGAACCGCCGTCGGAACCGTCAACAGGCGTGTCCCGCCCGGGGCGCGTGGACCCGCCGACAGTGACTGCGGGCACGTGTCCGGCGCGCGGATGTGACACGCTCTCGGTATGCCGCTTGACCAGAAGCCCGTGTCCGGGCAGCCGTCCGCCGATTCCGGTCCAGACTCCGGCCCCGACTACGACTCCGGTCCTGGTTCCGGTCCCGACTCCGGCCCCGGCCTCGCCGCCGAGGGCGCCGGCCTGGTACCCCGCCGGAAGCCCGCCGAGGCGGCCGGGGCCTCCGGTGCCGCCGCGGCGGCGGACGCAGAGCCGTGGAGCATCCGTCAGCCGGGCCCGTGGACGCACCGCGACCTCGCGGCCAACGGCGCCCGCTTCCACATCGCCGAGCTCGGCTCGGGCCCGCTGGTGCTGCTGGTGCACGGCTGGCCCGAGTACTGGTGGGCCTGGCGCCACCAGCTGACCGCGCTCGCCGCGGCGGGCTACCGCGCGGTGGCGCTGGACCTGCGGGGCGTCGGCGGCAGCGACCGCACCCCGCGCGGGTACGACCCGGGCAACCTCGCCCTGGACATCACCGGGGTGATCCGCTCGCTCGGTGAGCGCCGGGCGCACCTGGTCGGGCACGCCTCGGGCGGCACCCTGGCCTGGGTGGCGGCGGTGATGCGCCCGTCCGTGATCCAGAGCCTGACCGTGGTCTCCGCCGCGCACCCGCGGGACCTGCGCCGGGCGCTGCTGACCGACCGGCGCCAGTTCGCCGCCTTCGAGCACGTGCTGGGCTTCCAGCGGCCGTGGATACCGGAACGCCGCCTGGTGGCCGACGACGCCGAGCTGGTGGGCCACTACCTGACCTCCTGGACCGGCCCGAACGGCCTGGACGAGGCGGCGGTGGACGCCTACCGGCAAGCGATCCGGATCCCCAGCACCGCGCACTGCTCGATCGAGCCGTACCGCTGGCTGCTGCGGTCGATGGCCCGGCCGGACGGCATCCAGTTCGCCCGGCGGATGAAGAAGCCGATCACCGCGCCGACCCTGCACGTCCAGGGCGCGGCGGACCCGGTGCTGCTGTCGCACACCGCGCTCGGCGGCGGCGAGTACGTGGCGGCGCCGTACCGCTGGCGGCTGCTGCCGGGGGTCGGGCACTTCCCGCACGAGGAGGCGCCGGAGGAGTTCACGGCCGAGCTGCTGGACTGGATCGGACGTCACAAGGAGTGACGAACCGCCACTGCGGGCAATGAGGGGGCGGGGGCGGGGAGGGCCGGAGGCAAGGGGGCGCGGACGGATCGACCGGCCCAACTCCCTTGACGTTCGCCTCATATGACAAACGCATAGGCCAGTTTCGACAACTCCGGGCGATTACCCCGACCGGCCCAGGGGCATCCATACCGGTATGAGTTGGATGCCCGATCGCGGCGCCGCCCCCCGCGGCCGACGCCAGAACAGCCCGCAGCGTTCCGCCCACCGCCCCGACCGGGCGGACGACCTCGGCTTCGACGGCCTCGCCCCCCGTCAGCGCGCGGAGGGGCGACAGCTCGGCATCCCGCGCATCCTCGGCCGGCGCGCCCGCTGGGTGGGCGCACGACTACGGCGCGAGACCTGAGGCCCCGCGCCGTGTCGGGCGGCCGGTGCCGGGCGGCCGGTCGACGACCGCCCGGAACGCCGCTCAGTTCGTGATCGGCGCCAGCGCGGTGAACCACAGCAGGACGAAGGTCGCCACCGACATGATCGGCACCAGTACCTTGGTCTCGACGCTGTTGCCGCTGCGCTTGATCAGCACGATCTCGTAGCGCTCCTTGTGCGGCCAGAGCAGCGGCGCGCCCTTCTTCGTCAGGCAGTCCCCCAGCAGGTGCGCCAGCGTGCCCAGCGCCACCGCGTACGGCAGCCACCCCGGCGCGTTGGGCATCCAGGTGTTCATCCCGAACGTGCCGAGCGCGGCCAGGCCGATCACGGTGATCCACGCCTCCGGGCCGTTGCTCGGCGGGCAGAGCCGCAGCGCGCGGACCGCGAGCGCCAGCAGGAAGAACGTCAGCGCCAGCGTGAAGTTGCGGCCCAGGTAGGTGACACCCGCCCAGGTGCCGCCGCCCATCAGGGCGACGAACAGCAGCGAGTGGGTGGCGTGCCGGTGACCGCCGGAGGCCCAGGCCACGGCGCGGCAGAGCGCCTTGGAGACCGGCCCGAGGAAGTTGGCGATCGAGCCGTCGTGGTGGTCGAGGTCGGGCAGCAGGGCCGCACCCGCGCACAGCACCGTGCCCATCAGTATGTCCGCCGGCTGCAGCGTGGTGTGCAGCAGCAGCGGGGGCAGGAAAGGGGCCGACGCCGCGTACAGCATCGCCCCGCTCACCGCGTGCGAATGACCCATCATCGGACTGCCACGATCTCCCGTCAGGCCCACGCCGGGACGGCGCCCGGTTGAGCCGAACGGGTGAGCGCGGCCGAGGCTACCAGGGAGGACTGACGGTGCGCCGGATATCGGACGCGCGCCGGGTCGGCGCGCCCTGGTCCGAACCTGGCGGGCCTGGCGGGCCTGGCGGGCCTGGCGGGTCTGGCGGACTGGAGCGGGATCGGGACGGGGCCGTAGCGGGTCGGGTCAGAGCGCGCAGCCCTGGGTGTCCACCCGGGCCCCCGCGGCGCTGCCCTGCTGGGCGTCCTCGCGCACCTCGGCCGCCGTCAGCACGTACCCGGTGTCGCCGCTGTCCAGGGACTTGGCGAACACCACGCCGTACACCTGGCCGTCCGGGGTGAGCAACGGGCCGCCGCTGTTGCCCTGGCGGACCACCGACCGCACCGAGTAGACGTCGCGCACCACCTGGCCGCGGTGGTAGATGTCCGGGCCGTTGGCCTGGATCCGGCCGCGGATGCGGGCCGGCTGGACGTTGAAGGCGCCGTTCTCCGGGAAGCCCGCCACGATCGCGCTGTCGTTGGTCTTCGCCTCGCCCGCGAAGGTCAGCGCGGGCGCGTTCAGCTTGGGCACGTCCAGGACCGCGATGTCGCGCTGCCAGTCGTACCGGACCACCGTGGCGTCGTACAGCTGGCCGAGGCCGCCGATCTGCACCGTCGGCTCGCTGACCCCGCCGACCACGTGGGCGTTGGTCATCACCCGGTGCGGCGCGAAGACGAAGCCGCTGCCCTCCAGGGTCTTGCCGCAGGACGTCGCCGTGCCGACCACCTTGACCAGGCTCTGCTTGGCCCGCGCCACCGCCGGGCTGGCGGCCAGCGTCGGGTCGGGGGTGTCGACCTGGGTGATCGGCTCGTGCTCGAAGGGGTTGAAGACCTGCGGGAAGCCGTTGCGGGCGAGCACCTTGGAGAAGTCCGAGAACCAGTTCGGCGCGTCACCGGGCAGCGCGTTCTGCACCCCGCCGAGGACCGCCGAGGAGCGGACCTGCTTGGAGACCGTCGGGAGCGAGGCCCCGGCCAGCGCCGAACCGATCAGCCAGGCCACCAGCAGCATCGAGACGACGTTCACCACCGCGCCGCCGGACGCGTCCAGCACCCGGGCCGGGCGGCGGTCGATGTGGCCGCGCAGCTTCCAGCCGAAGTGCGCGGTGACGGCCTGGCCGATCGCGGCGAACACGATCACCACCACGACGGCCACCACCGAGGCCGTCGTGCCGGGGCTCAGGTGGTCGAGCAGCAGCGGCAGCAGCTCGACGGCCAGCAGACCGCCACCGAGGAAGCCGACCAGCGACAGGACACCGACCACGAAGCCCTGCCGGTAGCCCGACACGGCGAATCCCACGGCAGCGGCGATCAGCAGCACATCCAGGACGTTCACTCCGACACCCTCCCACGGCCCGCCGACCGGCTGTGCCGACGGCCGGTCACAAGGTCCCGGGATCGCCGCCCGGCAGTGCGCGGGAGTGTTCGAGGTCCCCCTGGACCAGTGCCAGGGCGTCGTCCGAGAGATCGACGACCCGGGACGGATCCCAGGGCAGCTCCAGGCCGCTGTGGTGCAGCACCCGGTCGATCACCCCGGCGGTGAAGCCCCAGACCAGCCGCCCGGCGACCGCGAAGGCCGGGCCGACGTGGCCGGACGGATGGCGCAGCCGCACCCGGTTCGCCGGATCGGCCAGGTCGGCGATCGACACCCGGAACACCGCGCCCGTCTCACCCTGGTCCACCGGGTGCACCGGCGACTCCACGCGCCACCAGCCGAGCACCGGAGTCACCACGAAGCGGCTCACCGGGATGTACAGCCGGGGCAGCTCCGCGAACACCTGCACCCCGGCCGGATCCAGGCCGGTCTCCTCCCAGGCCTCGCGCAACGCCGCCGCGATCGGGCCCGGGCCGTCCGGATCGCCGTCCTCCGGATCCAGCGCACCGCCCGGGAAGGACGGCTGGCCGGCATGCGAACGCAGCGAACGGGCCCGCTCGATCAACAGCAGGTCCGGCCCCTCCGGGCCCTCGCCGAACAGCATCAGCACCGCCGCCGCCCGGCCGCCCCCGGTCGGCGGCAGGAACCGGCTCAGCTGCTCCGGCAGCACCCGCTCGGCCGCCTCCCGGACCGGCTCCAGCCAAGCCGGCAGGCCGTCCCGCTCGATCCAGCGCGCCGTCATGCGCCCACCGCCAGGTCCGCGACCTGCCCGTCGTGGGCGGCGGCGTCCGCGCGGGCCGCCGCCTCGCCGGGAAAGTCCGCCGGCGGCCTCAGCCGCTGCCCGGGCTGGCCGCCCATCTCGTACTTGAGCAGCTTGCGCGCCTTCTCCGGGTCGGTCACGCCCTCGCCGTAGGACGGGCAGAGCGGCGCGATCGGGCAGGCGCCGCAGGCGGGCCTCTGGGAGTGGCAGATCCGGCGGCCGTGGAAGACCACCCGGTGCGACAGCATCGTCCACTCCGACTTCGGGAAGATCTCGGCGACGGCCGCCTCGACCTTCACCGGGTCCTCCTCGGTGGTCCAGCCGAACCGCCGGGACAGCCGGCCGAAATGGGTGTCGACGGTGATGCCGGGAACGCCGAAAGCATTGCCGAGAACGACATTGGCCGTCTTGCGGCCGACGCCCGGCAGGGTCACCAGATCGGCCAGACGACCCGGTACCTCCCCGTCGAACTCGTCGCGCAGCGCGATCGAGAGGCCGATCAGCGACTTCGCCTTGTTCCGGAAGAAGCCGGTCGGTCGGATGATCTCCTCCAGCTCCTCCGGATTCGCCGCCGCCATGTCCTCGGGCGTCGGGTACTTCGCGAACAGCGCGGGAGTCGTCTGGTTCACCCGCAGATCGGTGGTCTGCGCCGACAGCACAGTGGCCACCAGCAGTTGGAACGGGTTCTCGAAGTCCAGCTCCGGATGCGCGTACGGGTACAGCTCCGCCAGCTCACGGTTGATCTTCCGGGCCCGCCGCACCATCGCCAGGTGCGACTCGGGCTTCCTCGGCTTCACGACGGGCTGCGTCGCCGCCGCCTTCTTCACCGCCGCCTTCACCGCCGCCTTCACCGCCGGCTCGGCCTTCGGCGCCGCCGCTTTCCGGACCTTGCTCTCTGCCATGCACGAAGGCTACGCCGACCGGGCCACCGCCCGTGGGCGATCAAGCGCGGAAAACGGGCTTGGCCAGGGCCTGTTGTCCAATGAAGGGTCCGTGTGGCGGTTGCCTGACAGGGGGAAGTGCGAATGATCAGGGTCCTGGCAGCCCGAAGCTGGTCTTGACGGCAGTGGGCACACTCAAGAACCCGCTGACGCCCAGGGAATGTGACGGCCGCTCTCACCGTCATGCGCGGCCTCTCGGCGAGAGTGTGGGTTATCCACGGACGTGTCGATGGGCCACGCTCGTCGAGCTCAGCCCAGGGTGCGGCCCACGGTGCCCTCAAGGCTGTTGAGCAGGCCCGCGAGGGACTCGGCGAGACGGTCCTGCTCGTCCGGGGTGAGGCCGGCGAGCAGGGCGCGGTCGTGGGCGACGAGTTCCTGGACCAGGCCGTCCACCAGTTGCCGGCCCGCGTCGGTGAGCGCGAGGTGGGCTACCCGGCGGTCCCGGTCGTCGGTGCGGCGGCTGACCAGGCCACGCTTCTCCAGCAGCCGCAGGCGCTTGGTGACGGCGGCGCCGGAGGCGAAGCTCTCCCGGGCGAGCTGGGTGGGGGTCAGCTCGCGGTCGACGCGGCGCAGGGCGCCGAGGATGTCGAACTCGGCGCGGGTGAGGCCGGCCCGGGTGAGCGGGTCGGGGGTCTGCTGGAGCAGTGCGGCGCAGCGGTTGATCCGGCCGAGGACGGCGATCGGGCCGGTGTCCAACCCCGGGTAGGCCCGCTCCCATTGGCGCAGCACACCTGCGACGACGTCCTCCACGTGTGCTGCTCCCGGTTCTGCGGCCTGCGGTCCGTTCGATCCTAGACGGCCCCGCGCCGCTCCAGCAGAGCTGCCAACTGGTGGTGCGCGTGCCGCTCGGTGTCGGCGGTCCGCTGGTGCGGGAGGGAGGGGCGGCGCCACTCGCCGGTGGCGGTGTCGGCGGCGTCGCGCAGTTCCACCAGGGCGGCGGCGAGCCGGATACGGGCGGCGGCGGACTCGGCACCGGCGGCGGCCGTCCGGGCTTCGTCGGCGGCGGTCTCGGCTCCGGCCAGGGCGCGGGTGAGCCGGGTGGCGGCGCGGCGGTTGGTCACCAGCAGGCAGGCGGCGAGGCCGGTGAGCGCGCCGACGCAGGTGTCCAGCCAGCGGTCGGCGATCAGGGCCCGGGCGGGTTGGAGACCGGCGAACTCGGTCATCAGCAGCGCCAGCGGGGTCACGAAGACGGTCGCCAGCCAGTAGCTGCGGGCGATCGTCGCCTCCGCGCCGAACTGGCACAGCAGCCCGGCCACGATCAGCGCGACCGGGCCGGAGTTCGCGACCGGCAGGACGGCGGTGAACACCGCGAGGCCGAGCAGGTTGCCCAGGACCCGCTGCAGTGCACGCTGCCAGGACAGCGTGCTGTTGGCCTGGAACACCGAGGCCGCGGTGACCACCGCCCAGTACGGGCGGCCGACGCCGAACGCCAGCGAGAGCCACCCGGCGGCGGCGCAGCCGACCGCGACCCGCAGGGCGATCGGCAGCAGCGTGGAGCCGGGCCGCAGCGCTTCGCGCAGCCGGGGCCGGGGGCCGGGGCGGTGGGCGCGCAGTTCGGCTTCCTCCGCCTCTGTGAGGTCGGACAGCGACAGCGAGCGGCCCCGGCGCAGGTCGCGGGCCCACGCTGCGAACCGGTCGGCGGCGGCCGGATCGGCGGGCGCGGCGAGCGCCGATTCCGCGCGGACCAGCAGCCGCTCGGGCGCGTCGCCGAGGGCGCGCAGCCTGGCCGGGGAGGAGAGCGCGAGGCTCTGCCACGCCGCGGCGACCGCGCCGACCAGGGCGGTACGGGCGGCGGCGTCCGGCGTGCCCGGTCGGACGCGGAGCAGCCGGGCGGCGGATTCCAGGGCGCGGGCGGTGGCGATCCGCTCGGGACCGTAGGGGCGCGGCAGCGCGGGGGCCAGGCAGACCAGCCAGGCCAGTACGGCGCCGAGCACGGTGAGCGCCAGGTGCGGCGCCACCTCGGCGGGGCGCTGTGGAACGAAGGCGCAGGCGGCGCTGGTGAAGGTGATGATCAGAGCGCCGGGCGGGCCGATCCGGGCTGCGTCGCAGAGCAGCTTGTGCAGGGCGGCGAGCACGGCCGCCACGGCGACCAGGACGACGGCGTCGTGGGCCAGTGCGGCGGCGGTGAGCGCGGCGCCGGTGCTGAGGACGGTGCCGAGCAGCACGCCGACCAGGGTGCGCACCCGAGCCCGGTAGGGCAGGCCGTGCCCGTACAGCGCGCCGAGGCCGCCGGCCGAGGTGTAGAGCGCGAGGTCCAGCCGGCCGAGGGCGAGCAGGGTGAGGTTGAGGGTGCCGAGGGTCACCACGGCGCTGAGCGCGGGTTTGTGCCAGATGTCTCCGGGCGGACCGACCCGGAGTGCCTGGCGGAACTGGGCGGCTGTGGGCATGAAAGAAGATTAGCAGGTAATTTACCCGTGAAACATCTCCATGCGGCGCCCCTGGGTGAGCTCCGGGAGAGGACGGCCCGAAGAAATCTCCGGCGGGAGCGATGAGTTCCGCGGCGCGCTCCGGTCTACCCCCATGTCCGGCTCGTACGACCGAAGGAAGATCCCATGAGCACCGCAGTTTCCGCCGACGGCACCGCCCTCGCCTGCACCGTCACCGGCTCCGGTCCGGCCCTCGTCCTGGTGGACGGGGCGACCACCCACCGTGCCTTCGACCCGGGCATCGCGATCGCCGAGCAGCTCTCCGCCCACCACACCGTGTGGGCGTACGACCGGCGTGGCCGCGGTGGCAGCGGCGACACGGCGCCCTTCGCCGTGGAGCGCGAGATCGAGGATCTGGCCGCCGTCATCGCCGCGGCCGGCGGATCGGCCGCCGTCTTCGGCATCTCCTCGGGCGCCGCGCTCGCGCTGCGGGCCGCCGCCGCGGGCGTCGACATCGCCCGGCTCGCCGTCTACGAGCCGCCGTTCAGCACCGAGGAGGAGCAGAGCGCCCGCTTCGTCGGGTACGTCGACGAGTTGGAGGCGGCGATCGCCGAGGGGCGGCGCGGGGACGCCGTCGCGGCCTTCATGACCTTCGTCGGGATGCCCGCGGAGATGGTGGACGGGATGCGCTCCGCCCCGGTGTGGCCGCTGTTCGAGGCGATCGCGCCCACCCTGGCGTACGACGCGGCGGCGCTGGGCGCGCGGACCGGCGCGACCGTCCCGGTCGACGTCCTGGCCCGGATCGCCGCGCCGACCCTGGTGCTGGACGGCGGAGCCAGCCCGGAGCTGCTGCGGGCGCCGGCCCGGGCGGTGGCCGCGGCCGTACCGGGCGCCGAGTACCGGACGCTGGCCGGGCAGACCCATGACGTGGCGGCCGACGCCCTGGTGCCGGAGCTGGTGAAGTTCTACGCCTGAGCGCCTGAGCACCTGAGGGAGCCGGGGTCCGTTCGCACCCGCCCGGGAGGTCAGCCCCGGTACAGCCCGTTCAGTTCGCCGAAGCCGAGCGCCCCGTCGAGCTCCGTCAGTGTGCCGGCGCCGAGCAGTTCGGCGGCGGCGCGGCGGGCCGCGGTGTACGCGAGCTGGGCGAGGCCGGTGCCGAGGCTGACTCGCCGCACCCCCGTGGCGGCGAGTTCGGCGACGGTGGGCCCGCCCGGGGCGGCCATCGCGTTCACCGGCAGCGCCGAGCGCTTGCACAGTTCGGCGAGGACGTCGAGGTCCAGCAGCCCGGGGACGAACAGGCCGTCGGCGCCCGCCTCGGCGTAGGCCTCGGCCCGTACCAGGACGTCGTCGAGCCCGCCCAGTCCGAACAGGAAGACGTCGGTGCGGGCGTTGACGACGAGCTCGGGCAGCCGGGCCGCGGCCGCCGCCGTCCGGGCCGCGTGCAGCCGCTGGGCCTGTTCGGCGACCGGGAAGAGCGGGCCCCCGACGGCCGTCGAGTCCTCCAGGTTGACGCCGGCCGCGCCCGCCCCGATCAGGGCCGTCACGGTCTCGGCCACGTCGGCGGGCAGCGGCCCGTACCCGCCTTCGGCGTCGACGGTGACCGGCAGGTCCACCGCCGCCACGATCCGGCGGGCCGCCTCGACCGCGGCCGCCCGGTCGAGGCGCTGGCCGTCGCCGTGCCCGAGCGACCAGGAGACGCCGCCGCTGGTGGTGGCGATCGCCTCCGCGCCGGCCGAGGCGATCACGGCGGCGCTGCCCGCGTCCCAGGCGTTGGGCAGGACGAGCACGCCGCCTGCGACCAGCTCGCGCAGCCGCAGTGCCCGCGCGCGGGACTCGGTGGTGGTGGACATGGGTGTCACCGGCTTTCGTACGGATCGGTGGGGACGGAGGCATCCTGCGCCCGACTCCCCGCCGGCACCAGTGATTAAGCTGAGGCTGAATCTTCCGCGGAGAGGGCCCGCATGCGCACCGAACTGGACTTCTCCGCGCAGGACTTGGCGCTGACCAGGTTCGCCGTCTCGCCGATGCAGGAGGTGGTGACCAGCCTGCGCGCCCTCGCCGGCTCCCCCGTCCCGGCGCTGCACCGCCGCTGGGCCGGGCAGGTCCGCGAGCGGCTGGCCGCCGCCGGGCCCGCGCTGGAACGGCTCGCCGCCCTGGTGCCGCCCACCGGCCACCTGCCGGACTTCCTCGACCCCGCCCCCGCCGGCTTCTCCCCGACGCTCGCCGAGGAGCTGGCCGCGATCACCGCCACCGGCGCCCGGCAGGTCCGGGCCGACCTCGACATCCTGGCCGCCGAGGCGGGCGGCCGGCTGCCGGCCGTCCTGGCGCCGCTGCACCGCGACCCGGCCGCACAGCTGCCCCGGCTGGCCGCGGACATCGAGGCGTACTGGGCGCTGGCGCTCGCCCCGTACTGGGCCCGGATCCGCGCGCTGCTCACCGCGGACGTCTTCCACCGCTCCCGGCAGGCCGCCGAGCACGGCACCGCGCGGATGCTGGGCGAGCTGCACGACACCGTCCGCTGGGACGGCGGCGCGCTGCTGCTGTCACAGCGGCACTGCGCGGTCACCCGGCTGAACGCCGGCTCCGGGCTGCTGCTCCTGCCCTCGGTGTTCGCCTGGCCGCGGGTGCTCACCCGGGTGCTGCCGCCCGACCCGCCGCAGCTGATCTACCCGGCCCGCGGCACGGCCGCCCTGTGGGAGCGCCCGCCGGGAGCGGCGGACCGGACGGAGGCGCTGGCCGGCGTCCTCGGCCGGTCCCGCGCCCGGCTGCTGGCCCAGCTGGACTCCCCGGGCTCGACCACCGAGCTGTCCCACCGCACCGGGCTGTCCCCGGCTGGGGTGTCGCAGCACCTCACCGCCCTGCGCGCGGCGGGCCTGACCAGCGCCCACCGCGCGGGCCACGCCGTCCTGCACGCCCGTACGGCGGTGGGCGATTCCCTGTTCGACCAGGGCGGACAGCCGGGCGCCCAGGACGCCCCCCGCCCTTCCGCCGGGCTCCCCGGCCGATGACCCGCCGGTACGAATGGCCCCGCACGGCGCACCTCGCCACACCCCCTCCTCATATGATCGGAGCGACATGCGCCATGCTTGGTGACGCAGAACACTGAACGGAACTTGCGCCGGACGGCCTACCCGCCGGACGGCCGAGAAGGAGGAAGCACGTGGACGACGTTCTGCGGCGCGCCGCACTCTTCGCGGCACTCGACGACGAACAGGCCGGCGAGCTGCGCGCTTCCATGACCGAGGTCACCCTCGCCCGTGGTGAGTCGCTGTTCCACGAAGGCGACCCCGGCGACCGGCTGTACGTCGTCGCGGAGGGCAAGGTCAAGCTGCACCGCGCCTCGCCGGACGGCCGCGAGAACATGCTGGCCGTCCTCGGCCCCAGCGAGATGATCGGCGAGCTGTCGCTGTTCGACCCGGGCCCGCGCACCGCCACCGCCAGCGCGCTGACCGAGGTCAAGCTGCTGGGCCTGGGCCACGGGGACCTGCAGCCCTGGCTGCACGCCCGCCCCGAGGTCTCCATCGCGCTGCTGCGGGCCATCGCCCGCCGACTGCGCCGGACCAACGACGTGATGTCCGACCTGGTCTTCTCCGACGTGCCCGGCCGCGTCGCCAAGGCCCTGCTGGACCTCTCCCGCCGCTTCGGCGTGCAGTCCGAGGAGGGCATCCACGTCGCCCACGACCTCACCCAGGAGGAGCTGGCGCAGCTGGTCGGCGCCTCCCGCGAGACGGTCAACAAGGCGCTCGCCGACTTCGCCGGCCGCGGCTGGCTGAAGCTGGAGGCGCGCGCGGTGGTCCTGATGGACGTCGAGCGGCTGTCGCGCCGCTCGCGCTGACGCTCCGAGCACCCGCAACACCACGCAGAAGGGCCCGTCCGTGCGGACGGGCCCTTCGGCGTGCCCGGGCCCTTCGGCGGAGCCGGGTCAGCCGAGGCCAGGATCAGTCGAGGCCCGGGATCAGCCCGTGGTCCTCCAGGTAGTCCAGCTGGGCCCGTACGGACAGCTCGGCGGCCGGCCAGAGCGACCGGTCCACGTCGGCGTAGACCCGCTCGACCACCTCGTGGGCGGTCCGGCAGCCCGCCTCGACCGCGGTCTCCACCTGGGCGAGCCGGGTGGCCCGGTGGGCCAGGTAGTAGTCGACTGCGCCGAGCGCGTCCGCGAGCACCGGGCCGTGGCCGGGCAGCACGATCCGCACGCCGTGGTGGGAGGCCATCGTGTGCAGCCGGCGCAGCGAGTCCAGGTAGTCGCCCAGCCGGCCGTCGGGGTGCGCGACCATCGTGGTGCCGCGGCCGAGCACGGTGTCCCCGGTGAGGACCGCGCCGTCGTCCGGCAGGTGGAAGGTCAGGGAGTCCGAGGTGTGGCCGGGGGTGGCCACCACCCGCAGGTCCAGCCCGCCGACGTCCAGGCGCTGGCCGCCCACCAGGCCCTCGGAGCCCAGCCGGTGCGCCGGGTCCAGGGCCCGCACCTCGGTACGGGTGAGCTCGGC
Organism: Kitasatospora sp. NPDC023385; assembly: GCF_055664045.1. Taxonomy (NCBI): domain Bacteria; kingdom Bacillati; phylum Actinomycetota; class Actinomycetes; order Kitasatosporales; family Streptomycetaceae; genus Kitasatospora; species Kitasatospora sp. NPDC023385. Next base: position 300,587 of record NZ_JBVOOL010000002.1, on the reverse strand, counting down.
GAAGCGGGCCGCGCCCTCCGAGTGGTCGGCGTGGCCGTGGGTGAGCAGGGTCAGCGCGATCCGCTTGCCCCGCTCCTCCGCGAAGTCGATCACCCGGCGCAGGTGGCCCTCGTGCAGCGGGCCCGGGTCGATCACCACGGCGAGGTCCGAGCCGGGCTCGGAGAGCAGCCACGTGTTGGTGCCGTCCAGCGTCATCGGCGACGGGTTCGGCGCCAGCACGCACAGGGCCCGGGGGGTGGCCTCGCCGCCGACGGCGGCGGCGGGGTCACCCGGCAGGAGTCCGCTCACCGGCCGCGCTCGCCGTCGCGATGCAGGACCCTCAGCGGCAGCGCCCGGACGAGGGCGCGCTGCGCCACCTCGACGAACGGGACCGGACTGTCACAGGCCGGGGTGCGGGGGATCAGGCGCCGGGCGGGCATCTCGGGTGCCGTCCGGCGAGCCACCTCGTTGTGGGTCATCGGGCGTCGGTCCTTTCTCTGCGGTGGTGGGGGTCTTCCACGGGCCGGTCTTTCACGGGCCGGTCGTCGGTGGGCCGGTCAGTCGGTGGGCCGGGGGTCCTCCGGGAACTCCCCGTCGATCGTCAGCTCGTCGTACCCCGGCCAGCGCACTGTCATGCGGTCCCCGCGGACCTCGGCCCGCCCCAGGACCGGCGGCAGCGGACGGGCGGCGGCCACGTCCAGCGCCTCGGCGGCGGTCCTGACCTGCGACAGCTCGCGCAGCACCGTCACGGTCGGCGGCAGCATGCCGAACCGGCCCTCCTCGTACCCCAGGACCGCCGCGGCCGGGCTCAGCCAGGCGACCCGGTCGGCCTCGCCGACCTCCAGGGCGGCGAGCTGACCGGCCGGCAGGGCCGCCACGAAGAACCAGGTGTCGTACCGGCGCTCCTCGAACTCCGGGGTGATCCAGCGGGCCCAGCCGCCCAGCAGGTCGCTGCGCAGCACCAGGCCGTGGTCGCGGAGGAACTCGGCGAAGGACAGCTCGTGCGCCTCCAGCGCGGCCCGCTCGGCGGACCAGTCGCGCGGCGCGGCGACGCTGCGCGCGTCCGGGCCGGCCAGCAGCACGCCGGCCTCCTCGAAGGTCTCGCGGACCGCCGCGCAGACCACCGCCCGGGCCGTCCGCTCGTCCACCCCGAGCCGGCGCGCCCACTCCTCGGGCGGCGGGCCGGCCCAGTCCGGCTCGACCTCGGCGTCCCGCGGGTCGACGCCGCCGCCCGGGTAGGCGTACATCCCGGCGGCGAAGGCCATCGAGGTGCGCCGGCGCAGCAGGTAGGCCTCCGGCCCGGCGGCGGTGTCGCGCAGCAGTACGACGGTTGCGGCGGGCCTGGGCACCGGCGGGGTCAGCACGCCGGAGTCGACCGCCCGGATCCGGGCGGGCCAGCCGGGCGGCATCGGCAGCGTCGTCGCTCGATGGTCCATGCCCGGATGCTAAGCGCACGGAGGCGGGGTTGGACAGGCCCGGCCCCGCCTCCGCGATCACACTCAGTCGGTCTTGACGCGCACCTGGAGCTCGACCTCGACCGGGGCGTCCAGCGGCAGCACCGCGACGCCGACGGCGCTGCGGGCGTGCACGCCCGCGGCACCCAGCACCTTGCCGAGCAGCTCGCTGGCGCCGTTGATGACGGCCGGCTGACCGGTGAAGTCGGGGGCGGAGGCGACGAAGCCGACGACCTTGACGACCCGCTCGATCCGGTCCAGGTCGCCGATCACGGACTTCACGGCGGCCAGGGCGTTCAGCGCGCAGGTCTGTGCGAGCTCCTTGGCCTCCTCCGGGGACACCTCGGCGCCGACCTTGCCCGTGGTCGGCAGCTTGCCGCCGACGACCGGGAGCTGGCCGGAGGTGAACACGAATTCGCCGGACTGCAGGGCCGGCACGTACGCGGCGACCGGGGCGGCCACCGGCGGCAGGGTCAGGCCCAGCTCGGCGAGCTTCGACTCGACGAGGCTCATGCGTTCTTCTCCCGCTTGAAGTAGGCCACCAGCTGCTCCGGGTTCGGGCCGGGCACGACCTGGACGAGCTCCCAGCCGTCCTCGCCGAAGTTGTCCAGGATCTGCTTGGTGGCGTGCACGAGCAGGGGCGCCGTCATGTATTCCCACTTGGTCATGGCCAGACTCTAGACGAGCCGCCGCGGCGATCCGCGCGGTCCGCGGACCGGCGTGTGAGGTGGGGCACAAAGAGGGCAGGATCAGGCCTGTCAACCCCCGGTGCTCCGGGCATCCGGCGCGGTCCCTGGTTACCCTCGCGAGAGGGCACCCTGGTGAGGCGCACCCTCGACAGGAGGGCGCCCGTAGGACGGAGACGGACGGAGGCGGAGCGTGGCACGCACCCCCGGCCAGGCGGACCGGCGCGACCCCGACTGGGAGGGCGTCCGGCTGCACGTGGTCAGCGGCAAGGGCGGCACCGGGAAGACCACGCTGGCCGCGGCGCTGGCGCTGGCACTCGCCGCCGACGGCGGACGGGTGCTGCTGATCGAGGTCGAGGGGCGGCAGGGCATCGCCGAGCTCTTCGGGATCGCCGCGCTCCCGTACGAGGAGCGCCGGATCGCCTCGGTCTCCCGCGCGCAGCTGGGACTGCCCGCCGGGGAGGCCGGCGCCGGCGAGGTCTTCGCGCTGGCGATCGACCCCGAGCAGGCGCTGCTGGAGTACCTGGAGATGTTCTACAAGCTCGGCCGGGCCGGCAAGGCGCTGCAGAAGGTCGGCTTCGTCGACTTCGCCACCACCGTCGCGCCCGGCGTCCGGGACGTCCTGCTCACCGGCAAGGCCTGCGAGGCGACCCGGCGAAAGGACCCGGACGGGCGGCGCCGCTACGACGCGGTGGTGATGGACGCCCCGCCGACCGGGCGGCTGACCCGCTTCCTGAACGTCAACGCCGAGGTGGCCGGGCTGGCCCGGATCGGCCCGATACACACCCAGGCGCAGGCCGTGATGCGGGTGCTGAAGTCGCCGGAGACCGCGGTGCACCTGGTCACCCTGTTGGAGGAGATGCCGGTGCAGGAGACGGTGGACGGGATCGGGGAGCTGCGCCAGGCGAAGCTCCCGGTGGGCGGGGTGATCGTCAACATGGTCCGGCCGCCGGTGCTGGACGCGGCGGCGGTGGCCGCGGTGAACGGGAACCACCGCGAGGAGGTCGCCCTCGCGCTCGGGGAGGCCGGTCTCGGGGGCCGCTCGCGCAAGCCGGAGACGGTCCGGGCGGCGGTGGAGCCGCTGCTCGACCCGCTGCTGGAGCAGGCCAGGGAGCACGCCGAGCGGGTCGAGCTGGAGCGCGCGCAGCGCGCCGACCTGCAGCAGCTGCGGCTGCCGACGTACGAACTGCCGCTGCTGGGCGAGGGCGTGGACCTCGGCGGGCTGTACCGGTTGGCGGGCGAACTGAAGCGGCAGGGGGCGGCATGACGAGCGACGGCGCGGGGACTGGCGGCACGGGGACCGGCAGCGTGAGGACCGGCGGCGCGACCACTGGCGTCGCGAAGGCCGACGGAGCGACCACCGGCGGGGTGCGGAGCACCGGGAAGCGGCTCGCGATGGACGAGCTGATCGACGATCCGAAGACCAGGATCGTCGTCTGCTGCGGCTCCGGCGGCGTCGGCAAGACGACCACCGCCGCGGCGATCGGCCTGCGCGCCGCCGAACGCGGCCGCAAGGTCGTGGTCCTGACGATCGATCCGGCGCGCAGACTCGCCCAGTCGATGGGCCTGACGGAGCTCGACAACACCCCCCGGGTGGTCAAGGAGGTGACCGGCGACGGGGAGCTCCAGGCCATGATGCTGGACATGAAGCGGACCTTCGACGAGGTCGTGCTGTCCCACGCCGAACCCGAACGGGCCAGGGCGATCATGGCGAACCCGTTCTACCAGTCCCTGTCGGCCGGCTTCGCGGGCACGCAGGAGTACATGGCGATGGAGAAGCTCGGGCAGCTGCGCGCCGCCGAGGAGTGGGACCTGATCGTCGTGGACACCCCGCCGTCCCGCTCGGCGCTGGACTTCCTGGACGCGCCGAACCGGCTCGGGTCCTTCCTGGACGGCCGGGTGATCCGGATCCTGACCGCCCCGGCCAAGGTCGGCGGGCGCAGCGCGATGCGCTTCCTGAACGCCGGGGTCGGCCTGCTCACCGGCACCCTCGGCAAGATCTTCGGCGCCCAGCTGCTCACCGACGTGCAGACCTTCGTCAGCGCGATGGACTCGATGTTCGGTGGCTTCCGCGAACGCGCCGACCGCACGTACCAGCTGCTCAAGGCGCCGGGCACGGCGTTCCTGGTGGTGGCGGCGCCGGAGCGGGACGCGCTGCGCGAGGCGGCGTACTTCGTCGACCGGCTCGCCGCGGACCGGATGCCGCTGGCCGGGCTGGTGCTCAACCGGGTGCACGGCACGGGCGCCCCGCAGCTCACCGCGGAGCGGGCGCTGGCGGCAGCCGAGGCGCTGGAGGAGAACGGCTCGGAGCACTCCTCGCCGGAGGCGGAGCTGCTCGCGGCCGGGCTGCTGCGACTGCACGCCGAGCGGATGCAGATCATGGGGCGGGAGCGCCGCACCCGCGACCGCTTCGTCTCGGTCTACCCGGACGTGCCGATCGCGGAGGTCCCGGCGCTGCCGGGCGACGTGCACGACCTGGACGGGCTGCGGGCCATCGGGGACCGGCTCAGCGGGGCGGCGTAGGCAGCACGGTGCCGCACCTGACAGCGCGGGGCGGCAGGCAGGACAGGACATGCGGCACGGACGGGGCGTACGGCACGAACAGGACGTACGGCACGGACGCAACAGGACGGACGGGACGGGGCGGCGTGGGGGCGCGCCCGCCCGGTGCCGGTCGGCCCGGACGCCGTGCGGCCGGACTCAGCCCGCCTGGGCGTAGTCCGTCAGTATCACGCCGGTCGCGAGGGACTCCTCGTACTCGGTGCGAGCCGTCTCCAGCAGCCGCCGCCACGAGATGACCGTCGGGCGGCGGCGCAGCAGCGCCCGGCGCTCGCGCTCCGTCATCCCGCCCCAGACCCCGAACTCCACCCGGTTGTCCAGGGCGTCCGCGAGGCACTCCGTCCGGACGGGGCAGCCGCTGCACACCGCCTTCGCGCGGTTCTGCGCCGCCCCCTGGACGAACAGTTCGTCCGGATCACTCGTGCGGCAGGCGGCCTGCGCGCTCCAGTCGTCAACCCAGCCCATCCCGGCGCCGTCCTCTCCCGTATTCGAGGCTCCCCCACGGCGGCAACGGCATGTTCACCGTTGCCAGTTGAGGACGTTACGGAAGAACGACAGCTTGCAACAGCCCCTTCGGGCTCAATCTCGAATGGCCCAATCGGACTATGGGTATCGGTCAGCTCACTCGTTGGAGTGATCGCAGGTCGCACGCCTTGCCACCCGCGGAGTCCGTACTCTCGCCACAGGCGTCATCACGCAGCGCAACCGTTCACACGAGTGCAGCAGCCCCCAGCTTGCTCAAAACCCGGCCATCCACGGGCAATTCGGGCAACTCTCGCCACCCACTGGAGTGAATGGTGTTGACGCACCGAAGCTGTCGCAAGCTTGTGACAAGCCTAGGCGAACACCTGCCCACATGTGCGGGATTCCGGGACGTAGGGTTCTCCTCATGGCACCGAAGCGCCCCCAGGCCCCCCAGCCCCCAGGCAACACCGGAGCTCCGCGCGGCAGGACCGGCGGATCACCGTTGGAGCACGTCGGCAACGGCGTGAAGTTCCTGGGCGTCAGCGTGCTCTCCGGAGTCCTGCTGGCAGGCCTCGCCCTGCCCGCGGTCGGTGCCATCGGCCTGACCGCCAAGGACACGGCGGAGAGCTTCGAGAACATCCCCGACGACTTCAAGACGCCGCCGCTCACCCAGGCCACCCAGATCTTCGACGCCAAGGGCGGGCTGATCGCCAAGGTCTACGAGCGCGACCGCACCGTCCTCACCGCCGACCAGATGTCGCCGTTCATGCGGCACGCCCAGGTCGACATCGAGGACGCCCGCTTCTACGAGCACGGCGCCGTCGACCTCAAGGGCGTCCTGCGCGCGATCAGCAAGAACGCCGAGAGCGGCACCGCCTCCCAGGGCGCCTCGACGCTGACCCAGCAGTACGTGAAGAACGTCAACGTGGAGAAGGCCGGCGACGACCAGGCGGCCGTCCTGGAGGCCCAGCGCAAGACCCTGGGCCGCAAGATCCAGGAACTCAAGGTCGCGATCAAGCTGGAAGAGGACCTGAGCAAGGACCAGATCCTCACCAACTACCTCAACATCACCTTCTACGGCCACCAGGCCTACGGGGTCGAGGCGGCCTCCCAGCGCTACTTCAGCAAGAGCAACAAGGACCTGACCGTCGCCGAGGCCGCCACGCTGGCCGGCATGGTGCAGAACCCGTCGTCCTTCGACCCGGTGCGCTACCCCGAGAACACGGTCAAGCGCCGCAACGTCGTGATCGACAAGATGCTCGAGAACAAGCACATCACCGCGGACCAGGCCAAGGAGGCGAAGGCCGCCCCGCTGGGCCTGAAGTACAAGGACCCGCAGAACGGCTGCATCACCGCCCAGGCCGGCATGGGCTTCTTCTGCGACTACGTCCGCCACGTCGTCAAGCAGGACCCGGCCTTCGGCAAGAGCGTCGAGGAGCGCAAGAAGCTCTGGGACACCGGCGGCCTGAACATCTACACCACGCTGGACCCGGACAAGCAGGCCGCGGCCCAGAACGCCGTCACCAAGAAGGTCAACGTGACCGACACGGTGTCGGCCGCCGCGACCATGATGGAACCGGGCACCGGCAAGATCCTGGCGATGGCCCAGACCCGCCCGTACGGCCTGGACCCGAACAAGAACCAGACCGTCGTCAACCTCAACGTGGACGCCGCGATGGGCGGCGGCAACGGCTTCCAGACCGGTTCGACGTTCAAGCCGATCCTGGCCGCGGCGGCGCTCGAGTCGGGCATGTCGAACACCCAGGCGTTCCCGTCCGAGAACAAGATCGAGTACCCGCAGATGTCCACCTGCTCGGGCACGTGGAAGAACGTCCCGACGCCCGGCGAGGGCAAGGCCACGGTGAAGAACGAGTCGGCCGGCGAGATCGGGCCGTACCAGCTCAAGCAGGCCATGGCGCTGTCGGTCAACACCTACTTCGTGCAGATGGAACAGCAGGTCGGCCTCTGCGCGATGAAGCAGATGGCGAACAAGCTGGGCATCACCCAGTCCGCGAAGGGCGACGCCTTCAAGGAGGTGCCCTCGATGGTCCTGGGCACCATGGAGCTCTCCCCGCTGACCATGGCGAACGTCTACGCGACCTTCGCCGCGCGCGGCAAGTACTGCACCCCGGTCGCGATCAACAAGATCACCACGGTGGACGGCAAGGACATCCCCGTCCCGCAGTCCCAGTGCAGCCAGGCCTTCTCCGAGCAGACCGCGGACTCGCTCAACGCCGTCCTGCTGAACGTGACCGAGAAGGGCACCGCAGCCGCGCTCGGCCTGGACGACGGCCGCAAGATCGCCGGCAAGACCGGTACCACCGACGAGAAGAAGGCCGCCTGGTTCAGCGGCTACACCCCGTCGCTGGCCACCTCCGTCTGGCTCGGCGGCCCCGCCGGCGGCGTCAAGATGAAGAACATCAACATCGGCGGCAAGCACTTCGACGAGGTCTTCGGCGCCGACGGCCCCGGCCCGATCTGGCAGATGGCGATGAACCAGGCACTCAAGGGCACGCCCCTGGAGCCGATCGAGACCGCCAACATCCCGGACCCGCAGCCGGCCACTCCCCCCGCCGGCGGCACCCCGCCGGCCGACCCGAACGCCCAGGCCCAGCCGCCGGCCGGCAACCCGCCGCCGGGCGGCAACCCCGGTGGGGGCAACAACGCCGGCGGGATGATCGGCGGCGGGTTCACCTTCCCGCCGGGCATGATCGGCGGCGGCAACGGCGGGAACAACGGCGGCAAGCACGGCGGCGGCAACGGCAACGGCTGACCCGGCCGCCGGGGCCGGCCTGCTGGCCCGCTGGCCCGCTGGCCCGCTGCACACGTCGAAGGGGCGTCCTCCGGTTCGGAGGGCGCCCCTTCGACGTGTGCCGGGGCGGTCGGGGCGGCCGGGGGCGTCAGCCCTCACCGGCCCCTACCGGGCCACTCGGGTTCAGGACAGGGCGGCCTTCACGGCGGCGGCGACCCGGCCGCCCTCGGCCAGGCCGTCCACCTGCGGCTTCACCAGCTTCATCACGGCGCCGATCGCCTGCGGGCCGCTCGCCCCGCTCTCGGCCACGGCGGCCGCCACGATCCCGGCCAGCTCCTCGTCCGAGAGCTGCTTGGGCAGGTAGGTCGCGAGCAGCTCGCCCTCCGCCCGCTCCCGGGCCGCCTGGTCGGTACGACCGGCGGAGTCGAAGGCCTCGGCCGCCTCCCGGCGCTTCTTCGCCTCGCGGCCGATCACCTTCAGGACGTCGGCGTCGGACAGCTCGCGCTTCTGCTTGCCCGCCACCTCCTCGCTGGTGACAGCGGAAAGCGTGAGCCGAATGGTGGACGACCGCAGCTCGTCCCGGTCCCTGATGGCAGCCGTGAGGTCCTCCTGCAGCTGCTCCTTGAGCTTTGTCATTTCCTCTTCATATCCTTCGGCTGTGGGCGGTCTCAACCAGGTTTCCACCGGGCATCCACTGCAGTTAGTCCAGGTGAACGAGTATGCCGTGCCGAAAGCAGCCGGCGGTCGGCCGACAACCCGTCAACCCCGGTGGACAGCCACGGCCGGGGAGGGTCGGGAAGGGCGACGGGAACCGGCCAACCTGGCCGACCATACCCGCACATCCCGGTAGAACAGCCGGAAATTTCCGGAAGTTTGCGCTCCCACTTACCCGATGAGTTCCCCGTCGACGATGTCCGGCAGGACCCGTCGACGGCGGCCGGGAGCCCTCCCGAAATATCGATGTGCTGACTGATCGCGTGGATTTCTCCGTCGTCCAAGTGAAACGCGGTAACCAGTACGCGTACCGGGTGCCCCGGATGTGCGCGAGCGCGGGTGGGCATACTCCAGCGCGCCGTAACCCATTAACCCGGTTACACCTATCCTGGCCCCATGACCGACGGAGCCGACCGGAACACCACCCCCACGGGGCTGGTCCTCACCACCCCCGCGGGCACCAGCTTCCACTTCGACCCCGGCGCCCTCTGCCTCGAACTGCTCACCACCGGCGGCCCCGGCCCCCACGCCCGCCACGAAACCCTCCACCGGCCCGCCGACCTCGCCGCCTGGCTCCCCCGGTCCCGACTGCGGCCGCCCGCCGGCACCGTCCGGATCACCCCCGCCGACCTCACCGCCATCCGCACCCTGCGCGACGCCCTCTGGCGCCTCACCACCGCCCGCGCCCACGGCGACACCGGCTCCGCCGACGACTACACCGTCCTCAACCAGGCCGCCGAACACCCGCCCCTGGTCCCCCGCATCGCCCCCGACGGCACCCCGGCCGCCCCCCTCCCCGCCGACGGCACCCAGCTGGCCTCCACCCTCGCCCGGGACGCCATCACCCTGCTGACCGGCCCACACGCCCACCGGATCCGCGAATGCGGCGCACACAACTGCCAACTGATCTTCGTCGACACCTCCCGGCCCGGCCGCCGACGCTGGTGCTCGATGGAACGCTGCGGCAACCGCCACAAAGTCCGCGCCCTGCGCGCCCGCCGCGAAACCGAGGAACCCGCCCCGGCCACCGCCACCGAGATCCTCAGGGCCGCCGACTCCGGACGTTCACCAGCTGATCGACCGTCTGAGAGCATGGACTGATGCGACCGCTGTACTCCGTTCCCCTCGGCTTCGCCGCCGCCGGCGCCGCCTGCCTCGCCTACTCCGCCGGGTACGAGGTCCGGGCCTTCCGCCTCCGCCGGGTCGAGGTCCCCGTCCTCCCCCGCGGCGCCCGGCCCCTCCGGATCCTGCAGGTCTCCGACATCCACATGGTGAGCGGCCAGGGCAAGAAGCAGCGCTGGCTGAAGAGCCTGGCCGGCCTGCGCCCCGACCTCGTGGTCAACACCGGCGACAACCTCTCCGACCCCCTCGGCGTCCCGGCCGCCCTCGACGCGCTCGGGCCGCTCATGGAGTTCCCCGGCGTCTACGTCTTCGGCTCCAACGACTACTACGGCCCGGCCCGCAAGAACCCGGCCCGCTACCTCCAGGCCATGCGCAGCGGCGCCCACGGCATGAACAACCCCGACGGCACCGCCCGCCGCGGCATCACCGGCGCCGTCCACAACCCGTGGGAAAAGCTCCGCGACGGCTTCGACGCAGCCGGCTGGCTCAACCTCACCAACAGCCGCGGCCGCCTCACCGTCAACGGCCTCGACCTCGAATTCACCGGCCTCGACGACCCCCACATCCGCCGCGACCGCTACAGCGAGGTCACCGGCGGCCCCTCCCCCGACGCCGACCTCTCCCTCGCCGTCGTCCACGCCCCCTACCTGCGCGTCCTCGACGCCTTCACCGCAGACCGCTACCCCCTCATCCTCGCCGGCCACACCCACGGCGGGCAGCTCTGCATCCCCTTCTACGGCGCCCTCGTCACCAACTGCGACATCGACACCCGCCGGGTCAAGGGCCTCTCCACCCACACCGCCGGCGGCCACCGCTCCCACCTCCACGTCTCCGCCGGCTGCGGTACCAACCGCTACACCCCCGTCCGCTTCGCCTGCCCCCCCGAAGCCACCCTCCTCACCCTCACCCCGACCCCCCACTGACCCCACCGGACGCCCGCCCGAAACCGGATTTCGTGTCTCGGCGAGCGTCCGGTAGAGTTCTACTCGTTGCGACGGAGACAGAGCGACAAACCGCAGGACCGGGGTGTGGCGCAGCTTGGTAGCGCGCTTCGTTCGGGACGAAGAGGCCGTGGGTTCAAATCCCGCCACCCCGACCCAGTGCAGAGGGCCCATCGGAGAAATCCGATGGGCCCTCTGACGTTGTGTATGACAGTGCCCGGTAGTCGCGCCGTCAGCCGTGCGGGTTCGCCGGTCAGGGCAGCTTCTGCGGCTTTTCCCGCATCCTCCCTCTGTGCGCCAGCCGTCCGGGCGGCCACCGCGATCACCGCAGGGGCTCGTCGGTTCTGCCCTGGGACGTGTGCAGCCTCGGACCGCCTCGTGCCTCGCCCCTCCGCACCTCGCCGGGATACGGCCCTGGGCTCTCACCCGGGTTGTGGGGGGGCGGCTTCAGAGGGCGGTGGGGAGTTCGGTGCGGGAGGTGATGTTGAGCTTGGGGTAGGCCTTGTAGAGGTGGTGGGCGACGGTACGGGGGCTGAGGAAGAGCTGGGCGGCGATGTCGCGGTTGGTGAGGCCTTGGGCGGCGAGGCGGGCGATCTGGAGTTCCTGGGGGGTGAGGGGGGACTGCGGGGTGGTGCCCGTGGGGGTGGGGGCGGGGGCGGGGGTGCCGGTGGCGGAGAGTTCGGTGCGGGCGCGGGCGGCCCAGGGGTGGGCGGCGAGGCGGTCGAAGGTCTCCAGGGCGGCGCGCAGGTGGGGGCGGGCGTCGGTGCGCCGGCGGGTGCGGCGCAGCCATTCGCCGTAGAGGAGGGCGGTGCGGGCCTGTTCGAAGGGCCGGTGGGCTGTTTCGTGCAGGTCGAGGGCGGCGCGGTAGGCGGATTCGGCGAGTTCGTCGGGGCCGAGGAGGGCCTGGCAGCGCAGTCGGAGGGCCTCGGTCCAGGGGCGGGCGGCGGCGGCGGTCCAGCGGGCGAAGCGCTCGTAGGGTTCGGCGGCGCGGTGGGGGGTGCCGAGGCGGACGGCGGCTTCGACGAGGTCGGGGACGGCCCGGGTGGCGCTGACGTGGTGCCGGTGCGGGCCGGTGGTGAGGGTGTGCAGGCGGTCGGCGGCGTCGCCGGCGCGGCCTTGGCCGAGGTCGAGGAGGGCGAGGGCCCATTGGGCCCAGTGGAGGCCGGCGGCGGGGGCGGCGGTCTGCGGGCCGGTGGTGGCGAGGGCGGTGGCGGCTAGTTCGGTGCAGTGGTCGGTGCGGCCGTCGAGTGCGGCCAGGTAGGCGAGCAGTGCGGTGAGTTGGCTGACCCACTGGTGTTGGCCGGTGTCCCGGGCGAGGCCGAGGGCTTCGGTGGCGGTGAGTTCGGCGTCGCGGTGGCGGCCGTGGAAGAGTTCGGCTTCGGCGAGGAAGAACTGCAGTGTGGGCATCACTCCGAGGGTGCCCTTGGCGCGGGCTTCGGCGACCAGTTCGGCGCCGAGTTCGGTGGTTTCGTCGTCGCGGCCGAGGATGAGCGTGGCGCCGCAGAGCTGGACGAGGTCGACCGGGCTCTCGGCGCCGGCCCGGCGGGCGGCTTCGGCGGTCTCCCGGGCGGGCGGCAGCATCGCGGCGGGCCGGCCGAGGGCGGGGAGGACGGCGGCGGGCAGGTGGCGGGCGAGGGGGGCGAGGGGGTCGCCGTCGGCCAGGGGGAGGGCGGCGAGCCGGTCGAGGACGGCGGCCACCGGTTCTTCTCCCGCGTACCAGGCGGCGTGGAAGGCCTGGAACAGCATCCGGGCGGCGTACGACGGGTCGATGCCGGTACCGGCGGCGTCGAGCAGTAGCCGGTGGGCGGTCGGGTAGGAGCCGCGCCAGAAGTGCGCGGTGGCCCGTACCTGGTCGAGCAGGGCGTGTGCCAGGGCGTTGTCGGTGCGGGCGGCGGCCTCGTCGGCGAGCGCTTCGGCCCGCGTCAACTCGCCTTCTTCGGTGGCTGCTTCGGCGGCCAGGACGAGTCGGCGGGTGGCGTCGTCGCGGTCGGGGGTGAGTCGGGCGGCGCGTTCGTACGCGGCGGCGCCGCCGTGGCCGCCGCGGCGTTCGGCGCGGACGGCGGTGCGTTCCAGGGCGTCGGCGAGGTCGGTGTCGGGGGCGGTGGCGGCGAGGGCGAGGTGCCAGGTACGGCGGTCGCCTTCGGGCAGGGCGCCCGCGATCGCCCGGTGGGCGGCCAACTTCTGGTGGTGGGGCGCCCGTTGGAGGAGTGCGGAGCGCAGCAGCGTGTGCCGGAAGGCGATCCGGCGGTCGGCGGTGACCGCCACCAGGCCCGACTCCTCGGCGGGGGCCAGGTGTTCGGCGGTGACGCCGAGCATGGCCGCGGCGGGCAGGACGACGTCGAGTTCGCCGCTCTCCTCGGCGGCGGCGAGCAGGAGCAGCGCCTGGGTGGCTGCTGGCAGGCCGGTGACCTGGCCGTGGAAGGCGATCAGGAGTCGGCTGGTGAGCGGGAGGCCGCCCGGCGCGTGAGCCTGCGGCCCTGTGGCGACCGGGAGTTCGGTGAGTGCGAGCGGGTTGCCGGCCGCCTCGGCGAGCAGCCGGTCGCGGACGGCGGTGGGCAGCTCGGCGCCGACCCGCCGGGCCAGCAGCCGGGTGGCGTCGGGGTCGGCGAGGGCGGCCACCTCCAACTCGGGAAGTCCGAAGCGTCGTTGCGCCGAAGCGCCGACACCGGAGCCGCCGCCGACACCGGAGCTCTCGCCGACACCGGAGCCGCCGCCGGTACGGGAGGCGAGCAGCAGGGCCACGCCCTCGGCCTGGAGGCGGCGGGCGGCCAGCAGCAGCGCGTCCAGCGAGGCCCGGTCCAGCCACTGCGCGTCGTCCAGGACGCACAACAGCGGCTTATCGGCGGCGAGTTCGGCGAGCAGGCCGAGCGTGGCGAGGCCGACCAGCAGTCGGTCGGCGTGCCCTTCACCGGCAGACGGGCCGTCGCCCGCGACCCCGTCGACGGCCGCCCCGTCGCCCGCGACCCCGTCGACGGCCGCCCCGCCGACAGCGACCCCGTCGACGGCCACCGTGCCGACGGGCGCCTTGCCGTCCGCCAGCCCGAACGCCACCTCCAGGGCCCGCCGCTGCGGCCCGGGCAGGGTGTCGAGCCGGTCCAGGCCTGGCGCGAGTAGCAGGCTCAGCCCGGCGTACGGCAGCTCGGCCTCGTACTCGACGCCCGCCGCCCGGATCACCCGGAACGCCTCCCCCGCCCGCGCGACGGCGTCGTCCAGCAGCGCGGTCTTGCCGATGCCCGCTTCGCCGCTGAGCAGCAGGGCGCCACTGCGGCCGGCTCGTGCCGCGGCCAACAGTCCGTCCACGGCGGCTTGTTCGTGTTCCCTCCCGTACAGCATGGCCCCGACCCTACCCACCGCGCTCCCGCACCTACGTACCCCCATGCCTATACGTGACGGATTCGCCTCCGCCCGCCCGTCCCTACCTTGGTGAGCACCGGGAAACACCGGCCAACCGCCCACCTGAACACGGGAGATGACAATGACCGAGATCACCACCGCCGCCCTTCAGCAGCTCGCCGAGCGCTACCTCGCGGTGTGGAACGAGACCGACCCCGCCGCCCGCCGCAAGCTGATCGACGAGGTGTGGGCCGAGGACGGCCGCTACACCGACCCGCTGGCCGCGGTCGCCGGCCGGGACGCGATCGACGCGCTGATCGGCGCGGCGCAGGCCCAGTTCCCGGGGCTGGAGTTCAGCCTCGGCCCGGTGGACGCGCACCACGACATCGCCCGTTTCACGTGGAACCTCGGCCCGGCCGGCGCGGAGCCGGTGGTGATCGGCTTCGACGTGCTGGCGGCTGCCCCGGACGGCCGGATCGGTGCGGTGTACGGCTTCCTCGACCGCGTGCCGGGCGCCTGACGGAGTCGAAACCGCCGGGACGAACCGAAGCGCAGAGCCCGGCACCGCCGCAACCGCTCCCGTCGAGGGGCGGGCCGTCCCCCACAGACCCTGGCCCGCCCCTGGGCCGCCCCTGCGCCCCTCTCCGTACCGCAGGCCCGAACTCCTCTGAGGAGAGCCCGAGATGAGCACGTCGCCGACCGCACCAGCGCCGACAGTACGAAGAGCACGGACAGCACCAGCGGCCCCGACCCCGACCCCGGCCCCAGCTCCGGCCCCCAAGGGACTGCTGCCGGTCGTCCTGACCGCCACCTTCATGACCGCCCTCGACATCTTCGTCGTCAACGTCGCCCTCCCCTCCCTCCAGGCCGACCTCGGCGCCGGCCCGGCCGCCGTTCAGTGGGTGATGGCCGGCTTCAGCCTGGCTCTCGCGGCCGGCCTGGTCACCGCCGGCCGTCTCGGCGACCGCTACGGCCGCCGCCGGGTGTTCGGGCTCGGGCTGGCCCTCTTCACCCTCGCCTCGGCGGGCTGCGGCCTCGCCCCCACCGCCGCCACGCTGGTCGGTGCCCGGGTGGCGCAGGGCCTGGCGGCGGCGCTGATGGGCCCGCAGGTGCTGGCGATCCTGCGGACCGCGTTCAGCGGCGCGGCGCAGGCGCGGGCCTTCGCCCGGTACGGGCTGACCATGGGTGTCGGCGCGGTGTTCGGCCAGCTGATCGGCGGGCTGTTGATCCGTGCGGACGTGTTCGGCCTGGGTTGGCGCAGTTGCTTCCTGATCAATCTGCCGATCGGCCTGGCCGCCCTCGTCCTGGTGCGCCGCTGCCTGCCGGAGTCCCGCGCCCCGCAGCGGCCCGGCCTGGATCCGGTCGGCGTACTGCTGGTGACCACCTCGCTGACCGCCTTGGTGCTGCCACTGATCCAGGGCCCGCAGTTGGGCTGGCCGCTGTGGACCGGGCTCTGCCTCGGCGCCTCGGTCGCCCTGCTCGCCGCCTTCGCCGTGCACCAGCACCGCACCACCGCCACCGCCACCGCCATCGCCACTGGCACCGGCACCGGCACCGCCACCGCCACCCCGCTGGTCGACACCCGCCTCTTCCGCAGCCGCACCTTCAGCGCCGGGGTGCTCGCCCAACTCGCCTTCTGGCTCGGGCAGGGCTCCTTCTTCCTGGTGCTCGCCCTGCACCTGCAGTTCGGCCGCGGCCTGGACGCGCTCGGCGCCGGGCTGGTGTTCACCGCGATCGGCCTCGGCTACCTGATCACCTCCAACGCCACCCACCGGGTCACCGCCCGTCACGGCGGCCGCCGCACGATCGCCGTCGGCGGACTGCTGATGGCCGCCGGGCTGGGACTGCTCGCCGTCGCCGCCTACGGCGCCGCGGACGGCAGTGTCTGGTGGCTGGCACCCGGCCTGTTCGTGGACGGCCTCGGCATGGGACTGGTGATCGCGCCGGTCACCTCCGTCGTCCTGGAGGGCGTGGAGCCGCGGCTGGCGGGCGCCGCCGCCGGGGTGGTCTCCACCGTGCAGCAGGTCGGCGGGGCGCTGGGGATCGCGCTGATCGGCCTCGTCTACTACGGCGCCGGCGACCCGGCCGCCGCCTTCGGCCACAGCGTGCTGGTGCTGGCGGCGTTGGAGCTGGTGCTGGTGGCGCTGGTCCGGCTGCTGCCGCGGCCTCAAGCCTGAGCCCACCTCCGGCTACTGCCACGCAAAGCCGCACCCCTCAAGCCCACCCATCAAGCCCCACGTCTGGCCGACCAAGCCTCGTCCACGCGGCGGCACACCCCCGCATCCCTTCCTCGACACCGCCGAAGCACCGGGCGGGTGGGCTCAGCCCCACCCGCCCGTTCCATTCCCTCCCCCCGATCGGGTTGGATGGTCGGATGAGCGAGGAGAAGAGCGCCGTTCCGGCGTGGGAGCAGCGGTTCAGGGCGGCCCGGGTGTCGCTGCCCGACTGGGCCGACGAGGCCCCCGACCGGGCGCTGTACGTGTCCAACGCGACCGGCACCTACGAGGTCTACGCCTGGGACCGCGCCACCGGCGTCCACCGCCAGGTGACGGACCGCCCGAACGGCACCACCGATGCCGAGCTGTCCCCCGACGGTGCCTGGGTCTGGTGGTTCGACGACCACGACGGTGACGAGTTCGGCGTCTGGCGCCGCCAGCCCTTCGCGGGCGGCCCGGACGAGGAGGCCGTGCCCGGTCTCGCCCCCTCCTACTCGGCCGGTCTGGCCCTCGGCCGCGACGGCACGGTGGTCGTCGGCCGTTCCACGGATGAGGACGGCACCACCCTGCACCTGCGCCGCCCCGGCAGCACCGTGCCGGTCGAGATCTACCGGCACGAGGAGTACGGCGGCGTCGGCGATCTCAGCCATGACGGCACGCTGCTCGCCATCGACCACACCGAGCACGGCGATGCGATGCACTCCGCGATCCGGATCGTGCGCCTCACCGGCAGCGGCAGCGGCAGCGGCAGCGGCGACGGCGACGGCGACGGAACCGACGGCAACAGCGACGGCGTCGTCGTCGAGACCGTCGCCGAGTTGGACGAGGTCACCGGCCGGGACGAGCCGCGCGGCGTCGCCTGCCTCGGTTTCGCCCCGGTCGAGGGCGACACCCGGCTGCTGGTCGCCCATCAGCGCACCGGCCGCTGGGAGCCGATGATCTGGGACGTCGCCACGGGCGCGGAGACCGCGCTGCCGCTGCGCGACGAGCAGGGCCGGGAGCTGCCGGGGGACGTGTCCGCGCAGTGGCGCCCCGGCGCGGAGGAGCTGCTGGTGGAGCACGAGTACGAGGCGCGCAGCGAGCTGTTCTCCTACTCGCTCGCCGAGGGCCGGCTGACGCGTCTGGAAACCCCGCGCGGCACGGTCGGCGGCGCGACCGCCCGCCCGGACGGCACCGTCGAGTACCTGTGGTCCTCCGCGGCGCAGCCGTCGGTCGTGCGTTCCACGGCCGGGACGGTCGTGCTGCGGGCGCCCGGCGCGGTGCCGCCCGCTTCGGTCCCGGTCGAGGACGTCTGGGTGGACGGGCCCGGCGGGCGGGTGCACGCCCTCGTGCAGCGGCCGACCGGGACGGCCCCCGGGGACGGCCCGCTCCCGACCGTGTTCGAGATCCACGGCGGCCCGACCCACCACGACAGCGATTCCTTCGCCGCCGGCCCGGCCGCCTGGCTGGACCACGGCTTCGCGGTGGTCCGGGTCAACTACCGCGGTTCGACGGGCTACGGCCAGGCCTGGACGGACGCCCTGCACGAGCGGGTCGGCCTGATCGAGCTGGAGGACATCGCGGCGGTCCGGGAGTGGGCGGTCGACAGCGGCCTCGCCGACCCGCGCCGGCTGGTGCTCACGGGCGGCAGCTGGGGCGGCTACCTGACGCTGCTCGGCCTCGGCGTCCAGCCCGAAGCCTGGGCCCTCGGCGTCGCCGCCGTGCCGGTCGCGGACTACCACACCGCGTACGCCGACGAGATGGAGGCGCTCAAGTCGCTGGACCGCACGCTCTTCGGCGGCACCCCGGAGGAGGTCCCGGACCGCTTCACCGCGTCCTCGCCGCTGACCTACGTCGAGCGGGTGCGGGTGCCGGTGTACATCAGTGCCGGGGTCAACGACCCGCGCTGCCCGATCCGGCAGATCGAGAACTACGTCGAGCGGCTGGCGCAGCTCGGCAAGCCGCACGAGGTGTACCGGTACGACGCCGGGCACGGGTCGCTGGTGGTGGAGGAGCGGATCAAGCAGCTGCGGCTGGAGATCGACTTCGTCCGACGGCACTTGGCCGCCGTCGACGCCGCCACCACCGCTACCAGCACCGCCGCCAGCACGAGCAGCAACAGCACCACCTTCAGCGGGAACGGAAACGGGGGAACCGCGTGAGAAGGGTGCTGATACTCGCGGGGGCGGTTGCGGTGGGGGCCCTGGTGCTCGCCGGCTGCTCGGGAGCGCGCAGCGACGACGCCTCCTGCCCGCCCCTGGTCGGGCCGCCGGCACCGAGCCCGTCGGCCGCCGTACCGACCGTTCCCGCCCCTCCCGCCGCTCCCGCCGTCCCCGTGGCGCCGCTCGCCACGGCGACCCGGGGGCACGCGACGGCGGGGCCGGGGGCGGGGGCCTCCGTCGCGCGCTCGGCGTACGAGTCGTACGAGCCGACGGCCGGGGACGGCACGATCCAACTCGCCAAGGGGTCAAGCGGGTCGAAGGGCTCGTCGGGCTCGTCGGGCTCGAAGGGATCCGGGTCCGGATCCAAGGGCTCCAAGACGGGGCGCACCGTGCACCACCACATCGACCGCTACGCCTCGGACGACAACGTCGGCAACGCACACAGCCACTGCGCCGGCGTCCCGACGCCGATCCCGACGCCAACGCCGACGCCGCCCCAGGCGCTGCCCCCGACACTGCCCACGCCGCCCGCGCTGCCCACGCCGCTCAAACCGTCAGCCATCCCGGCCGTCCCTGCGGTACCGGCCGTGCCGACCAAGCGTTGAGAGTTCGGTCCCTCGGTCAGTCCAGGACCGGGTCCAGTCCCAGGGCCCGGTCCTGTTCCGCCTCCGCCTCGCGGCGGACCAGCCGGAACCACATGAAGACCACGAAGCCCGCGAAGACGAACCACTCCAGGGTGTAGCCCAGGTTCTGGAACGCGCGCAGGGTGAGCCCGTCGCCGCCCTGCGGCTGCACGGTCGGGACGGGGGTCAGGCCGGCGGGTGCCGCGTCGGCGGCCACCCAGCCGTCGTACCAGCCGTCGTACTCGAGCACGTTCAGCAGCGAGGCCCGGTTGATCATGCCCAGCTGCCCGGCCGGCAGCCCGCCGGCCACCGCGCCGTTGGCGCCCACGGCCTCGTTGGCCTGCAGCCGCCCGGTCACGGTCACCTGCCCGCCCGACGGCGCCCCGGCGCTCGCAGCCGCGCTCGCAGCCGCGTCCGCGCCCCCGCCCCCGCCCGGCGGCCCGGCCGCCCAACCGCGCACCACCGCGACGGCGTGCCCGTCGGCGGTGCGCAGCGGGGTGAGCACGTAGTAGCCCTGCTTGCCGTCGACGACCCGGTTGGGGACGAGGAGTTGGTGCTCGGTGTCGTAGCTGCCGGTCACCGTGACGGACTTGCCGACGGTCTCCGTGGTCACCTGCGGGGTCGCCTGGTTGAGCAGCGCGTCGATCGGCCGGGCCTCACCCGAAGTGGTGACGGCGTTCTTGGTCTCCTGGTGCGTGGACACCCGGCCCTCGAACCGGCCGAGCTGCCAGGAGCCCAGCCACACGCACACCGCCACGGCCGCCACGGCCAAAGCAGTGCCGCCCAGCCAGCGCGGAGTCAGGAGGAACCGGTACACACCCCCCACGGTAACCACTCCTCACACCCGCTCCGCCCCCAGGGGCCGCTGCTGACGCCTTCAGGCCGCCCGCCCCCGAACGAAGGTACGCCGATCGCGACGCGCAACCAGCAACGAACCCGGCTGCGAACCCGCCCGCGAACCCACGCCTCACCCCGCCGAAGTCGTGCCCGACGGCTGGGGCGCCGGGCTGCCGACCGGCTGGACGCCGCCGCGGTAGAGGGTGCCGCTGCAGGTCAGGGGCAGGGTCGTGGTGGCGGCGGCGGGGCTGCCGGGGGCGGGGGTGTGGGCGATGGTGGCGGTGGGCGGCTGGGTGGTGGGGTTGGTGGTCGCGCTGGCGGTGGGGCTGGGGGCGCCGGTGGGGGCCGCCGAGGGGGACGCGCTGATCTGGGGGTTGGCGCTGGGTGCGCCGGTGGCGCGGGAGGCCGGGGCGCCCGAGGCGGAGGCGGGGGCCTGGGAGCTCTTGGACATCTGGTTGGCGCCGGTGGGCGCGCTGGTGGCGCCGCCGGGGCCGGCGCAGCCCTGGTCGGGGATCCAGGCGAACGGCACCCGGTACCCGGTCTGGGGGGCGAGCACCGGCGGCTCCGTGTCCATCGCGGTCAGGCCGCCGGCCGGGTCGCCCGAGCTGTGGTCGGCGGTGCGGATGCGGCCGCGGTCGGTGCCGCTGACGTCGGTGACGGCCACCGCGCCCGGGCCGCCGACGCGGCAGCTGTGCCCGGAGACGTTGTAGACGGTGAACGAGCCGTAGACCCGTCCCGTCGCGTCGGGCGCGCCGACCTGTGCGGTGCCGCCGCCGAGGTCGGTCCGGGTGCAGAGCGGGACGATGCCGCCGTCGCCGGCGGCGGAGGTGCCGGTGGGCGAGGCGGTGCCGTCGGCGCGCGAGGCTTCGGCTCCGGGCGGGTGCGAGGTGGCGGCCGTCCCGACGGTCGGTGCGGCGTCGCCGGGGCCGCTCACTCCGGCGTGCGAGGCCGGACCGGCGCTGCTGGTGCCGAGGGCGGTGCCGCTGGGGGCCGTGGTCACCGGGCTGACGGTGTCGGCCGATCCGGGGCCGCCGGAGAGCCCGAGGTGCTCCCCTTCGTGCAGGACCGGCAGGACGATCGCGACGGCGAGCGCGAGGGCGGCGGCGCCGGTCCAGGCTCCGCGCCGGGCGGCCCGTCGGCGGGGTACGGCCCGCCGGATCCGGGGCAGTCCGCCGGCCGCGGGCTGGATCCCGGCGACGGCGTGGTGCAGCAGCTCCCGCACGGCGCGCTCGTCGGACGACAGCGCGTGCAGCCCTGAGAGCTCCGAGGACTCCGAGAATTCCGAGAGCTCCGAGGACTCCGAGGACTCCGACAGCTCCGCGAGCTCCCCGTCGGCGCCGTCCACGGGCGGCTGCCAGGCGCCGTCAGCCTCAGCCATGTCCGGCCTCCATCTGGGTGCGGAGGGCGGCGAGTCCCCGCGAGCCGTAGGCCTTCACCGAGCCGAGCGAGATGCCCAGGGTGTCGGCGACCTGCGCCTCCGTCATGTCCACGAAGTAACGCAGCACCAGAACCTCCCGCTGACGGCGTTGCAGACCACGCAGCGCGGCCTTCAACTGGTCGCGCTCCAGGGCATCGTAGGCACCTTCTTCTGCACTGGCCATGTCAGGCATGGGCTTGGGCAGCAGCCGGAGCCCGAGGATCCGTCGGCGCAGCGTGGAGCGGGACAGGTTGACGACCGTCTGCCGCAGGTAGGCCAGGGTCTTCTCGGGCTCGCGCACCCGGCGGCGGGCGGCGTGCACCCTGATGAACGCCTCCTGGACGACGTCCTCGCACGTCGAGAGGTCGTCGAGCAGCAGCGCCGCGAGCCGCAGCAGCGAGCGGTAGTGCGCCTGGTACGTCTCGGTGAGCAGGTCCTCGCTGGTACCCGCGTCGGTACCGGCACCGGAGCCCGCCGCACCCGGTGTGGCCGCCGTCATCTGGTCGTCTTCCGGCCTACTCGAAGGCCACGGGGTGTGCGACGGGAACGACACCGCGACCCTCGCCGGGATGCCCGGCCTTGCCCCCACCATCACGTTCGCCACGCCCGTTGGACACTCGATCCCCTGTCATGGTTGCCCAGCCCGGGGCCTATTCTTCCGCATGGGCGGAAGCCGCCTCCAGGGGATTCCCCCGGGATTCCGGACAGATTGTGTCGAGGAGCGGACACAGGTATGGACACAAGCTGACACATCGGGAGCGCGAAAGCCTGCCGAAGCCCTGGCGGCTACCCCCGCCCTACTACTCCACCGTCAGCTGACCGGCCACCGACTCGGCGATCTGCCGCAGGTTGAGCGCCGCCCCCTTGCGCAGGTTGTCCCCGCACAGGAACAGGTCCAGCGCGTCCGGCTCGTCCAGGGCCCGGCGCACCCGTCCGACCCAGACCGGGTCCGTGCCGACCACGTCGTTCGGCGTCGGGAACTCCCCGGCGGCCGGGTCGTCGTAGAGGACGACACCGGGGGCGTCCCGCAGGATGTCCTGCGCGTGCTCCTGGGTGACTTCCCGTTCGAACCGGGCGTGCACGGCCAGCGCGTGGGTGCGGACGACCGGGATGTGGACGCAGGTCGCGGAGACCTTCAGGGCGGGCAGGCCGAGGATCTTGCGGGACTCGTCGCGGATGGCCATCTCCTCGGCGGCCCACCCGCCCTCACGCAGCCCGCCGGTCCAGGGCACGGCGTTGTACGCGAGCGGGGCGGCGAACGGCCCGTGGTCGGCGATCACCGCGCGCAGGTCACCGGTCTGCCGGCCGACCTCGGTGCCGGCCACCAGCTGCCGGCCGGCTTCGGTGGCCGCGACCAGCGCGGTCTGCTCGCGCAGCGCCGCCTCGCCGGCCCGGCCCTCGCCGCCGGCGGCCTGGTAGGAGGCGACCACGAGTTGCACCAGCCCGTACTCGGCGTGCAGCGCGCCGACCGCCGCGATCATCGCGAGGGTGGTGCTGGCCGGGCTGGCGACGATGCCGCGCGGACGGATCCGCAGCGCGGCCGCGTTGATCTCGGGGACGACCAGTGGAACGTCCTCGGAGGTGCGGAAGGCGGCCGAGTCGTCGACCACCACGACGCCCTTGGCCGCCGCGATCGGCGCCCACTGGGCGGAGACCGTGTCGGGGACGGCGAACACGGCGAGGTCGATCCCCGTGAAGGCCTCCTCGGCGAGCGGGACGACCTCGACGGTCTCCCCGCGCACGACCGCCTTGCGGCCGGCCGAACGCGGGGAGGCGACGAGTCTGATCTCGCCCCAGACGTCCTGGCGGAGGGAGAGCAGGCCGAGCAGCACCTCGCCGACCGCGCCGGTGGCGCCGACGACGGCGAGGTTCGGCCGCCGGGTCATCGCCCGGTGCCCCGGCTCCGCTCCCTGGTCATCGCCCGGTGCCGCCGTAGACGACG
Source organism: Kitasatospora sp. NPDC023385 (assembly GCF_055664045.1). NCBI lineage: Bacteria > Bacillati > Actinomycetota > Actinomycetes > Kitasatosporales > Streptomycetaceae > Kitasatospora > Kitasatospora sp. NPDC023385. The sequence goes on along the minus strand of NZ_JBVOOL010000002.1, from coordinate 277,406 downwards.
GCCTCGTCCGACTCGCTGTCCAGGCCGAAGGCGCTGTGGACGGCGCGGACGGCCTCCGGCACGTCGTCGGCGCGGGTGACGACCGAGATGCGGATCTCCGAGGTGGAGATCAGCTCGATGTTGACGCCCGCGGCGGACAGCGCCTCGAAGAAGGTCGCGGTGACGCCCGGGTTGGAGCGCATGCCGGCGCCGACCAGCGAGATCTTGCCGATCGCGTCGTCGTAGCGCAGCGACTCGTAGCCGATGCCCTCCTTGACCCGGCCGAGCGCGTCGATGGCCTTCTGGCCCTCGCTCTTGGGCAGGGTGAAGGAGATGTCGGTCAGACCGGTCGACGCGGCGGAGACGTTCTGCACCACCATGTCGATGTTGACCTCCGCGTCCGCGATCGCGCGGAAGATGCGGGCCGCCTCACCCGGCTTGTCGGGCACGCCGACGACGGTGACCTTGGCCTCGGAGGTGTCGTGGGCGACTCCGGAGATGATGGCCTGCTCCATCTCGCCCCCTTCGGGCTTGTTCGGGTTGTCGTTGCTGACGATCGTCCCGGGGAGACCCGAGAAGGACGAGCGTACGTGAATCGGGATGTTGTAGCGCCGGGCGTACTCCACACAGCGGTCGAGCAGCACCTTGGAGCCCGAGGACGCCAGCTCCAGCATGTCCTCGTAGGCGATCCAGTCGATCTTGCGGGCCTTCTTCACCACGCGCGGGTCGGCGGTGAACACGCCGTCCACGTCGGTGTAGATCTCGCAGACCTCGGCCCTGAGGGCGGCGGCGAGGGCGACGGCGGTGGTGTCCGAGCCGCCGCGGCCCAGCGTGGTGATGTCCTTGCTGCTCTGGGACACCCCCTGGAAACCGGCCACGATCGCGATGTTGCCCTCGTCCAGGGCGGTGCGGATGCGGCCCGGCGTCACGTCGATGATGCGCGCCTTGTTGTGGACGGAGTCGGTGATGACACCGGCCTGGCTGCCCGTGAAGGACTGGGCCTCGTGACCCAGGGATTTGATCGCCATCGCCAGCAGCGCCATGGAGATGCGCTCTCCAGCGGTCAGCAGCATGTCGAACTCACGGCCGGCAGGCAGCGGTGACACCTGCTCGGCGAGTTCGATGAGCTCGTCCGTCGTGTCGCCCATCGCGGACACCACGACGACGACCTCATGGCCGGCCTTCTTGGCGTCAACGATTCGGCGGGCTACGCGCTTGATGCCTTCGGCATCCGCAACGGATGAGCCGCCGTACTTCTGCACGACAAGGCCCACGTGCGCTCCTCGACTTGTGTCGTTTTTCGGGGGCGCCAGGCCCCCGTACCCCCCGGGTGGAGGGGGGTGTGCGGTCTGCGCCAGTCTACCGAGCAGGGGTGCCCCGACCGGCGCTTTCCACATGATGAGACGACTGTTTCAGCAGGTGGTCGGCGGGACCGGGGGTCGACGGGGGCCCCACCGGCAGGTCTGCGGGCGATTCGGTGCGGGCCCGAAGAAACAGCCGACCGGGCGGCGGCGATCCAGCCGGATTTCCTTTCCGGGCGGACCGCTGAGGCGTTCGTCACAACCCGGCAATCGCCCCCGGGAGCCCGGGTGCCAACAGCCCGGAAGTCCGGAAGCCCGCAAGCCCGGTGCCCGCTACCCGGCACTTCGGCACCTCGGCACACGCACCCCCGCCAAGGCGGCTGCTACCGCCCCAACCCCAGCTCGGCCGCCATCAGGTCGCCGGCCTGCTGCTCCAGCTGCTCGTCCGTGAGCCCGTCGTCGTCGGTGTCCGCGCCGTCCGGCGCCGCGCCGATCGGGCTGTCCAGCCGGACGTGCGCGATCAGCGACTGCAGAGCCCGCAGCACGGCCGTGCAGGTCGTGCCCCAGTTGGAGAGGTACGAGAACTGCCACCACCACAGCGCCTCGCTGACGCGGCCCTCCCGGTAGTGCGTCAGCCCGTGCTGGAGCTCGCCGACCACACCGGCCAGGTCGTCCGAGATGCGGAAGGCGTTGGGCTTCTCCGGCGGGCCGTACGGGTCGAAGACCTCGTGGTAGACGTCGATCGGGGCGAGCAGCTCGGCCAGTCGCTCGCGCAGCTGCTCGCCGTCCGGCTCGGGGCCGGTGTCCGGCTCGAAGCGGTCCTCCGGGACGACGTCCTCGATGGCGCCCAGCCGGCCGCCGGCCAGCAGCAGCTGCGAGACCTCCAGGAGCAGCAGCGACACCGCGCTGCCCGGCTCGTCGCCCTTGGCGACCTCGGTGACGGCGAGCACGAAGCTCCCCACCGAGTCGGCGATCTGCACGGCGAAGTCGTCCGGCTCCGAGCCGTGCGCGTGGGGGTGCTGCGGGTTGGTCGTCCGGTCAGACATCGAGCAGTCGTCTCCCTTCGAAGGCGCGGCCGAGGGTGACCTCGTCCGCGTACTCCAGATCCCCGCCGACGGGCAGGCCGCTCGCCAGACGGGTCACCCTCAGGCCCATCGGCTTGCAGAGCCGGGCCAGGTAGGTGGCGGTCGCCTCCCCCTCCAGGTTGGGGTCGGTGGCCAGGATCAGCTCGGTGACCGTGCCGTCCGCGAGGCGCGCGAGCAGCTCGCGGATGCGCAGGTCGTCCGGGCCGACGCCCTCGATGGGGCTGATCGCGCCGCCCAGCACGTGGTAGCGGCCGCGGAACTCACGGGTGCGCTCGATGGCGACGACATCCTTGGGTTCCTCGACCACGCAGATGACGGCGAGGTCGCGGCGGGGGTCCAGACAGACCCGGCACCGCTCGGCCTCCGCGACGTTGCCGCAGACCGCGCAGAAGCGGACCTTGTCCTTGACCTCCAGCAGCGCGTGCGCGAGCCGCCGCACGTCGGTCGGGTCGGCCTGCAGCACGTGGAAGGCGATCCGCTGGGCGCTCTTGGGCCCGACGCCGGGCAGCCTGCCCAGTTCGTCGATCAGGTCCTGAACCACGCCCTCGTACAACGTCGCGCCTTCCTTCGGATGGTCGGTGGTGCACCGGTGCCATCATCCAACGAACCGGGCGTCGGGCGCATGGCCCGACGCCCGACCCCCACATAAATCACATGGGTCCACCGTCTGAACTTCAGAGCGGATGGGTCCGTCCACATCGTTCCCGATGGGCCCGTCGACTCGTTCCCGGTGGGCCCGTCGGCGCGGACCCGTCGTCCCGGTCGGTTCAGAACGGCAGGCCGGGGATGCCCCCGCCGAGGCCCTGGGTCAGCGGACCCATGCGCTCGGACTGCATCTTCTGCGCGGTCTGGTTCGCGTCCCGGACCGCCGCCAGGATCAGGTCCGCCAGGGTCTCGGTGTCCTCCGGGTCGACCGCGGCCGGGGCGATGGCCAGCGCCACCAGCTCACCGGCACCGGTCACCGTCGCCTCGACCAGGCCGCCGCCCGCCGTACCGGTCACCTTCGTCTCGGCCAGCTCCTGCTGGGCCTTCGCGAGATCCTGCTGCATCTTCTGCGCCTGCTTCAGCAGCTGCTGCATGTTGGGCTGGCCACCACCGGGGAACACGGCTCTCTCCTTGCTGTCATCGCTGTCGCTGCGGTGAGTCCTTCGTCACCGCCGAGCCTACGTGCTGCGCCCCGCTCAGGTACCCCGGTGGTGGATCTCCTCCAGCACCGTCGCACCCAACTCGCGGATGATCAGCTCCTGACCGGAGAACGCCTCCTCGTTGAGGTCCGGGTCGTCCTCCTCGGGGATGTCGTCCTCCGGGGCCACCGACCGCACCGGACGGACCGGCGGCGCCGCGGCGGGCGGCGGGGCCTGCACCGGCGCGGAGCGCACGGCCGGGGCCTGCACCGGCGGGGGCGCGACCGCGGGCGCGGGTGCCGGCACGGGGGCGGGCGCCGAAACAGCCGACGGAGCGGCGGCCGGACGGGCCGGGGCTCCCCAGCCGCCACCGCCCTGGGCACCTCCCTGGGCACCGCCGGGCGGGGCAGCGGCCGAGGTGGCTCCGGTGCCCCCGGACGGGTCGACGATGCACTCGACGCGCCAGTCCACGCCCAGCGCGTCGGCCAGCGCGGAGCGCAGCACGTCATCGCTGTTGCTGCCGACGAAGCTGTCCCGGGCGCCGGCGTTGATGAACGAGACCTGCAGCACGTTGCCGTCGAACCCGGCCACCTGGGCGTTCTGGCTGAGCAGGATCCAGGTGAAGCGGCGGCGGTTCTTCACCGCCTCCAGGATCTGCGGCCACAGCTGGCGGATCTGCGCGGCACCCTGCTGCGCGGCGGCCGACGGCTGCCCGCCGGGTGCGGCGGCCGCAGGAGCCGGGGCCGGCACGGGGGCCGGGGCAGGGGCCTGGGCTTGGACGGCCTGCGGCTGCGGTGCGGCAGGCACCGCGGGAGCCTGGGGAGCAGGGGCGGGGGCGCCCCCGGCGGGCGGGAAGCTGCGCGGGATCGGCCAGGCCCCCGGCGCCGGCCCGGCGGGCGCGGCCGGAGGCGGCGGAGCCTGCACGGGCGCTGCCTGCACCGGCGCGACCGGTACAGGCGGTACGGGTGGTACGGACGCCGCGACCGATTCCTGCCCCACGGACGCGGCCACCGGGCCTGCCGCCGGGACTACCCCCGGGTCGGCCACCTGCGCGGCCGTCGGCACCGCGGCGGCGAACCCGCCCGCCGCCGCCCGCCGCTCCAGCTTGTCCAGGCGCGCCTGCAGCGACAGCTCGTCGCTGTACGCCCCGGGCAGCATCACCCGGGCGCAGATCAGCTCCAGCTGCAGCCGGGGCGCCGCGTTGCCGCGCATCTCGGTCAGCCCGGTGTTGACGAGGTCCGCGGCCCGGCTCAGCTCGGCCGCGCCGAACGAGTCCGCCTGCGCCTGCATCACCGCGACCCGGTCCGCCGGGGCGTCGATCAGCCCCTTCTCCCCGGCGTCCGGCACGGTGGCGAGGATCACCAGGTCGCGCAGCCGCTCGAGCAGGTCGGTGACGAAGCGGCGCGGGTCGTGCCCGCCCTCGACCACCCGGTCGACCACCTGGAACACCGTCGCCCCGTCGTTCACGGCGAAGGCGTCCACCACCTCGTCCAGCAGCGCCGAGTCGGTGTACCCGAGCAGCGAGGTCGCCATCTGGTAGGTGACGCCGGCCTCGGCGGCCCCGGCCAGCAGCTGGTCCATGACGGACATCGAGTCACGCACCGAGCCCGCCCCGGCCCGCACCACCAGCGGGAACACCGTGTCCTCGACCTGGATGCCCTCCCGCCCGCAGACGTCCGCCAGGTAGTCGCGCAGCGTGCCGGGCGGGACCAGCCGGAACGGGTAGTGGTGCGTCCGGGACCGGATCGTCCCGATCACCTTCTCCGGCTCGGTGGTCGCGAAGATGAACTTGAGGTGCTCCGGCGGCTCCTCGACGACCTTCAGCAGCGCGTTGAAGCCGGCCGAGGTCACCATGTGCGCCTCGTCCAGGATGAAGATCTTGTACCGGCTGTGCACCGGCGCGAAGAAGGCCCGCTCCCGCAGATCGCGCGCGTCGTCGACACCACCGTGCGAGGCGGCGTCGATCTCGATCACGTCGATCGACCCGGGGCCGCCGGTCGCGAGGTCCCGGCAGGACTGGCACTCCCCGCAGGGCGTCGGCGTCGGCCCCTGTTCGCAGTTCAGGCAGCGGGCCAGGATGCGCGCACTCGTCGTCTTGCCGCAGCCGCGCGGCCCGCTGAACAGGTACGCGTGATTGACCCGGTTGTTACGCAGGGCCTGCTGGAGCGGAGCGGTCACGTGCTCCTGCCCGATGACCTCCGCGAAGGTCTCGGGGCGGTATCGGCGGTACAGGGCTAGGGACACACCCCCGACGATATCGGGACGGACCGACAAACGCGTCGCCCCGCACTCCCCCACCCCCGCCCAGCCCGCCCCCGGGAACGCAAAGACCCCCCGTGCACCCGCCAGAGCCCTCCTACCCTTGCTGCCTTCCGGCCCTGGGGGGGTTCAGAGAGATGACGCCACACGAGGGGCTGAGCCCCACACTACCGGATCCCAGCCCCGACGATCCACAGGCCACCCCCACCCCCCTGCCTGCGGGATAGGTGGTCGCGACCACCCCGAAACATGTACTAAGCTCTCCCACGGAGGATTCGCCTAGAGGCCTAGGGCGCACGCTTGGAAAGCGTGTTGGGGGCAACCCCTCACGAGTTCGAATCTCGTATCCTCCGCCTTTGCCTAGCAAGGCAGTTGAAGGCCCCGACCGGGTTCCCGGTCGGGGCCTTCTTCGTGCCGTGGTCTCAGTTTTGGTCTCAGTTCGGCTCTTGGGCCACAGCGGCGCGCCACTCGCCACCAGTCCTGCGGCACCGGACGCCCGGATGACTGCCGGGCGTCCGAGTCACTACGGCTCCGCTCAGACGGCCCAGCCGACCAGAGCGGCAACGACCCCGAGGACACCGGCCCCGAGAAGGGCACTCACCACCCCACGCTTGGCGGCGAGGAGCCAGAGCGCGGCTGCAGCGAGAACGGCGTATTGCCACGGGTGCTGGAGCGCCAAGGCGAGCGGGATTGCGGACCCCGCGATGGCGCCGATCACAGCGGGGCCGGCACCGGTGAAGAATCCCTGCACGCGGGCGTTGGCTCGGATCGCGTCGAAGCGGGGACCACCGAAGATCACGAACAGGAACGACGGCGCGAAGGCCACGACGGCGGCGAGGAGACCACCGGGCACCCCAGCGGCCGCGTAGCCGACGACGGCGACGGTTTGCACGACCGGGCCTGGGGTGATCTGGCCGAGGGCGACGGCGTTGAGGAACTGGGCGTCGGTCATCCAGTGGTAGTGCTCGACGGCGTCGGCCTGCATCATCGGGATGATGACGAACCCGCCGCCGTAGGACAGGGCACCCACCTTGAATGCCACCCACGCCAGCGCGAGCAGGCCGCCGGCGGTCGCAGGGGCGGCGAGGGCGAAAGGCAGCGGCCAGGCGTTCGCCCGTGCGCGGCCGGGTTCGGGAGCCGGGCGGGTGCGGATGGCCATCTCGATCAGGCCGCTGACGATGAGAACCAGGACCAGCCACGGTCCGGTCAGCGCGGCTGCGGTGCCGCCGACGAGCGCGTAGGCGAGCCAGCGGGTCCGGGCCGGGCGAGCGGCGCCGGCACGCTGCCAGCTGGCGGGGACCAGCGCGGTCGCGGCCTGAACCGCAACCGCGGCCACTGCGGCACCGGCACCTGCGGCGGCACCAAGCACCCACAGCGGCGGGTTGCCTGCCAGGAACAGCGCCGCGAGGCCGAGGATTAGAACCAGGCCGGGCACGATGAAGCAGAACCCGCCAACGAGCGCGCCAGGAAGGCCGCGAAGCCGCCACGCGGTGAAGATCGCCAGCTGCGTGGAGGCCGGGCCGGGCAGCAGGTTGGTCGCGGCGATGCCGTCCTCGAACTCGGCGGCGGCCATCCAGCCGCGCCGCTCGACGCACAGCTGACGCAGCAGAGCGATGTGGGTCGGCGGGCCGCCGAAGCCGATGCAGCCGATCCGCCCCCACTCACGCGCGATCGTGCCCAGCCCGACCTTCACCGGCCGCCGGCCCTGCTCCTGCCCGTCGCCCACCGAGGTTTCCTTCCATATCCGTGCCCCTTGCCGGGCGGGGCAGGGTACCGGGCGCGTGTGAACACCATGCAGTGGCACCCCCCATCGCTCGGGGCTGGACAATTCCCATGCAAGACCCAGGGGCCCGGCGGCGTCGCCGAGCCCCCTGGGTCCTGGGTGCTTTGGACTAACCCGGCACTCAGGCCGCGTCTTCGTCGGGCTCCTCTGGGCCGGACCCGACGTGGCCCCACAGAGCCGCGCCGATCTTCTTGCCGACGTCGTGCAGCATCGGCTCGGTGACGTGCTGGTAACGCTGGGCCATCGAGGTCGAGGACCAGCCCATGATCGCCATCACGATCCGCTCCGGCACGCCGAGCAGGAGGAGGACGGTCGAGGCGGTGTGGCGGGCGTCGTGGAGGCGGCCGTCACGGATGCCGGCCTCGCGCAGGAGCCGCTTCCAGTGGTGGTAGTCGGTGCTGGGGTTGAGCGGCTCGCCGGTCTCCGAGGTGAAGACGTAGCCCTTGTCCGTCCAGAGGTCGCGCGCGAGGGCCCGCTCCCGGTCCTGCTCCTCCTTGTGCAGCCGGAGGATCACGACGAGTTGCTCGGGCAGCGGCACGGCGCGTCGCCCGGCTCGGGACTTGGTGTCCTTGGTCTCGCGCCGGATCGGCTCCTTCTGCGGGCAGAAGCCGGGCTTGCGCCCGCAGCGGTCGCCGCAGCCGTGCCGGTACTTGGGCCGCAGCCGACCGCGCTTGACCCAGGCGACGCCTCGGGCGAAGTCGACGTCCTTCCACTGGAGCCCGAGCACCTCGCCCTGACGCAGACCGAGGGCGAGCGCGAAGATCCAGCGAGCGGAGTTGCGGCGCTTGCGCGCCGTGTCCATGAGCGTCTGGACCTCCTCGATCTCGAACGGCTCGACCTCCTCTTCTTCTTCTTCGAGCTTCGGGGCCTTGGCGATCGTGGCCACATTGCGGGTGAGATGTTGGCGCCGTACCGCCTCGCCGAGGGCTACCCGGACCGTGCGGTGGGCCTGGTGGGCAGTACCGGCGGCGCTGCCGCTGGCCTGCATCTTCTTGTAGAAGCGCTCCAGGTGCTCGGGCTCCAGCTTCTCCAGGCGGTGCGCGCCGAGGCCGGGAACGAGGAGATGCGCGGCCTGCTCAACGCCGGACACCAGCGCGACCGCTACGTGCTGCGGGTCGTCGGCAACGACCACACCCCGCGCAAGTTCCCCACCTTCGCCATGGCGGCCATCGCCGGCATCGGCGACCTCCCCGACACGATCATGGACCGCTCGATCGTGATCCGCATGCGCCGCCGAGCCGAGGGCGAGCGCGTCGCCCCGTACCGCACCCAGCGGGACCGGCCCGCCCTGCACGCGATCCGCGACAAGATCGCCCGCTGGACGGCATCCCTCGCTGACCGGGCCCTGCGCCTGGAGCCCGCCATGCCGGTCGAGGACCGCGCCGCCGATACCTGGGAACCCCTGGTGATCATCGCCGACCTCGCCGGAGGACCCTGGCCCCGCCTGGCCCGCCAGGCGTGCAAGCGCATGGTCGACGCCGAGGTCCAGACCGAGGAGGACAACCCCGGCGGCGCGCGGATCCTCGCCGACATCCGTCGGATCTTCCACGCCGCCGGTGAGCCGGACAGCATCGCCACCGACCAACTGCTGTTCAACCTCAACGGCGACCCCGAGGCCCCCTGGGCCGAGACCAGCCGAGGCGGGCTGACCCCGCGCGGCCTCGGCGCGATGCTCCGCGAGTTCGGCATCTCCTCCGGCAACGTCCGCATGCCCGACGGAACCCAGCGCAAGGGCTACCTGCGCCACAAGTTCCTCGACGCCTGGCGGCGCTACTGCCCCACCGTCCACCCCGTGACCGCCACCGCAGCGGGCAGCAGAGGCTGACCACCCTCCCCGAAATGCCGTCCCTGCCGTCCCAGCCGTAACACCGCAGGTCACCGCACCTGCCGCCAAAACGGAACGGCACCCCAAGACGGCAACTCCATCCGCACCAAGACGGATCAGGCCCACACCAAGACGGCAGACGTCCACTCCCACCAGCGGCCCGCCACTGTCCCCACCCGGGGCGCGAGCGGCGGGCCCTGGCCGGGACGGGAAACACATCCGTCTTGTGCCGTCCCAGCCGTCCCTGCCGTAAAACCGCAGGTCAAGACCCATGCCGCCGGGACGGATACGAGCCCCAAGACGGATAACGCACTGTCCCGAACCCGAACTCCGCCGTGTCCACGGCACCACCCGGGCAGCCGAGCCCGCCCCAGTCCGGGGCCTGTCCCGCAGGCCCAAGACGGCAAGACGGCAGAGACGGCAATCCCACAAACCACCACCGCCCGACCCGCGAGGACCACCTTCCGCATGACCGCCACCACCCCACCGCGTCTGCCCCGCCCGGACGCCGTCCTCGTACAGGCCGCCATCGCGGGCGCCCTGTCCTTCGCCCACTTCCACGACATCGCCGAAGCCGCCGGACAACACGGCTGGAAAGCCTGGGCCTACCCGGTCTCGGTCGACCTGCTGCTCGTCGCCGCCTGGCAGCGCATGCGGACCCTGCGCACCACCGGACGTCCCGCCAGCACCGCCTGGACCTGGTTCGCCATCGCCCTGACCGCCCCCTCGGCGCCAACGTCGCCACCGCCGGACTCCTCGACCTCGCCCACGTCCCCGCCTGGCTACGGATCCTCGTCGCCGGATGCCCGCCCTCACCGCACCCGCCCACACCCGCGCCGAACTACGAGCCGCCGCAACCGCGTTCAACCGCGCCACCCGATCCAAGGTCCGTGCCGAACACCAGCAGGCCGCAGCCCTCCGCACCGCCGCCAAGCAACTCCTGCACACCGCCGGCTCCGGTGAGGACGGCGCCACCGCCGCCGCCCTGCTGTCCACCGCCGTCTTCGTCATGATCGCCATTGCCCGCTGGCACCAGACCCGAGGCCACCAGCAGCAAGCCCACGCCGCCCAGCAGTCCCTCGTCCACCTGCGAACCGCCTACCGGCAGACCGCCGAGCCGGTCATCGCCGACCTCACCCGCCGCACCCCCACCCCCAAGACCACCGACCGCCTCGCTGCCCAGGTCCACGCCGCCGTCCCCGACCACGCCCAGCGCATCCTCGCCGATCCGTCCTGGCCCGCCCTGGCCACGGCGCTCGCCCAGGCCGAATCCTCCGGCCAACCACCCAGCCGAGCCCTCGCCGAGGCCGCCCAGCAACGGGAGCTCACCACCACCGACCGACCCGCCGAAGTCCTCCTCTGGCGCCTGCGCAACGCCACCAGCGACCGCATCGACCAGCGCACCCAGGCCGCACGCGCCCGCACCACCAGCACCACCACGAAGGCCACGCCCACCACACCCGCTGTGCCGACCGGCGCCAAGGCCGCCAACGACCCCACCCGCCGACACTGATCACTTCACCAAGGGCTCACGCGCCCTGAACCCCGCCCACCCAAGCCACACGAACGCCCGTGCGCACAGATGTCGCTTCGATGTCTTCTCCGGCGGCCGGGAACCATCCCGGCCGCCGTGCGTCTTGTGTGCTTGCCAACCGTCACCCAACACCGAAGGGCACCACTTGACAGCTGGGCTGACTGCCACGAGGCCATGATCGCCATGGGCTTCGACGGACTTCTCGCCGGAGCGGTCTGGTCCTGACGGGCGGTATCGCAGCGCGGGTGAGCACGCTCAAGCCGACGACGGCAGGGGCTCGGAATTTACGAGTCGCGCCACTCCGTCCACAGGTGCAGGACCGGCTCGCTGCAGCCGTTCAGGCCGCGATCCCCCGAACGCTCCCAGCTACGGCTCCAGGCGGTGGGGCCCGCGGAAGAGGAAGGTGACCTCGCGGATGGTGGGGAGGCCCAGGAGCAGCATGAGAAGCCTGCCAAGGCCGAGACCGAGGCCGCCGTGGGGCGGGGTGCCGAAGCGGAAGCAGTTCAGGTAGCTGGCGAGGGGCTCAGTCTCCATACCCTTCTCGCGGGCCTGGGCGATGAGACGCTCGTGACGGTGCTCGCGCTGGGCGCCGGTAGTGATCTCGATGCCCTTCCACAGCAGGTCGAACGACTCGGTGACGGTGGGGTCGTCCTCGGGCCTCAGGTGGTAGAAGGGCCGGATTGAGGCGGGGAACCGCGTCACGAACACGAACTCGTGCCCGGTCTCCTCCGCGATCAGGGCGGAGAGCTTGCGCTCGCCTTCGGGGTCGAGGTCTTCCTTGATGCCTTCGGGGTCCCATCCGGTGGCCCGGAGCTTGGTGAGGGCGTCAGCCATTGTGATGCGCGGGAACGGTGTCTCGGGGACCACGACTTGGGCGCCGAAGTGCTCGGTGATGGCGTCGCCGTGGCGCTCGGAGACCTGCTGGAGGACGCGCTGGAGGAGGCGTTCCTCGAAGGCCATGACGTCCTCGACGCCGTCGATCCAGGCGAGTTCGGCGTCGACGCCGGTGAACTCGGTGGCGTGGCGGGAGGTGAAGGACGGCTCGGCGCGGAAGACGGGGCCGATCTCGAAGACCTTGTCGATGCCGGCGGCGATGGCCATCTGCTTGTAGAACTGCGGGGACTGGGCGAGGTAGGCGGTGCGCTCGAAGTAGCCGACCTTGAACACCTCGGCTCCGGACTCGGAGGCGGTGCCCATCAGCTTGGGGGTGTGGAGTTCGGTGAAGCCCTCCTCGGCGGTGACCTCGCGCATGGCCTGCTCGACGGTGGTCTGCACCGCGAAGATCAGGTGCTGCGAGGGCCGGCGGATGTCGAGGAAGCGCCAGTCGAGTCGCTGGTCCAGACCGGTGTGCTCGTCGATGGGCAGCTTCGGCTCGGCCGGGGAAACGACCTCGACGCGCTCGGGGACGATCTCCAGGCCGCCGAGCTTGACCTGCGGGTTGGCGACGACCTTACCGGTGATCTTCACGGCGGACTCGGCGGTGATGCTCTCGAAGGCTGCCTCGATCTCGTCGCCTTCGCCGCCTCGGGCGTGGGTGACCTGGACGAGGCCGGTGTGGTCGCGGACCAGCACGAACTGCATGCGCCGCTGGAGGCGAAGTGTGTTGATCCAGCCGTAGACGGTGACCGTCTCGTCGAGGTGGCTGGGCAGGTCTGCGACGAGGGTGCGCGTCATGGCTGGCAACTCCCTGGTTGCGGGCGCGTTGGTCGCGCCAATGGCGTCGGACGGTAGACGGCCGCCCGGGGGGACTGGCTCACCATAACCGAACCTGTCCCTCCCGTGCGGCCGGATTGAGCCGTTCGCGATCACGCGAGGCTGAACACGCCGGAGAAGACCGGGAGTTCGTAGCGGTCGATGATGTCATTGAAGCCGACGTGGACGTCGATCAGTCCGTCGAGGTCGTACTGGAACGGGATGTCCATCTGCTTGACGACGAACGGGGTGAGGACGGTCGGCGCGGGGCACACGCCCAGGTCGGCGATGGTCTCCAGACCGCGGAGAGTGTCTTCGGCCGGCTCGATGCCGGCGAGCAGGCAGCTGCCGACTTCGAGGCGACCGAAGACGTCGACTGCGTCGGCGAAGACGGCTGTGTAGTCGTCGAAGGTCAGGGTGCCCTTGTAGCCGTGGACGTAGCGCTGGCGGTAGTCGTTGTTGACGATCTCGACGCCGGAGTTGAAGCGGCTGATCCCGGCTTCGCGCAGCGTGGTCAGGTAGTCGTGGCGGTGGGCTGCGTCGCGGCGCATGCGGTCGGGGATGACCTGGGAGACGTAGATGCCTCCGGTGTAGCCGATTCGGCGCAATGTCGATCCCCGTTCCAGGGTCGCGTTCACGCGATCCGAGCGGGGTTGTCGTACGACAACCTTGGCCCAACCGGGCAGCACGAAGTCCCCGACCGGGAATCCGGTCGGGGACTTCGACGTCTACGTCTCGACTTCTGGCTCACCACGCTCGGGCCAGACTCTGGCCCCGCCTGCTTTCGAACGCGAGTTTCAGACAGCCACGAGTCGGACGCGGTCACCACACAGCTTGGTCATGTCATCGATATCCGACGTAAGCAACACGACAGGCCGCTGCTGCCGCAGCGCCATCTCAGCCACTGCCGCGTCGATCGCGTACTTGTGACCGTGGAGACCCGCGGCGATCAGCATCGTGGAAGCCGCTCGGGCCTCCTCGTCCCCCACGTGCACGATCCGTAGTCCAGAGAGAATCCACCGGAGGCGAGCCTGGTCGGTCCGGCTGTGCACGGCTTCGATGATGGTCAGAGCGCTGATCACCACCTCCATCCCGCGCTTCCGGGCCTCCGCGACCAGCGCGATGGCAGACTCGTGGTCGCTGAGTAGTTTGGAGAGACCCTCAGAGTCGAGCACCAGGGTGCCCTCGTGGCTCAGCTTGCGACGGGCCATCCACCCTCCTCTGTGAACACCTCGTCGAAGATCTGCCGAGCCCGATCCTGCTCAGCAGACGAGATCGGTCCCTTCCGGCGCTCATAGTCGGCCAGGTACTCGTCGAGGATCTGACCACGCAGCTCGCGCTCCACGGCAGCGGTGATGAACGCCGAGAACTCACGCTTGCCCACACGCTGGCGGATCGCCTCGGCCGTACCTTCGGGCAGGGAGAGGCTGACCCTGGTGGCCGGCCCCTCACCGATGCTGTAGGGCATCTCAGTCATGGATCTAGATTATCAAAGAAGTAGGAATTAGGGGCCCCTGGTCTGGACTCCTGGTCGGCGTGGTTGCAGTTTTGGTTGCATTCACCTCCGTCCAGCGCCGTCCGGGGTCCAGCGAGCGAGGCGTTCAGTCGCAGGTCAGGCCGCCCACGGGCACCCCCGAACACCCAGGCGAACAGTTGGAAAGCGTGTTGGGAGCAATCCCTCACGAGTTCGAATCTCGTATCCTCCGCCTTGATCGAAGGCCCGGGCCGCTCAGCGGTCCGGGCCTTCGTCGTTGCGGGGTTGCCGTCGATCCTTCTCCGGTGGGTTCGGACCCAGCCGATGGCATCCGAACACCACGGTCTTGACCAGCGGGAACGGCGGGCGCCCCCGGGGAATCACCCAGGCCGGGCTCAGAGCCAGCCGCGGTGGGCCGCCTTGAGGCCCGCCTCGAACCGGCTGGTGGCGTCCAGGCGCTCCATGAGGGCGGCCATCTGGCGACGGACGGTTCGCAGGGAGACCCCGAGACGCTTGCCGGCGGCCTCGTCGGTCAGGCCGGTGGCGAGGAGTTTCAGCAGCTCCTTCTCGGTGGGGTTCAGGCCGGTGTCCGCCTCGCGCTGACGGTCCGCCCCGAGCGGGACGGCGGTGTCCCAGGCTTGCTGGAACAGGACGAGCAGCGCGGCCACGATCCCCTGCTCGCGCGTGCAGAGCGCCCCGCGGCCGGTGTGCGTGGGGTCGATCGGCAGTACGGCGACCTGCCGGTCGAACACCAGCATGCGAGGTGGCAGGACCGGGGCGGTACGCACCTGTCCGCCGGCGTCCGTCATCCACTGCGCGTACGCGAGGGTGGCCTGATCGTTGCGCACGCTGTCCTGGTAGAGCGTCATCAGGGTGACACCGCGTCCCAGCGCCTCCGCGTCGAGCGGCCTGGACGCGTCGAGGCTCTCCTGGGACCGGCCGCCTCCGGGCATCACCGCCAGGCATTCGCCCTGCAACTCCTTGGCCAGCAGCCTCAGCTTCGCCTGGACCGCCTCCATCCCGACCAGGCGCTCCGAGCCGCGCGCGGCAGCGGCTCCCGATCGCAGTTGGGCGCAGTCGGCCACCGCGCGGACCATCTCCGCCTTCTGCGCCGCCAGTTCGTGCTGGCGGCGGGCGAGCTCCTCCTCCTGCCGAAGGAGCATCAGTTCCAGTGCGACCGGGGGCTCGACCACGCGCAGCCCGGTCGGGTGGAAGGGGGAGTCACGCACGATCGTGAGATCGGTGAGTTCGTCGAGCGCCTCGCGCACCGTGGTCTCCGGCAGGGCCAGCTGCGCGCACAGCTCCGTCACCCCGACCTCGGGGTCGGTGAGCATCCCCCGGTAGACGGCCTCGACGGCCCGGTCCAGCCCCAGCATTTCCAGCATGGAAGCGCCCCCCGCCTGCCACTGAAAGTTCGTTGCCCAGCTTCGCAGGCGATCCTTCCAGCAAGGGACAGCAGTGGCAACCAAGTCCGGCCCACCCGGACCCGGCGGCCGGAGGTGCCAAGAGGCGGCGAGAGGCACCGAGAGGCACCAAGGTGACAGGCCCATTGGCCCGTTGGCGCCAGGCCGAACCCATTCCGCTGGGCCCCTCCGGGCAGCAAGATATCGATCACCGGCACGGCGGAGGGAACGAAACCCGCTCGCCGGGACCGCTCCGAGGCCTCCCGCCTCCCCACACACTTCACCGACAGGGATACCGCCATGCCTAACGCCGCTCGCCTGCTCAAGGTCTCCGCCGTCACAGCCGCGCTGTTCCTCGGCGCCGCGCCGGCCGCGCTGACGGCTACGGCCGGCGCGCAGACGACGGCGGCGGCGGCGAGCGTCACGGCGAGCTCCATCGGCTGGGACGTCACCCCGGCCGGCTCGGCACTCAGCGGCGGCCCGCAGGCCGACAGCATCGGTTGGGACTGACCGACCGTGCATGTCGTTCACCTGACCCTGCACCAGGTGGAGCGCACGGGCTCCGAGGAAGCCGACGCGCACATCGTGCACGATGCCCTGTGGGCGCACGCCGAGCCGCGCCACGGCCTGGAACACGTCCGCGCCCGTGCCGGTCCGCACGGTATCGACCTCGTCCTCTTCGTCCGGGCCGGCAGCCGGAGTGAGGCAGCGGCACAAGCGTGCGAGCTGATCGGCTTCGCCACCAGGTCACAGATCTCTTCCCGGTACGTCATACCGCTGCTCGGGCGGTAAGGCTCCGCCCTCCCCGCAGAGCCCTCCCGCGCAGAGCCCTCCCGCGCAGAGCCCTCCCGCAGGGCCCCCAGAGCCCTCTTCCCACAGGCTCCCCGCGCCCTGGCGCGGCCTCCGCCGCGCCACCCGTCATCGAAGGATATATGTCATGAGCATGTCTATACGTCGCCTCAAGCAGACCGGTCTCGCCGCGATCGTCGCCGCCACCGCGGTGAGTGGCCTGATGGTCGCCCCGGCCCACGCGAGCACGACGTCCTCGATCGCCGCCACCGCGACCGCCGAGGTCGGCAACGGGCCCTGCGCCCACGGCGGTTACTCGTCCGGGCTGAACAGCCAGAGCAGCAGTTGCGACGGCTCCGGCGGCCAGTCCCAGGCCTGGTGCGCGGACTTCGTCGGCTGGGTGTGGTCCCAATACGACGTCGCCCACCTCTCCGCGATCGACAACACCGCCGCCAGCGTCTACGACTACGGCAAGACCTACGGCACCCTCCACGGCACCCCGCAAGTGGGGGACGCCGTCGTCTACGACTACGACTCCTCCAGCGACCACGCCGAACACGTGGCGCTGGTCACCGCGGTGGGCGGCGGCTCCATCACCGTGGTCGGCGGCAACGAGGGCCACTCGCACGGCTACACCCAGGGCATCGTGCAGCAGGAGAGCACCTCCAGCTACGCGGTGGGCGACGCGCCCTGGGGCGGCCAGACCATCAGCGGGTACATCAGCCCGGTCGTGAAGCCCTCCGTCACCTTGAACTACTCGCAGACGGTGGCCGGGGACTACAACGGCGACAAGGTCTCCGACCTGTTCGCCAAGGACTCCGCCGGAAACCTCTCCGTCTGGACCGGCAACAAGGGCGCGGGCTTCAGCACCAAGAAGCAGCTCACCAGCGGCTGGAACTTCACCCAGACCGCCACCGCCGACTTCACCGGCGACGGCACGGCCGACCTCATCGCCAGCGACAGCAGCGGCAACCTCTACCTCTGGACCGGCAACGCGGGCGGCGCGTTCAGCACCAAGAAGCTGCTGACCAGCGGCTGGAACTACACCCAGACCGTGGCCGGCGACTTCCGGGGCACCGGACACGCCGACATCATCGCCCAGGACGCCAGCGGCAACCTCTACCTGTGGCCCGGCAACGGCAACGGCACCTTCGGCGCCAAGAAGCTGCTGACCAGCGGCTGGAACTACACCCAGACCACCGCCGCCGACTTCACCAGCGACGGCATAGCCGATCTGGTCGCCCGGGACTCCTCCGGAAACCTCTACCTCTGGAGCGGCAACGCGGGCGGCGCGTTCAGCACCAAGAAGCTGCTGACCAGCGGCTGGGACTTCACCCAGACCACCGCGGGTGACTTCACCGGCAGCGGCCACGCCGACCTGATCGCCCGCGACGACACCACCGGCACCCTCTACCGCTGGGCCGGCAACGGCAGCGGCGGCTTCGCGGCCAAGGTCCAGGTCACCACCGGCTGGTAGCGCCTGCTGGTAGCGCCTGCTCCGCCGCTCGCCCCCGGTGTCCCGCGCTGACGCGCTGCGCGGGACACCGGCTGCCCGACTCCCCACACACGCCCTGACCACGATCGGAAGTCCCGTGCGCCTCAACAACCGTAAGAACCGTCACGCCCTGGCCCTGGCCGTCGCCGCCTGCACCGCCCTGGTCGCCTCGTTGGCCGGCACCGGCAGTGCCGCCGCCGCCTCCGTCAGCACCTGGGAGAAGGTCGCCCAGTGCGAAAGCAGCGGCGACTGGAGCATCAACACCGGCAACGGCTACTACGGCGGCCTGCAGTTCGACCTCAGCACCTGGAACGCCTACGGGGGCCAGCAGTACGCCGCCTATCCCCACCAGGCCACCGAGAACCAGCAGATCACGATCGCCGAAAAGGTCCTGGCCGCACAGGGACCCAGCGCATGGCCGCAGTGCGGCGCCTCGAACGGCCTCGGCACGGACAAGCAGAGCCCGTTCCCGTCCGTGACGCTGAACTACTCGCAGACGGTGGCCGGGGACTACAACGGCGACAAGGTCTCCGACGTGTTCGCCAAGGACTCGGCCGGCAACCTCTTCGTCTGGACCGGCAGCAAGGGCGCGGGCTTCAGCACCAAGAAGCAGCTCACCAGCGGCTGGAACTACACCCAGACCGCCACCGCCGACTTCAACGGCGACGGCATCGCCGACCTCATCGCCAGCGACAGCAGCGGCAACCTCTACCTCTGGACCGGCAACGCGGGCGGCGCGTTCAGCGCCAAGAAGCTGCTGACCAGCGGCTGGAACTACACCCAGACCACCGCCGCCGACTTCCGGGGCACCGGACACGCCGACATCATCGCCCAGGACTCCAACGGCAACCTGTACCTGTGGCCCGGCAACGGCGACGGCACCTTCGGCGCCAAGAAGCTGCTGACCAGCGGCTGGAACTACACCCAGACCACCGCCGCCGACTTCACCGGCGACGGCATAGCCGACCTGGTCGCCAAGGACTCCTCCGGACACCTCTACCTCTGGAGCGGCAACGCGGGCGGCGCGTTCAGCGCACCCGTCAAGCTCACCGACGGCTGGAGCTACAGCCAGACCACCGCAGGCGACTTCACCGGCAGCGGCCACGCCGACCTCGTCGCCCGTGACGACACCACCGGCACCCTCTACCGCTGGGCCGGCAACGGCACCGGCCACTTCGCTGCCCCCATCTCCCTCACCACCGGCTGGTAGTCGCCCTCACCACCGGTCGGCGCTGGCCCTCACCACCGGCCGGCAAGCGCGGCGCAGCCCGTAACACCGCGCCCAGCACCAGGGCCAGGGCCAACACCAACACCAGCACCAGCACCAGCACCAGGGCCAGGGCCAGGGCCAGCACCAACGCCAGGATCAGCACGAAGGAGTCATACCAGTGAAACGCAGCAGCAGGGCCACGCAGCAACGTCCGCGCACACCGGGAGGCCGAGCAGCAGCAGTGGCCACGGCCCTGTGCTGTGGACTCGTCACGGCCCCTTTCGCGGCCGCCGCCCCGGCCGTCGCCAGCACCACCGGCTGCGCGGCCTACCCGACGCCGTCGGCGGCCACCAGCCGGCCCAGCCCGGCGACTTCGCCGTGGACGGGCAGCTGGGGCACCGCCCTGAGCACCGCCGGACCGGCCGCGCAGTCCGGCGTGTCAGGCCGGCAGACCCTGCGGATGGTCGTGCACAGCAGCATCGCCGGTGACAGCGCCCGGATCCACCTGGCGAACACCTTCAGCTCGGCCCCGGTCACCATCGGCCACGCGACGATCGCCGTCCAGGGCTCGGGCGCGACCCCGGCGGCCACGCCCGCCACGCTGACCTTCGGCGGCGGCCAACAGACCGTCATCCCGGCCGGTGGTGACGTCTACAGCGACCAGGCCGCCTTCCCGGTCACCGCCGACGAGAACCTCCTGGTGAGCATCTACCTGCCCGATCCGGTCAGTTCTGCGCCCTACCACCCGGACGCCCTCACCACCTCGTACACCAGCTCCCCCGGCGACAGCGCCGACCACGCCGCAGGGGCCGGCAGCACCGGCTTCACCACCGCCTACTACCACTGGGCCTACCTGAGCGGACTCGACGTCACGGCGGCCGGCAGCGGCGGAACGGTCGTGGCCATCGGGGACTCGCAGACCGACGAAGGCCACACCACGGCCGACACCGACCGCCGCTGGGTCGACGACTACGGCAGGGCGCTCCAGGCCCAGCCGAACCCGATGGGCGTGGTGAACGAGGGGCTCTCGGGCAACCGTCTGCTCACCGATGTGACCGGGCAGAAGGCTGCCTACGGGGCCAGCGCCCTCACCCGGTTCGACCGCGACGTGCTGGCCCAGCCCAACGCCCGCTCCGTGATCCTCTACGAGGGCATCAACGACATCTCGCTCGACGGCGCGACGGACGCCGCCCTGGAAGCCGGAATCCAGCAACTGTCCAGGCGGGCACACGCCAAGGGACTCAGCTTCAGCGTCGCCACCATCCCGCCCTTCGAGGGCAACAGCATGTACTCGGCGGCCAAGGACAACGTCCGGCAGTGCGTCAACGCCTACATCCGCACCACCTCCGACATCGACCACTACCTCGACTTCGACCAGGCCACCCGCGATCCGCTGGCACCCAGCCACCTCTTCGCCGGGTACTACAACCGGGGTGACGACCAGCTGCACCTCAACGACAACGGCAGCCAGGTCCTGGCGAACACCATCGCCGCCCCGCCGGCGTCGCCCCCCGTCCCCCCGAACTTCTCGCAGCAGGTGGCCGGCGACTTCCGGGGCACGGGCCACGCCGACCTCATCGCCCGGGACCCGGCCGGCAACCTCTACCTGTGGCCCGGCAACGGCGACGGCACCTTCGGCAGCCGCGTGCTGCTCACCGGCGGCTGGAACTTCACCCAGACCACCGCCGCCGACTTCAACGGCGACGGCATAGCCGACCTCATCGCCAGCGACAGCAGCGGCAACCTCTACCTCTGGACCGGCAACACGGGCGGCACGTTCAGCACCAAGAAACTGCTGACCAGCGGCTGGAACTTCACCCAGACCACCGCCGCCGACCTCACCGGCACGGGCCACGCCGACCTCATCGCCCGCGACTCCGCCGGCAGCCTCTACCGCTGGCCCGGCAACGGCGACGGCACCTTCGGCAGCCGCGTCCTGCTCACCGGCGGCTGGAACTACACCCAGACCACCGCCGCCGACCTCACCGGCACGGGCCACGCCGACCTCATCGCCCGCGACGACGCCACCGGCACCCTCTACCGCTGGCCCGGCAACGGCGACGGCACCTTCAGCGCGAGGACGGCGGTCACCACCGGCTGGGCCCCGTTCTCCCAGACCACCGCCGGCAAGTTCCGCGGCACCGCCGCCGCCGACCTCATCGCCCGCGACGACACCACCGGCGATCTCGACGAGTGGGACAACACCGGCAACGCCTCCTTCACCCGACCCCTGCGCCTCACCGGCGGCTGGTAGGCAGCCTCCCTCCCCGCCGAGGCCTCGGAACCCTGCACGAACGCGGCGTTCAAGGCCCGGACCGCTCGGAGGCCCGGGCCTTCGTCGTGCCTCTGGGCTGGTCCCATGATCGGAGGTAGCCGGACCTGGCTAGTTCGGAGGAGCGTCGCGACGTCAGCGGTTACAGATCAACGTCGGCTGGCCCTGGCGACCTGTGCAACGCCACGGCGATGGCAGTGAGGTAGCGCTCGACGGGCCCCAGCGTGAGCAGGCCGCTGCCCGCGCCCGCGAGTTCGCCGGCCGCGGGCAGCAGCCGTGCCTGGACGCGCGTCAGCACGACAGGGTCGCCGACCTCCAGCGCAACCGTCGCCTCCAGGCAGCAGCACGCCTCGTACAGCAGATCCCTGGGCGGCTCCGGCAGTGCGCGTAGCGCGGCCTTCGCCTCGGTGTGGCGCCCGGCCTGCAGCAGCGCGAACGGCTCGGCCCAGAGGCGGTAAGGCCCCCAGTCGGCCTGCAGGTCGACCCCGGTCGATGCCGGCCCGGACAGCGTCCTGTTCGCGAGGCGCAGGGACAGCAGCGCGAGCGGCAGCAGGCCGCGCTCCAGGCCGGGCATGCCGGTGCCGTCCAGCCGCGCGGCGGCGGCCCGGTAGGCGCTCTCAGCCTGCGGAATCCGACCGGACGCGGCCAGCCGCAGCGCCCGGTACCACTGGGTGAAGTTCCCGACGAGCGGCAGTTCGTGACGCTCGGCCAGGCGGTCGGCAGCGGCGGCATGTTCATCCGCCGCTCGGAAGTCGGCGAGTGCGCTACGTGCCTGAAGCCGGATGAGGTGACCGAGCACCTCGAAGGTCGGCAGGCCGTGCCTGGAGGCCAGCGCGATCAGCTCCGCGCCGATCCCGTCCCGGCGCGGAGCGAGGCCGGCCCGGGCGAAGGACTGCAGGAACGTGCCGTTGAGCGCGAAGGCCAGCAGCGCGGGATCGTCGAGGCGACGGGCGATCTCCTCCGCCTCCCGGGCTGCTTGCGGCCCGCGCCGGTCCCCGCTGCCGCGCGTTTCCAACGCGATCGCGGCGAGCAGGCGGCCGCGCGCCGCGTCGTGAGCGCCACTCGGCAGAGCGGTGAGCGTGCGCTCGGCGGCTGCGACGATCTGCTGCGCCAGCTGGGGATCGTCGCTGCGGGTCCAGATCGCGGGGACGTCGAACGCGCCGATCACCCGGGCGGTCAGTTCCGGGTCGCCGGACTCCTCCGCCGCCGTGATGGCCGCCATGCGGTGTTGCCGAGCAGCCTCCAGCCCACCGCCCCCGGTCACCGCGAGGCTCCGGAGCAGGCTCATCGTGGTCTCCAGCCGGGCGCGGGCACCGACAGCGACCGCACGGTCGTAGGTCGTAGCCGCCTCTGTCCACAACCGGGCGGCCGTCGCCTCCGGATCGGCTGGAAGGTCGAGTCCGGGCGCCTGGGCAAGGATGTCCGCCTCCAGGCGGCGCAGGTGCGGGCCCGGGTCCACGCCCAGCCGGCCGACCAGCGTCGCCCGCGCCCGGCGCAGTACGCCCAGCGCGTCTCCCTGACGGTCCATCCGGTACAGCGCCAGCGCCAGCAGCCGCCAGGCGTCCTCGCGCCAGGGGTGGTCGACAAGGTGCGCGTCCAGATCGGGGACCGCCTCGGCAGCCAGGCCCAGCGCCAACTGTGCCCCGGCTCGCCGTTCCACCGCCTGCATCCGCAGCTCGGCAAGGCGGGAACGCTCGCCACGAGCCCACTCCTCCTGCGCGAACTCGGCGTAGGCAGGCCCTCGCCACAACTCGAGTGCCTCCTCCAACCGCGACAACGCGTCCTCGGTCGACAACTTCGTGGCAGCGCCGAGAGCCGCCTCGAAGCGCCAGGCGTCCACGGCGTCCGGCTCGGCTCGCAGCACGTACCCGGGACCGTCGGTGACCAGCAGGCGGGCGGGGGCGCGGGGCGGACGGTCCGGTTCCAGGGCTCGCCGAAGCGCTCCGACGAAGGTCTGTACGGCGCCCACCGCGCCGGGCGGCGGGTCCGTCCACAGATCCTCGACCAGGCGGCCGACCGGGACCACGCGGCGGCGGGCCACGATCAGGCGGGCCAGGACTGCGCGGTGCCGCGGCCCCTTCAGCGCGAGCGCACCGCCACCGCCCTCGGCCTTGACCGGCCCGAGCACACCGAAGGTGATCCGCTCCACATCCCACCTCCCCGACCGCCCCCTGCCGCCACGGTACGCGCTGATCGGCTGCTGATTCGCGCCCGGCACGCTCGAGGTGTCCGTCACCTTCAGAAAGGGCGAACCATGGCACCGACCATTCCCGGCTTCGAATACCGCCGGGTCCCGGTCACCGACGACGTCGCGCTCAACGTCGCCGTCGCGTGCTCCGGCAGCCCGATCGTGCTGCTGCACGGCTTCCCGCAGACCCACCTGATGTGGCGGCACGTGGCCGCCGATCTCGCGGCCGACCACACCGTCATCTGCCCCGACCTGCGAGGCTACGGCGCCAGCGACAAGCCCGCCGACACCGACGGCACCACGTACTCCAAGCGCACCATGGCCGCCGACATCGTGGCGCTCGCCCGCGCCCTGGGCCACGAGCGTTTCGCTCTGGCCGGGCACGACCGCGGCGCTCTGGTCGCCTTCCGCGCCGGCCTCGACCACCCCCAGGCGGTCACCCACCTCGCCTCGCTCGATGTACTGCCGACGCTGGACATGTGGGACGTCATGCACGGCACCGCCGCGGCCGTCGGCTTCCACCTCTACCTGATGGCCCAGCCGGCCGGCCTGCCCGAGCAGATGATCCAGAGCAGCGCGGATGCCTTCTTCGACCACTTCCTCGACAGCTGGACGCGCGACCCGCGGGCGATCCCGGCCGAGATCCGCACCACCTACCTGGCGGCATCGCGCGCGGCCGTCCCCTCCATCGTCGCGGACTACCGCGCCTCCGCCGGCATCGACGTCGAACACGACCAGGCCGACCGAGCCGCCGGGAACCTGCTGCGCATGCCGGTGACCGTTCTCCAGCAGGACTGGGGCGCGGTCCTCGGCTTCGACGCCACCGCACTGTGGAGCGCCTGGGCACCCGATCTGCAGCACATCACCGTCTCCTGCGGCCACTTCATGGCGGAGGAGGCCCCCGCCGACGTCACTGAGGCCATCCGGTCCCTCCTCACCCGCCGCTGAAGGAATTCCGCCGCCCTGGCTACCAGCCATAACGATGGCCCCGACCGCCCAGCGGTCGGGGCCATCGTCGCTTCGTTGGTCTCAGTTTCGGTCTCACTCGGGTTCGATGCCGCCAACCCCCACCAGCCTTACGCCGCCGACGAGTTGGCGGGCCTTTGGGGCTGGGCGGTGCGCTTGCGCGGTCAGCACCGCACCGACGCGCTCGCGCTGCTCGGGCTGGGCACCGGCTACGGCCTGATGCCCAAGGAGCTGATCGGCTCCCCGTCCCGTTCCTGCGGCGCGGGAGCGGGACGGCCGCGGTCCCTGGGCATCGGTCCACCGGGTCCACCCTGTCCACCGGCCGCCAGGGCGAGCGCGGCACCGAGGACGGCGGGCACGGCGAACAGGACGAAGTTCCACCGAGGTGCCAGGTCGGCCGCGAGGATCCAGCCGCCGAGCGTGGGCCCGGCGATCGCGCCGATGCGGCCGACGCCGAGCACGACGCCCACCGCGCTGGCCCTCGCGGTCACCGGGTAGCTGCGGGAGATGTACACGTTGATCAGTCCCTGGACCCCGACCGCCCCGCAGCCGCCGAGGAACACGATGCCGTAGAGCACCGCGAGCGGCAGCTTGGCGCTCATGGCGATGATCGCGGCGGCTCCGAGGACGAAAGCGGCCGTGACCGGTCCCTTCGAGCCGACCCGGTCGGCCAGCAGCGCCATGGCGAGCCCGCCAACGGTGGCGCCGAGGTTGAGCAGCACGAGGAAAGTCTGCGAGGACTGCAGCTGACGGCCCGCCACCTGCATCAGCTGCGGCAGCCAGGTGTTCATGCCGAAGATGAGCAGGAACGAGAGGGCCGCCATGGCGCAGAAGACCAGTGTGCTGCGGAGGTAGGGCGATTTCAGCACCAGACGCACGCCGCCGCTGCCGGCAGCCGGGGGCGAGGCGCTCACCGCCCGGTGGTGCTCGGTGGACTCGGGCAACCAGGCGTAGGCCACGGGCAGCAGGAGCAGGCCGGCCAGGCCGCCGACCAGGTACTCCAGCTGGAAGCCGCGCCCGCGCAGCAAGGTGTTGGCGGTGAGCGCCGCGAATGAACCACCGACGGCCGTACCGCACTGCACGATCCCCGAGTACAGGTTCTTCCGTTTCTCAGGGGCGAGTTCGAAGATGAGCGGGGCCATCGCCGGATAGATCGCGCCGACGCCGAACCCGACGACGAACCGGCCCGCACCGAACAGGGACGGGACGGGTGCCACGGCACAGGCGAACATGCCGGCGCTGACGACGGCGATGCTGACCAGGCTGGTCCGCCGCCGGCCGAACCGGTCGGTGAACTGGCCGACCAGCAGCGATCCGACGAGCATCCCGATGGGGGTGAGACTGCCGAGCAGACCGACCAGGGCGACGGTGAGGTGCCAGGGACGGTGGTGGAGCAGCAGCGGCGTGGTCGCACCGAAGGCGACCAGGTCGAAGCCTTCCAGCGCCATCACCGCCAGGCCGACAGCGAGTGCTGGTCCTGCCGACGACGAGGGACCGCGGGACGGTCGGCCGCCCGCGTGGGCGGATGCTGGTGTGCTCAATGATCCGACTCCGTTCTTGGCGGCGGTCACCCGGCCGCCGCGTCTGTCGCGGCACGGCACGCAGGGGCGACGGTGGGTCTGTGCGGCCGCGCTGACGCTGCGCCATGTCACCCGCCGGAGCGATCAAGTACGCCTGTCCAGGAGCGAGTTCTCCGGTGACTCGTGCGCCTCGGTCGGGCGGTCGGCATCGGAGCGGAGATCGGCGGACGGCTCGCCACCGCGCATCGTCAGCCATCCGAGCAGCGCGACGATGGCGATCGTGGTGACGAGGCTGATCCATCCGGTGCCCAGCCTCAGGCCGTCCTGACGGGACGAGGACAGCCAGTCCGTGATCGACGCTCCCAGCGGCCGGGTGATGATGTAGGCGGACCAGAACGCGGTGACGGTGCCCAGACCCGCCCACCGCCGCGCGGCGGCGGGAACCGCGATGGCGATGGCGAACAGCACGATCGAACCCAGGTACCCCAGGTGCAGCAGGTTGGCGGTCAGATCGCCGGCGACGGTGCCGAACACGAAGGTGGTCATCACCATCGTCCAGTAGAAGCGCTCCCTGCGTGCGGTGGTGATGCTGTGCACCGCCAGGGTGCCCTCCCGGGCGTGCCACCTGGCGAAGACGACGGCGAGTACGACCGCGAGCCCCACCGTCGTCCCCAGGTACGGGAGGCCGACCAGGAAGACGAGGACATCGGCGATCATGGTGCCGAAGACGGCCACCATGGTCACGGCCGACCAGTAGATCCAGAGCCGGTAACGGGTGGTGCGGAGCTGGGCGATCAGTGCGATGGTCAACGCGAGGGCGCCGCTGCCCAGGGCGACTCCCGGATTCGTGTAGCTGACTAGGAAGTCCGAGAACGTCTCGCCCATCCCGGTGGTGAGGATCTTGATGATCCAGAACAGCACGGTGATTTCCGGCACCTTGACCGCGAGCTGCCGCGCGGATGCGGCGGCAGGTGTCCGGGCGCCGAGCACTACGACGCGCATGGTGAATCGTTCCCTCTCCGAACAGGTGGTGGCAGGAGGCGCAGGTAGGCGAACGGCAGCGCCCCTGTGGGTTCCGTCTAGCCGATGCCGAACACGCGCTCGGCCGTGCGGTGGCTGATCGCCGCCCGCTGATCGACGGTCAGCGACGTCTCCCGCAGGAAGGCCGGGGCGGTTGCCGGGTCCTCGTACGGGTGGTCGATGGCGGACATGACTCCGTTGTCGCCGAGCGCACGCAGGGCCAGGGCGAGTACGTCCGGATCGTCCGGGTCGTCCGGGTGCGCAGGGTTGCGGAGTTCTCCCGCGTGCGCGTCCGCGTCGCCATGGCGTCCTCGCCGGGAGCAGCGATGTGGCGCCGAGCCACCACCGACTGCGCGAGACCGGTCTCGAACAGGGCCCGTTCGATGTCTGCCAGGTATCGGTCGAGCTCGGCGTCGGGCAGCGGTTGATCGAAGGAGGCGATCATTGTATGGGTGATCATGGGTCAATTCTTGGCCGCGGATGCTGCGGGCGTCCAAGACCTGTTGGCTATTCAGCGATAACCTACAGGCATGGTTGAACTGGAGACCCGGGAGCTGGAGTACTTCCTCGCCGTCGCCGACGAACTGCACTTCGGCCGGGCCGCCGTCCGGCTCTCGATCGCCCAACCGGCGCTGTCGAAGGCGATCCAGCGGATCGAGTCGCGGCTCGGTGTGCCGCTGCTCGTCCGCTCCAGCCGGCGCGTCGAACTCACTCCCGCCGGGGAGGTGCTGCAGGAGCACGGGCGGCACGCGCTCAACGCGGTCAGCGCCGCCGTCCGGCGCGTCCGGCGCGCAGGCGACACCCGGGCCCACCTGCGACTGGTCCTCAAGCCGGGCGGCGACGCCGGTCTGCTCTCCGCGATCCTGGCCGAGTACGCCCACCAGCACGACGCCCACCGCGTCGACATCCTGTTCAGCGGTCCCGCCGACCGCTCCGACTTCCTGCGCGACGGCAGGGCCGACGTCGGCCTGCTCTTCGTACCGCTCGACGACCTCGACGGCCTGGCCCACGAGACGCTGCACACCGACGACCGCGTGGTCATCGTCCCCTCCGGACACCGCCTGGCCGGACGCGCCTCGGTGCGGATGTCGGACCTGGAGGGTGAGACGCTGCCGCGCTGGAAGGGCGTGCCCGGAGGCGGGGGTACCGGCCCCGAGGTCACCGACGTCCTCCAACTGCTCCACATGATCACGGCGAGACGGATGATCGGCGTCCTGCCCCGTTCCCTGGTCGAACCCGTCCCGCCCGGCCTGGTCTGCATCCCGGTGGCCGACGCCCCGCCCAGTCGCCTCGTCCTCGCCTGGAACGAACAGGACCACCGCCCGGCGGTCGCCTCGTTCGTGGCCGCCGCACTCAGACTGCGGCCCGAGGCCCGGTCCGGCCCCGACGACTCCGCCACTGCGCTCGGGGGCGCCTGACCTGCGCCCGGGGGCCCTGATCTCAACTCTCTGCGAGGCCGTCACTGCCTCACCGGTGCTCTTGCTACTCACACCGACAAGCGCTCGCGATCACCCTTCCGCTCTGCCTATGGCTATGCATCCGAGGCACAGATGCCCGGCAACGACCGGCCATCACCCGGGCGCTGGCTGAACATATCGGCTCGGTACGAGGGCCTAGGCCGATGACCAGCGGGAATGGGGAAGTGCGGCTGGAGTTCAGGTCCGTCACCCCGGTTGGGGCGGCTCGAACACGATGTCCCGGGTCGTCGCCTTGACTGCCGTGAAGGCGAGCAGCCGGGCGCCCTCGTCAGCGATGTCCTCCCGTTCGGTGGTCGTCAGGTTTCGGAACGGACGTACCGTCAGCGTCGCCGTGTCGCGCTTCGTGGCCACCCTCCAGGTCGCGGCGACGAAGCCGTCAACGAGTACCGCGCGGGGCATCTCCATGGTTCCGGCGAAGCCCTGGTCCGCGAAGCTCACGGTCAGGACGCGGGTGCGGTCGGCGTGGGAGAGCAGCAGGTTGTCGAAGTCGTAGAGGAAGCGCACGGGGGCCGGGGTGTCCGGGTGCGGGCGGGGCGCGTCGGGGAGGTCGTAGAGTTCGCGGCCCTGCTCGTCGCGGAAGACCATGAGCTGCAGCCGGAGTCCGTCGATCACCTCGGCGAGCCGGGTCAGCCCGCACCACTGCTGGACGTCGCGTACCGTCGCGGGCCCGAACGCGGCGAGGTAGCGCAGCACCAGCTGCTGCACGCTCGCCCCTTCGTGTACCGGGCGCCCGAGCCAGCCTTCCACGGGCGTGTGGGCGGCTCGCCCACTGCGGCCCCACAGCCCGCGTGGCGGGACCTGGACCAGCGGCACTGACGAGCGGACCCCCTGGGCCATCGCGGCCGGATCCCGGTCCGACCACCGCTCGGCCAGCGCCCGGCCCAACTCGCTGAAGGTCAGCGGCTTTTCGCCGAGCAGATCGCGGCCGGCGGCGGCCAGCTCGACGCGGTCCAGGCCGGCCAGGTGGCGGCCGAAGGAGCCCAGCGTGCTGCGCTCGATGACCGGCTCGACCAGGGGGCGCAGCCACAGGCAGTCGGCGGCGGTCACCAGGTGGATGGTCGAGCGCATCAACGCGATGCGTACCACGCCGGCTTCCCGGAGCAGGTCGGAGGTCCGCTCGGGTGTGTAGTCCACCAGGCGGGTCCAAAGTCCGACATACCAGGTGTGCGGGGTCTGCGCCTGGAGCCCCACCAGCCGTTCGAGCGCCTGCGGTACATCCAGTTCCCAGCGGCGCAACAGCAACTGCCGTTCCAGCGTGGCGCGGTTGAGGGCTCTGGCCGGCAGCAGCGTCATGACGTCCACTCGGTCCTGAGCTGTCGGAAGAAGGTCCGCACGTCAGCAACGAGCAAGTCGGGGGCCTCCAGCGCGGCGAAGTGTCCGCCCCGGTCGAACTCCGACCAGTGGGTGATGTTGTTACCCGTCTCGGCGTAGCGCCGGATCGCGACGTCCTCGGCGAAGACGGCGACCCCGGTCGGTGTGGTGGCGGGCGAGGAGTGCCAGGTGCCGGAGTGCATGTTCTCGTAGTACATCTGCGCGGCCGAGCCGGCCGTGCCGGTGAGCCAGTACAGCATCACGTTGGTGAGCAGCCTGTCCCGGTCGACCGCGGTCTCAGGCAGCTCGGCAGAGGGGAAGGTCCACTCCTTGAACTTCTCGACGATCCAGGCGAGCTGCCCGACTGGCGAGTCATGCAGTGCGTACGTCACGGTCTGCGGCCGGGTGGCCTGGATCTGGAAGTAGCCGCCGCCGTCGTCCAGGTAGTTCTTGAGCCGTGCCAGCCTCGCCGACTCCGCTTCGGTGAAGGTGGCCTTGTCCTCCTCCGCCACCTCCCCGAACGGGATGAACCCGAAGGTGGCCGCGTTCACGTGCACTCCGACGACCCGCCCGGTGGCGACCCGGCCCAACTCCGGGGCCACGAACGCGCCCAGATCGCCGCCCTGGGCGCCGTACCGCTGGTAGCCGAGCCGGCTCATCAACTCCGCCCAGGCGCCGGCGACCCGGCCGGTGTTCCAACCGGTCTCGCGGGTCGGCCCGGAGAAGCCGAAGCCTGGCAGCGAGGGGATCACAAGGTGGAAGGCGTCCGCCGGGTCGCCGCCGTGCGCGGCCGGGTCGGTGAGCGGGCCGATGACGTCGAGGAACTCCAGGACCGAACCCGGCCAGCCGTGCGTGAGGACCAACGGCAGCGCGTCCGGCTCGGGCGAACGCACATGCAGGAAGTGCACGTTCTGGCCGTCGATCTCCGTGGTGAACTGCGGGATCGCGTTCAGCTCAGCCTCGTACGTGCGCCAGTCGTAGGACGAATGCCAGTACTCGACCAGCTCCTTGAGGTAGCCCAGCGGCACACCGCGGCTCCAGCCGACGCCCGGCAGCTCGGACGGCCAACGGACGGCGGTCAGCCTGGCGTGCAGGTCGTCGAGGTCGTGCTGGGGGATATCGATCCGGAAGGGAGTGATCGTTTCGCTCATGACGAGAAAGCTATCGGCACCAGCGGACACCTTCTGTCCTAAAGAGCTGACAGGCTCTACGACATGAAGGAAACCTCCGCCCGCCTGCTCCGGTTGCTGACTCTCCTGCAGTCCCGTCGTGAGTGGTCCGGCCAGGACTTGGCCGCCCGTCTCGGGGTGAGCACCCGGACCGTCCGCCGGGATGTGGACAAGCTGCGCGACCTGGACTACCCGGTCAACGCGGTCAAGGGCATCGACGGCGGCTACCGTCTGGGCGCCGGGGCCCAGCTGCCGCCGATGCTCCTGGACGACGAGGAGGCGGTGGCCATCGCGGTGGCGCTGCGCACCGCCACCCGCAGTGGCGTCGCGGGCATCAGCGAGACGGCCCTACGCGCCCTGGTCAAACTAGAACAGGTCCTGCCGGCCCGGCTGCGGCACCGGGTCAGCGCCCTCCAGGCCTCCGCCGTACGCACCCCCAGCGAGGCCCCCGCCGTCGACGCCGAGGTTCTCACGACGATCGGGACCGCCTGCCGCGACCACCGGCAGCTGCGGTTCGACTACCTCGGCCACGGCGGCGACGCCAGCACCCGACTCACCGAACCGCACGAACTCGTGACCTGGGGCCCCCGCTGGTACCTCGTCGCCTGGGACCTCGAACGCGCCGACTGGCGCACCTTCCGTGTCGACCGCATCCACCCCCTCACCCCCACCGGCCCGCGCTTCACCCCACGCGAAATACCCGGCGGCGACCCCGCCGCACACGTCGCCCGCGGCATATCCCAACTGTGGCCCTGCCGGGCCACCATCCGCCTGCACGCCCCCGCCCACTCGGATGCCGCACGCACAGCCGCCACCTACGGCACTATCGAGCCCGTCGACGACAGGACCTGCCTCCTGCACGCCGGCGCCGACAGTCCCCGCTCACTCGCGTTCCTCCTCGGCGCCGTGGACGTCGACTTCCACGTCCAGGACTCTCCCGAACTGGCCGCCCACCTTCGCCACACCGCCGACCGCTTCCACCGTGCCACCAGGCCCCAGGAGACACCCTGAGAGCGCCAACCTGCCGCCCGACGCCCGATGTGCTGTCCGAGTGGCACGCCGGCGAAAGGCGCGTCAGGCCGCCCTACGGCACTGGCGTCCCGGGGTTGCCGACTTGAACCGCCCCGCCGAGGTGGGTGCCGTCAGCGTGCGGACGCCAGGAGCCGTCGCACCGCCGCCGGGGTGTGGCCCAGGTATTGGCGCATGGTCCGGGTCAGATGAGCCTGGTCGGCGTAGCCGAGGTCGGCGGCGAGGGTGCTGAGGCTCCGTTCGCCTGCCTCGATGCGGTCGAGGGCCCTGCCGATACGGACGCGGTGACGGTAGCGAGTCACCGACACGCCGAGCTCACGCGGGAAGGCCCGGCTCAGCCGGTAGGGAGAGACACCGAGCAACTCGGCCAGGGAGAACAGCGTGTCCGAGGCCGGGTCTGCTTCGGTGATCGCCTCGCGGGCGGCTGCCACGAGGCCCTGGTCGTGTCGGGCTCGGGCTTCGGCGATCGGTGTCCGGCCGGACGAGATCCGGCCGATGGCGGTCGACAGGAGAGCCAGCAGTTCCTCGGAGAGCGCGTAGTCGACATCTCCCGACTCGGAAGCGGCGAGCAGCCGGCGATGGGCCAGGTCCAGGCTTGGGTCGACGTAGACCGTGTGTGCGGCCTGCCCTGCGATCTCCCCGGCCAGTGAGCGCCACAGCTTCGGCGTCACGCTGATCGCCGTGCAGACGTCGCCGCCGGCGGGGTGAGCGAAGCTCTCCTCCTCACCCGGGGCCCCCACGTAGGCCAGGGTCGCGTCGATGTCGGCCGGCACGCCGGCGGCCATCCTGCGGAACCGGCCTCGGCGCACGAGCACCACCCGGTAGTCGCCTCGGACTTCCGGTACCGACCAGTGAGTGTGGTCGTCGTGGCAGGTCACCGAGCTGATGCCGAAGTCGGGGCGCGTGGCGAGAGGAGTGGCAGTGAGCACCCTGCGGACGCTACGCGGCGGGTCTGACAGCAGCGCAAGGATGTTCAAGACGGGGGCCTGCTGCCGGGAGCACGCTGGCGGGGTGCGAGGGGCCGTTCCCTTCGTGTCTCGCCAGTACCGACATTGGAGTCATCGGCATGCCTGTTCTCAAGCGGCTCAGCACTGTGGTCCTCGACTGCGCCGACCCGGCCGCGCTGGCCGCCTTCTACCAGAAGGCCACCGGGTGGGAGATCACCTACAGCGACCAGGACTTCGCGTCGCTGGGCGACGGCGACGGCACCCCGGTCCAGCTCGCCTTCGTCCGTGTCGAGGGCTACCAGGCGCCGGGCTGGCCCGACGGCGCCAAGTACACGCACCTCGACTTCACCGTCACCGACCTGGACGGCGCGACCGGGGAACTGCTCGACTTCGGAGCTTCCCGGCCCGAGTTCCAGCCGGGCGACGGTCAGTGGATCGTCCTCACCGACCCTGAGGGCCACCCGTTCTGCCTCACCACCGACACCACCGGCAACTGAGCCCCCACACAGAGGAGACCAACCCGTGGCATCCATCCACCGCGACATCCTGATCGACGACTCCCCCGAGAACGTCTGGGCCGCCATCCGAGACTTCGGTGAGGTCCACAAACGCCTCGCGCCGGGCTTTGTCACCGATACCCGCGTCGAGGGCGACATCAGGATCGTGACCTTCGCGAGCGGG
Organism: Kitasatospora sp. NPDC023385; assembly: GCF_055664045.1. Taxonomy (NCBI): domain Bacteria; kingdom Bacillati; phylum Actinomycetota; class Actinomycetes; order Kitasatosporales; family Streptomycetaceae; genus Kitasatospora; species Kitasatospora sp. NPDC023385. The sequence goes on along the minus strand of NZ_JBVOOL010000002.1, from coordinate 243,872 downwards.
ATCGTGGTGCACGAGCTGATCGTCGACCTCGACGACGACGCCCGGCGCATCGCCTACGCGGTGGTCGGCGGCTCCATGGAGCCCACGCACCACCACGCGTCCATGCAGGTCCTCGGCGACACCGAGAACCGCAGTCACTTCGTCTGGACCATCGACGTGACGCCGGACAGCCTCGGGGAGCCCATCGCCGAGATGGTCGACCAGGGGATCCGAGTGATCAAGCGCACCCTTGATCGAGAAGCCGCCCCGACCCACTGATCAACCAGGCCGTCGACACTCGGCGTGGTTGCAGTTTTGGAAAACGTGTGGGAGCAATCCATCACGAGTTCGAATCTCGTATCCTCCGCCTCGCCCACCAGGGAACGACGAGGGCTCCGACCGGTGAACCGGTCGGAGCCCTCGTCGTTCCCTGGTGGCAGTTTTGGCTGCAGTCACGGCCACTGAGCACCGAGGGCGACGTGAGGCGCTCTGCCCGCGATGGCCGCGCTACGCGCACGCCCCGCCGCCGGGCCCGGAGCGAAGGGCAAGCAGTGCGGGAACGAAGGAGACCACGGCAAGGGCCGCAAGCAGGCCGGCAGAGCCGCCGACAGTCGGAGCGAGTGAGGCAGCGGCCCGGGGAGCAAGCGCTCCGGCGACGGTGACTGAGGCAGCGGGGAGCTGGGCCCACAGCCCTTTACCGCCGTCGGCGCCCGGGCCCTCAGCAGTCGCTCGTCAAGTGCTCGCGCAGCCAGTGAAGGGCGGCCTGGCCCCGCTGCGAACCCCCGGGTGGCTCCCCCCCAGTGGGGAACGGGCGCAACGCCGACCGTCGACCTGCGCAACCGGCTGCCCCGCGTTCCGGCAGGACAAGCCGAGGATATTCAGCTAACCAATGCGATTTTATGATATTTCGCTGTACATCTGCCGTTCTACTGAAGTCCGCCTGGCGGATCGTGTCCTAACGTCAAGCGCCGGACCCCTGGGGTCAACTCTCTTGTTAGGCGATCGCCGGACAGAGCCTCAGGACCTGCGGGATCCCGCTGAACCCTCCGGATCAGAAGCCTCTCGACGCGATTGCGTAGGGCCTCAAAGGCCTGTCACGTGTTTCAACGAGAGATTGGTATCAGATGACACTGAAATTCTCCAGTTCGCCATTCTGGCGAACGCTGTCCGGCTGGATCGCGGCGGTGGCACTGATCACCAGTGCCGCCGTGGCGTTGACGCCCGCACGGGCACAGGCTGTCGCTTCACCCATTTCCCTGGGCACGGCGAGCAGTTTCGCGGTCCTGGGCGGTCAGTCGGTCAGCAACACCGGTCCTTCCGTGATCACCGGAGACCTCGGGGTGAGTCCCGGGACGGCCGTCAGCGGATTTCTGCCCGGCACGGTGAACGGAACCATCCACTCGGCGGACGCGGTCGCCCTGCAGGCCCAGAGTGACCTGACCGTGGCCTACAACAACGCCGCCAGCCAGGCCAAGGACGCCAGCCTCACCTCGCCGGGAGACCTCGGCGGCTTGACGCTGGTCCCGGGCGTCTACAACGCCTCCTCCTCCATCGGGCTCACCGGAACGCTCACCCTGGACGCGGGTGGAGACCCGAACGCCGTCTGGGTGTTCCAAGTCGGATCGACCCTGACGACCGCCTCCGCCAGCCGGGTGAACCTGATCAATGGCGCCGCACCCTGCAATGTCTTCTGGCAGATCGGAAGCTCCGCCACGCTCGGCACCAACTCCACCTTCGTGGGCAACATCCTGGCCCTGACGTCGATCACCGTGACCACGGGGACGACCATCGACGGTCGGGCCCTGGCTCGGAACGGGTCGGTGACGCTGGACACCAACACGATCACCCGTGAGACGTGTGCCGCCGGCACCACGGGTGGTACGACAGGCGGGACCACCGGCGGTACTACGGGCGGCACGACCGGCGGCACCACGGGCGGCACGACCGGCGGCACGACCGCCGGCACCACGGGCGGCACGACCGGCGGCACGACCGGCGGGACCACGGGCGGCACGACCGGCGGCACCACCGCCGGGACCACCGGCGGCACGACCGGCGGCACAACCGGCGGCACCACGGGCGGCACCACGGGCGGCACGACCGGCGGGACCACGGGCGGGACCACCGGCGGCACGACCGGCGGCACCACGGGCGGGGACAACTGCCCGCCGGAGCCCTGCCCACCGGAGCCCTGCCCGCCGGAGCCGTGCCCGTGACGGTGACTGCGAGGCGGTCGCCTGCTCGGTGAAGGTGACCTCCAGCGGCACACGACGATCCGCGTGGAATTCGTCGTGTGCCGCTTGGGGGCAGCCCCGGGCAGGCATTCCGAAGATCACAGCAACCTGCCTGCGAGGGGAGCAACGAAGATGGAAACGACTGGGCGCGGCACCACGCCTGGCACCGTTGGGCCACAGGATGTGGAGGAGCGCCCGTGCAGCGGGCTGGTCCACGACGCGGCCGCCGCCGGCACGGGACCGCACGTGCGACCTACGGCCGGGGCACCCAGCCAGCCCCCAGGATTCTCGGATCTGTCGCTCCCGCTGCGGGCGACCGTGAGCATCGCTGCGGCCCTGTGTCTGGCGGTCGCTCTCGTCCACGTGGTCATGGTGTTTCTGTACGTCGCCCCTTCGAACGAAGTGTCACAGCACTACCGCAAGCAGATCAATGCCTGGATCCACCCGCTGTTCGAACAGAACTGGCGACTCTTCGCCCCGGATCCGCAATCGGTCACCCAACAGGTTTCCGCGAGGACCCTCCACGTCTCCGCCGACGGCACCCACCAGGTCAGCGACTGGTTCGACATGACCGCCGTCGACGATTCCGCCGTCAACCACAACCCCTTCCCGAGCCGCACCTCCCAGAACATGCTGCGCCGCGCCTGGGACGCCTATGCCGGATCGCACGGAACCGATGACCGATCGAACTCAGAACGAGCCCTGATGCTGCAGAAGTACCTGCGCAACATCGCCGTGGACCGCGTATCCGCCTACCGGCACGACGCGTTCGAGGACATCGAGCTGCGGGTGATCACACGGCCGATCGCCGCCGACACATCAGTCGGCCCCCGTCCGAACGCACCGGCCCAGACCAGGTACCTGCCCTGGTGGAAGGTGGCATCCGATGGAAACTGAGCAAGCACCCCGCGTGGCGGCCACGCCGCACCACCCGGCCCCGCAGTCCTCGGGCACGCACGCGCAGCGGCTGCTCGATCGCCTCGGAGCGCCGCGCACCATCCTGACCAGGCCGCCGATCTCCCTCCACGCGGCGGCGGTGCTGCGCATCGGGTACGGGCTGCTCTACCTGGCCCTCCTACTGAGGGAGTTCCCCCACCGCAACGAAATCTGGGGTCCCGGCTCGCCGTGGACGCCCGCGCTGGCCACCGAGCTGTTCCACCAGACGGAATGGTCCAGCATCCTGACCCTGTCCGACGACCAGGCGTACTTCGAGGCCTGCTACGCGCTGGCTCTGGTCACCTCCGCGGTGTTCATGCTCGGTTGGCACACCCGGGCGGTGTCCGTCCTGTTCGCGATCGTGGTCACCTCCTTCCACGCCAGGGCCGTCTTCATGACGGACGGAGGCGACAACCTCATCCTGCTGATGGCCCTGTACCTGCCCTTCACCGCGTGCGGCCGACGCTGGTCCCTCGACGCACGCAGAGCCCGGATCCGAGCGTTCGCGGGCAAGGCCACGCGATCGACAGGACGCCGCGGAGCTCGCAACCTGGTATGTCAACTCGGTTACGTGCGCCAGCTCTTGACGACGGTGCTGCACAACTGCGGCATGTTCGTCATCGCGGCTCAGGTCTGCTTCCTCTACGGATCCGCAGGGCTGTACAAGGTGCAGGGCGGCTCCTGGGGAAGCGGAACCGCCCTCCACTACGTCCTGAACCTCGACCTGTTCCGGCCGTGGCCCGCGCTGTCGCTCCTGGTGGACAGCCGTCCGGTGCTGGTCGCCGTCGCGAGCTATGCGACCGTGCTCCTGCAAGTGGCCTTTCCGTTCGTCCTGTTCGGCAGGTACAAGTACCTCGTGCTCACCATGCTCCTCGGCATGCACGTGGGCATCGCGGTTCTCCTGGGACTCCCGGTGTTCTCCGGAGCAATGATCATCGCGGATGCCGTGTTCCTGCCGGACCGCTTCTGGACGTCCCTGGGACACGCGTGCCGGAGCACCCTGCGGCGAACAACCGAAGGCAGGGTGAGGACGTCGTCCACGGCGGAAGCTGCCCCCGTACCGCCGCAGACCGGATCGGCCGGCTGAAAGGCCGGCCCCGCAAGACAGGGACGGCGGAGCATGCCCGACACCATGTCGCCAGTGATCATCTACGACGGCAGCTGCGGCTTCTGTCGCGCAGCCATCCGCTTCCTCATGCCGCGCCTGGCCCTGGCCGGCGTGGTCCGACCCTGGCAGGGCGCAGACCTGACGGCCTACGGGCTGACCGAGGACCAGGCCAGGGCCCAGATGTGGTTCGTCCAGGGCGAGCAATGCCACGGCGGTGCCGCCGCCTTCGCGGTCTGGGCCCGGACCGGCAACGCCGGCGCCCGTGCCGCCGGACGCCTGCTGTCTCTGCCCGGAGTCACCCAGATGGCGGCCGGGGCCTACTGGCTCGTCGCCAGGAACCGACATCGGATCCCTGGGCCTTGGGAGCACACCTGCACGCTCTGAGCGCCGACTGCCCAGCCGGCTCTGGCCGCGCCGTTGGCGCGGGAACGCCATCGACCATGGCAGTCAACGCCCATGCCGATGAAGCCTCCCGATCCCGAGGGCCGTTCGTCCCTGTTCAGGCGGTTGCGCCGCGTGGTCGGCCGTTCGACGGCCGGGCGCGAATGGAGGCGGGGCAGCACTCTCGAACTGTGGCAGCGGTCGCTGGGCATCGCGGCACTCCGCGAGGCCGTCGAGCGCGGGGAACTCATCGCCATCCGGTAGTGCGGGACGCGAGTAGGCGGTCATCGTCAGCATGCCGCGACCATGCCAGGTTCGGGCCGAACCGAGAGTAGCCTGGCTATCACCGAAGGCACTTCGTATGCCGGCACTGACTCTGGCGTCGTCTCCGGCGAACGGCTATCCCGGACCCGGCCCCGGTCGGGTGCGGAGACAGGGCCTTGATCATGACTGCGATCCTGGATCGTGCGACGACGCCTGCCACTCCCGAATCCCCCCTGCGGCTGTCCCTCGCACCCGTCGGCGTGCGGGCCGGTCGGCTGGACGGGGCCTGGTGGCCCCGGTCGCGTGACCTTCTTCTCGAACTCCCCTCCCTGGCCGCCGAGCTCGACGCGCGGTGGGGCCGGGTCACCCGGATCACCGTGAACCCCGCGCAGTGGCCGACCGTTCCCCGGCGGATCCCGGTCGCGGGCCACACCGTCCACGCGGGCTGGTTCACCATCGAGCAGGACGAGCACATGATCACGGTCTGCTCGTACGCCCCGCGCCGGTTGAACCTGCTGGTCGTCCCGCCGCAGACGGACGCCGTCGATGCCGCCCGGCTGATGTCCGAGGCGGCCGATCCCGTGAACACCAGCACCGCGAGCGCCCTGCTCGCCACCGAGATGGGCGGCGGTGCGGCACAGCCGGAGGCCCGTTCCGACTTCCTGCCGTCGGCCGTCGCACCCTCCGACGGCGCTGGTGAGGCCGGCAGGCGATCGGACCTCGCCCGAAGCCGGGCCGCCTCCTGGCCGGTAACCGCTTAGAGGCAGATGGCAGGCACCCTGTACAGCCTGGGCCGGTGGGTCACTCGCGTGACCACTCGGTCTCGGCCTGGGGTTCGCCGGCGGCATCGGCCCCTTCCCAGAGGCGGATCCTGACCGCGCGGGGGCCGGGAGCGGGCTGGGAGAGGGTACGTACGAACACGTCCCGCAGGTGGTTGGCCGCCCGCTGGGGCGGCCCGTCATATTCCAGCGGATTCTGCATCGGAGTACCGCCCTGCCGGGACCAGCGGCCGTCGTCGGCCTGGGTCTCCAGAACCCATCGGTACTGCCGCATCCTGGCCTCCCGTGCAACGATCCCGCCCCCGAGAACCACGGTATGAGGGAGGTGGATCAACCGCGACCGGTGGACTCCGCCCGTGCGGCGGCTCGAAACGGCCGTCAGGTTTGGCCCCGACATACGCGCCCATACGTGGGGTGCGGGCCCCAGCCCACCGCCGACCCGCCGGTGGCCCCGGACAGACCTTGAAGGAGGCCGAAGTGGCACTCGTACTCTTCCTGATCATCGTGGCGATCGTGCTCGGGCTGGTCGGTGTCGTCGCCAAGGGCCTGCTCTACCTGCTGTTCATCGGTATCGCCGTACTGGTCGTCGCGATGGCCCTCTCCGCCGTCCGGTTCCGGCGCGGGGGTCGGACCGCGAAGCGCTGAGCCGCCAGGTGACCGCCGTCGGCTGAGTGGCGTTCCCGCGGTTCGCGCGGGGCGGATCGCCGTCAGTATTCGGACCCGCTTCGCAGGTAGGTGCCGGCGACCTGGAGCCACGCTCCGGGGCTGAAGCACGCCTCGATCCGGTGCGGGGTGTCCTCGAAGACCCGCAGGATGCGCAGCGCGCCGCTCGGATGCAGGTCGTACTCGAAGGTGACGCCGCCGTCCGCGCCGTCCTCGTACTGCAGGTCCAACGGCCCCTTCGACGGCTCCGCCGGTGCCCGGGCGTCAGCTGAGAGTTTCACGTAGACGGACATCGCGCTGTCCCACCTTCCTGTCTGTCCAAGGAAGCCAGCCTGCAAAGCTGGTGGTCTCAGGTCTCCTCGGCCGGTGACTCGGAGCCGATACCGGTGGCGATGAGGATCTGCCGTGCCGAGCCGGTACTTGTACCGGTCTCGACCACGCGTGCCATCGCGGCCAGGGGCGCCTCCTGGCTCATCGTGTCGCCGTCGAGGACGCCCTCCCGCGACTGCGTGGTCTCCAGGCGCGACAAGACCGTCCCCGGCTGCGCGGCCTGCCGGAACCGGTCCGGCAGAAGTCCTTGGTGGGAAGCAACGGCTTCGTCCGACATGGCTCGCCACCTGTTCGCGGGGACTGGCCGGGCCCGCTGAGCGAGGGCCGGTCCTTGGGGAGCGACGGCTCGGGCTGCCCCGACAATCCCACGGTACTCCGCCCGTGCCGGGCCGATCCGGCCGGCCGCGGGAGGCGCGGACGGGCGCCGGGGTGCCGGTGTCTCAGCGCCACTCGACCAGGACCAGGGTGGCGTCGTCGCTCGTGCGCCCGCCCCGCTTCTCCTTCAGGACGTGGGAGGGCGCCCGCACCACGGCCCGCATCCCGTCCTGCGCGTGCTCGACGCGGTTGACCCAGTCGACGAGCTGTTCCTCGCCGAACCGCTCCCCGCCCGCCTCACTGACATCGAAAAGCCATCGCAGCCAACGAGTACCGCATCGCGAACATCCGCGCCGGCTACGGCTACGTCATCTTCAACATCGGCGCCTCCGCCGACGATGGCCAGGACCGCGAGGTGGTCCGGGCCTTCCGTGTTCACCCTGCCCGCCCTTCGGCCTGAGTCCGGATCGGTCCTCAGGGCTTCCCCGCGAACATGGACACCGGGTGGTCTGCGGCCGTGGCCGGCGCAACCGAAGTTCTCCTCGGATCTTGGACAGGCCGACCGGCTCCCTGCTGCGGCGCTGTCGGATTGATCAGAAACCAACAGGAGGAGCCTTCACCGGGGTCGTCCGGTCCGCTTAGGATCAGTGGTCGCATCCGCTGCCCGGAGGCCCGTGGTGCTCCGAACCACGGGCCTCTGGCGGCAGGGGTCACTCGACGTACCGGGAGGTTGGTGATGTGTTGCCGCGGCCATGGTCCGGCTGGGTGGTCACCGTGCTGTCATCGGCTCCGGTGCATTGTGGGCGCGGCGGTAGGCCAGTGGTGACAGGCCCATGTACGTGTGGAAGTGCTTGCGCAGGGCGACCGGGTCGCCGAAGCCGCAGGCGGTGGCGATCCTCGCTACGGTGAGGTCGGTGGACTCCAGCAACAGGCGCGCGTGCGCCAGTCGCTGCTGCGCCAGCCACTTCAGCGGGCTGCTGCCCACCTCGCTGCGGAACCGCCGGGTGAAGGTGCGCTCGCTCATGTGCGCGTGCCGGGCCAGATCCTCGAGCGTGATCGACTCGGCCAGCCGGTCCAGCGCCCACTGCCGCGTCGCCGACGTGGAACGGTCGGTGTCCTGCGGGACCGGGTGCTCGATGAACTGCGCCTGACCCCCCTCGCGCCACGGCGCCACCACGCAGCGCCGCGCGGCGGCCGAGGCCACCGCCGCCCCGTGGTCCAGACGAATCATGTGCAGGCACAGGTCGATGCCGGCGGCTCCGCCGGCCGACGTCAGGATGCGTCCGTTGTCGACGAACAGCACGTCCGGATCGACCTGGACCTCGGGGAACAGCCGCGCCAGCGCGTCGCACAGCGCCCAGTGCGTGGTGGCTCGCCGACCATCCAGCAGACCGGCCGCCGCGAGCAGGAAGGCCGAGGTGCACAGGCTGACGATGCGGGTGCGCGGCCCTATCCGGTTCAGCGCCGTGGCGAGTTCCTCGGGGAGCGCGCCGGTCACGAGCAGGTGCTCGTCGGGCTCCTGCGTGGCGATGACGACGGTGTCCGCGGTCTCCAGCGCCGACTCGTCGTGGTCGACGACGATCCGGTAGTCCTCGTGCGTGCGCACCGGCCGGCCGCCGAGGGAACAGGTGCTGACGGAGTACAGACGGGTTCCGTCCGGTTCACACGCCTCATTGAACACCCGGGCCGGGATACCCAGGTCCAGAGGCAGGACTCCGTCGAGAGCGAGAACGGCAACGCGGTGCGGCATGGCCGGAATGGTACGACAGGTGACCCTCCGGCCACTCACTCGCCCCCACCGCCGACCGCGAGTCTTTCTTCCGCCGGGAGAACGGTCCCGGCGGAAGAAGGAGTGGGACGGACATGAGCGAGAACACCATGCAGGCGGTCACCGTCACTGAGTTCGGCGGACCGGAGGTGCTGACCGTCGAGAAGGTCGCGCGCCCCGAGCCGCTGCCGACCGAGGTGCTGGTGCGCGTGCATGCCGCCGGCGTCAACCCGGTGGACTGGAAGACCCGTGAGGGCCAGGGCATGGCAGGGTTGCAGACGTTCCCGCTGATTCTGGGCTGGGACGTGTCCGGGGTGGTGGAGGAGGTCGGCTTCGGCGTGACCACGCTGAACGTCGGCGACGAGGTGTACGGCATGCCGTGGTTCCCGCGCGCCGGCGGCGGCTACGCCGAGTACGTGACCGCGCCGGCCCGCCAGTGGGCCCGCAAACCGGCCACCATCGACCACGTGCACGCGGCCGCCGTGCCGCTGGCGGCGCTGACCGCCTGGCAGACCGTCGCCGACACCGCCAAGGTGCGGGCCGGCCAGCGCGTCCTGATCACGGCCGCCGCCGGCGGGGTGGGCCACTTCGCGGTCCAGTTCGCCCGGCACCTGGGCGCCCACGTGATCGCCACCGCCAGTGCTGCACGCCATCCATGGCTCAGGGAACTCGGCGCCGCCGAGACCATCGACTACACCACCACCCGCTTTGAGGACGTCACCAACGACGTCGACGTCGTCATCGACCTGGTGGGCGACGCCCACGACCGGACCAGCACCCGGTCGCTCAAGGTCCTGCGCCCGGGCGGCCTGCTGGTCGCCGTCCCGGCCGGTGTCTCCCCGGAACTGGCTGCGGCCGCCGAGGCGGCCGGGGTGCGGGTCACCCCTTACCTGGTCGAGCCGGACGGCGCGGCGCTGACCACGATCGCCGGCCTGATCGACGCCGGCCAGGTCGCCGTCGAGGTCGAGGAGACCTTCCCGCTGGAGCAAGCCGGCACGGCCCACGACCGGCTCGAAGCCGGCCGCACCCGCGGCAAGATCGTCCTCAGTGTCACCAACTGACCATTCCTGCATGTGAGTTAGGAGTCGCGCCGTGTACTATGAGATCCGCCGCTACCAGGCGCAACCCGGACGGCGCGAGGAGTGGGTCCGCTACATGGAGGACGTGGTCATCCCGTTCCAGTCGTCGCTGGGCATGGACGTGACCGCCTCCTTCGTCGACGCCCGGGACGAGGACGGCTACGTGTGGATCCGCCGCTTCGAGGACGAGGCCCAGAGTGAGGTCCTGTACGCGGCCGTCTACCAGCACGAGCGCTGGACGAACGAGATCGGGCCGGTTGTCCACAGCCTGCTGATCCCCGAGAAGTCCGTCATCACCCACGCGGTCCCCACCCCCGCCTCACCACTGAAGTGACCCGGCTCCGGCCGAGCGGCCGGTGCATCGGGAGGCTGGGCGTCTCCGGCGGCGACTACGCGCAGGACCGACAGGCCGCTCGGCGGTTTCTGGCGGTCCGGGCCTTCGTCGTTTCACGGTGGCGGGTTTGGTGGTCGTTGCCGCGCCCGGGCTGGCCCTCGGGGAGTCGGGCTTCGGTCCGGTGCCGGTGGTCGTGTGGGTCGGGGTCAGGCTCGGCGGCGGTTGCTGTCGTGGCGGAGGCGGTCGGTGTGGGCCGTGTAGGCGTCGAGGCGGGCGGCGAGGTCGGGGTGGCGGGTGCCGAGGTGGGGGCGGACGCCGGCGAGGGGCGCGAGGAGGTCGGCGGCATCGGCGGCGCCGAGGGCGGTGGTGAGGGCGGCCTGGGCGGGGCGGGCCGCGGGGGTCAGGTCTGCGAGGGCGGTGATCTGGGCGGCGAGGACGCGTAGGTCGGCGGCGTTCGCGCGGGCCCAGGTCGTGACGGCGCGCTCCGCGGCGCGGCGGTCGCGTACGGACTTGACGCGTTCGGCGCCGGTGCCGGGCGCGCCGGGGGCGTCGGCTGGGGGCCGCAGTCGCAGGTAGCGGTTCTCGGCGGCCTGGCGGCTGGCGACGCCCATGGGCTGGGCGAGGTCGGCCCAGGTGGCGCCTGCTGCCCGCGCGGTCTCGACCAGGCCGGCCTCCCAGCCGGCGAGTTCGGTCCGGAGTTCGCGCAGTAGCAGCAGGGCGGCCAAGGCCTGGTCGGGTCCGGTCTGCGGCGCTGGGCCGGGGCCGGCCTGGGGGGCCGGGGCCTGGGCGGTGCGGACGGCGTCGTCTATGGCGGCCAGTGCGGCGGCCGCGGCGAGGAAGGACGCGGGCTCGGGAGGCGGGTTGCCGCCGGCAGGGAAGGGCTTGGGCTGCTCTGGCATTCGGCGTCACTCTCCTGGCGACTCGCCTGGTTGTCATCGGATGGATGACATGTTAGAACGGATTCAGGTGAAGCGCACTGGCACCTATCAGTCCGATGGAGGTGTTTCGCGATGCTGATGCGCACCGACCCGTTCCGCGAGCTGGACCGCCTGACCCAGCAGTTCCTCAGCACGACCGGCACGTGGTCCCGCCCGACCCCCATGCCGCTGGACGCGTACCGCGCCGGCGACGAGTACGTGATCTGCTTCGACCTGCCCGGGGTGGACCCGCAGGCGATCGACATCGACGTCGAGCGGAACATGCTGACCGTGAAGGCCGAACGGCGCCCCCGCCGCGAGGGCGAGGACGTGAAGTGGGAACTGTCCGAGCGCCCGCTCGGCGTCTTCTCCCGCCAGGTCATGCTGTCCGACACGCTGGACCCCGAAGGGATCAGCGCCGACTACGACAGCGGCGTGCTGACCCTGAAGATCCCGGTCGCGGAGAAGGCCAAGCCCCGCAAGATCGCGATCAGCCACAGCGGTGACCGCAGGCAGATCCAGGCCTGACCCGCCTGACCCGCCTGATCCCGCCTGACCCTGCCTGCCCCCCAGGACCGGGCTGTTCCGCGCGGCCACCCCCCTCTGCCGCGCGGAACAGCCCGCGCCCCGGGCACCCCATCAAGCCCTGACCGTGGCGCCGACGGGCGCCGCCCGAACGGAGGGAGATGCGCGGTGACGCTTCGATGGGAGGCGTTCCTGGACCTGGTCCGGGAGCGCGGCGAATACGACACCCCCCAGGAGGCCGAGCGGGCGGCCCGCGTCGTCCTGGCCCTGCTCGGCGCCCATCTGGTCGGCCGGGTTCGCGCCGACCTGGCCGCCCACCTGCCCGAAGCCATGGCGTTGGTGCTGCTCAACCCGCTGCAGGCCGCGGAACCGCTCACCCCCGACAGGTTCGTCCGCGCCACCGCCGCCTGGATCGAGGGCGCCACCGAGGCCACCGCCCTGTGGGACATCGGCGCCGTCCTCAGCACCGTGGCAGACGCCGCGGGCGACGACCTCACCCAGCGCGTACTTCTCCAACTGCCGCCCGGCTACGACCTCCTCTTCGGTCGCCCGCACCCGGGACAGCGGCCCTGACCTACCCGTCCGTCCGTCCGCCGCATCCCGCGCGGCCCGACCTCCGGAAGCCACCGCCATGACCGGACACCGCCACCTCGTGCAACAGGTCCGCGACCTCGGTCGCTACGACACCGACCAGGAAGCCGAACGCGTCCTCCGTGCCGTCCTGGCCGCGCTCGGCGGCCAGCTCGTCGGCGAGGAACGCTGCGACCTCGCCGCCGCCCTGCCCGAGCCCGCCCGCCGGGCCTTCGCCACCCAGATCCCCCTCACCCAGCCGCTGGGCGCGCACGCCTTCGTCGACGCCGTCGCCACCACCCTGGACACCACCACCGACGCCGCCCGCTGGCACACCACCTCGGTGCTCGCCGCGCTCACGGAACTCGTCGGCCGGCCGCTGGCGGACCGCCTCCTCACTCAGCTGCCGCACGGCTACGCGATCCTGTTCGGCCGCGCCGACCTCACCACTGCCGCCTGAAACACCGGCCCGTCTGCCCCACCGGCCCGCCCCCAGCCAGGGATGGCGGGCCGGTGGAGCAGACGGGCCGCAACAGGTCGTCGGCGGCAGCTGCACAGCCCCGCCGAGCCCAGCTCAGGTCAGCTCAGGTCAGCTCAGGTCAGCTCAGGTCAGCTCAGGTCAGCTCAGGTCAACGCAGGTCAGCGAGCGGGCGGTCACTGGTCGGAGTAGCTGAGGTCTCCCACCGTCCAGCTGCTGATGTCCGCGATGGCGATGCGGTACATGCCCCCGGTGTGGGGCAGTCCGTAACTGCCCTGCAGGATGCGCGCGACGTGCAGGTGCAAGTGGGTGGGCCGTACGGCGGCCGTGCCACCGTCGCGGATGACGGGCGTCGTGAACAGGGCGGCGAAGGGCTTCAAGTGGTCGGAGGCCGCGAGGACTTCGGACACCCGCTCATGCCACAGGCGCTCCGGCGCCAGCCGGCCGGTGATGACCGCCCCTGGGACGACCACGGTCAGGGGCATCTGGTTGCTGCTCTCCGTCTCCACCATGGCGGCGATGTCGACGAGCAGCCCATCAGGGTTCGACATGAACCCGAGGATAGTGCCCGCCGGAAGCCGCCGGAAAGGACACCCCCGAACGGCCGTCCTCGGACGGACACCTCCGAGGCGGCCCCCGGACCGCCGCCGGTCCGGCCCCGGCCCGTCGCCGCCCGGCGCCCCGTCGAGCGCGCCGCCTCACGGCGGTTCCACTAGCTGCGGCCACCGCGTTGAAAAATGTGTGATGGCCGGGCAAGGTCCCGGGCGCGGCGCCTTCGGCGCCCCGGGGCCTCGGGGCGCTGCCCGGCGCCGGCCTCCGGCGACGGCCCACCAGGGCCACGCACATAAGGTCTTCCACTCGGGAACGGAAACCTGTGTTGGCGAGAGTAGACATTGCCCGGGGGCCTGTGTAGTGTTCCTGGTGTTGGAAGAGCAGGACAGCAGGGCGGGCAGACACGAACTGCCCGGGCAGTACCGCAGTTGGCAACACCAGCAGTGATGCAGGAGGCGTGCAGGTCGTCGGTACGCGGGGCCCCGGTCATGACAGGAGGGGTTCCTGGCGGAAGGCGGGTGACCTGCCAGGCGTCGCGGACCCGGTTGCACATGGGGCCCGGGGCGGTGGCGGTCGCGCACGCGCAGTACAGCAACACCAGCAGTACCGGCAGTACGCAGTAAGGAAGTACCAGCAGTACGCAGTAAAAGAAGTAGGCAGCAACAGCAGTACGCACGATGCACATCAGAGGAGAAGGGAAGGGTTCACCCCGTCGGATCGCCCGCCACGGCATGCAATCCCCGCCGGGCGGTCACCGCAGTAGCCATCATCATGGAACGTCATGGAAGAGGTGGTCCTCGGTCACGCATACGCGATCCCCGCGTCCTGCCCCTCCCCCGGGCAGTGCGGACGCCGCAGGCCGGCCCAACAGCCGGCAGCAGTAGTGCAGTAGATGGTGCAGTGAATCCTCATATCCCTGGGCCCCGGCGCAATTGCGCGCCGGGGCCCTCGACCCGTTTCCCGAGAAAGAAGGTGCTGGTGGAACAGACCACTCTCGCCACCAACCACGACACGGCGGACCACATGAGCGCAGAGACCAAGTTCGACGACGACGACTACCCCGCTTACACCATGGGCCGGGCCGCGGAGATCCTGGGCACCACGCCGGGTTTCCTCCGCAGCCTGGACGAGGCCAAGCTCATCAGTCCGCAGCGATCCGCCGGCGGCCACCGCCGCTACTCCCGCTACCAGCTGCGCATCGCCGCCCGCGCCCGCGAAATCGTCGACCAGGGCACTCCCCTCGACGCCGCCTGCCGCATCATCATCCTCGAAGACCAACTCGAAGAGGCCCTGCGCATCAATGCCGAACTGCGCCGGGACCACACCTAGCGTTCTCCGCCGGGAATCGGATCAAGATGTGCGGCGGCCAGGAGTTCCAGGATCCGGTCGCCGGTGTTGGTCCGGGCAAAAGGTCGGGGTTTGTCGCTCCATGACTTGGTCCAGGCGCGGATGTTTTTCTCCAGCGCCTGGACCGTTTCGGCTGTCAGCCTTTGGGAGCGGAACCCCTTTTCTCAGTTCAGCTGCTCGGCCAGCGCGAGGATGATTCCGCTCGGCCCCCGGAGGTAGCAGAGCAGGTAGCTGTCCTCGTAGCGCGTCACTTCGCCGACGAGTTCGGCGCCGTGCGGGCGGAGGCGGGCAAGGGTGTCCTCGATGTCGTCGACGGCGAACATGACGCGGTGCAGGCCCCGCGTGTTCGCGGGGGTAACGGCCGGCTCGGGGGTGATCGCCTTCGGGGCGTGATACGTCGCCAGTTCGATCCGGCCCGGGGCGTCCGGAATCCGCATCATCGCGATTTCGCTTCGCATGTCGTCGAGCCCGACGACGTTTCCCGCCCAGCGTCCTTCGATCTGCATCCTGCCTTCGAGCTCCATGCCGAGTTCGGTGAAGAAAGCGATCGCGGCGTCGAGGTCGTCGACGACGATGCCGACGTTGTCCATGCGCTGAATGGCCATGCCTCCGAGAATAGGGGGCCATTTCTCGGGGGTCACGTGGGCTTCCACCGTGCGGTAGGCGCATGTCATCATGCGATGACATCAGTTGATGACATCAGGCGATGACATGGCTTGAGCACTCGATCCCTGACGAAGGAGGGCACGTCCATGGAGAGCCCGGTGGGCCGGTCGGCGCGGCGGGAGCGGGCCCTGGTGCCCGTTCTGGTGTTCCTCAGTGCCGTGGTGGCGGTGATCAGCAGTCTCGGTGCGCCGATGATCCCGACCATCGCGGCCGTCGACCGGGTGTCGCTCTCCGAAGCCCAGTGGTCGCTGACCATCACGATGCTGGTCGGAGCGGTCGCCACTCCGGTGCTGGGCCGCCTCGGCGACGGTCCGGCCCGGCGTACGGTCACGCTCGGCGCGGCCGCGGTGGTGGTCCTCGGCAGTGTGCTGGCCGCGCTGCCGCTCGGCTTCGGGTGGCTGGTCGTGGGGCGCGCGCTGCAGGGCGTCGGGCTCGGGCTGACTCCGCTGGCCATCGCCACCGCGCGGGACAGCCTGCCCGCTGCGGCGTCCCGTTCGGCGGTCGCACTGCTCTCCATCACCACCGTCGCCGGGGTCGGCCTCGGCTACCCGATCACCGGTCTGGTCGCCGAGTCCTTCGGCATCCACGCGGGCTTCTGGTTCGGCGCCGCGATCAGCGCCCTGGCCCTGGTGCTGGCCGCCCTGGTCCTGCCGCCCACCACGGACCGCGAACGGCGCCCGCTGGACGCGCTCGGCGCGGTGCTGCTCGGCCTGGCACTGGTCGGACTGCTGCTGGTGCTCAGCGAGGGCGAGACCTGGGGCTGGGGCAGCGCCCGCCTGTGGACGGTCGCGGCCGCCTCCGTGCTGCTGCTGGCCGGCTGGATACGGCACGAGCTGCGCACCGCCCACCCGCTGATCGACCTGCGCAGCCTGGGCAACCCCGTCGTGCTGACCGCCGACGTGGCCGGGCTGGTCGCGGGCGTCGGGATGTACCTGCTGATGTCGCTGGTGATCCGCTACGTCCAGACGCCGGCGTCCACCGGTTACGGCCTGGGCGTCTCGGTCGTGGTCGCCGGGCTCGTGCTGCTGCCGTTCTCAGCGGTCAGCCTGCTGTCCAGCAAGGTGGTCCCGGTGCTCGCCCGGCGCACGTCGTCCGCCCTGGTCCTGCCGCTGGGCTGCGCCGTCTCGCTGGCCTCGATGCTGTTCTTCCTGTTCGCCCGCGGCCGGCTGTGGGAACTGCTGGTGGTGATGGGCATCGCCGGACTCGGCGTCGGCTGCACCTTCGCCGTGATGCCCGGGTTGATCGTCAACGCGGTGCCCGCCCGGGAGGTCGGCAGCGCCGTCAGCTTCAACCAGGTGCTGCGCTACGTCGGTTACTCCACCGGCAGCGCGCTCTGCGGGGCCGTGCTCCAGGCGCACACCGAGCCGGGGCGGCAGTTGCCCACCGACGGCGGCTACCGGGACGCGGCGCTGATCGGCTGTGCGGTCTGGGTGGTGATCGGGCTGGTTACGATCGTCCTGCCGCGGCTCGGTGCCGTGACCGCCTCCCGCGGGGGTTCGCGCGTGGACGAGGAGCTGATGGTGGACGAGAGCATCGCCGACGGCGTGGCCGGCGAAGGCGAGGTGCCCGTGCTGCGGGCCGGGACCGAGCAGTGACCGGCGCGGCAGCCGCGGAACCTGCAGAGCCGGCAGAACCGGCAGAACCGGCGGCGCCCCGACGCCGGGACGCCGCCCGCAGCCGGGAACTCCTGGTCCGGGCGGCGATGGAACTCTTCGCCGATCGCGGATTCGAGCGCACCACCATCCGGGAGATCGGTGAACGGGCGGGTGTGGACCCGGCGTTGATCGCCCGGTACTTCGGCGGCAAGACCCAGCTCTACCTGGCCGCCGTCCGGGTCGAGCTGGGCGACACCGTACCGGCCGACCTCCTGGCGGAGGACCGCCTGCGCGGCCTGCTGGAGCGCTTCTCCCAGCGCGGCCCCGGCCCCGCCTTCCAGACCGCGGTGCTGCCCGGCGACAACACCGAGGTGCAGCAGGCCGCCCGCACCTACCTCCACGAACGGCTGGTCGCGCCGCTGCGCGATCGCTTCGCCGACGAGCGGGTGGACCGGCCGCAGTTGCGGGCCGAGCTGGCGGCGGCGGCCTTCGCGGGGATCGTCCTGGCCCGGTCCAGCGGGGCGTTCGGCGAACTCGCCGAGGCCGAAACCGAGGAGCTGCTGCCACTCCTGCACGACCTGCTGGCCGCGAGCCGCCCGACCCGCTGACGGAGCCGGGCCCGGACCGCCCGGCTGCTGCCCGGGCGGTCGGCAGCTGCCCGGGCGCTCGGCGCTTCCGCAGGGAGTGCGGCCGGGGTGTCAGCCGGAGCGGAGGGCTTTGAGGGGGTCGGTGCGGGCGGCGCGGAGGGCCGGGTACAGGCCTGCCAGGAGGCCGACGATCGTGCCGATCAGCGGAGCGGGGAGGGTGGCCGCGGGTTGCAGGACGGCCGTCCAGGAGCGGGCCGCGGCCACCGCCAGGACGACCACGACGCCCAGGCTCGTACCGATCAGGCCGCCGAGGGTGCCGAGGGCGGTGGACTCGGTGAGGAACTGGGCCGCGATGTGGTGGGTGCGGGCGCCGAGCGAGCGGCGCAGGCCGATCTCCTGGGTCCGTTCCAGGACGGCGACGAGGGTGGTGTTGGCGATCCCGACCGCGCCGACCACCAGGCAGATCGCGGCGAGCGCGAGGAACAGTCCGGTGAGGTCCGAGGTGATGTGGTCCTGCAGGCTGTGCGGGTCCGGCGGCGGGGTCACCGTGAACCGGGACGCCGCGTCGGGGCGCAGCGCCGCCGCCAGCTGCCGGGCGACCACCGGGGCCGCGCCGACCCTGGTCGCGGCCAGCAGGTGGGCGCCCTGGTCCTGGCCCCGGTCGGGGTTGCCGAAGCGGTCCAGCGCCGTGGTGCCGGGGATGATCGCCCCGAGCAGGGTGTCGGGCAGCCGCTGCACGTCCGCGTAGACGCCGATCACGGTGTACGGCAGACCGTCGATGAAGACCGCCGGCTGGGCGTCGAGCCGGGTCACGCCGAGCCGGTTCGCCGCCGTACGGCTGAGCAGCACCACCGGCAGCCGGGCCTGCTGCGGGTACGGGTCGAGGGTGACGCCGGCGGCGAGGGTCGGCTGCATGGCCGCGACCGCGCCGGGGGTGGCCGCGAAGAGGGAGAGCCCCTGCCCCGCGGAGCCGTCGGCGGTCGGCGAGGCGCCGATCCGGTGCAGGCCGCCGGGGACGTGCCACCAGACGCCGGCCGCGGTGACGCCGTCGATCCGCCGCACGCGGGCGTCCGCGTCCTCGGGGAAGCTCATCGGCGGGTTGGTGCCGGGCGGCACGCCGTCGTCCGTCGGATTGTCGGCCACGGTGACCGTGGTCGCCTTGGTGAGGTCGAACTGCCGGCCGATCTGGCCCGAGGCGGTCGCGGTCAGGCCGAGGACGGCGACGAAGGCGCCGATGCCGAGCACGGTGCCGAGCATGGTCAGCACCGAGCGGCCCGGCCGCTGGAGCACCCCGGCCAGGGCCTCGTCGACCAGGTCGCGCAGGCTCAGCCGGGAGGGGGGCTCGCCGAGCGCGCCGCCGGGCATCAGGAGTCCGCCGGTTCAGCGCCGGCGACGGTGCCGGCACTGAGGCGGGCGTCGGGGTCGGCGGTTGCGCTGGCGTCGGGGGCGGCGCCGTCGCCGACGCTGAACCGGCTGTCGCTGAGCCGGCCGTCGCTGAGCCGGCCGTCGCTGATCCGCACCGTCCGTTGGGCCCTGGCGGCCACGCCCGGGTCGTGGGTGATCACGACCAGGGTGTAGCCCTGCTCGTGGAGGTGCCGGAAGTGGTCCAGGACGGTCTGCGCGTTGGCCGAGTCCAGGTTTCCGGTGGGCTCGTCGCAGAGCAGCAGGCTGGGCCGGTTCACCAGGGCCCGGGCGATCGCGACCCGTTGCCGCTCGCCGCCGGAGAGGGTGGTCGGCAGGGAGTCGGCCCGGTGGGCGAGGCCGACCTGGCGCAGGGCGGCCCTGGCGGCCTCCCGGCGCCCGGCGCGCGGGGTGCGGTTGTAGACCTGGGCGAGCAGCACGTTCTCCTCGGCCGTTCGGTTCGGCAGCAGGTGGAAGGACTGGAAGACGAAGCCGATCCGGCGCCCGCGCAGGGTGGAGCGGTCGCGGTCGGCGAGCCGCCCGGTGTCGATGCCGTCGAGGGCGTAGCTGCCGGTGGTCGGGGTGTCGAGCAGGCCGAGCAGGTGCAGCAGCGTGGACTTCCCCGATCCCGACGGGCCGGTGATCGCCACGTACTCGTTGCGCTCGATCGCCAGGTCGCAGGGGTGCAGCGCGACGACGGGCGGGGTACCGGGGAAGCTGCGCCCCACCCCGGAGAGCCGGATCACCGCCGTCACTGGCCGACCACCACCTGGTCGCCCTCCGCGAGCCGGGCGCCCTCGGCCGGGGTGACGCCGACGTAGCCGTCGGCGTTGACCCCGGTCGTCACGGGAACGGTGGTGCGCTGCCCGCCCGGGGCGACCCTGGTGACGGCGCTCTGACCGGCGGAGGTGGTGAACACGGCCGCGACCGGGACGCTCAGCACCGGGTCCTCCGCGGTGCTCTTCAGCACGGTGATCCGGACGTTCTGCCCGCTGAAGGCGGCGGGCAGCGGGTCGGTCGGGGTGATCTGCAGGGGCACGTAGGCGGCGACCGGCTGACCGCCGGGCGCGTTCGGCGCGCCCGCCCCGGCACCCCCGCCCCCGCCCCCGGTCGCGGCACCGCCCGCACCGGCTCCCGTACCCCCGCCGGCCCCGGAGCCCGCGCCGCCCCCGCCGCCTATCGCGATCACCCGGCCGGCCGGCGGCGTCGTGCTCGGCGCACCGAGTTCGGCGACGGTGCCCCTGACCGTCGTCCCGCTCGACTCGGAGAACACCTCGACCGCCATGCCCGGCCGGATCCCGGCCGCCTGGGCCGGGGTGAGCTGCCCGGTGACGGCGAGGCCGCCGCTGGTCAGCGAGAGCAGCGGACCGGAGACCGGCGCGCCGACCGGGGAGTTGATGGCCGTGACGGTGGCCGGCAGCGACGGCAGGAAGACCACCTCACCGGCCGGGACCATCGGGCCGTTGACCGCCTCCGCCTTGGCGAGCGCGTCCTCGTCCTCGGACAACTTCTTCCGGGCGTTGGCGAGTTGCTGGTCGAGGCCGAGCCCCGCGGGGGCGCCACCCGCCGTCGGTATGCCGCCGGTTGCCGCGGGGCCGCCCGTCGTCGGTGTGCCGCCCGCCGTCGGTGTGCCGGCGGGTGCCGCCGCGGCGGCCGTGCGCTGCGCCTTGAGCGCGTCGACGGCCTGTCGGTCCGCCTCGACGGTCTTCCCCGCGGTGTCGACGGCCTGCTGGGTGGTCGCGCCGGTGGTCGGCGCGGTGTAGCCGAGGTGCCGGTAGTAGCCGGTGACGGCCTTGGCCGTGCCGGGCCCGTACGTGCCCGGCGCATCGCCGCCGTGCCCGTACCCGAGCTTCTCCAGGGCGGCCTGGAGTTCCGCGACGTCCGGGCCGCTGGAGCCCGGCTTGAGGTCCCGGTACGCGGGGACCGGGCCCTCCAGGACGAACAGGGGCTGGCCGGAGACCTCGGCGAGCTGCCGGCCGTCCGCGGCCTGGTCGCCGGACTTGACCGAGAGCGCCGAGACGTAGAGCTGGGTGATGTCCGGGGAGGCCGCCCTGGGCGCGACGTCGTACTGAGTCGGCGGGTACACCTGGCCCCGGATGACCGTGGTCTGGGTGAGCGTCTGCCTGGTCACCTGGGCGGTGATCAGCGTGCTGGGCGGCGGTGCGGTGTCCGCGGCCCGCTCGGCGGGCGACTTGATCAACGAGGCGGCGCCCAGCCCTCCCCCGGCCACCACGGCCGCGGCCGCCGCGACCGCCAGCAGCGCCCGACGGCGCCGCGCCATCCGGCGGCGCCCCGACCCGGGCGGCTCCTCCCCCGGCACGCCGACCGGCTCGCCCGGCTGGCCCAGGTCGGCCCCCGGGCCGCCGGGCGGCTCGTCCGTCTCCACCGACACGATGCCGGCCCCCCTCCGCACCCTGCGCCTATGGTTCCGGGGCTCCCCGTTCAGCACGCCCCGGCCGTCTCGCTGTCCGTCACCAGCCACTGACCGTCTCTCAACGCCAAGGTATAGCTTGCCAGTTGATTGGGACGGTCGATCAGCTGACCGGCTCGCTGGGCGCCGGTGGCGAGGTCGTACTGGACCCAGTTCCTGACGTCGACACAGTCCACCAGGGTGGCGACGCCGTCCTGGAGGGAGATGCCGCGCACCGCGTGCCCGACGGTGCCCTTGGCCACCGCACCCTCACCGCGCAGATGCGTCACGTTCTGCCGGACGAGGTTCAACTGGTTGCTGGCCGCGGCACCGGCCAGCGCCGGACTGTCGGCGTCACCGGAGGCGTTGGCCTGCAACAACGCGTCCCAGTAGGTGAGGTAGCGCTGCCGGACCTGCTCCTGCTGCGGGGTCCACGCCCCGCGGGCCGCCCCCGTGCCACCGTGGCCGCCCGAGCCGACGGGACCGCCGACCAGGAAGCCGGCCCCGCACGCCGCGGCGGCGAGCAGGCCGAGCGGCAGTAGCAGCCGCTTGCGTGAGACCGCCATCAGCCCGCCCCCAGCGCCTTCTTGGCCGCGGCGACCCGCTGGTTCACCCGGTCCTTGACCCCTTGCAGGGCGGACTCGTTCTGCTGGATGAGCTCGGTCTGGTAGCCCGCTTCGACCGCGTACCAGGTGCCCAGCAGCTGGGCCTGGGTCTTGCACGCCATGTCGGCCACCGCGGTGTCCTTCTCCTGCTGTGCGACCGGGTCCGGCCAGGCGGCCGAACCTGCCTGCGCCGGCGTGGAGTAGTGGTACCCCTGCGCGGTCATGCAGCCCGCCCACTTGGTGATCGCGGCCTTGACCCGGCTGTCCGCGGTGGCGTGGTCGTACGCCTTGGCGCGCAGGCCGCCCACGACGTCGTCCTTCACCGGCGCGGCGACCGCGCCGCCGAGCTGCTGGTCGAACGCGCCCAGGCAGCCCCGGTCGGCCGCCGGCCCCGCGGACGCCCCGGGCTTGCCCCCGGAGCCCTCCAGGGCCTTCCGGTACTCGGCGCCGCCATTGCCCTGCTGCTGGACGGTGCTCTGCCCGGCGGGCGGGGGCGGGCGGTGGTAGCCGGTCAGCCGGGCCGCCGCGGCCGAGAGGATGCCGAGGAAGTCCGGGTCGAGCGGTGACGGCGGGGGCGCGGCGGGCAGCACGGCGGGGGTGTAGTCGAACCCCTTCGACGTCATGCACGTCCGGGTGGCCGCCTCCCGGGCCTGGAAGATCAGCGCCGAGTCCGCACTGCTGATGGCGTAACCGTCGAGGGGCAGCGGAACCGCCGCCCCGTCGGGGGGCTCGGTGAGCACGGCGGGAAGGACGGGCTCGGCCAGTGCGGCATCGTGACTGCCGCCTCCGCCGGAACCCCCGCAGCCGGTCGCCAGCCCCGCCAGGACGACAGCCGCGCCGAAACGTCGCAGCCCGTGGCCTCGCACCACGAATTCCACCCTCCCGGTCGGACGGTGATCGAATTCGAGCAATCACCGTCGAAGGATCTCGATCCGATTCAATCAGGGACGGGCCGCCGGGGCTGCCCGGTCCGCGGTATTTCCGGAGAACTTCCGGCACGTCGCATTTCGGACGTCGAACGTCGAAAACAGGACGTCGAACGCCGGAAATAAGGTGCCGGACGTCGGACCTGGGGCGTCCGACATCGGACAAAAGGGCGTCCGACACCGGAGACACCCGAATGCGCGGGGCGCGCGGCGCGGACGAACCCGCACCGCGCGCCCCGCACCGATTCAGCACTTGTAAATGCCGCCGCTCCAGGTCATGTAGGTGTCCGCGCTGTAGTAGCGGCCGTAGAACGACCAGTCGGCGAGGTAGTGGTCGTGGTCGGCCCACCCGGCGTCGCCGTTGACGTTCTGGCCGACGACGTAGCAGTAGAGGTACGCGTGCTGGTCACTGAAGCCACGGCCGTGCATGGCACAGGTGGTCCACGCACAGTCCCGCAGGGCCACGCCGCCGTCGCGGGTGTTGTAGCTGCCCCACTGCCCGGCCTCGGCCACCCCGCTGCCGGCCCCGAGCGCGCCCAGGCTCAGCAGTGCCGCGGCGACCGTGGTCGCGATCTTCCGCATTGACCCTCCTTGGATCCCTGACGTACGAGCAGCCGAAAGGCTGTTCGGGCAGCCATTCTGCGCAGCCCGGCCAGTATGCGACACGAATTTGTCGGCGAAATTCCACGGAAGAATGCCGGAAGATTTTCCGGCGCCGGACGGAACGGAGCAGTTCGCTCCGAATATCGTGATGTGATGCGCATCACACGGCCTTCGCCGCCCTGATACTGTTTAGACTGCGTTGCCTGAACCACACCTGCCTCGCCACCGAGCACGGGGGGATTCGATGTCAGAGCAGGTAGAAAGCTTCGGCGCACTACTGCGCCGCACCCGCATCCTTCACGGACTCAGCCAGGAAGAACTCGGAAAAAGATCCGGAATCACGGCCCGGGCGATCAGCAACCTCGAACGGGGCTGCAGTCGGCCGAGAGGCAACACCCTCAGGGAACTGATCAAGGGGCTCGACCTCGATGAGGACCACGCCACCGGTTTCCTGCACGCGGCGACCAGATCCACCCGGCATGCCGCCGGACACCGGAACGCCCACCGCCTCCCTCACGGGGGAGAGGGCCCGCTGACCGACTCCGAGGTCGTCTCGACGCTGCGCCGGCTCAGCCTGGCAGATCCGGCTCGGTGGGAACCGCGGGTCACCGCCACCCTGCTGGCCGCATGCTCGGGGCAGCCGAGCGCCGTACGACTGCTCGGCGCCGTCCTGGCCGTCCATCCCGAACTGCCGCTCGCCGCCCTGGCCGACCGGCTCCGCCGCGACGACCGGAGGCCCACCCTGCTCCTCGGCTGACCGAACGGCGTGGCGGGCACGCCTCGCGGCCGGCCGGCTCTCCGTCCGCGGCAGACCGATGCCCCGGCCGCGCGGGGCGGCCGGGGCATCGGGCGGAGTCCGGCAGGGCGGCGGCTCAGCCGACCGACTCGGCCACCGGCCCCGCCGAGGCCTCGCTCCCGGCGGCCTTCACGGCGCCGTCACTGCTGCCACCGCCGCGCATCAGCACCAGGGTGAGCGCCGCGGCAGCCACGACCGCGATGCCGCCCACCGTGAAGGTGGTGGAGGTGGCGGTGTTGAACGCCTCGCGGGCGGCCGCGACCAGCCCGCCGTCCCCCGTGGACCCCGCGACCGCGAGCGCGCCGGTGATGTCGTGGCGCGCGGCGGCGGGGGCGCCGTCGGGCATCGCGCCGGTGTAGGTGCTGGAGAGCACGGTGCCGAGGACGGCGACGCCGAGCGCGGCGCCGGACTGCTGGATGGTGTCGTTGAGCGCGGAGCCGACGCCCGCGTGCTCGCCGGGGATCGCGCCCATCAGCGCGTTGGCGGCGGCCGGCATGCCGAGGCCGGAACCGACGCCCAGCACCAGCATGGCCAGGGCGACCTTGGTGAACCCGTCGCCGACGGAGAGCGTGGCCAGCAGCCCGAACCCGCCCGCGATGACCAGCATGCCGACCGCCGTCAGCACCCGCGCCGGGAGCTTCTTGCCGAGCGCGGCGCCCACCCCGTTGAAGACCAGCGAGGCGACGGCCAGCGGGATGAAGGCGAGGCCGGTGTCGGTGGGCGAGAACTCCAGCACGAACTGCAGGTACTGGGTGAGGACCAGCATCAGTCCGCCGGTGGCGAAGGTGAGCAGGACGAGCGAGAAGCTGGCGCCGGTGAACACCCGGTTGCGGAACAGCTGGAGCGGGACCATCGGCGAGTCGGTGCGGACCTGCCGGACGGCGAACCCGGCCAGCGCGACCACGGCGACGGCGAGCGAGCCGAGCGAGCCCGGGCTGGTGAAGCCGTCGCGGGGCAGCACGATGATCGACCAGACCAGCGCCGTCATGCCGACCATCGACAGCACCATGCCCGGCAGGTCGGGCCGGCGCCACGGCCCCTTGGACTCCGGCATCAGCAGCACTGCGGCGAGGATGGCGACCGCCGCGACCGGCACGTTGAGCAGGAAGACCGCGCCCCACCAGAAGTGCGCGATCAGCGCGCCGCCGAGCACCGGCCCGCCGACCAGGCCGACCATGGCCACCGCGGTCCAGGCGGCGATCGCCTTCGGCCGCTCGTCGTCGTCGAAGACGGTGATCAGGATGGAGAGCGTGCTCGGCATGACCAGCGCGCCGCCGACGCCCATCAGGACGCGTCCGGCGATCAGCTGGCCGGGGCTGTCGGCGACGGCCGCGACCAGCGAGGCGGCGCCGAACAGGGCCAGCCCGACGATCATCACCTTCCGCCGTCCGAAGCGGTCGGAGAGGCTGCCCGAGGTGAGCAGCAGTCCGGCGAAGACCAGGATGTACGAGTCGATGATCCACTGGATGTCCTGCGCCCCGGCCTTGAGGTCCTCCGCGATCGGCGGGATGGACACCGTGAGCACCATGTTGTCGATCACCAGCACCAGGCTGCTGAGGCAGAGCACGACCAGGATGAGCCAGCGTCGCGGATTGCGTTCCACCACGTTCCCCCTTCGGATTTTTCGGCCTTCGGACTCGTCGTCGCCAGTTTCAGCCCGCGCAGGCCGCGGCCGCGCGGAAGTCGTCGCGGCGCACTCCGCCCTCCGTCCCCGCGGGAACAGCGTGCGCCGCTCCGCACACTGTACGGATACCGCACACTGTTCGCAACGCCGTACAGTGTGCGGAGCGACTTATGCTGAACCGGACGAAGCCCGCTCGGAACCGCACGGAACCGGACGGGACCAGACCGGCCCGGACGGGCGATCACCAACAACCACGAACGACCCTGAGCGATGAGGAGGGCCGATGGCGGCCACACCCGAGGACGGAACGCCGGGCATCCCCGCCCTGTGGAGCCGCCCCCAGCGACCCCGCCGGGACCAGCCCGCGCTCAGTCGCGACCAGATCGTCACGGAGGCCCTCGCGCTCCTGGACAGCGACGGCATCGAGGCGCTCAGCATGCGCAAACTCGGCGCCCGCCTCAACGCCGGCGCCACCTCGCTCTACACCCACGTCCTCAACAAGGACGAACTGCTCGCGCTCGTCGTCGACCAGGTCTTCGCCGAGCTCCCGCTGCCGAAGTCGGAAGGCCCCGAAGGCGATCCGAAGGTGTGGCGTGCCGCCATCGAGGAGTGCGCCGAGGGCGTGCGCGCGGTCATCCTGCGCCACCCGTGGATGGTCTCGGTGCTCGGCGACGTCGGGATGGTCTACTTCGGCCCCAGCTGGATGCGACTGTCCGAGGCCTTCCTCGCCCTGCTGGAGGAGTCCGGCCTCGCCCTCACCCAGGCCAACGAGGCGATGGGCGTCGTCATCGGCTACACCATCGGCACCGCCACCGTGGAGGCCGCCTGGCTGAGCGCCCTGACCAAGCGCGGCCTGGGCGAGCAGGAGTGGATGGAGCAGCTCATGCCCGCCGTCGTCGAGGCCACCAAGGACCACCCGCGGCTGCACCGGCTGTACACCACGCAGGTGCACCAGGAGATCGAGACGGGACGGGACTCCGCCTTCCTCGACGGCGTCCGGCTGATCCTCGACGGGATCGAGACCTCGTGGGCGGCCAGGTCCGCCGACCGGCAGGGCTGACGGCCCGGAGGGCCACCCGTTCCGGGGTCCGCCAGGCGGAGGACCGGGCCGCGCCTCGGCTCACCGCCCGTTCAGCGCCTGCACCTCCGCATACCCGGGCACCGGCCCGACCGGCTCGCCCGCCGCGACGGCGGCCGCCGTGGCCACCGCCGCCGCCAGCGCCGAGCGGTACAGCAGCGAGCCGAGGCTGACCCGGGCCACCCCGAGCGCGGCCAGCTCGGCGAGGCCCGGACCGGTCGGCGTCCAGAGGATGTTGAGCGGCACGCCGACCGCGCCGACCAGCCGGGCGATGGCCGCCGGCTCGGTCAGCCCGGGGGCGAACACGCCGTCGGCGCCGGCCCGCCGGTACGCGTCCAGGCGCCGGAGGGTCTCCGGCTCCGGGTCGTCCTGCCCGCACCAGTAGGTGTCGGTGCGGGCGTTCACGAACAGCTCCGGCACGGCCGCCTTCACCGCCGCGACCTTCGCCGCGTGGACGGCGATCGGCGCCAGAGTGCCGTCCGCCCGGCCGTCCTCCAGATTGATGCCGACCGCCCCGGCCTGCGCCAACTCGACGGCCAGCGCGGCCACTTCGTCCGGGTCGTCACTGAAACCGGACTCCGCGTCGACACTGAGCAGGAAGCCGCCGTCCCCGAGTCGGTGCGCCAGCCGTACGGTCTCCGCACGGGTGGCGGCGGCGCCGTCGGGCAGCCCGGCGGCGGCTGCCACACCCAGGCTGGTGGTGCCGATCGCGGCGTGGCCGGCGGCGGCGAGGGCGGCGGCCGTGGCGTGGTCCCAGGCGTTGGGGAGCAACAGGGGGCGGCCGGGGCGGTGGTGCAGGGCGGCGAAGGGCGTCATGGCGTGGGCTCCGGGACGGTCGGGGTCTGCGGGACGGATGTTGTCTTCGGGACGGGTGTTGTCTGCGGGACGGGTGCCGGCTGCGGAGCGTGTGCGGGCCGCGGGGCTCATGAGGTCGCCTCTCCCCCCGTCGCGGCCTCCGCCGAGCGCAGGTCCCCCACGGAGTCCGCGTAGTACCCGGATCCGGAGACATGGCGGACGACCTGCCGGAAGCTCCAGCCCGTACCCGGCGAGTCGTCCAGGGAGGCATCCGGCAGCGCGGCCACCCGGCGGGCCCAGATCCCGGCGAGCCGGGTGAGGCGGCTGCGGGCCTCGTCCAGGTCGGCGACGGTGAACGGGGCGAGGTCGGCCGGGGTGGTGGCGTGGGAGGCGTGCCAGTGGTCGGGCTCGGTCGGCTCCCCGGCCAGGCGGGCGTCCAACTCGGCCAGGTGGTCGAGGAGATGGTCCGCAATGCGGCGAACCGCCTTGTGCGGCGTGTAAGTTCGGCCATCAGCGTTGACGATCGGGCGGCCGTCCCAGGCCGTCCAGGTGTCGGCCAGGTCGAGCACGTGGACAACCATCTCCGGTACCAGGGCTACGAGTTCGCCCTTGCTTTCGCCTTGGTCGGCCCGCGCACCGGAGCCCACCGAGACCGCGTCCGTCGAGGTCACGTCCGCCGAGACCGCGTCCGCCGAGGCCCCGTCCGCCGAGACCGCGTCCGCCGAGGCCCCGTCCGCCGAGACCGCGTCCGCCGAGGCCCCGTCCGCCGGGTCGGACGCGCCGAGCAGGATCCCCTCGGCGATGACCAGGGCGTGCGAGCGTCCCGGGCAGATCCGGGGGCCGGCGCCGAAGCTGAGCGCCACGCCGTCCGGGGCCTCGGGCTGGGCGGCCGCGACGTCGAGCACGAGGTGCGTCCCGGCCGGTACGGCGGTCCCGCCGACCTCGGTGGCCTTCGCGGCGAGGCGGCGCATCACCCGCAGCGGCGGGTCCTCCCGCAGTGCGACGGCCAGTCCGCCCCCGTTGCGGCGGGCGGCCTCGACCAGCGCGGCGGTGGCGTCGCAGGCCTGGACGAGCAGGCCGATCCGGTTCGCGGCCGTCTCCTCGTCCGGGTCACCCATGGCCGGCAGCAGCCGGGCCACCGCGGCGTCCTCGTCCGGATCGTGCGGCGCGTCCGCGAAGTACGCCCGGGACACCGTCGCGACGTCCCGTGCCACGGCCTCCGGGTCGGCCAGGCCGAGCGCCGCCGCGAGTACCCGGACCACCCGCCGCCGGACGTCGGGGTCGAAGCCGGCCGCCGCGGCCACCCGCAGCGCGGCCGGGTCCAGTCGCTCCAGGTCGGCCAGCACCAGGGCCCGTCGCCGGGCGTGCGGCTCGCCCGAGCTGAACCGGGCGACGGAGGCCCGCAGCCAGGCCACTCCGACGGGCGCGACGGGCGCCGCCGGCAGCGGGACCAGCGCCGGGTCGGCCAGGGCCGCCGTGACGTCGTCGTAGCGGGAGAAGGTCATGGTCCCGGGGCCGGAGATCACCGTGGGTTCGCTCATGCCGCCATCGTGGCCCCGGCTCGTTTCGGCCCCCGCCGAACTGTGCCGGGGCGACGATGGAGGCATGTCGACTGAACTCCGCGCCGCCCCCCGACCGGCCCGGCGCCCCGACCGCCACGGCAGGGCGCTCGCCGCCTTCGCCGCCCTCCTCGCCGACCCGACCCGCGCCGCCTTCTGCGACGCACTGCTCGACGGCCGCGCCTGGACGGTCGGCGAGCTGGCCCGGTACGCCCGCGTCGCGCCGTCCACGGCCAGCGAACACCTGTCGCGGCTGGTCGCGGGCGGGCTGCTGGCCGAGGAGCGGCAGGGCCGGCACCGGTACGTCCGGGTGGCCTCGCCCGCGGTGGCCACTCTGCTGGAGGACCTCACCTCCTTCGCCGAGTCCGGTGGCAGCGGCTCGCCCGCGCCGCGCACCCTGGGCGAGGCCACCCGGCTGAGCGCGGAGGCCCGCGCCCGCACCTGCTACGACCACCTGGCCGGCCGCCTCGGCGTGGCCGTCGCCGACGCGCTGCTCGCCCGCGGCCTGGTCGCCGCCGACACCGGGGCTCATGACACCGAGGCTGACGACACCGGGACCGCCGACACCGGAGCCGCCGTCACCGGAGCCGCCGTCACCGAAGACGGCCGGGCCTGGCTGGCCGCCCAGGCGATCGAGCTGCCGCCGCGCGCGGGCCGTCGCGGCGGGCGGCCGGTGGTGCGCAGCTGCCTGGACTGGACGGAGCGCCGCAACCACCTGGGCGGAGCGCTGGGCGCGGCGCTCTGCCGGACCGCCCTGGACCGCGCGTGGGTGGAGCGGATCGGTTCCGGCCGGGCCCTGCGCATCACCCCGGACGGCGGCCGGGCGCTGCGCGAACTCCTCGGCGTGGAAATCCCCTGACGCCCCTCACCCCTCGCGTCTCGCCCCCACCCCCGCCTTCATCCCATCGACTTCGCCCCGTCCAGCGACTCCCGGATGATGTCCGCGTGCCCGGCGTGCTGCGCGGTCTCGGCGATCACGTGCAGCAGCACCCGCCGGGCCGACCAGGCCGCGCCCGGCTCGAACCACGGCGCCGACGGCAGCGGGTGGGCGACGTCGAGGTCGGGCAGGGTACGGATCAGCTCGTCCGTGCCGCGCGCCACCCGCTCGTACTCGGCGAGCAGTCCGGCCAGCGTCTCGCCCTCCATCATTCGGAACTGCGCCGCCCAGGCATCCGCGCCCCCGGCACGCCCGGCATCACCGCCCCCGTCCCCGCCCCGCATCGCCTCCGCGCCTCCGGTCATGAACCGCGTCCAGCGCGCCTCGACCGCCGCCACGTGCTTGACCAGGCCGCCCAGGCACAGCTCGCTGACCGTGGGGTGCTCGGCCGCCTGGGCGTCGGTGAGGTCGCGGACGGTGCGTCGCAGCAGGCCGCGGTGCTTGTCGAGCGTCTCGACGAAGTCCTCGCGCTCCCCCATCAGGCATCCACCGTGTTCGGCCGTTCGCCGACGGTCCGGCCGAGGTCGATGATCCCGAAGGCCGCGCCCTGTGGGTCGCCGACCGCCGCGAACCGGCCGAACGGGCTGTCCATCGGCCCGAAGTGCACCCTGCCGCCGCGCGCCGTGAGCCGTTCGATCGCGGCGTCGGTGTCGTTCACGGCGAAGTAGACACTGATGTAGGACGGTGCCTCGGGCGGCAGGAAGTCGCCTTCCGCTCCCATCCGGCCCAGCACCGGCCGGTCGCCGACCTGGAACATCCGGTAGTCGAACTCCTCGGAGTCCATCTTCCGCACGCCGTACGGGAAGACCGCCGGGAAGAAGGCGTCGGCCTTCGCCGGCTCGCGGGTGACCAGTTCGGCCCAGCTGTACGCGCCGGGCTCGCCCTGCTTCTCGAAGCCCTCGTGGCGCCCGGCCTGCCAGACGCCGAACACGACGCCGCCCGGGTCCTTGGCGATCACCATCGTGCCGAAGTCGCCGACCTGCATCGGCCCCATGACCACCTCGCCGCCGTGGGCGCGGATCCGCGCGGCCGTGGCACCGGCGTCCGGCGAGGCGAGGTAGAGGCACCAGGCGGACTGCGTCTGGTCGCCGGGCATCGGCGGCACGACCGCGGCGACGGCCTTGCCGTCCGAGTACGCCTGCGTGTAGTTGCCGAACTCCGACGAACTCTCGCCGAAGGTCCAGCCCAGCACATCGCCGTAGAAGGCCTTCGCGCCCTCCACGTCGGTGAACATCGCGTCGGCCCAACAGGGTGTGCCCTCAGGTAGCGCAGCCATGGTCCCTGCCCTCGTGTGTGGCGAAGAGCGCGCGCCGGAAGGCGTGCGCCGGCCCCCGACTCGCCAGCCTAGCCACGACGCGGCGCACCCGCGCGGGATGGCCCGCACGGGTGCTCCGGGAGGTCGGCCGCCCCTTCGACCGGTCAGTGCCCGGGCACCGCCCCGCTCCGCGGCGGCCGCAGCGCGGTCGTGCCGAGGCCGGTCGGCCCGAGCGGCACCGCGCCGGTCAGGACGGCGGGCGAGGGCTCCGGGGCCCTCTCGGCTCCCGGTACGGGCAGCGGCGGCACCGACGGCACCCGAACGGTCGGGACCACGGGCAGCCCCGGAACCGCGGGCACCGATGCCTCGGCGGCACCCCCCGACGGCGCCTCGGCGGCCCCCGCCGATTTCGCCCGCCGGGCCGCCGTCGCCGCCACCATGTCCCGCTCGGCGCCGAAGTGCCGCCGCAGGTCCGCTTCACCGTACCGGCGGCAGTCCTCGTGCCAGCTCAGGATGCCCGCGAGCCAGTTCTCCAGCTCCTTGACGTACCCGTCGAGCATCTCCCGCGCCGCCGCGTCCAGCCCGAAGTCCTCGTACATGACCGGGAGTTCCTTCTGCGCGACGTGCTGGAACTGGCCCAGCCGCGAGTGCATCAGGTCGTCGACGATCCGGACGGCCGCCGGGTAGTCGCAGTTGAAGAAGTTCTGCACCACCAGGACGACGTTGTGCAGTTCGCCCTCGTACTCGACCTCCTTCTGGTACGAGAAGAGGTCGTTCATCATGGCCGCGTAGTCCATCGCGGAGTGCTCCAGCGCGCGGATCGAGCCGTGCTGGTAGACGTCCGGCGGCACCGTCTGCCCGTGGCCGAGGCGGCAGAGGCTCGCGGTGAGGTCCGAGCCGAAGGTGGCGCGGCGCATCTCCAGGTAGTCCACCGGGTCGGGGATCCGGTGCTGGATCTGGTTGGCGAGCTCCCAGATCCAGCTCGCCGTCATGTCCTCGACGGTCTGCCGGAACCGGCCCCTGGCCTCGACGGTCATCGGGCCTGCGGTGCGCTCCCAGATGTCGGCGAGGCCGCGTTCCAGCGCGTTGGCCGGCTCGGGCGCGGGGCTGCCGTCCACCGGCATGAACAGGGTCAGCCGCTCGTTGGCCAGCTTGGCACCGGCCAGGTCGCGGGTGCGGCCGAAGGCCAGCGGGTAGTAGTCGTCGGCCCAGGTGCCCCAGGCCAACCAGGCCGAGTCGATGTCGAGTTGGTCGGCGGTGGCGTCCGGGTGGATGCCGGCCGCGCAGAGCGCGAGGTCGTAGTCGCGCATCGACTCGGCGTCCCAGATGCCGGAGCCGGGGACGGCCGGGTCCGCGTCCAGCAGGCCCATCCGCTCGGCCCACTCGACGACCCGCTGCCGGGCGCCGTCCAGGTGCGGGCTCAGCGTCAGGGCGAACGGCAGCTTGAACCCGGGCAGGCGGGACGGCCCGACGGCCTGGAACGGCACGTGGCCGTGCGAGCGCGCCCGCCGCACGGCCGGGCTCGCCCCGGCCTCCGTCGCTCCCGTCGCTGTTCCCGTCCCGCCGCTCGTCCCCTCGCCTGCCCCCGCTCCCGTCGCCCCGCTGCGCAGGATGTCCAGCGCCGAGGTGCCGATGCCGCCGATCGCGTACTGGTCCCACCAGCTGCCGGAGCCCGCCACCCCGGGCAGACCAGGCAAGCCGGGCTGACCCGCCGCCTCTCCGCCCGCACCCGCAGCCGCCCCGCCGCCGTTCATGTACCGGCTGGAGCGCATGTGCCACTCGTGGCCGCCGGACTGCCAGTCCTGCAGGCCCTTGACGTACGCCATGACCTTCGCCCGGCCGTCCGGTCCGAGCCCGGTCTCCGCGAACAGCGCCGGCAGTTCGGTGAACACGGTGTTCTCGAACTGCTGGAGCCGCGAGGTGAGCAGGTCGTTCACCGCCTCGGCCGCCTCCTGGGTGGTGCACTCCAGGAAGCGCTCCAACACCAGGATGCCGTTGCTCAGTTCGCCCTCGTCCTCCACCTCCCGCTGGTACGAGAAGATGTCGTTGCGGAGGTGCACGCCGTCGGAGAAGGCGTCCATCAGCACCCGCAGCGCACGCGTGCCCGACACCTCCGTCGGCACCTCGGCGCCGGCCGCGTACTCGACCAACTGCGCGGACCACGGCGCACCGCCGACCTTGCGGCGCATCTCGATGTACTCGACGGGGTTCGCCACCCGGCCGGCGTTGATGTTGGCGAGCTCCCAGAGCGATTCGTTGAGCAGGTTGCGGGTGCTCTCGGCGAACCGGATCCGCCAGTCCTCCCCCATCGCCGGCACGGTGCGCCGCCACAGGTCGGCCAGGCCCGCCTCGACCGGGTTCGCCGGCTCGGGCACCGGTGCGGCCGGGTCGGCCGGCATGAACAGCGGCAGCCGGTCGAGGTGCGCCTTGCCCGCCGCGCGGTCGTTGGTGCGCTTGTACATGTCGAGGAAGTGGTCGTCGAAGAAGAAGACCCAGACGTACCAGTCGGTGACCAGCGACAGTGCCTCGGCGGAGGCGTCGGGGTGGGTGTAGGCGCAGAGCAGCCCGTAGTCGTGGGCCTCCAGGTCGGCCTGATCCCAGATCCCGGAACCCTCCAACATGCCCATCTCCCGGGCCCAGCCGGTGGAATGGGCCCGCGCCTCGTCCAGGTGGGGGTTGAGGCGTGCCGGGTGCGGCACGTAGAAGGACGGCAGTTCGAACGGCTGGGTCACGGCGGGCGAGCCTTTCTGGACGCGTCGATTGGACCAAGAATGACCCGCGACCCGGGCGCCACACCGGCACACCGAAACAGTCATATGAGATGACCAACCCGCTCGAACCCCAGCTCGACCCGCAGATCCAACCGCCCACCCGAGCAACCGACCAGCCCTGTATCGTACGTACAGCCCCACCCCACCACCCCACCCCTCCCCCAAAACCACCCACCCAGCCGAGCGCACCACCACCCCAACACGCCCCTCACCCCACCCCACACCACCCCCTGCGCTACCCACCCATCGCCGCCGCCCGAACGTCCCGCCCCTACTCCTCGGCCCTGTGCCACTCCCCGGGCCCGTGCCCGTGTCCCGGCGATTTCCCGTTCGGGGCGGACCCGTTCACTGGCCCGTCGAACTTCGTAAAGCGCACATGCGATCCATCGGCGGCGCGATCCTCCGCAGGCCCCGGCTGCCCCGGGACGTCGCCGTCCTCGCCCAGCAGGTTCTCCCTGATCAGCCTGGAGTGCTCCGGTCTGCCGGCCGCGTTGGTGAATTCCGCCAACCGGCGTGTGTAGACGTACCGTTCGTCGGAATCCTCCGGCAAGTCGATGTCGTCCAGCAGTTGGTTCACCGGCCCGATCACCGGCGTTCCCCCGGTCGGCCCGCGCGGTCCGACCGGCCCCTCAGGCCCGAACGGCCCCGCCGGCGGCGCGTCATCGTCGTCGTCATCCGGGAACGAGTCGGCCCCCGGCACGAGATGCTCGTACAGGTCGCTCACGGCCTCGTCGTTCGCCGCCGCCGAGAGCTGTGCGAGCGGGCCGATCATGTCGACCGCCTCCCTGACCTGCTCGTCATGGCGCGCCAGCCACCACACCACCGCGCTGCCGGGCGACTTCAGGACGTCGTCGCCGAGGTAGGCCCGCTTGCTCTGCTCGTAACGCCGCTCGTGCTCCCACACCTCCTCGGTCTTGCGCACCTCGGACAGCTTCCCCAGCCGACTCCGGTCGTCCTCCGACAGCCTGAGTTCGACTCGCCCACCCATGGCTTCCACCAGCCCCGACCGGTCCTGGCTCTGGGTGCCGAGCACGCCGTTCAACCGGTGCTGCACCAGTTCGAGCCGTCCCGGGACTTCGTGCTCGGTCAGCGCCCTGGCACGCTCCAACACCGTCTCGACTGCCAGACTGGCCGGGTCCGCGTGCACCAGCCCAGTCGCGTTCAGGACCGGGCGCCACCACACCGTCGCCGAGAAGTGGAAGTCGTAGTCCGGCACCCGGCTCGGCAGCGCCACTGCGACCACCCGGGTCTTCTCCCACGGCGGCTCATCCGACTCCGGCCTCGGAGTCCTGGCCGATGCCAGCAGAACGGCCAGCAACAGAGCCATCGCCGTGGGCATCGCCCACAACCAGACCGGCCACCTGGCCGACACCCCGAGCACCACCGTCGCCGCCCCCGCAGCCAGGGCCAACCCGACCAGCGGTACTTTTCCCATGCGCTTCACAGCCCTCTCCCCCCGGTCGTGCCGACGAGCGGTTCGATCCCCTGCGCGCGGTCGATCTCCTGGCAGAAGCGCGCCAGCACCTCTGGCCGGCTCACCGGGGCCGGGGAGTCATCGGCCCCGGCCGCCCAGCCATGCGCCAGCCGGTAATAGCGGTTGAGCACATCGACCCGCCCGTCGGCGGCATCGGTGAGGATCCTCATCAGCCGTCCGCCCCCGTCCGGCGCCCGCCGCGCGGCCGAGAGCCAGTTCCGGACCGCGGGCTCCCACACGTCCGCCGACGAGACCGCCAGTACCGAGCGCCAGCCCCGCACGACCTCCGGACGCGGTGCCCAAGCCGGCAACGGGTCGACCAGTTCCAGGAAGATGCCGGCGTCCGGTCGCATCGTCACTCCCCTCTCCAAGCCTTCGCCCAGGCGGTCGAGCAGCTTCAGATAGAGCCGCTTGTCCCTGCCCGCCAGGTCGAACAGGGCCTCCCGGCCGTACCGTGGACCGTCCTGGGCCTCCCGCCGCGTGAGGTGGTGCAGGCGAACGAGCGCCTGGCCCGGATGGTGGGTGGCCATCACGTCGGCGCAGATCCGGGCGAGGACCCGTACCAGGTTGGTGTGCAGCCGCTGCCCCACCACCCATTCGTAGATCTTCGAGCGGAAGGCCGAGCCGCCGGTCTCGCTCGTGATTCCACGCTCCAGCACCCGCATCGCCTCCGGCAGGAACCTGGTCTCCGCCGCCCAGGACTCCACAAGGCCGGTCAGTACATCCACATCACCACTCTGCAGAGCCGATTCGATCAATCGGTCGATCAGCCGCTGCCGATCCGGCGTGTCAAGCCAGGCCGTTGCCCTGGCCGCGCCCTCGACCCAGTCCCCGAACCCGTCCCGCAGGTCGGGGTAGTACAACCAGAAATGGGTACGGACAGCCTCCGCGTAAGCCAGTCCCTTGAAGCGGACCCGTCCTTCCGGGACCTCCACCCGCAGTTCGTGCAACCGCTGGGTCAGATCGGTGCGGTCGAGGCGGGGCCGTTCGTCCTCGGGATGACCGAGCTTCGTCAGCAGCTGATCGGAGAGCCGGAAGACGGCATCCGCTGGAGCCCCCTCCAGCATCGCTGCCGTGAACAACAGCGCCCGCTGGCGACCGTCGGCGAGCTCGGCGACCTGCTGGGCCACCTCACCACCACGCTCCCGAAGCGCTGCGACGGCCTTCGCAACCCACTCGTCGAGGTCACCACCCGCCGAATGAGCCTCGACCAGCAACTCGTGCAGCCGCTGCAGCTCCCTCATGGAAGAGATGTCCAGAAGCTCACCGAGAGCCGACCGGCTCAGCTCCTTGGAAGACACCGTGACACCGGCCTTGTGGAGATGTCTGGCCAACACCCGCGCGCCGTTCGGCCGGCCGATCCGCACCAGCAGCTGTCGAAGGTCCGGCTGCAGGAGAGACTCGTGATCTTGGTGCAGAACCACCGCGAGCCGGCCACCGACATGCTCCACCTTGTGCCAGTACGAGCTCACCAGGCCCTGTGCGTCCGTCAACCGCGCGTCGGACGTGACCGACAGATCGACAAGGACGCATTCGCCTTGTGCCAGGGGGAGCTGGTCATCCTTCTGGTCGTCCAACGCGACCTCACGGAAAGGGCCGCAAGGCGCGCCCGTGCCGTGCAACAGGACAACGGCTGCCGTGCGCCGCCCGCTGCCGTCCGCTCCGGAGATCAGCGCGGCCGTGCCGGGATCCTCCAGCCTGCTGACCGCTTCCCCGTATCCCAGCGGCGGAACGAATCGCTGGGTCAGCCAGCGTCGGCGCTCAGCTGCCATCCGCAGCGGATCTCCTCCACCGCGAACCAGCCGATCCGAGGAGATGTAGTAGTAGGAGTAGTTGTTCTGGCTTCCACTACCCGTGTGCGTCTGCCCCTGAGCGTTGCCGAGCCACGTGGCACTCCCGGCGTCGCTCACCGCCGTCCCTCGTGATCACTCCGGCCGCTGAAGTCGTTGTTGACCGTGCCGCGTTCGACGTAGTTGTTGCCGCTGCCGTGGAACTCGACGCCTCCCGTGCGGGTGGTGTTGTTCTGTGTACCGCTCCCGGTGTGGACCGGCCCGCTCGCGTTGTTGATGAACGTCCCCACGTCGCCTCCCACATTGCCGATGCCGCCGCTCTGGTCGTGCCGGTAGTCCCGAGCCTGCACCACACTCCCATCCACGCTGCCGATCTCGTTGTGGGTCTCCGTCGCCCGGTGCTCCTTGGTGGTCCGCCGCTCCGCCTCGGCGAGCTGGGGGCACGCCTCCGCCAGGTCGTCCCCGAGGCGCTTGAGGTTGGACTCCGCGTCACGGTTGTCGAAGCGGCGGTACTGGCAGTCCGCCAGCTCGGCGATCTCGGCGGGCAGGTCGTGCCGGTCGAGCCGCGTCATGCGGCCGACGAGCACCGGGACGACCAGTGCTCCGCTCTCGAAGGCCTCGGCGATCTCCCTCCTGGTCCAGTCCTCCGGGTCGTCGAGCGCACGTCGCCCGTCCGCAGTCCGGGCGTCGGCCCAGCGCGGACCGATGACGGCGACGAGCACGCTGCTGCGCCGGACTGCGGTCAGGAGTTCCTGGGGGAAGGGTCGGCCGATCGGGATGGACTTGCTGGCCCGGAACACCCGGTCGGTGCCGAAACGCCGGGAAAGCTCCCGCTCGATCAGGGTGGCGGTCGTGTCCTCATCGCTGGTGCGGTAGTTGACGAAGATGTCGGGCATGGCGAAGTCACCTCTCCGGTGAGTGAAGGGATGGAACGTCGGCCGGGGAACGGGCCGTGGGTTCGGATCGGTCTACGGGTGCAGTGCGTCGGCGAGCAGGGGCTGGATGTCCTGCGCGGACTGGCCGGTACGGAACCGGTTCAGCTCGCGGGCGAGCCGCCGGACGTCGGAGCGAATGGTGGCCGATCGCAGCGCCGGGACCAGCGGCAGGAGCTCCGCGGCAAGCTCGCAGGCATGCTCGGGCTCGCCTGCTGCCGCGTGCGCCAAGGCGCGCCGGAGGCCGTACCGGGCGCGACTGCGAACGGCCTGCGCGGGGATCCTCGGGTACTCGCGGTCGAGCGCCTCGGCAGCCTGCGCGGGGCGACCGAGGTCGTACAGGCACCATCCGGTGACCATGGCCGCCGGGTCGGCCAGATTGGTGGTGCCGAGGACGGGGGCTCCGCCGCCGGCCTCGGCGTCGGTCCTGGCCAGCAGCACTCGGGCGCGGTCGAGGCCGCGCAGACAGGCGGTGTGGTCCCCGGCGAGCGCATGGCCCTGTGCTTCCCGCTGTGCCGCGAGGCCGCGGATCCGCGGTGGCAGCGAACCGTCCTGGGCCGGTTCGACCAGTTGTACGGTCTGGATCGCGTCGCCCGCGTAGAAGGTGATCAGGGCTCGCCTGACCAGCGCGTACGAGGCCAGATCGCGGTCGCCGCCGGCCTGCGCGAGTTCGACGGCGCGGGCGGTCCACCACAGGGCCGAGGAGTTGTCGTCGGCCTCCTGGGCCATCCAGCCCGCGTACTCCGCGTACCGGGCCGCCAACACGAGCAACCGGTCACGGTTCACCCCGTCGGCTTGGACGGCGAGTTCCCGCAGGGTGTGGGTCTGGACCGTGAGCAGCGGAAGCAGCATGCCGGGATCACCGGTCTGGCCGAGCTGCCTCATCTGGTCGAACTGGGCTCGGAAGATCTCGACCGGGGCGGACTCCGCGACGACTGCCGCCGGGGCGACCGGCGGCGGAGCAGCGACGAGACCTCCGCCGAGCAGGGTGGTGGCCCCGGCGGCGAGCAGTTGCCTCCGGCCCATGGCTCCGGACCAGCGGACGCCCCCGCGATCGACCCGGAGCAATGGCTCGCCGTCGCCACTGGCGTCGCTCTCCGCAGGGTCGGCACACCCGGGCGCATCCCCGGCATCACGGCTCGGCAGCAGCCGCTCCAGCTCACCGTCGGCGGCGAGCTGGACGTCACAGCGACGGGCGAACTCGGGCGGCGGTTGCTTGTGCCCGCGTTCGATCTTGCTCAGGTGGCCCTTGCTGTAGCTGAGCAGTTCGGCGAGCCGGGTGAGGGTCAGCCCGGCGGCGATCCGGCGCCTGCGAAGCTCCGGACCGAACTCGCCGGATGACGCCCTGGACATGCGCATGCCATCCCCCATCGTCGACCGCCCAAGCGCCTGCTGCATCGTGGGCCGGAAGCGGTCACCCCTCGCTTCCGCCTGGAATCTTGGCATGCGATCGAGCCGGTCAAACGGGGTTCTCGCGGGTTTCCCGTTTCCCCTTTCCTCCTCGAATGGCCATACGAACAAAACGAGTTGGCGACATGTCCACCCATTGGAACAACACGTACGAGTACCGGTCGGACCGCCAGGCCCACTGGCTGACAAGGGGCGGATCGCGCCGACCGCGGCGTCGCGGCCAATGGCCGGGACGGCGTGGCGGCCCAAGAGCCGAAGGCGTCAAAGGCGGCGCCGACAGCCGGTGAAGTGCCGCCCACTCGACGGCGGTTCGGTTCGCTACGCCTCCGACCGCGCGCCCGCGACGGATGCGGGCAAAAAATACCCCGCGTCACCCCACGGCGGCCCCAACAACCGCTCCGCCAACGAACAAAGCAGGTACGGCAAGGCCTGGAACACCAAGAGTTCCCCCTGTACGGGCGTGTTGACCGCCTCGGTCCACGTCTCGTCCACCAGACTGGGCGCCGACCCGACGTCAACTCCGAGGAGGGCAAGCCCATGAACGCCACCGTTCGGCTCGCACAGCAACCCGAGGCCGACGAACTGCTCGGACGGAGCGCGCTCGCCGCGCTCGTCGGCATGCTGCTCGATCAACAGGTCCCGATGGAGTGGGCGTTCACCGGCCCGCTGACCATTGCGCAGCGCCTCGACCGGGACGACCTGGACGCCCACGAGATCGCCACCTACAACCCGGAGGAGTTCGTCGCGCTCCTGTCCGCGAAGCCCGCCGTCCACCGCTATCCCGCCGCGATGGCCAAACGGGTGCAGCAGCTCTGCCAGTTCCTCGTCGCGCAGTACGACGGCGACGCCGCCGCGCTGTGGAAGAACGTCCGTACCGGCAAGGAACTGCTGAGCCGTCTCAACGCCCTGCCGGGCTTCGGCAAGCAGAAGTCGCAGATCTTCCTCGCCCTGCTGGGCAAGCAGTACGGCGTACGGCCGGAGGGCTGGCGCGAGGCGGCGGGCGCGTACGGCGAGGAGGGCGCGCACCGCTCGGTCGCCGACATCACCGGGCCGGAATCCCTCACCCTGGTGCGGGAGTTCAAGCAGGAGATGAAGCGCGCCGCGAAGGAGGCCAAGGCGGCCGCGAAGCCGCGCACGGTCGGCCGTACGACGGCCGCGCCGGCTCCGACCGGAGCGCGCTGAAAACCGGTTGCCCCGGCCCGTCCCGCCGGGCGACGCTCCCGCCATGACCGCAACCACCCCGACCCCGCCGAGCGTGTCCGCCTTCTTCGCCCCCGACGGGCGGCTGACCGCCGTCCCCCGCAAGGCAGCCCGCCGGGAGCAGCTCCTGGCCCACCTCGCCGGCACCCTCTTCGAGCCCGGCCGCGGCTACACCGAGGCCGAGGTCAACGCCGCCCTGCACGCCGTGCACGATGACGCCCCCGCGCTGCGCCGTTCCCTGGTCGAGGCCGGGCACCTCGCCCGCCCGAAGGACGGCAGCAGCTACCGGCTGGTCTCCGAGCGCCGGTAGGCGTACCGCCCGCGGATCCGTCGGACGAAGTACCGCCCGTGGCTCTCCGCCGCCAGCAGTTCCCGGTGCACCCGGGCCGGTAC
Source organism: Kitasatospora sp. NPDC023385 (assembly GCF_055664045.1). Taxonomy (NCBI): domain Bacteria; kingdom Bacillati; phylum Actinomycetota; class Actinomycetes; order Kitasatosporales; family Streptomycetaceae; genus Kitasatospora; species Kitasatospora sp. NPDC023385. Next base: position 202,506 of record NZ_JBVOOL010000002.1, on the reverse strand, counting down.
GCCCGCGTAGACGTACACGTGGCCGCTGGTGAACTCCAGCTCAAGCAGCCGCGCCGCCGGGTCGTAGCCGACCGAGCGCAGCACCGAGGAGTCCACCGCCGTACGGTCCATCGCCTCAAGTGTGCGACGGGGGCCCCGGTCGCGCAGTGCGACCGGGGCCCCGCGTGGAGCGTCTTCCGTCAGACCAGGGCGGACTCCCGCTCCTCCGGGGCACCCCCAGCAGCCCCGGCCGGAGCGCCCTCGGCAGCACCAGCCGGAGCGCCCTCGGCAGCGGCGGCGCCTGCCGGGCGCCGCCGCGGCAGGGCGAACATCAGCAGGAACACCGCCAGCAGCACCCCCGCGACCCACCACATCGCGTGCACGAAGGCCCCGTTGAACGCCGTTCCGACCGCCTCCGGCGCGACCACGTCGTCCATCGCGCCGAAGAAGGCCACCGAGACCAGCCCGAGTCCGAGCGCGTTCCCCACCTGCTGCACGGTGTTGATCAGTCCGGACGCCGAACCGGCGTGCTCGCGCGGCACCTCCGCCAGGATCGCGTCCGTGATCGGCGCGACGATCAGCCCCATGCCGAGGCCCATCACCACCAGCGGCAGCGCCATCTGCCAGGGCGTGATCGCCGTCCCGTACCGGTGCGCCTCCCCGATGTAGGTGAGCACGCCCGTCGCCATCACCAGCGCGCCCGCCTGCAGCACCTTCCGCCCGAACCGCGGCACCAGCTGCTGCACGGACAGTCCGGCCGCCATGGAGACCGCGAGCGAGAACGGGATGCCGGTCGCGCCGGCCTTGAGCGGGCTCCAGCCCAGTCCCACCTGCATGTAGAGCGTCCAGACCAGGAAGAAGATGCCGAGGGCCACGCCGAAGGCCAGCTGTACGCCGATCCCGGCGGCGAAGGACTTCACCCGGAACAGCGCCAGTTCGACCAGGGGCGAGCCGTCGCGCCGCGTCTTGGCCTTCTCGTACGCCACGAACAGCGCGAACACGGGCAGGCTGCCGGCCATCGACAGGTACCCCCAGAGCGGCCAGCCGGCCTCCCGTCCGTGCGTCAGCGGGTAGATCAGCATCAGCAGGCCGACGCTGGCCAGCGCCACGCCCACCAGGTCGAGCTTGAGCGCCTGGTCGGCCTTCGACTCGTCGATGAAGCGGCGCCCGAGCAGCAGGCCGGCGATGCCGACCGGCAGGTTGATCAGGAAGATCGGCCGCCAGGCCAGTCCGAACAGGTCCCACTCGGTGAGCAGCGCACCGATCATCGGACCGGAGACGGCGCCCAGTCCGACCACCGCGCCGAACATGCCGAACACCTTGCCGCGCTCCTCCGCCGGGAAGGTCGCGTGGATGATCGACAGCACCTGCGGCACCATCAGCGCCGCCGTCCCGCCCTGCAGCAGCCGCGTCGCGACCAGCATCTCCGGCCCGGAGGCCAGCCCGCAGAGCGCGGAAGCGACCGTGAAGCCGCTGATCCCGATCAGGAAGAGCCGCTTGCGGCCGTAGATGTCGCCCAGGCGCCCGCCGGTGATCAGGCCGATCGCGAAGGCCAGGGCGTAGCCGCCGGTGACCCACTGGATGGCGCTGAACGAGGCGCCGGTGTCCGCCTGGATGCTGGGGATGGCGATGTTGACGATGGTGACGTCCACCAGGTCCATGAAGGAGGCCACCATCACGATCGCCAGGGCGATCCACCTCCGCCGGTCGGCTCCTGCCGCACTCATTCCGTACTCCTCGCTCGTGCCCGCCTTCTCCACGTCCACGACGGTACGGGCCATGTAGGTCAGGTCCTGTCCCACTTCGTCCGGCATGCTGGACGGCATGAGCGACACCCCGGCCCGGCTGCTGAACCTGCTGTCCCTGCTGCAGACCCCGCGCGAGTGGCCCGGCAGCGAACTCGCCGAGCGGCTCGGGGTCAGCCCCCGCACGATCCGGCGCGACATCGACCGGCTGCGCGAGCTCGGCTACCCGGTGCAGGCCAGCATGGGCGCGGTCGGCGGCTACCGGCTGGTCGCGGGCACCGCGATGCCGCCGCTGCTGCTGGACGACGAGGAGGCGGTGGCCATCGCCGTCGGGCTCCGGGCCGGGGCCGGACACGCGGTCGTCGGCATCGAGGAGGCCTCGGTACGGGCGCTCGCCAAACTGCTCCAGGTGCTGCCGAGCCGGCTGCGGCACCGGGTCGGGATGCTCAACTCCGCCACCGTGCCCCTGCTCACCGGGGACGGCCCGACCGTCGACCCGGAGGACCTGACCGTGCTGGCCGGAGCCGTCACCAACCGGGAGCGGCTGCGCTTCGCCTACCGCGCCTACGACGGCACCGCCACCAGGCGGCTGATCGAGCCCGAGCGGCTGGTCTCGGTCGGCCGCCGCTGGTACCTGGTCGGCTACGACCTGGACCGCGAGGACTGGCGGCTGTTCCGGGTCGACCGGCTGAGCGAGCCCTTCGCCACCGGCGCCCGCTTCACCCCGCGCCCGCTCCCGGCCGAGGACGCCGCCGCGTACGTGGCGGGCAAGCTGCGCCGCCCGTCGCCGAGCGGCACCGTGGTCGCCACCGTGCACGCCCCGGCCGAGCTGGTCCGGCAGCGGTTCAAACCGGCCGACTCCGAGATCGAGCCGGTCGACGGGCACAGCTGCCGGCTGCGCTCCCGCTCGGACTCGCTGGAGTGGACGGCGATGCGGCTGCTGTCGCTGGACTGCGCCTTCGAGGTGCACGAGCCGCCGGCCCTGCGCGAGCACCTGCGCGGGCTCGCCGCCCGCGCCCACCACGCGGCCGGCCGGGAGCCCAGCCTGGAGACCGGCCAGGAGACCGACAGGGAGCCCAGCCAGGAGTCTGCCAAGGAGCCCGGCCGGGAGCCCAACCAGGAGACCGGCCGGCCGGATCAGGCCTCGACCCGGAACCAGCCGTTCCCGGACCGGAACCACAGCACGCCGTCCCGGCCGTGAGCGCGCCCCCGGTCGAGGCCGCCGGGGACGCCCACCGGCTGCCGGCGGACCTCCCGCCAACCCTTGCGGCTCTCCCGTTCGCACCGGATCAACTCGCCGCCGGGCTGCAGGAACACGGCCCGGTCCCCGGCGATCGCGAAGCCCACCGGCTGCCGGGCCGGCAGCCGCATGGCGACCGGCGGGCCGGTTGCGAGGTCGATCCCGGTGAGGTGGCTGTGGTCGCCGTACCAGGCCAGCCAGGCCCGACGCCCCTCGGTGGCGGCGGCGAGGCCCTCCAGCGGGGCGTCGCGCAACTCCCCGGGTGCCGGCCGCCAGACGGTCCGTCCGGCGGTGTCCAGTGCGAGCAGGCCGCACCGGGCGAGCGGGTTGTCGCCGTGGCTGCCCTCGTCCCCGAAGGCCAGCCAGATCCGGCCGTCCCGATCGGTGACCAACGCCTGGATGTGGTCGCCGAGTTGGAGCGTCCGGGTGGGCAGTCCGTCCGGGCCGAGGACCAGGCCGTTGCGCTCCCACCCGTCCGGCAGCTCGTCGGCTCGGCCGCCGGCCAGCAGCACCCGCCCGCCGGGCAGCAGCGCCAGGTGGTCCGGTGAGACCCCGACCCCGGTGAGCGGCACCCGCCGTTCGCCCCGCCGGCCGTGCACCACCACCTCGCCGTCGAACGGCAGCCGGGCGGCCGGCCACGACCCGGCCGGCGCCGGGTACTGCTCCGGCACCACCAGGACGGCCAACTCACCGTCCGGCCCGACCGTCCAGGTCAGGGCCCGGCGGCCGGCCCGCCATTTCTCCTCGGGCAACCGCCAGACCTCGACCGGGCGATCGGGTGCCGGCAAGCGCTCAGACCCCGTACTCGGCGGTCAGCAGCGCGCGGCCGAGGGTGTGGAAGGTGAGGTGGAAGCCCACCTGTGCCGGCGGGAGGTCGGGGGCGACGTCCAGCTTCTCCACGTCCAGGGCGTGCACGGCGAAGACGTAGCGGTGCGGGGCGCCGGGCGGCGGCGCGGCGCCGTCGTACCGGTTGCCCGGGAAGTCGTTGCGGCCGTGGAAGGAGGCCGAGCCCGGCAGGCTGTCGTCCGAGGAGCCGGCGCCGCGCGGCAGTCCGGCGGTGTCGGCGGGCAGGTCGAGGGCGAGCCAGTGCCACCAGCCGGAGCCGGTGGGCGCGTCCGGGTCGTAGCAGGTGACGGCGATGCTCCGGGTGCCCTCCGGCAGGCCCGACCAGGCCAGCTGCGGCGAGAGGTTGCCGCCGGCGTGGACGAACTCCTGGCCCAGCGTGCCGCCTTCGGTGATGTCCTGGCTGCTCAGTTCGAAGGACGGCACCTGCGGCAGGAAGTCGTACGGCAGCGGCGGACGGACACTCATGGGTGGTCACCTCTCACGCTCGGATTGTCACGAGTCACTGTAATGGGGTGCACGTCCGATCCGGCCGCCCATAAGGTCGGGGTCATGGCCTCGAACGACCCCAGCCGCGCGGCGACCACGCTCGACCCCGCCCAGATGATCGCCGACGCCCGCCGGGCGCTCTTCACCATGGTCGGCGTATTGGCCGCGATCTGGCTGATCCAGCTGGTGAACTGGATGGACGGCTACGACCTCGGCCGGCGGTTCGGCGTCATCCCGCAGGATCCGGGCCGGCTGCCGAACATCGTCACGGCGCCCTTCCTGCACTGGAACTGGGCCCATCTGGAGGCCAATTCGGGCCCGCTGTTCGTCTTCGGCTTCCTCGCGGCCTACCGCGGGGTGAAGAAGTTCCTCGGCCTGACCGTGCTGGTCGCGCTGACCAGCGAGCTGACCGCCTGGGTCTTCGACCCCCCGAACTCGGTCGGCGCCGGGGCCAGCGGCGTGGTGTTCGGCTACTTCGGCTACGTGGTGCTGCGCGGGGTCTTCGACCGCAACCTGGTCGACACCCTGATCGGCGTCGTCCTCGGCGCCTCCTTCGCCTACATGGTCACCGCCGCCCTGCCCGGCGTCGCCCCGGGCATCAGCTGGTCGGCCCACCTCGGCGGTCTGGTCGGCGGCCTGGCCGGCGCCTGGATCTTCCGCGACCGCACCACACGCGCCCCGCGCGCCGCCGCCACGCCGCCCGCAGCCACGCAGCCCGCCGCCGCGAACTCCGCACCCGCCCCGGACAGCCCCCACGCCGCCCTGCTCAAGCAGCTGGACGAGATGGGCCTCTGAGGCCCCCGGCCGGCCCCCGCCCCGGCTGAGTCCTCACCGCCGCCGCTTGGACGTCCCGAACAGGCTGCGCGAGATCTCCTGCCCGAGCTGCCGCCCGGCCGTGCGCGCGAAGGACTTCACCGTCGGATTGCTCAGCAGTGACCCGAGCAGCCCGCCCACACCCTCCTTGTGCGCCTCCCGGGCATCCCGCGGCGTCTCCCGACCGGAGGCCCCGGGGGCGGCTCCGGCCGGCTCCGTCGGCGCCGCCTCCGGCCGGGGCGCCCGCGCCGCCAGCTTCTCGTACGCCGACTCCCGGTCGACGGCGTCCCGGTAGCGCGCCGTCAGTGGCGAGGCGTCCACGGCCGCCTGCAGCGCCGCCGCCTCGATCGGCCCCATCAGCGACTGCGGCGCCCGCAGCCTGGTCGCCGCGACGGGCGTCGGCGCGCCCTTCTCGGACAGGACGGTGACGACGGCCTCGCCGGTGCCGAGCGAGGTCAGCACCGCGCCGAGGTCGTACGAGGAGCGCGGGAAGGTCGAGACGGTGGCCTTGAGCGCCTTGGCGTCGTCCGGGGTGAAGGCGCGCAGCGCGTGCTGCACCCGGTTGCCCAACTGCGCCAGCACGTCGGACGGTACGTCGCGCGGCGTCTGCGTCACGAAGAAGATGCCGATGCCCTTGGAGCGGATCAGCCGCACGGTCTGGGTGATCGCCTCCAGGAAGGCCTTGGAGGCGCCCTTGAACAGCAGGTGCGCCTCGTCGAAGAAGAACACCAGCTTGGGCCGGTCGGGGTCGCCGACCTCGGGCAGCTCCTGGTAGAGGTCGGCGAGCAGCCACATCAGGAAGGTGGAGAACAGCCGCGGCCGGTCCTGTACGGCGGGCAGCTCCAGTACCGAGACCACCCCCCGGCCGTCCTGGGTGGTCCGCAGCAGCTCGGCGGTGTCGAACTCGGGTTCGCCGAAGAACGCCCCGGCGCCCTCGTTCTCCAGCACGGTGAGCGCCCGCAGGATCACGCCGGCGGTGGCCGCCGAGAGCCCGCCGATGGTCCTCAACTCCTCCTTGCCCTCGGGTGAGGCGAGGAGGGCGATCACCGCGGTCAGGTCCTTGAGGTCGTAGAGCTCCAGGCCCTTGCTGTCGGCGTAGTGGAACACCAGGCTGAGCGAGGACTCCTGGGTCTCGTTCAGGTCGAGCACCTTGGCCAGCAGCAGCGGCCCGAAGCTGGTGACGGTGGCCCGGACCGGGATGCCGGCGCCCTGCCCGCCGAGCGAGTAGAACTCGGCGGGGCAGCCCTGGGGCGTCCACCGCTGCCCCACCTCGGCGGCCCGGGCGCTGGTGCGGTCGCTCGGCGCGCCGGGTGCGGCGACGCCGGAGACGTCCCCCTTGACGTCGGCCAGGAACACCGGCACGCCCTGTCCGGAGAGCTGTTCGGCGATCAGCTGGAGGGTCTTGGTCTTGCCGGTGCCGGTGGCCCCGGCGACGAGGCCGTGCCGGTTGAGCACGCCCAGCGGGATGCGCACCTGGGCGTCCGGGTACGCGGTGCCGTCCAGCAGCACCGCTCCGAGGTCGAGGGCGGGGCCGGTGAAGGCGTACCCGTCGGCGATCTCCCGGACGGCCGGCGGGGTGGGGGCGGAGGACATCGGTGCACACTCCTGGGCGGATGGGAACGCTGGGGGAACGCTTCGGAACGCTGGGGAACACTTGGGAACGCTTCGGAACGCTTCGGCGTCGGGACCGGAACCCGGTCGCACCGGGCGATGTTCGCGACATTTCCCATCAAACAGCCGCATTCGTCCACCCGCAGTTCACAGCGGTGCGCGTGGCGGCGTCGCGGCTGCTGCGCCATCCGTCGCCCAAACGGTAGGCTTTCCGTGTGATCTTCAAGCGCATCGGCAATGGGCGGCCGTACCCGGATCACGGCCGGACGAGCACCCGACAGTGGGCTGACGTCGCCCCGCGTCCGGTGCGGCTCGACCAGCTGGTGACCACCAAGGGCCAACTCGACCTCGAAACCCTGCTGGCCGAGGACTCGACCTTCTACGGGGACCTCTTCGCCCACGTGGTGAAGTGGCACGGCGACCTCTACCTGGAGGACGGCCTGCACCGGGCCGTCCGGGCCGCGCTGCAGCAGCGCCAGGTGCTGCACGCCCGCGTCCTCGAAATGGAGTGACGGGCCGCCACCCCAGGCCCCGTCGGACCCTCCGCAGACTTCCGGACCGCCCCCTCGCCACCCGGCGCAGGGCGGTCCGCCCGTACCCCGGTACCCCCTTTCGGGTACCGGGGTACTCCAGATGATGATCGTTTAGTACCTTCGCAGCCGTACGGCACTACGCTGCTGACTACGGCCGCGACCAGGGGATCCGCCCGCACCCGGGGCACCCCCACCCGGCCGATCCGTCATCCCGACCCCGCCCCGGCACGAGGGGGAGACAACCCATGAGCATGCTGACTCCCCAAGGCCTCAAAGGGAAGCAGTACCGCATCACCGGCAACGCCTATCCGCGCCTGGGCCGGCCCCCGAAGCGGAGCCGCAAGGTGGTCGCCGCGCTCGTCGGGCTGCTCGCCCTCGCCCTGATCGCCCTCGGCGGCGTGCAGCTGTACGACATCTTCACCGGCAAGAACAAGAACTCCTCGGCCCAGGCCTGCGCGACGCCGTCCGGCAAGCCGCTGGCCGCCCCGACACCGGGCGCCACCCCGGGCGCCACCGCCGCCTCCGGCGCGCCCGCCGCCCAGGGCGACCCGCACGCCATCCCGCAGCCCTCCACCGTCACCGTGAACATCTACAACGCCACCACCAAGGCCGGCCTGGCCGGGCGGACGGCGGAGGAGTTCAAGAAGCGCGGCTTCACCATCGGCAAGGTCGGCAACGCCCCGGCCGAGCTGGACAAGAAGGTGCCCGGCACCGCCCAGGTGATCGCCGGCCCGACCGGCGCCGGAGCCGGCACCCTGGTCGGCTCGCAGATCGCCGGGGCCGCCGTCACCGCCGACGCCCGCGCCGACACCAGCGTGGACTTCGTGATCGGCGACAGCTACAACGCCCTGCTGGACGAGACCCAGGCGGCCGCCGCCCTCGCCCTGGCCACCAAGCCCTCCCCCACCCCGACCACCGCCGGCAGCTGCTGACACCCCGGCAGCGACGGAAGGGCCCTCCGGCGGTTCGCCGGAGGGCCCTCGGTCGTCCTCTGCCTGCCGGGTCTCAGCCCGCGGTGCCGTACAGCCGGTCGCCCGCGTCGCCGAGGCCGGGCACGATGTAGCCGTTCTCGTTGAGCCGCTCGTCCAGGGCGGCGGTGACCACCGTGACCGGCAGGCCGGCCAGCTCCCGCTGCATCAACTCGACGCCCTCGGGGGCGGCCAGCAGGACCACGGCGGTGACGTCGGTGGCGCCGCGCTCGATCAGCATCCTGATCGCGGCGACCAGGGTGCCGCCGGTGGCCAGCATCGGGTCGAGCACGTAGACCTGGCGGCCGGAGAGGTCGTCGGGCATCCGGGTGGCGTACGTGGAGGCCTCCAGGGTCTCCTCGTTGCGCACCATCCCGAGGAAGCCCACCTCGGCGGTCGGCAGCAGGCGGGTCATCCCGTCCAGCATGCCGAGCCCGGCCCGCAGGATCGGCACCACCAGCGGGCGCGGGTAGCTGAGCCGGGTACCGAGCGTGACCGCCACGGGCGTGGTGATCTCCACCTCGTCGGTGCGGACGTCCCTGGTGGCCTCGTACGCGAGGAGGGTCACCAGCTCGTCGGTCAGGCGACGGAAGGTCGGCGAGTCGGTGCGCTCGTCGCGCAGGGTGGAGAGCTTGTGGGCGACCAGGGGGTGGTCGACGACGTGGAGACGCATGTACCGAGGTTAGCCCGGGTCTGGACGGGTGTACGACACGCCGGGCCCGCCAGGGGTGCCGAACCGGACACCGGACCGGGTGACGCCTCGTGACACGCCGTGACGCGCCGCTGATGTCCGGACGGAAGCACCTCCTGTGGTATCAACCGGGCCGTTCTGGGAATGTCACCTCTTATGACGAGCAACCCGAAAGCCGGGGACGGCTCGGCGGACACGCCCGTCGGCGGGGCGGGCCCGCCGCACGACCCCCCGGAGACCGAGGCCGAGCGCCGCAGACGGCGGGCCGTCTTCCTGCGCGAGCTCACCGAGGCCCGGGAACTGCGGGAGCGCGTCCAGCCCCGGCGGACCAAGGAACGGCGGATGCGCGAGGCGATGCGGATGCGAACCTTCCGGATCTGAGCGGCGCCCCGGCGGCCTCCGAGTGGACGCCCGTCTGGACGCCCGTCTGGGCGCCCGAGTGGACGCCCGATCGGCCCGGACGTGCGTTCGGAGCAATTTTCGACCGGCCCCGGGCCGCACCGGCACGACCGAGCCCCCCGCCGCCCGGTCCTTCCGACACGACCTGCGAAGACGCGCTGCCGAACACTCCCCGCAAGGGCGGGCTTTCTGTCACGATTCCGAGGGGACGGTCCGAACAAGCGGACCGCCTCTGGCGCGGGGGCGGCCAGATTTCCGCGTTGCCCAGCGCGCCGGCAGCCGAGACCGATGATCTTGGGAGTGTCCTGGTGGCGTACTTCGCTGCAGTGCTTGCTCGCACCGAGGACGGGTGGGATGTGAGCGAGACGGAGCTCGACGACGTCGAAGCCCTGGCCGATCTGGCCGACCTGGCCCGCGACTCCGCCCAGGACGACGACAGCGTCCTGATCTTCATCGAACAGGAGGACGTCTGGTTCGCCGTCGTCCGCGTGGACGGTGAGGAGGACCCGCGGATCTTCGTGTCGGACGGCGCCGCCGCCGCCCGCAGCTCCTACGGCTCCGTCCTCACCGACGAGCTGGTCGACCAGGCCGGCGAGAGCGAGTTCGGCGACCTGGACCACCTGCTGGACGACAGCGAGGAGGCCGAGGAGCCGGACGACGACGCCGAGCCGCTCGGCAGCGTCCCGGTCGGCCCGCTCGGCGACGCCCACCTGCTCGCCGAGTTCGGCCTGGCCGCCGACCGGCTGCTCGCCCTCAGCGGCGAGGGCGCCGTCCCCGGCGACGCCTTGGAGGAGATCGCCGAGGCCCTGGGCTGCGGCGAGGTCCTGGAGGCCGTCCGGTAACGGCCGGATGCCCGACACTGGATGCCATGCAGTCCGCATCCACCGCACCGGCCGTCCCGTACGTCCCCCCGCTGCCCGCTCCCGTCCGCCCCGACCCGGTCCGCGACCGCTGGGCGGCGCCGATGCGCCTCGCCATCGCCGAGGCCGCCCTGGCGCCGGCCACCGGGGACGTCCCGGTCGGGGCGCTCGTCCTGGGGCCCGACGGTGAGGTGATCGGACGCGGCCACAACGAGCGCGAGGCGGTCGGCGACCCGACCGCGCACGCCGAGGTGGTCGCGATCCGCCAGGCCGCCGAGAGGACCGGAGAGTGGCGGCTGAGCGGCTGCACCCTGGTCGTCACGCTGGAGCCGTGCACGATGTGCGCCGGCGCCATCGTGCTGTCCCGGATCGACCGGGTGGTCTACGGCGCCCTCGACGAGAAGGCCGGCGCCGCCGGCTCGCTCTTCGACGTGATGCGCGACCGCCGGCTCAACCACCGCCCCGAAGTGATCTGGGGCGTCCTCGCCGACGAGTGCGGCGACCAACTGCGGGCCTTCTTCGACACCCACCGCTGAACCCCTCGCGCCGGCGGGCACCCCGATACGGATTTCGTTCCCGAGGCCACCGTTGGTAGAGTTCCCCTCGGTAGCGTGTCCGAGCGGCCAAAGGAGCACGCCTCGAAAGCGTGTGTGGGGGCAACTCCACCGTGGGTTCGAATCCCACCGCTACCGCCAGAAAGCCCGAGGGCCCGTCCGATCCGGACGGGCCCTCGGCGTTTCCCCCGCACCCTCGGGCGCGGAAAGGCTCCGCACGCCGGGCCGATGACCACCGGCGCCCGGTCCGTACGGAGCCTGGAGGGGGAGCGGCTCGGGGGGACTGACCGCTCCCCCGGCGGAGTCCCACAACCGGCGCCGCGTCGGGGGGAGCCGCGGCGGCCGGTCCCACAGCGGGGAGCTCCGGATCCACGTACCGGGGATTCCTGCCGGATCCTCGGTACGTCATCCATCCTGCCGCCCGGCTCGCGGCCGGGCTCCCGGAGAAAGGCCCCACTCGCGGGGACCTTCGTCCCGCCGGCCGAACGCGTCGCACACTTGATAGCCCGTCCGGGTGGATAAGCTGCCCCCTGCAGGCCGCTCGGGGACCGAATGACGGCGGCCACAGCTGGAGGAGGGTCACCCGATGGCGCAGGCGAAGAAGATCGGCACGGCCCTCCTGCTCATCTTCGTGCTCTACTCGATCATCACCTCGCCGACCCGGTCCGCCGAGCTCGTCCAGCTGGGTTTCGAGGGCATCTCGAACGCGGCGAAGGCCGTCGGCACGTTCATGACCGGGCTGATCAAGTAGCCGTGCCCGGCCCGGCTGTTCCCGCCCAGGGTGCGGACGGCCGACGGCATGCCGCGGCGCACCGGCTACGGTGGGCGGGACTCTGTACCCCCGTCCGCGAGGAGCGCCGATCGTGATCCGGCACCTGGTCCTGTTCAAGCTCAACGAAGGCGTCGGCAAGGACGACGAGCGCGCGCTCGCCGGTGCCAAGGCGTTCGCCGAGCTCGGCGCGGTGATCCCCGAGCTGCGCGAGTGGGACTGCGGCTGGAACACCACCGAGCGGGACATCGCGTACGACTACGCGATCAACAGCCTGGTCGAGGACCGCGACGCGCTGCAGGCGTACCTGACCCACCCGGCCCACCAGGCCGCGGCGGGCCAGTGGCGCGAGTTCGCGACCTGGGTGATCGCCGACATCGAGGTCTGACCCCCCGTCCGACCGGGCCCTTCCCGGGCCCTTCCCCCGGACGGACCGCGGCGCCCCCTCCGACCTTCGGCCGGGGCGCCGTGCTCTGTCCCGGAACGACCCTTGCGGCGCCTCGCCGACGGGCCCGGCGAAGGTTGAACACCCCACCAACACACCTCCACCGGGTGCTTGCCGACCTGTGCCCACCTTGTGATGCTATGACCGGTTTTGCCGGACATGGCGAGGTGGTGAACCAGCCGCGACACCCGATCCGCAGGGCCCGTCGTTGTCGACTATGGGAGGGGTGACGTGTCCGTGGACGACGTACTGGCGTCGATCATCAGCCCGGCCGGCGAGCTCCGTCCCGACGGGCTGCGCGGCCCCGGCGGCCGGCCCGTCGTGGACGTCCGGACGCTGACCCGGGTGCTGTTCGAGCGGCTCGCCGAGCTGCCCCCCGACGCCCCCGAACGGGAACGGGTCCGGGCCGCCCTGATCGAGGTGAACATCCCCCTGGTCCGCTACGCGGCCACCCGTTTCCGCAGCCGCAGCGAGCCGATGGAGGACGTCGTCCAGGTCGGCACCATCGGCCTGATCAACGCGATCGACCGCTTCGACCCCGGCCGCGGCGTCCAGTTCCCCACCTACGCGCTGCCGACCATCCTCGGCGAGATCAAGCGCTACTTCCGGGACAACGTCCGCACCATGCACGTCCCGCGCCGGCTGCAGGAGCTGTGGGTCCAGGTCAGCGGCGCGATGGAGGAGCTGACGGTGCTGCACGGGCGGTCCCCCAAGGTGCCCGAGATCGCCGCCTGCCTGCGGATCCCGGAGGAGGACGTCCGGGCCTGCCTGGACGCCGGGCGGGCCTACAACGCGGCGTCCCTGGAGGCCGCGCAGGAGCACGAGGGCGGCCTCGCCCTGCTTGACCGGCTCGGCTACGAGGACGCCGCGCTGGCCGAGGTCGAGCACCGCGACATGGTCCGCCACCTGCTGGTCCAACTCCCCGAGCGGGAGCGACGGATCGTGATGCTGCGGTTCTTCGCCAACCTCACCCAGTCCCAGATCAGCACCGAGCTGGGGATGTCCCAGATGCACGTCTCGCGGCTGCTCTCGCGGATCCTCACCAGGCTTCGGACCGGGAACTCATGGGAAGAGTGAGATTGCAGCGCGTTACCCCCGCGTGACATCTCGCGACGTTCGGGTTTGCCGTGGACCGTGTTCCGGTATGGAGGGGGCAGGGCCCGCCGGGAACCTCCCTGCGACGGCTCCCGTTTCCACTGTCAGTCACAAGGGGGTGGGTGCATGTCCGGAGAGCTGGGCACTGCGGAGATCCACGCTGGTCACGCCAATGGCACGGCCGTCGTCGAGGACCTGGTCCCGCGGCAGCGGGTCGAACCGGTCGAACCGCCCGGCCCCGAGGCGGCGCCCGAGACCCCGCCCGCCTCCGGGCTGGACACCCGGACGCTCTCCCGCTCGCTGTTCCTGCGGCTGGCCGCGCTGGAGCCCGCGAGCGCGGAGCACACCTACGTCCGGGACACCCTGATCGAGCTCAACCTGCCGCTGGTCCGGTACGCCTCGGCGCGCTTCCGCAGCCGCAACGAGCCGATGGAGGACATCGTCCAGGTCGGCACCATCGGCCTGATCAAGGCCATCGACCGCTTCGACCCGGAGCGCGGGGTGGAGTTCCCCACCTTCGCGATGCCCACCGTGGTCGGCGAGATCAAGCGCTTCTTCCGGGACACCAGCTGGTCGGTCCGGGTGCCGCGGCGGCTCCAGGAGCTGCGGCTGGCGCTCACCAAGGCCGGCGACGAGCTGTCCCAGCGGCTGGACCGCTCGCCCACCGTCGCCGAGCTGGCCACCTGCCTGGGGGTCAGCGAGGAGGACGTGGTCGAGGGCCTCGCGGTGGGCAACGCGTACACCGCCAGTTCGCTGGACTCCGGTTCGGGCGAGGAGGACAGCGACGGGCCGCTGGCCGACCGGCTCGGCTACGAGGACCTCGCGCTGGAGGGCGTGGAGTACCGGGAGTCGCTGAAGCCGCTGCTGGCCAAGCTGCCGCCACGCGAGCGCCGGATCATCATGCTGCGCTTCTTCGGCAACCTGACACAGTCCCAGATCGGCGAGGAGATCGGGATCTCGCAGATGCACGTCTCCCGGCTGCTCACCCGGACGCTCACCCAGCTCCGCGAGGGGCTCATCAGCGAGGTCTGAGCCGGTCCGGTCGACTCCCGGCGCCGTCCAGCAGGTTGACGCGCAGGCCGGCCAGCACGCCGTCGTCCAGCCCGAGCCCCTCCCGCCAGAACGGGTCGAAGCCGCCCCAGCCGGCCTCGACCTCCGCGAAGGCCGCGTCCAGGTAGCTGCCGTCGGCCCGGAAGACCGGCAGGAGGAGCTCGGGTTCGCGCATCAGGCCGCGGGCACCGAAGTCGTCCAGCACCCGGGCGACGGCCGGGGCGGAGCGCTCGTTGGTGAGCAGGTAGTCGGCCAGGACGGTCCCGCGGTCCACCCCGAGGGCGGTCAGCAGCAGCGCGGCCGCCCAGCCGGTGCGGTCCTTGCCGGCCGAGCAGTGGAACAGCAGCGGCGTCCCGTCCGGGGCGGCCAGCAGGCGCAGCAGTGCGGCGAAGCGCTCGCGCGCCACCCGGTCCGTGACGAACCACCGGTAGAGGCCGGTCATCAAGGCTGCCGCCCCGCCATCGCCGAGCAGGGCGCGCTGGCGCTGGGGGCTGCTGTCGGCCAGGGCGTCCCTGACGGTCAGGTGGATGTCGAAGTCCCTGGCCAGCAGCGGCAGGTGGTGCAGGGTCACGCCTCCGGGCAGGCGGTCGAGGCCGGCCGCGCGGACCTCGTTCATGCTGCGCAGATCCACCACCTGGCGCAGGCCGAGCGCGGCCAGCGGGCGGAGGTCGTCGGCGGTGGCATGGTTCAGGCCATCGCTGCGCAGGGCCACGCCGCTCCTCAGCACCCGCCCGTCGGCCGTCCGGTAGCCGCCCAGATCGCGGGCGTTCACCGCACCGCGCAGCCCCAGGCTGCGCCCGACCAGCGCCGTTCCGTCCGGTTCCGGCCCCCTATTCCGGGTGCCCCCGATTCTCTCGGACTCGGCTTGCCGATCGACCATGCGGGGCCTCCATTGCATATTCGGACTGTCACATGGCACAGCCGTGCCCGATATTGCATGAACCTGCCCAATGGACCGGCGAGATGTGCGAGAGTGTCGTGCGCGACGACGCCAGTGTAGGTGTCCCTTCCGCCCCATCGGGCTCCACCGTCGGTAACCACGCGTAGCACTCGGCTTCCGGTTTTTCATTTTCAATTCATCATTTGCATCACCGGTCCAGTTCCGGTCACAATCAGCGCCTTCATGGCATCGCCATGAACGTTGGTAACAGGTTCGCTGCACTCTCGCCCTTTTGGCCCCCCGCACGGCCGACCCTCGACCAGGATGGGCGCCGGGCAGCCTGCTGCCCGCGAACAGCTACACGGGCAGGCGAGCGCCGAGCAGCGCGACGCGTGCCCCAAGGGGAGGATCACCATGGGTCGAGCGACCCGAAGAGTCGCCGCGTGCGCGGCGGCAGTTCTGCTGGCCAGCGGGCTGCAGACCACCCTGGCCTTCGGCGGCACCACGCCGCCCAGGATCGACCTCACCATCCTGGTCGTCGACGACGGCGGCCCGTCGGTCGCAGCCATCACCGCCGAGCTGAAGAGCCAGGGGACGCCGTACAAGGTCGTCAGCCTCAATGACCCCAACCGCCCCGTCATCAACTCCGCTTTCCTGAGCGACACGGTGAACGGCCAGCCCCGCGGGAAGTTCCAGGGCATCGTGCTGCCCAACGAAAACCCCTTCCCCGACAGCGCCGCCGAGATGACGGCCATCGCGAGCTACGAAGCCGCTTTCAACGTCCGCCAGATCGACGCGTACACCTGGGCCAGTCCGGCGGTGGGGCTGAACTACGCCCAGAATCCCGGATTCGTCGGCACACTCGACGGATTCCAGGGAGCCACCACCACGGCCGGAACTTCGGGCCCGTTCGGGTACCTCAAGGGCAGCGTCCCCTTCGAGGACAACGACCCGAACGTCAGCGAGAGCTACGGCTACCTGGCCACCCCGCTCGCCACCCTCCCCTCGGGCGCCTCCTTCGTCCCGCTGGTGGACGCGCCGATACCCGGCGCGACCACGCGCGGATCGCTGGTCGGTGAGTACACCCACGACGGCCGCAAGGAGCTGGTCGTCACCTTCGTGTACAACCAGTACCAGCAGCAGTACCGGCTGCTGGCCCGCGGCATGGTCGACTGGATCACCCAGGGCGTCCACCTCGGCTACGACCGCAACTACTTCGCGGCGCACGTGGACGACGTCTTCCTGGCCGACGACCGCTGGGACACCGTGCTGAAGTGCACCCCCGGTGACGTCACCTGTCCGCCCGGCACCCCGGACACGGCCAACCCGATCCGGATGACCCAGACCGACGCGCAGTACCTCAAGCAGTGGCAGACCGCCAACAACTTCACCCTGGACATGGTGTTCAACGGTGGCGGCAGCGAGGACTGGAAGGCCGACCACGCGACCACCGTGGACCCCACGGCGAACCAGATGATCGCCGACCAGAACAGCTACCGCTGGGTCAACCACACCTACAGCCACCCGTACCTGGGCTGCGTCCAGGACGTCTCGGTGGTGCCGTGGAAGTGCACCAAGGACGCCTCGGGCAACGCGGTCTGGACCGACCAGAACACCATCTCCACCCAGATCAAGAGCAACTTCGACTGGGCCGCCGCCAACGGTCTGAAGCCCGACCCGCAGGTCCTGGTCACCGGTGAGCACTCCGGCCTGCTGACCGCCCCCCAGGAGACCAGCGACAACCCGTACCTGGCCCCGGCGCTGGCCGCCAACGGCATCAAGTTCACCGCCAGCGACGCCTCGCGCGAGGCCGGCCAGCGGGCCGTCGGCTCGTCCACGCTGACCGTGCCGCGGTACCCGATGAACGTCTTCTACAACGCCGGCACGGCGAAGGAGGAGGCCGACGAGTACAACTGGATCTACACCAGCAAGGCCAACGGCGGCAGCGGCGTCTGCGAGAACAACGCCAACTCGACCTGCCTGCCGGCGCCGCTGGACGCCAACACCGGCTACCAGTCGTACATCGTGCCGCTGGAGGCCCGGATCGACCTCGGCCACGTGCTGAGCAACGACCCGCGGCCGCACTTCATCCACCAGTCGAACCTGTCCGAGGACCGGATCCTGTACCCGGTGCTGGAGAAGATCCTCGGCACCTACCGGTCGCTGCACGCCGACAACGCCCCGATCGTGAACCTCGGCGAGCGCGAGATCGGCCAGGAGTTCCAGAAGCGCGCGGCCTGGAACACGGCCCTCGCCGCCGGCCAGGTCACCGCCTACCGGGTCGGCAACACCGTCACGGTCAACGCGCCGTCCGGCGTTCAGGTCCAGGCCACCATGCCGACCGGAACTGCTCAGAAGCTGGCCATCGGCTCGACCGCCTTCGGTTCGTCCTACGCCGGTACGCTCTCCGGCTGGGTGGCCCCGGGCGCCCTGCAGAGCAGCATCACCCTGCAGCTGCCGGCCGCGCCGGCCGCCCCGGCCGCCGTCGCGCCGAGCATCGCCGCCAAGTCCGTCCCGGCCCCGGCGCCGGCGGACAAGAAGGTCGTGCCGCAGGGCGTCGCCACCCCGGTCCCGGCGGGCCCGGGCGACACCACCCGCAAGCCGGCCCCGTCGCTGGTCCCCGGCAGCGGAACCCCGGTGCCCGGCAAGGGCCTCGCCGCTGACGGCAACGGCCACGGCGGCACGAACCAGAACGGCCGCGGCGACAAGACCGCGGCGAAGAACGGCAAGGCCTCTGGGGGGACGGCCTCGGCCAGCAGCACCACCGGACGCTCCGGCAACCGGTAACCCGCACCACCCGCCGGCGGGGTCGGACCGGGCGACCGGCCCGACCCCGCCACGGCTCCCGTTCCGGCCACCCACGCCGGAACCGACGCAAGAACAGGAGGGGGGACAGGAGATGCGCGTCACCCTGCTCACCGAGGGGACGTATCCGCACCAGCACGGCGGCGTCAGTGTCTGGTGCGACCAGCTCGTTCAAGGCATGCCCGACGTCGACTTCGACGTCATCGCCGTCACCGGTACCGGCCACGAAGCACTGGCCTGGGAGCTGCCCGCCAACGTGCGGTCGGTCACGACCGCCCCGCTGTGGGGCCCGGCCGTCGAGGCCAGAGCGCCCCGCGGCAAGGAGATGCGGCGCTTCCTCAACGCGTACGAGCGCTTCCTGCACTCCCTCCTCGACCCGGTCTACACCACGCACTTCGGCACCGAGCTGTACGGGTTCGCCGACCTCGCCCGGCGCGGGCTGCTCAGCCCGGCGCTGCGCAGCGAGCGCGCGCTGCGGACCCTCCAGCACGTGTGGACCCGCGACTACCTGCCCACCGCCGCCTCCCGGCCCACCCTGCACGACGCCCTGAACGCGACCGACCTGCTGGAGCACGCCCTGCGGCCGCTCTCGGTCGAGCCGCCCAAGGACGGCGTCGCGCACGCGGCCAGCGGCGGCCTCGCCACCCTGCCGGGGCTGATCGCCGCCCAACAGTACGGCGTACCGTTTCTGCTCACCGAGCACGGCATCTACCTGCGCGAGCGCTACCTCGGCTACCGCACCGGCCCGTACCGCTGGCCGGTCAAGGCGCTGCTGCTCGGCTTCTACCGGATGCTCGCCGAGGAGAGCTACCGTCAGGCCGCGCTGGTCACCCCCGGCAACCGGTACAACCGGCGCTGGGAGGAGCGCGGCGGCACGCCGTCCGCGCACATCCGCACCGTCTACAACGGGGTGGACCCGGCGGCCTTCCCGCCGGCCGGCCCCGAACCCGCGACGCCCACCCTCAGCTGGGCCGGCCGAGTCGACCCGATCAAGGACCTGGAGACGCTGATCCGGGCGTTCGCCATCGTCCACCGCGAGATCCCCGAGGCGCGGCTGCGGCTCTTCGGAGGCACTCCCAAGGGCGGCGAGGCGTACCGGGACGGCTGCATAGCCCTGGCCGCCGAGCTCGGCATAGCCGAGTCGGTGGCCTTCGAGGGCCGCGTCGCCGACATCACCGACGCGTACGCGGCGGGCAACGTGGTCATGCTCTCCAGCATCAGCGAGGGCTTCCCGTTCACCCTGATCGAGGCGATGTCCTGCGGCCGCGCGACCGTCTCGACCGACGTCGGCGGCGTCCGTGAAGCCGTCGGCGAAACCGGCCTGGTCGTCCCGCCCCGCGAACCCGAGCCGATGGCGGCCGCCGCGATCGAACTGCTCCGCGACGCCGAACGGCGCGCCCGGCTCGGCGAACAGGCCCGGCTGCGGGTGATCGAGCAGTTCACGCTCCGCCAGAACATCGACGGGTTCCGCGGCATCTACACCGAACTCCTGGGCACCGCCCGCTGGATGCCCGACCGCATGGTCGCCGTCACCGACCAGGCCCCGACTCCCGACTGGGACCAGCCGCTGGCCGTCGTCCGCCCCCAGCCGAGCGAGGTGGGCGCGTGAACGGGCGAAGCGAGCGAACCGTCGACAGGTGCGCGTTCCGCGAAGCCACCGCCGAGTGCAGCGCGGTGGCAGCATGAGCGGCCCCCTGCGGCTCGTTCCGGACGAGGACGGCTCCGAGCGGACGGTGCAGTTGCGCACGCTGCCGCTCAAGCTCCGCCGTCCCGCCCCGCCGGAGCCCGAGCCCGGCCCCGAGGAGCAGCTCGGCCTGTCCGCCGACCCGCTGGACGAACTCGCCGAGCGCCTGCGCGAGATCTGCGCCGACGCCGTCCACCCGTACGAGATCGCGGCCATCCTGGAGTCGGACGGGCTCTCGGACGAGCAGGCCGCCCTGCTGTACGGCCGGCCCGACGCGTTCACCGTCGCCGAGGAGCTGTTCGAGAAGGTCGAGCGCCGCTACCCCGGCCCCAGCTCCGAGTTCGCCAACCCCTGGCGGGCGGACCCCTGGCGCTGCGTCGTGCGCGGCCTGGTCTTCGCCCTGCCCGGGCTCGGCTACCTGCTGGGCGCCAACCTGTTCGCGACCGCCCGGATGCGCTTCGGCCTGCCCTCGGGCATGGTCGCGCTGTCCGTCGCCACGCTGGTCAGCTGGGGCTTCAACCAGGCGCTGGCGCACCGCGCGTACCGCTGGCTGGGCCGGCTGCGCCGCCGGGAGGCCGCGGTCTGCCTGGTGTTCGGCGCACCGCTCGGCGCGCTGGTCGCGTCGGTCTGCGCGTACGTGGTGGGCGGGCCGCTCGGGGCGCTGTGCTTCGCCGCCGGGCAGTCCTGCTACCTGGGCGCGGCGACCGTGCTGCTGGTGCTCGGACGGGAGAAGTTCCTGCTGCTGGCGCTGGCGCCGGCCTCGGTCGGCGCGGGCGTGGTGCTCGCGGTGGACGTCCCGCAGGTGGTCCGTACGGTCGTGCTGGGCGCCTCGCTGCTGCTGGCGGTCGGGCTGGCCGTCCGGGAGCTGCTGGCCTGCGTCCGCGGGGGCGAACGCGAACCGGTGGCGCTGAAGCTGCCGATCCGCCAGGAGGTCCCGCACCTGCTGTTCGGCCTGGCCTGCGGCGCGCTCACGCTGATCGCGGGCCTCGGCGAGACCATCCACCAGGCCGTGCAGGCCGCCTCGCACACCGCGCACGCCGTGCACGCCGCGGCCGCGGCCCTGCCGCACCACCGCGGGCCCGAGGTGAGGACCACCCCAACCGGTCCGGCCATGATCGCGCTGACGCTCAGCCTCGGCCTCGCCGAGTGGCTGCTCTTCCGCTACCGGGCGATGGCGGTGGCCGCGCTGCGCAGCAGCCACACCGCCGGGCAGTTCACCCGCCGTACCGGCGGGATCCTGCTCGGCTGCCTGTTCATCTACCTCACCACCGTGGCCGCGCTGGACGCCGCCGCGACCGTGCTGTGGCCGGGCGCCCCCTCGCTCGGTGTGCCGCAGCTCGGCGCGATGCTGCTCCTCGGCGGCTCGCTCTGGCTGGCGCTGCTGCTGAACGCCTTCGGGTTCAGCTGGAGCACCGCCCTCATCTGTCTGGCCGCCGCGGGTACCGAGAGTGCCGGGCTGCTGACCGGCGCGGATCCGATCGTCCTGCAGCTGATCGGCTGCGGGGCGGCCGCCGTCCTCCTCACCGCCCTCGCCGGGCACGCGCTCGGCCGCACCACCCAGCACCGCTGAACCGCTTCCGTACCCCGTCCGACCCGCACCACGATCCACCGCAGCACGTCCGACCCGCCCCACCTGGGGCACCAACCAGGCCACCGGCGGCCGACCACCACACAGCGTCCGGCCGCCCCGGCAGATCGAGAAAGCGAACCCCGCATGAGCAGCGTCGCGGTTACCGGAGCCGAGGGCTTCATCGGCTCCCATCTCGTCGAGACACTGGTCGCCGACGGGCACCACGTCCGCGCGATGGTCCAGTACAACTCCTTCTCCTCCTTCGGCTGGCTGGAGACCCTGTCCGAGGAGGTGCTGGGCTCGGTCGAGGTCGTCCTCGGCGACGTCCGGGATCCGGGCTCGGTCAACGGCCTGGTCAAGGGCACCGAGGCGGTCTACCACCTGGCCGCCCTGATCGCGATCCCCTACTCCTACCGCGCGCCGCACTCGTACGTGGACACCAACGTCACCGGCACGCTGAACGTGCTGGAGGCGGTGCGCCACCTGGAGATCCCGCGTCTGGTGCACACCTCCACCAGCGAGACCTACGGCACCGCGCAGACCGTGCCGATCACCGAGGACCACCCGATCAACACCCAGTCCCCGTACGCGGCCTCCAAGGCCGGCGGGGACCGGCTGGCCGACAGCTACCACGCCAGCTTCGAGACCCCGGTCGTCACCCTGCGCCCGTTCAACACCTTCGGCCCGCGCCAGTCGATGCGCGCCGTCATCCCGACCGTGATCGCCCAGGTCGCGGCCGGCCAGACCGAGATCACCCTCGGCGACCTGCGCCCGACCCGCGACTTCACGTTCGTCAAGGACACCGCCAACGCCTTCCGCACGGTGGGCACCGCGGCCGCCGAGACGGTGGTAGGCCGGACCTTCAACGCCGGCACCGGCGGCGAGATCTCGGTCGGCGACCTGGTCACCCTGGTCGGCAAGCTGATGGGCGTCGACCTGGTGGTGAAGGAGGACGAGCAGCGCATCCGTCCGACCAACTCCGAGGTCATGCGCCTGGTCGCCGACGCCACCCGGCTGCGCGAGGCCACCGGCTGGGCGCCGCGGTTCAGCCTGGAGCAGGGCCTGGAGCAGACCATCGAGTTCTTCCGCGACCCGGCGAACCTGGCGCGCTACAAGACCGACATCTACAACGTCTGACGCCTGACGTCCGACGTCTTAGCGATCATGCTCGTCCCGGCAACCAAGGTTCGTGTCCTGCACATCCTTTCCGTGGGGGAAACACCATGCATGCAGTGATCCTGGCCGGCGGCAAGGGCGTCCGCCTCCGCCCGTACACCACCGCGCTTCCCAAGCCGCTCGTCCCGATCGGCGACCAGCACGCGATCCTGGAGATCGTGATGCGCCAGCTCGCCGCCGCGGGCTTCCAGACCGTCACCCTGGCCATCGGCCACCTCGGCCACATCATCCGCGCCTACGTCGGCAACGGCACCCAGTGGGGCCTGCGGGTCGGCTACGCCGTCGAGGACAGCCCGCTCGGCACCATGGGCCCGTTGCTCACCATGCAGGACCGCCTGCCCGAGCACTTCCTGGTGATGAACGGCGACATCCTGACCGACCTGGACTTCGCCGGGGTGCTCAAGCACCACGAGTCGTCGGGCGCCCCGCTGACCATCGCCACCTACGCCCGCCAGGTCAAGATCGACTTCGGCGTGCTGACCAGCGAGTCCGGCACCATCACCGGATTCCAGGAGAAGCCCACCATCGACTACCGCGTCTCGATGGGCGTGTACGGCGTCTCGCGCTCAGCGCTCGCCAAGTACACCCCCGGCCTGCCGCTGGGCTTCGACGAACTGGTGCTGGACCTGCTGGCCGCCAAGACCCCGCCGGCCTCGTACGAGTTCGACGGCTACTGGCTCGACATCGGCCGCCCCGACGACTACGACCGGGCCAACGCCGAGTTCTCGACGATCCGCCCGGTCCTGATGCCCTTCGAGTCGGCCGGCGTCGCGCCGGGCGTCGCGGAGCTGCCGATCCCGGCCGCCCGCACCGCCCCGGACGACACGGCCGACGAGCCCGCCGCCGCGGGCGCCGAGAGCGACGGACGGGCCGCGTGAGAATCCTGCTTCTCGGCGGCGACGGCTTCCTGGGCCGTCACGCCTCCGCCGTCCTGCGGTCACTGCCCGGTGCCACCGTGCTGACCGCGGGCCGGCGGCCCGCCCACGACCTCCGGCTGGACCTGGCCACCGCCCAGGCCCGTCCGCTCGGCGAGGACCTCGCCGAGCTGGCCCCCGACGCCGTGGTCAACTTCGCCGGTGCGGTGGCCGGCAGCCGGGTCACGCTCGCCGAGGTGAACGCGCGTGGTCCGGCGGTGCTCTGCGAGGCGCTGCAACTCGGCGCCCCGGAGGCCCGCCTGGTGCACATCGGTTCGGCCGGCGAGTACGGCGTCTGCGCGCAGGGCAGCTCGCTGTCCGAGGACGCCGACGCCCGCCCGGTCGGCGTGTACGGCGCGACCAAGCTGGCCGGCTCCCTCGCGGTGGCCGAGTCGGGTCTGGACGCGGTGGTCCTGCGGGTGTTCAACCCGGTCGGCCCCGGCGCCCCGGCGGGCTCGCTGCCCGGCCGGCTGGCCGCCGAGCTGCGCCGGGTGGCGCCCGAGGGCGCCGACGGCGTCGTGACGGTCGGGGACCTCTCCGCCTACCGCGACTTCGTCGACGCCCGGGACATCGCCGCGGCGGTCGGACTGGCCGTCGCGGCCGACCGGCCGCTCCCCCGGGTGCTCAACCTCGCCTCCGGACGGGCCCGGCAGGTCCGGGCGATCGCCGACGGGCTGGTCGCCGCGGCCGGCTTCACCGGCCGGATCGACGAGAGCGGGGCGGGCTCCGAGCGCTCGGCCGCCGTCTCCTGGCAGCAGGCCGACGTCTCGGCCGCCGCCCGGGAGCTCGGCTGGCACCCGGAGACGGACCTCGCCGACACCCTGCGCGACCTGTGGCTCAGCACCACCGAGCCCACGCCGACCCCGGTGGTCGCATGACCGCCGGGCACCCCGACGGCCGCCTGCTGGTCCCGCTGTACGTCCACCCCGCGGTGGACCCGGCGGCCTGGCAGGCGGTCGCCGCCGCCGACCCCGACCGGATCGCCGCCGTCGTGCTCAACCTCGCGGACGGTCCGGGCGAGGTCCCGGACGGCGTGTTCACCGAGGCCGCCGACGAACTCCGCGCGGCCGGACTGCCGTTGGTCGGCTACACCGACACCGACTACGGCCGCAGGCCGCACGCCGCCGTGGTCGCGGACATCCTGACGTACCGTCAACGGCATGGCATCACCGGCGTCTACTTCGACCAAGTGGCCACCCACCCGGGCGCGTTGGCGCACTACCGGCGGCTGGCCACAGCGGCCCGCGCGGCCGGCTGCGGCATGGTGGTCTTCGGCCACGGCGAGCACCCGGACCCGGGCTACGCCGAGGTCGGCCTGGCCGACCTGCTGGTCACCTTCGAGGGCGACTGGGACACCTACCGCGCGATGACGCAACCGCTGTGGACCGGCCGGCACGCGGCATCCCGCTTCTGCCACCTGGTCTACGACGTCCCGGCCGAGCACGCCCGGGACGCCACCGCGCTGATCGGCGCCCGCCGGGCCGGCGTGGGCTGCGCCGTACCCGGCGCCGGGGAGAACCCCTGGCGCACCCTGCCGTACGGCCTGACCGCCGCTGAACTCACCTGACCCGATGCGGAGTTCGACTACCGTGAACCGCCGTACCCGGCTGCTGCCGACCGCCCTCGCCCTCGCCACCGCCACCGCCCTGCTGGCCACCTCGTGCAGCAGCTCCGGCTCGGAGGACGACGACTCGGCCGACGGCTCCCCGAGCACCCCGCCCACGGCCACCGCCCCGGGCACGCCCGGCACCACGGCGCCGGACACCCCCGACGGCAGCACCCCCGCCACTCCCGGCCCGTCCGGAGCCGCCACGAGCACGGCCCCGGGCACCCCGAGCGGCACCGCTGCCCCGGGCACGACCCCGCCCGGCACCACCACCCCGCCGCCGGCCGGCGCCCGCTGGCAGCCCACCCCGGGCCTGGCCTGGCAGTGGCAGCTCGGCGGCGGCGCCGTGGACCAGTCGGTGGACGTCCCGGTCTACGACATCGACGGCTTCGAGACCGACGCCTCGGTGGTGGCCGCGCTGCACGCCAAGGGCCGCAAGGTGATCTGCTACATCAACGCCGGTTCCTGGGAGGACTTCCGCCCCGACTCCGCCGCCTTCGCCAGGGCCCTGCAGGGCTCGGACACCGGCTGGAAGGGCGAGAAGTGGTTCGACATCCGCAAGCTCGACCAGCTGAAGCCGCTGATGGGCGCCCGCTTCGACATGTGCCGGAGCAAGGGCTTCGACGCCGTCGAGCCGGACACCATCGAGGCCTACAACCAGAACAGCGGCTTCCCGCTGACCGCCGACGACCAGCTCAGGTACAACCGGATGCTGGCCCAGCTCGCGCACGAGCGCGGCCTGGCCATCGGCCTGAAGAACGACCTGGACCAGATCCCCGCGCTGCTGCCGGACTTCGACTTCGCGGTCAACGAGGAGTGCGCGCAGTACGACGAGTGCGACCGCGTCGCGCCCTTCGTCAAGGCGGGCAAGGCGGTCTTCCACGTCGAGTACAAGCTCGACACGGGCCAGTTCTGTACCAAGGCCAAGTCGCTGGGCTTCAGTTCGATGCAGAAGAAGCTCGACCTGAACGCCTGGCGCAAGCCCTGCTGAAGTTCTCGTCCGCCGTCGCGCGGGTGACCCGGACGAGGGCCACCCGCGCGAGGGTCACTTGACCGCCAGCCAGATGACGGCGCCCAGCGCGACCAGCACGACGACGGCGATAGCCGCGATCAGGCCGGTGCGGTTGCCGCCGCCGCTGCTGCGGCCGTAGGTGGAAACGTTGCCCGGCTCCTGGCGTGCCGGGGTCTCGTCGACGAACGCCCGGAACATCTGGGTGCTGCCGGCGGGGTCGTAGTCGTTGTCAGCCATGGCACGGACTCTAACGAATCGGCCCACCTCAGGCACAGCCCGGACCCCCGTCCCGGCCGGCACCCCACCCCGTCGTGCGGCGCCGGTGCGACGGGCTCGTGAACATCGCGTGGCGCGCGGAATGCCCCATGGCGGAATCGGGTTGGCCCCGTTCATGACCGGAAACCACAGCCGGGTGAGCCTCGGCACCTCCGACCTGTCCGTATTCCCGCTCTCCCTCGGGGGCAACGTCTTCGGCTGGACGGCCGACGAGCAGCAGTCCTTCACCGTCCTGGACGCCTACGCCGCCGCCGGCGGCAACTTCATCGACACCGCCGACGTCTACTCGGCCTGGGCTCCGGGCAACACCGGCGGCGAGTCCGAGACCGTCCTCGGCCACTGGCTGCGCAGCCGCGGCAACCGCGACGAGGTCGTGATCGCCACCAAGGTCGGCATGCACCCCGACGCCCGCGGCCTGGGCGCCGCCAACATCAAGGCGTCGGCCGAGGCCTCGCTGCGCCGCCTGGGTGTCGAGCGGATCGACCTGTACTACACCCACCGGGACGACGACACCCCGGTCGAGGAGTTCGTCACCGCGCTGGACGAGCTGGTCCGCGAGGGCAAGGTCCGCGCGGCCGCCGCCTCCAACATCGGCGCCGAGCGGCTGTCCGAGGCGCTGGCCTTCGCCGAGCGCGAGGGCCTGGCGAAGTACGTCGCCGTCCAGCCGCACTACAACCTGGTCTCGCGGCACACCTTCGAGGGCCCGCTGGCCGACGTGGTCGCCGAGCACGGCCTGGCCACCGTCCCCTACTACGCGCTCGCCTCCGGTTTCCTCACCGGCAAGTACCGTCTCGGCGCCCCCGGTGTGGACAGCGCCCGTGCCGAGGGCGCCGCCCGCTACCTGGACGACCCGCGCGGCCCGAAGGTCCTGGAGGCCCTGGACGCCGTCGCCGAGGAGCACGGCGTCGAACTCGCCACCGTCGCCCTGGCCTGGCTCGCCGCCCGTCCGACCGTGGCCGCCCCGATCGCCAGCGCCCGCACCGTCGACCAGCTCCCGCCGCTGCTGGCCGCCACCGACCTGCGCCTCACCCCCGCGCAGACGGCCCTGCTGGACGCCGCCTCCGTCTGAGGCCGTCCGGCACCGCACGTCTCCGTCCTCCCGCAGGCCGCGAACCCGCCCCACCCCGGGCGGCGTTCGCGGCCTGCTGCGTTCGCGGCCTGCGGCGTTCCGACGGCACCGCCGGTCCGGGAACTATCGGCGGCACGGGCAAGTCATGGTCAATGAAACGCCAAGCAATGATCAAGACTTCCATCGACCACGACGCTCACAAGGGGGACGCTTTGGCCGACAATCCTGCTTGGAACGGTCTCTTCGACGACGAGGACCGGAAGCGGTACGCGAGCCTGCGGCTCAACTCCGCCGGCGGCAACGGCGCGAGCGGCAGCGGGAAGACGACCGTCAGCCCCGCCGACCTGAAGGCACGGGCCGGCACCGTCGACGAGATCCAGGGCAACTTCCGCACCGTCGACGACAACGCCCAGGAGAAGACGACCAACGCGTACGGCTCGCTGACCAGTTGGCTCACCGGCCCGGAGCTGCGCAACCGTTCCATCCGCTGGGACAACCAGGTGGCCACCCTCGGGAACACGCTCTTCGACATCGCCAAACGGCTGCGCCACACCGCCGACCAGTACACGGCGACCGAGAACGCCAACAAGCAGAACCTGTCCGGCGGGAACTGAGGGATCCACCACCGTGCTGAGCTACGAAATCGTCCGGAACGCCAAGATCGAACCGCTGCACGCGGCCGCCGAGGAGTGGAAGACCCTCCAGTCCCGCTACACCGGCCTGAAGGACCGGCTGACCAGCGAGGTCGCCGGCAAACTGGCCGCCGGCTGGGAGGGCGAGGCCGCCACCGAGGCCCGCGCGCTGATCCAGAAGGCCGCCGAACAGATCGACGCCGCCGGCAAGGAGTCCGCCGACATCAGCGGCCTGCTGGCCGATGCCGCCCAGCAGTTCGCCGACGCCCAGAACCGGCTAAAGAAGATCGCCGACGAGGACGGCCCCGCCAACCACCTCCAGGTCGACGGCACCGGGACGGTCACCGACGTCCACCCGCTGCTCCACGACAAGGCGGCCCAGGCCGACCCGGACTACCGGACGGTCTTCCTGCCCCAGCGCAAGCGCGCGGTGGAGGACCTGGTCCACAGCCTGGAGACGGCGCTCCAGCAGGCCGCCGACGCGGACCAGGCCGCCGCCTGGGCGCTGCGCTCGGACCCGAACGGCGCGAACGACAACGCGTTCAACCCCAACGGCTACCACACCCTCCAGGAGGCCACCGAGGCCCGCAAGGACCTCACCGACGCGCTCGCCCTGGCCGGAAAGGGCGGCGACCTCTCCGTCGAGGAGCTGACCAGGCTCAACGCCCTGCTGGAGAAGCGCAGGAGCGACCCGGCCTTCGCCGAGCAGTTCGCCACCACGCTCGGTCCCAAGGGCACCCTGGAGTTCTGGCGCGACGTCAACGACCCGGCGAAGTTCGGCGCGTACAGCAAGGAACGCAACGAGGCCGTGAAGAAGCTCCAGGCCTCGCTGGGCGCGACCCTGGGCACCGCGACCCAGAGCCACTCCACGTCCATGCAGGACTGGGAGAAGGAGATGGTCAAGCTCGGTCCCCGGGTCATGAACCGCCCGGGCGGCGGCCCGACGCCGCTGGGCTACCAGCTGATGAGCAGCCTGATGCGCTCCGGCGAGTACGACACCGAATTCCTCGACAGCTACGGCAAGAGCCTGCTCGCGTACGAGCGCAACGCCAAGACCGACCCCCAGCTCATCTGGGCGCCCGACTCGACCCAGCCCAGCTGGGACCACCTCGGCGGGGCCCGCGGCGGCGACGCGGTGGCCGGCTTCCTGGAGTCGCTCAGCCACAATCCGCAGGCCTCCACCCGCTTCCTCGACCCGGGCGACCCCCGGCACGACGACACCCTCAAGTACCTGCTGGAGGAGCGCCGCTGGCCCGAGGAGATGGGCCCCGACGGCAAGCACGTCCAGGGCCACCACTCGCTCGGCCTGGCCATCGAGGCCGCCGCCACCGGCGACCGGCCGGGCCAGGAGGACACCGTCAGGCACCACTCCGAGGCCCAGGCCCGGGTCATGCGCGACACCGTCAACCTGCTGGACGGCGGCATCGGCCACGAGAAGCTCCCGGCCGGCATGCAGCGCCCGATCGCCGACGCCCTGGCCGACTACTCCTCCGACACCCACGACATCCTCTCCGGCACCAACCGCGCCGCCAAGGACCACGCGGGCAGGGACGCCAGCGGCGTCTGGGTCGACCCGGCCACCGGGGAGACCAGGATGGCCACCGACAAGGGCGCCCTGATCCGGGTCCTGCGCGGCATCGCCGACGACCCGGAGTCCCACCACGTCGTCCAGCAGGCCGAGATGGTGCACGTCGCCCAGCAGCTCGCCGAACTCCCGGCGAACGCCGGCGAGAAGGACTGGAAGGGCGTGATGGCCAACTCCTCCGCCGCCCTCGGCGTCTACGACGCCGTCCAGGCGGACGCCATCCTCGACCAGCGCGACGACGACACCAAGGTCGCGGCCTGGAAGGCCAAGGGCCTGTACCAGGGCATCGGCACCCCGCTGAAGCTCGTCCCGGTCCCCGGGGTGGGAGCGATGGCCCAGAGCCTGCTCGGCGACGGGATCATGGGGTGGCAGTTGAACGCCACCGAGGAGATCAACGCGACCGCGGCCGGCCGGATCGAGGAGAACACGCTCACCGGCGCCGACGGCCGCAGCGGACACGAGGGGATCAGCGCCATGGTCGAGAAGTGGCAGCAGCAGCGCAACGGCCTCAACCCGGACGCCCCCTCCGTCGACTGGGACGAGCAGCAGATGCGGACCATCTACAACACCGGCCGCAGCGACGCGGCCACCGCACTCGGCCGTGGAGGCGAGAACAAGTGACGCCCGAGCCCACGCACCCGCGCGGGGCACTCCGGCGGTGGCGGCTCCCGGTCGCCGCCGCCGTCGGGCTGGCCCTCGCCGCCGGCGCCGTGTTCTACCTGGGCGGCGGGTACGACCGCTGGCGGGACGGCCGCAGCCTGGCCGGCCTCTGCCACGGCAGCCTGGACACGGCCGAGGTCAAGGAGTTCCTCGGCGTGGACCGGATGCACGGCAAGGACGCCGTCGCGCCCGACGGACCGGCGGCCTGTTCCGTCGTCAACCCGGAGCGCACCGGCGGCTTCCTGTCCGTCCAGACCGGCTGGAGTCCGAAGGGCGCCGCGCAGGCGCTGACCGCGCTGCGCCGCGAGCGCGCCGACCTCGCCACCACCATGGTCATGCCGCTCGGCCACGGCCGCCGGGGCGTCCTGGACCTGCGGGAGGACGACGGCGCGGTCGCCGTCCTCGCCCTGGACTGCCCCGCCCCGGGCGGCAGGGAACTGCTCGTCACCGTCAAGGGCCTGCCGCGCGCGGGCGCCGTCGACGACGCCGCCCAGCGGGCCAGGTTCGCCCGCATCGCGGCGCGCACCGCCGACGGGGCGGCCCGGGTGTGGGGCTGTTCGGCCCCCTCCGGTCCGGAAATCACCGACGTCCCGGCGGATTCCCGGTACCGGAAGGTTCCGGCCGGGCAGGCGACCGGCACCTGCGGCGGGCTGGCCGGGACGACCGGCGAGACGGCGGCCGACCCGAACGCCCCGGTCGAGGACTGCTTCCTGTACGACGACGGCGACAGCCCGCGGTTCCGCCTGGGGGCGTACTACCCGCCGTTCGCGGACGCCCTTCCGAAGGTGGCGCACTACCCGGTCGCCGGCGCGTCCGGCAGCCGGGACGGCCTGCTCTGGGCCACCGCCTCCTGCCCCGGCGGCGGCACCGCGCTCTACACGGTGGACACCGTCGACGACGGCAAGCGCACCACCACGCCCGACCCCGCCGCCCAGGGAGCCGCCCTGCGCGCCTTCGCCACCCGGTCGGCCGAGCGCCACGGCTGCTCCGCACCGCAGCTGCCCTGACACGCGGTCCGGGCCCTGACCGCGGCGCGCGCTGTCAGGGCCCGGTGCGGCTCCGGCGCTACGGTCGGCCGAAGTGGGTCGGGTAGTAGCTCGAGTCGAGGGTGGAGACCCGGACGGTCCTACCGGGCCGGGGGGCCTCCACGAACGTGCCGCCGCCCAGGTATATCCCCACGTGGTGGATCCCCGAGGCCCGGCCGCTGTCCGACCAGAACACCAGGTCCCCGCGGCGCAGCTGCCCCGCGCTGATCGGTGTGGTGGCCGCGTACTGGTCGTCGGCCACCCGGGGCAGGCTGATCCCGCTGCGGCGGTAGGCCTGCTGCACCAGGCCCGAGCAGTCGTAGCCGGACGGGCCGTTGCCGCCCCAGACGTACGGCTTGCCCAGCTGGGCGAGCGCGTAGTCGACGGCCGCCTCCGTGCTGCCGGAGGCCGGTGCCCGGTCCGCGGCCGCCTTGCCACCGGCGCCGCCGGACCCGCCGGTGCTGCCGGTGCTGCCGGTGCCACCGGACTGGCCGGTGCGGCTCGCGTAGATGTCGTGGTGGCCGGTCCACCGCCACTCGCCGCCGCTGTTCTTGAACCAGTACTTCGACCCGTCCCACCCCTGCTTCCCGGCCGCGGCGTGCGCGGAACCGGCCCCGGCCGTCAGGCCGACCACTCCGGCGCCGGCCAGCACGGTGGTGGCCAGGCAGGTGCTCCGTACGGCGCGGTGTATTCGGCTGCCGCCGGCCGCCGCCGCGGGGCGGGCGGTGCGCGGCCGGGCCGCGCAGTTCGGGCAGCCGCAGCCCGCGATCGCGGGGATGCTGCCGAGGCGCTCCTCGAAGCCGATCAGGCCGGGATCGTCGTCGAGGCCGGTACCGGGTTCGGCGTACGCGCCGGTGGCTATCCTCATGCGGGTCGTCCTTCCTTCCGCCCGGCACGCGCGGCCGGGGACGGTACCGAGGCGGCCACTCCGGCCGGGGCGACGAAGGCGACCAGCAGCTGCTCCATCAGCGCGCTGCGGGCGGCCTCGTCCAGTTCGTGCGCGGTCGCCCGCTCCAGGCGGCGGACGGCGAGCGCCGCCGCCTCCACCGCGTCGTCCACCAGCACCGTCCGCAGGCCCGCGTCCAGGTCGGCCAGTCGGCGGCGGCGCATCGACTCGGCGACCTCGGGCGCGTAGTCCAGCGCCAGCGGCTGCACCGAGTAGACCTCCAGGCCCGCCGGGGCGGCCTCGGCGGCCAGCGCCCTGGTCAGCTCGTCGGCGAACCACTGCCCGTCGCGCAGCGCCGGCCCGGGGGCCGCGTTGCTGTCGCAGGGCAGCATGGACGCGGTGCGGGTGAGCACCGCCTGGACCTGCTCGCGCAGATAGCCCTCGTGGTCATCGATCGCCAGCAGCACCCGCGCGGTGTCCTTGACCCGCCAGACGATCAGCAGCCGGACCACGATCGGCGTGCCGGTGCGGTCGACCACTTTGGCCGGCTCGCTGCGCCAGTGCCGCAGCCGGACGTCCACCCGGCGGCGGCGCAGCAGCGGGTTGACCCAGACCAGGCCGGTCCGGCGGACGGTGCCCCGGTAGCGGCCCCAGCGGGTCAGCACCCGGGTCTCGCCGCCCGCGTTGGCCAGCAGCCCGGCGACCGCGAACACCACCACCAGGCCGGCCGCGCCGACCTCGGCGATCGTCTGGGCGTCCACCTCCGCCCGTCCGCTCGCCCGCGCGACGGCGCCGCGCAGGTCGGGCAGCACGTCTCCGTGCGGCATGACACCGGCGCGCAGCAGGACGACCAGCACCCCAGCCAGGCCGAGCAGCACCACCAGCAGGGCGAGCCAGCCCGGCAGTGCGGTGGCCCCGTGCTCGCGCAGCGCCTGGTCGGCGCGCGGGGGGCGCCGGGAGGTGGCGGCCGCGGGGGCGCCGACCGGGGTGGCGTCGTCCACGAGTCCGACGGTCTCTGGGGCGGCCGTCTCCAGCGGGTCGCGCAGGTCCGCCGGGCCGGCGGGTGACGGGCCGGGGACGACGGCGAGCGGGGTCGTCGCCGGTCCGCTGTCGGCCGGGCCGACCGGCTGGGCGGCCGTGACGGCCGTGACCGTCCTCACCGTCGAGGCTCTGACCAGCGGGCTGGAGCCGGAGGCGGAACGTTCCGGCACGGCCGGCGGGAGCGCCTTGGGCAGGTGGTCGGGTCGCTGCGAAGAATCGCGGGTGACGTCCATGCACGGATCCTCAGGGTCGGTGTGTCGCGCAACGGGCGGCCCGGATCTGACGGGCAGTGCCATGATCAGGCTAAGTTCATACGTCATCAAATGCGACATTTGAGCCGAGGTGTGTCGACATTTACTGACGTATCGTCCAAAGCCGACCTGACGCGCAGGCACATGAACGGACGGTCGGGAGAGTCGGCGCAGGTCAGCGCCGTCGAGCACCGGGCCCGCGACCGAACACCCGACGGGTGATCAGCCCGATCCCGGTGAGCACCAGCAGGACCCCGGCGAGTCCACCGCGCCAGCCGGCCTCCTCGGCCCGCACGGCCTCCGCCCGCGGCACGGGCAGCGGCCGGGCCGTACCCTCGACCGACTCGACGGCCTCGGCCGTTTCGGGCGTCCCCGCCGCTTCCGCGGCTCCGGTCGGCGAAGACCCGCCGGTGACGGCGACGACAGCCGCCCGGGCCGGGGTGACGACCGGCGTCGGCGTCGGCGTCGGAGAAGCCGTCGCAGCGGTCGAGGGCGTCGGAACGGTGGGCGGGGAGGGAACGGAGGGGACGGACGACACCGACGGAACCGGACTCGCCTTCGCGGAGCCCGACGGACCCACCGCCGGACTGGGCGTCGGCGTCGGCGTCGCCGGCAGAGCAGCCACCGGCGGAACCGTCACCCGCGGAACGACGATCGGCAGCACCCCGGAGGGAACCGGCGCCTCAGACACGACCCCGGCGGCCGGACTCTGCGAGGCCGAAGCCGAGGCCGAAGCCGTCGCCCCCGCGCTCGGCACAGCCGAGGCTGCCACCGGCACCGTCGGGCTGGACACCGCCGGGCTGGGAGCCGCCGGGCTCGGCACCGCTGCCGCAGCGGCGACCCGTACCGGCACCGGTTCGGCCGAGGTCCCGTTCCCTGCCAGGTCCGTGGCCGTGACGACCAGCGACTGCTCGCCGTCCGTCAGGTCCCGGTTGGCGGTGCAGGTCCAGCTCCCGTCGAGCGCCGTCGTCGCGCCGCACAGCACCGTCCGCTGGTCCGAGTCGGAGCCGGATCCCGCGCCCGCCCGTACCGTGACCAGCACGTTCGTGCCCGGCTCCGCCCGTCCGGCGAGCTTCGGCCGGTTGACCCGCAGGGTCTCCCCCGACGCCGGTGCGGTGAGCACCGGCCGGTCCGGCGGGATGGTGTCGACCACCAGGGGCACCGTCTGCCCGGCCGTGCGGTTCCCCGCCCCGTCGACCGCGACCGGGGTGAGCAGGTGGTTTCCGTCCGCCAGGTTCTCGACCGGGAGGCAGGACCACTGGCCGTCCGCCCGCACCGCCGTGCTGCACAGCTCGCCCGCGGCGGCCCGGTCGGCGACCGAGACGGTGGTGCCCGCGTCGCCGGTGCCAGTGAGCCGCAGCCCGGGGTCGTTGGTGTACGCGGGCAGGGTGAGCGCGGGCGCGGCCGGGGGCGCGGTCTTCACGGTGACCTTGACCGCCTCGCCGCGCAGCACGACGCCTCCGCTGGTGGTCTCCACGGGGGTGAGGCTGTGCGGGCCGGCCGCGAGGGTCGCGGTGGGGCGGCAGGACCAGGCGCCGCCGCGCGCGACCTTGGCCTTGCAGAGCGCGGTGTCGCCCTCCCGGATCTCCACGGTGGCGCCGGCCACCGCACCCTCGCCGCTGATCTCGGGGCGGGCGTCGGCGAGGACGGCGCCGTCGACCGGCTCGGCGATCTCCGGCCGGGCGGCGCCGACGGCCAGCTTGATCCGCTGGTCGGAGACCTGCCCGGAGTCGGCGAAGCCGCCGGATGAGACGAGTTGGCTGGTGTCGCGGCCGATCCGCAGCCGGGCCCAGGTCTCGCCCGAGGCGGCGCCCGACGGGACGGTCCACTCCAGGGTCGCGGTGTCGGCACCGGGCTGGACCTCGGTCTGCACCCGCCCTGCGGCGTCGAAGTGGCCGGTGTGCCCGAAGTCGATCCAGCCGGCCAGGGTGGCGGGCTGGTCGCCGACCGCGACCGGGACGGTGAGCCGGTAGTAGCGGCCGATCGCGGCGTCGGTGGGGTAGCTGATCGACGGGTCGGCGCCCTGGTACTCGCCGCGGCCGGGCTGGAGCCTGGGCGGCGGCGGCCCGGCGAAGGGGCTGCGCAGTGAGGCGCCGTGGTCGAGCCGGACCAGCGGTCCGTCGTTCGCGGCCGCGGCGGAGCCGTTCGGGGTGCGCCGCGAGGGGCCGGCGGCGTCGGCGCCGAGGAAGAGGTCGGAGACCACGTGGGAGGCGTTGCCGTAGTCCTGTGGCGCGGTGCCGAGTGCCTCGTCGACGCTGACGGTGTAGGCCTGGCGCAGGACGGGCGGGGCGGTGGTGCTGCCGGCCCGGGCGGTGGAGCGCTGCTCGACCCGGAGCACGGCGGTGCGGAACGTCCCGGCGAGTTCGAGGGAGCCCTCGGCGGCGGAGCCTGGCGCGCCGTCGGAGGAGCCGTCCGGGCCCGCGGGGGCCAGGGTGTTGCCGTCGAGCGTCCAGCCGGGCCAGTCCGTGCGGTTGACCAGGGTGGGGGCGGTGGGCGAGCCGCCGGCGACGGTCAGCCGGGCCGCGGTGCTGGTGGTGCCGGATTTCCCGGTGGCGACCGCGGCCAGGCCGCTGAGGTGCACCCTGGGATTGCGGACCGACCGGGAGAAAGTGAGCCGGAGTGTCCCCGCCGTTCGCCAGGAACCGTCCGCCTGCGGACGGTCGGGAGTGAGGACGAAGGCCTGCGCCGGGTTTCCGGGGCGCATTCCGTCCGCATAGGGGGCTGCGGACCGCCCCCCTCCCGATCGGTCGGCCAATTCGCCCGATTCGGCGGTGACCGCCGTTCCGGGAGAGGCCTCGAAATCGAACCGGACGGAAAGCCCGGAGGGCAGCACCGCCCGGTGCTCCGCCGACCAGGCGTCCGGGGACTGCTGGGCCACCGAGAGCGGGGCGTTCCAACCGGTCAGCAGCCCGGCCGTGAGGACGGCCAGGGCGGCAGCGGTACGGGGAAACTGTCGGCTCATCCGGCTCTCCTTCGTGGTCGGCTGCCGGGGTGGCGGGCAGTCTGGGCACAAGATCCGACAAAAAGGAATCACGATCCTGGGCCGGTCATACTCCGACACCTGCGCTTTCGACCGCGCCCCACCCGTTTGGCAGTCATCCGGGCGGCAGGACGGGATGTACCCGAAACAGCTGCATTTCATCCATTAGGCGGCAATAGGCCCCACCCGAATGAACGCGGGAATGGGAATTGCGGGGCTATTCGGGGGATCCCAGCGTCCGATACCTGACCATTCATCGGGGCTCTCTGTTCGAATGTCCCCGACCACCACGGCCGGCCCGCCACGCTCCGGAGGTGGTCACGGAGCCGGGAACGCGAGAAGCCCCCGGCCGGTGGCCGGGGGCTTCTCGTTGGTGCGCTCAGCAGGATTCGAACCTGCAACCTCTTGATCCGTAGTCAAGTGCTCTATCCGTTGAGCTATGAGCGCAAGGATCAGGCGGACCCGATCTTGCGGTGGTTGGTGCGCTCAGCAGGATTCGAACCTGCAACCTCTTGATCCGTAGTCAAGTGCTCTATCCGTTGAGCTATGAGCGCTCGCCCCGGTGAACGTTGCCAGCGGGGCGGTGCGGGGACAACATTACATGACCTGCGACGTGGGGCGAAATCGATTGCCCCGGGGCCCTCGCGGGGCTGTAGCGGGGCTCTCCCGGGGCGGGCTCCGGGATGCTCCGGCCAGCCGCCGCCGGACTCCGGGAACGCCCGGGAACGCGAAGAGCCCCCGTCGACGATGTCGTCGACGGGGGCTCCCGACTGGCGGAGGCTGAGGGATTTGAACCCTCGATGGGCTTTAAGACCCAAACCGCATTAGCAGTGCGGCGCCATAGACCGGACTAGGCGAAGCCTCCCCACAGGGACCATGCCCGCGCGAGCGGACCCGTTCCGTGTGTCAGTGATGATGCCACAACCGTGGGGCTCGGCACCAACCACCGCCAACGTTACTAGGCGGGTCGTCCCTGCCGCAAAGAAGAATGAGATACTGCCGTCTCCGGAGGAGCTGCCCCGAGCCGAGGAGACCTGTCGACGTGAGCAGCAGGCCGATCCGAGGCGCTGCTCGCCTCGCCGCCATACTCGACGCCCTGCCCGACGCACTGCTGCTGGTGAACAGCAACGGGACCGTCGTGGACGCCAACAGCGCTGCGGTCCAGGCACTGCAGGCGCCGGGCACCTCACTGGTCGGCATGGGCGTACTGGGCCTGCTCCCCGAGTTCGACCCCAGCCGGATCCCCGGCTCGATGCGCCCGGCCACCCGCGACGGCGACGCCCTGGAACGTCCGGTCCGGATGACCGCCCACCGCACCGACGGCACCACCTTCCCGGTCGAGGTCTCCGGCAACGACTTCGCCGACGACGGCGGCGACGGCCGCGGCTACGCGCTCTCCCCGCTCGTCCCGTACGACACGTACCGCGAGGGCTCCCGCTCGCCGTCCTCCTCCGACCTGCTCCTGCTGCTGGTCCGCGACCTCTCCGGCCGGCTCGGCGTCGAGGCCGAGCTGCGCCGCCAGCACAAGCAGACCGAGATGATCCTGCGGGCCGCCGCCGAGGGCGTGCTCGGGGTCGACCTCGAAGGTCGCTGCGTGCTGGTCAACCCGGCTGCCGCGCACATCCTGGAGTACCGGGCGAGCGAGCTGGGCGGGCGCGAGCTGCACCCGCTGATCCAGCACTCCCGGGCCGACGGCACCCCTCTGGCGCTGGAGGAGTCCGCGCTGCTGGACACCCTGACCTCCGGGCGCAAGCACCGGGTGCGCGGCACCGTGCTGTGGCGCAAGGACGGTCGGCCGGTCACCGTCGACCTCACCACCGCCCCGGTCCGGGACGGCGACCAGCTGGTCGGCGCGGTGATGACCTTCACCGACCGCAGCCGCGAACTCGCCCTGGTCGCCCGCAACGAGCACCTCACCGCCGTGCTGGAGAGCGAACTGGGCGGCGCCCTGAACGCGCTGAACCAGCGGCTGGACGCGCTCGCCGCCGACCCCGCCGGGCAGTTGTGGCCGGAGGCCAACTGGACGCTGCGCCGGCTCGCCGCCGAGTGCCGCCGCTTCGGGAAGCTGATCGACGGCGTCCTGGACCACCAGCGCTCCGAGGCCGGCGAGGGCGGCGGGGCCGAGGCCAGGGACGGCAAGGAGAGCCCGGGTGGCACGGACGCAAAGAACGGCACGGACGGCAAGGACGGCAAGGGCCGCCGGCCGGCCGCCGCGCCCCGGGTGCCGGTCGCGTTGGACGAGGTCGTCCGCCGGGCCGTCGAGGAGGCCGGCGAGCTGATCGGCCCGGGCCGGGTGCGGTTCTCGGTGCACGCCGCCGCCGTCGAGGTGATCGCCGACGAGCGGCGGCTCGCCCAGGCGCTGGCCCACCTGGTCGCCGACGTCAGCGGCCTCGGCCTGGCGCTGGACGCCCCCACCGCCCCCTCCCCCGGTCTGGCCGTTCCCGGACTGGCCGTGCCCGGGCTGACCGGCGGCGCGGCGCCGGCGCTGGCGCCCGCCCCCGAGCCGCCGACCGTCGTCCTGGCCGCCGCCCAGCGCGGCGAGGTCGCCCGGGTCGAGATCCGCGGCCCCGGCGTCGGCGGCAGCCCCGTCCACCTGCCGATAGCCCGCGCGGTGGTCGAGCGCCACGGTGGCGTGCTCCAGCCGCACGAGCTGCCCGGCAAGGCCGGCACCACGTACGTCGTCGAGCTGCCGCTGGACCCGGCCGCCGCGAAGGCCGCCGCCGAGCGCGCGTCCGTCGAGGGCCGCTCCGACCGGCCCAAGGAGGGTGACAGCGCCGTCCTGCCCGAGCTGCCGGGCATCCCGCAGCTGCCCGGCAGCGGCCGGCCCGCCGAGGCCGCCCCGGCCGCCCCGACTGCCCCGACTGCCCCGACTGCCGAGCTGCCGGGTCACGAGGCCCCGGAGACGGGCCCGGCACCCGCCGAGGAGCCGCCCGCCGCCGCCGAGCGGCGCGGCCGCCGAGGCCGGCCGGCCACCGAGACCCCGGCGCCCACCGCGCCCGACGCCCCGACCGACCAGTGGCCGAACGCCCCCGCCCGGGTCGATCGGGCCGTCCCCGAGCAGTGGAACGGCACCGGCCACGACCCCGCGTACGGCCGTCAGGGCCTGGCCGGCCCGGACGGCGTGCAGAGCGACCCGTGGGGCAAGGACGACGGCCGTTCCGGGCCCGCCTACGCCGTGCCCGTCGAGGGTGAGCGGCCGCAGCAGAACCGGACCGGAGGGCGCGAACCGCTCGCGCTCGGCCCGGCCCCCTCCGCCCCGACCGCTCCGACCGCTCCGACCGCTCCGACCGCCGATGGCACTCCGCCGGGCGGCACCCCGGCCGCCGGGGCCGCGCCGGAGGAGGCCCCGGGCGAGTCCAAGCCGCGTCGGCGCCGTGCCCTGCCCTCCGCCGAGGACTCCTCCGGCGGCTTCGCGCTGCCCGGGATGCCCGACGCCCCGGTGTACCCCGGCCTGGAGCACGCCCTGCCGGCCGACCCCGCGCCCGCGCCACCCGCACCGCCCGCCGAGCCGGCCGCCACGCCGACCGGGCGCCGCCGCCGGCTCGCCGTCCCGCCGGGGCCCGGCCCGGACGCGCCCGCGGGCACGACCGGCACCGCGCCGGCGCCCGCCCGGCCCGCGCTGCCCGCCGCCGAGGAGCCGTCGGGCCCGCGCCCGGTCGGCACCGGCCTGGGCGAGCTCGCCCCGCCTCGCCCGCTCGGCACCGCGCCGGTGCCCGCCGTCGCGCCGCAGCCGCCCGTCCCGGCCGAGGCCCGGACCGCGCCGCGCCCGAGAGCCGAGCTCGCGGCCGCCGAGGAGCGGCCCGCCGCCGGACAGCCCTTCCCCGAGCAGCCGCCGACCCCCGGTGGCGAGCTGGCCAACACCCGTCGTCTGCTGGTCTGGCCGGAGCCCGACCCGGCCACCAAGCAGGCCCTCCAGTCCCGCGGCTACCACCCGGTGATCGTCAGCTCCCGCGAGGAGGTCGACGCCCAGGTCCCCGGCTTCCCCGCCGCCCTCTTCGTCGACCCGCTGACCGGCCCGATCACCCGCACCGCACTGCAGTCGCTGCGCACCGCGGCGCTCAACCGGCGCATCCCGGTGCTGGTCACCGCCGGCCTCGGCCAGGCCACCCGGGACGCCGCGTACGGCGCCGACCCGGCCGTCCTGCTGCGCGCCCTCGCGCCGCGCGACGGCGAGCACCACGCCCCGCGCGTGCTGCTGGTCGAGAGCGACCCGGACATCGCCGCCGCCATGATCAGCAGCCTGGAGCGGCGCGGCATGCACGTCGAGCACGCCGTGGACGAGAACGACGCCGTGGCCCGGGCCAGCAGCGTGCAGCCCAACCTGGTGGTGATGGACCTGCTGCAGATCCGCCGCCGCCGGGTCGGCCTGCTGGACTGGCTGCGCGCCAACGACCGGCTGCACCGCACCCCGCTGGTGGTCTACACCTCGGCGGATCTCGACCCGCGCGAACTGCCCCGGCTGCGCACCGGCGAGACGGTGCTGTTCCTGGCCGAGCGCTCGACCGGCGAGGACGTCCAGGGCCGGATCGTGGACCTGCTCGGACGGATCGGCACGATGGGCGAGGCGGGCGTCGCCGCCGCCGGCTGATCGCCTGCTTCGCGCCCGGCGCGGGCGCGGCGCCGGAAGAGCGAGCGGGCCGGCCGCCCCCGTTCCGTACGGGGGCGGCCGGCCCGGTGCCATCCTCGGCGGCTACTCCTTGCCGAGCACGGTGACGTCCAGCTCGTCCGCCGCGTAACTGGCCCGGATCACCTTCTTGTCGAACTTGCCGACCGAGGTCTTCGGCACCGACTCCACGATCGACCAGCGCTCCGGCAGCTGCCAGGAGGCGATCCGCCCGGCCAGGAAGGCCCGCAGCTCCCGCAGCCCGACGGTCGCGCCCGGGCGCAGGACCACGGTGGCCAGCGGGCGCTCGCCCCACTTCTCGTCCGGCACGGCGACCACTGCGGCCTCGGCCACCTCGGGGTGCGCCATCAGCTCGTTCTCCAGCTCGACCGAGGAGATCCACTCGCCGCCGGACTTGATGACGTCCTTGGCCCGGTCGGTGAGGGTGAGGTAGCCGTCGGCGGTGATCGTGCCGACGTCGCCGGTGCGCAGCCAGCCGTCCTCGGAGAACTTGTCGTCCGGGCGGACCGGGTCCTGCCCGGCGCCGCCGTAGTACGCCCCCGCGACCCACGGGCCGCGCACCTCCAACTCGCCCGCCGCGACGCCGTCGTGCGGCATCCGCTCGCCGCCCGGGCCGATCAGCCGGGCCTCGACGGAGGCCGGGAAGATGCCCTGGGTGACCCGGTACGGCCACTCCTCCTCGGGGGTGAGGCCGCCCGGGGGCTGGGCGAATGAGCCGAGCGGGGAGGTCTCGGTCATGCCCCAGGCGTGGAGGACCCGGATGCCGTGGCGCTCCTGGAAGCCCTCCATCAGCGACGGCGGGCAGGCGCTGCCGCCGA
Source organism: Kitasatospora sp. NPDC023385 (assembly GCF_055664045.1). NCBI lineage: Bacteria > Bacillati > Actinomycetota > Actinomycetes > Kitasatosporales > Streptomycetaceae > Kitasatospora > Kitasatospora sp. NPDC023385. The sequence goes on along the minus strand of NZ_JBVOOL010000002.1, from coordinate 160,928 downwards.
TGACCACCATGCGCAGGCTGGAGGTGTCGTAGTCGCCCGCGTCGAGCTCGTCCAGCAGGCCGCTCCAGATGGTGGGGACGGCCGCGCTCACGGTCGGGCGGACGGCGGCGATCATCTCGGCCATCGGCTTGGGCTGGAGGAAACGGTCCGGCATCAGCAGGTTGGCTCCGGACATGAAGGCGGCGTGCGGGATGCCCCAGGCGTTCACGTGGAACATCGGGACCACCGGCAGCGCGGTGTCGCGCGGCGTGAAGGCGAAGTTGTCGCCGGTGTTGACCTGCAGGCAGTGCAGGTAGACCGAGCGGTGGCTGTAGAGCACGCCCTTCGGCTCGCCGGTGGTGCCGGAGGTGTAACAGAGCGCGGCGGCCTGGCGCTCGTCGATGTCGCTCCGCCACGGGTACGCGGTGGGCCGGCCCGCGATCAGCTCCTCGTACTCGTGCACGCCGCCCGCGAAGCCCGCCAGCAGCGAGCGGTCGCCCGGGCCGCTCACCACGATGTGCCTGAGCGTCGGCGCGAGGTCGGGCAGGACGGCGGCGAGCAGCGGGAGGACGGTGCCGTTGACGATGACCACGCGGTCGGCGGCGTGGTTGACGATGAACGACAGCTGCCGCGAGGGCAGCCGCAGGTTGAGCGTGTGCAGCACGGCCCCCATCGCGGGGACGGCGAGGTACGCCTCCAGGTGTTCGGCGTTGTTCCACATCAGGGTGGCGACCCGGTCGTCCGCCGTCACGCCCAGCTCGTCGCGCAGCGCGCACGCGAGCTGCGCGGCGCGGGCGCCCACCTCGGCGTAGGTGCGCACGACCGGGCCGGTGCCGTCCCAGGTGGTGACGGTCGAGCGGCCGTGGACCGTGGATCCGTGCTCCAGGATTCGGGCGACGGTGAGCGGGACGTCCTGCATCGTGCTGAACACGGGTCCTCCTTGACCTGGCGGCACTGTCGGCTGCGCCTGCGGCACCTACTGGGCGGTAATGCGCGGACCTGCCCGATTTTGCCGCCCCGGGCGGCCACTGTCAGCATCCCGGCCCCGTTGCACGGATCACGGAGTCGGCCGCCCGCCCAGGCCGGGCGGCCGGTCAGCTCCGCTCGTGGCGGCAGAGGCGGAGGGAGTTGACGGGGTCGGGGGTGTAGGTGGGGTCGAGGGACCAGCCCTGTTCGGCGGCGATGCGCAGCGCCCGGTGGGCGCCGGCGCCCCGGTACGTCGCGCGGTGGAGCCGGATGCGGCGCAGGTAGGTGCCGTCGGGGGCGGTGACCCGGCGGTAGCTTTCGGCGGTGCGGGCGAGTTCGCGGGTGCCGTCGCGCTTGAGGATGCGGCGGATGTGGCGGTCCCAGGCGGCGGGGCTGCCGGTGAACTCGGCCCGGAAGGCGCGCGGGCCGACCGTCCAGCGGGCGCCCCAGCGCTCCCAGTAGTCCGGCTCGGGGCGGTTCACCCAGAACGTGAGCAGGCCGAACACCGGGACATAGACGATCTGAAGCAGGAACACGAACGGCAGCAGCAGCGCGAAGCGGTTCGGCTGCGGGCCCCACGGGGTGCCGGGAGCGGCGGGCGGGTCCTGCGGGGAGGGGGCGTTCAGGCCGGTCGGCGCGGGGAAGTGGCGGGCGAGCCGGACGTGCTCGGCGTCGGTGCCGGTGCCGGTGCTGGTGCTGGTGCTGGCGCCGGTGCTGGTGCCGGTGCTCGTGCCGGTGCCGGACCCGCTGCGGGTGGCGGTGCCGGGCGGCACCCCGTGCCAGCCCTGCCGCTCGGCGAGCCGGACCACGCCGTCCGCGCCGAGGCCCCGGTAGAGGCGCAGGGCAAGCCGGACCGACACCTCCCGGCCGAGGTCGGCCTGCACCTCGCCGCCGCCGGCCGCGTGGTTCGCCTCGGCGGCGGCGATGCGGCGCCGGAGGATCGGGGTGACGTAACGCTCCCAGTCCTCCGGCCGTCCGGTCAGCTCGGCGCGGAGGCGGCGCGGCGGCAGGAAGCTGCGGTTGACCCTCAGCCAGCCGTCGGAGGTGGGGCCGTTGCCGCTGTACTCCGCGAAGATCAGGACGACGAAGAGGACCACCAGGCCGACGATCCAGAGCGGGGCGTAGATCCACTGCAGGACGAACTGGATCAGCACGCCGACACGGCTGCGGCGCGGCGCGGGACCGGGGAAGCCCCCGGGCTGCGACTGCGGCTGCGCTCCGAACTGTGGTGTTGGGTAAGGGAGTTGAGCCGAGGCGGGCGGCTGAGCGGCGTACGGCTGCTGCGGGGCGTGCGGCTGCGGCGGCACCGGCTGGGCGTACGGGTTCTGCCCGGGCGGTACCGGCTGGGCGTACGGGTTCTGCGGCGGCACCGAGCCGTAGCCGTCCGCGGCGCCCTGGCCGTACCCGCCGGCTCCGCCGTGCTCCTGACCGTTCGGCATGCCGCCCCCCGTCTGCTGTGACCGGGGGCCACCCTACCGGCGGGCCTCTACGGGCGGACCCCATCCGACGGGCCCCGTCCGACGGGCCGCATCCGACGGGCCTCAGCCGGCGGTGGGGCCGTCCACCTGGTTGCGGTCGACGGTGAGGGCGGCGCCGCCGTAGCTCTCCTCGACGTTGCCGTGGTACTGGTGGACGCGCTGGTGGAGGCCCCAGAGGTCCGGGGTGAGGGCCCCGGAGCCGGCGGTGTCCGCGTGGTCGTCCCAGCGGGCGTACCAGAGCGCGTCGGGCATCGGGGAGCTGCCGGCCCGGGCGGCGGCGGCCAGGTCGGCGATGCCGGAGTCGAGGCTGGAGTAGTAGCCGGAGCGGTACCCGGCGGAGTGCAGGGCCTGGGTCCAGCCGAGGGTGAAGTCGACCACGGCCTGGCCGCAGGCCGGGTCGCGCATCGGGTAGGCCTCGATGTCCAGGTAGACCGGGCTGCCGGCGCCGAACCCGAGCGAGCGCAGCCCGCGGACGGCCTCGTCGGCCTCGTCCCGGCCCTGCTGCACGGCGTTCGCCGGGTCGATCCGCCGGGGCTTGCGGCTCGGGTCGGCGCACGGCGCCTGCAGTCCGACGTGCACCGGAAGGAACCGCCAGCCCAGCGCGCGGGCCTGGCCCACCCAGTCGGTGGTGAGGCGGGCCTGGGCACAGCCGCGCTGGGAGCCGCTGGTGTAGATGCCGACCGCCCCGTACGGAGAGGCGCCGCGCCAGGCCCGCAGGGTGTCGAGCGGGGGTGCGGTGCAGGCGTCGAAGGCGGCGCCGCTCCAGGATTCGCGGAACCGGGGCGGGACGGCACGGTCAGGGAGGGTGACGGTCCGGATGCGGGGGACGGCGGCGGCCGGGGCGGCGGCTCCGGCGCTCACGCCCGTCCCGTCGGTGGCCAGCAGGAGCACGAGGGAGGCGACGAGGAGGGCCGCGGGGCGGAGGTAGCGCACCCGGCCTTGTTACTGACGGTGCGTCGGGCGCATCCGGCAGCCACGCCGCGGGCCCCGCCGGGGTCCACCCTTTCGGGCGCACCCGTCCACTTCCGTCCCGATATTTGTAACGAGCTTGCCGGTTTGTCACTCCTTACGGCAAACTCGCCGCTATGCCCACGTCCCACGCCAGCGAAACCTCCGTCGCCTCGTCATCGGCCGCCGCCGTCGTCGAGGCCCTTGCCGCGCCGCCCGCTCCTCAGGGCGCGCCGGCCGGCGAGCGGAGCAGCTGGGAGAGGATCCCGGCGCCGCTCCTCTGCCTGACCGCGATGTTCCTGGTGCAGACCGGCATCGCCCTGTCCAAGCCGCTCTTCGGCCCGCTCGGGGTCAGCGGCACGACCTTCCTGCGGCTCGGCTTCGCCGCCGTCATCCTGCTCGCCGCCACCCGCCCGAAGCTGCGCGACAAGCGCCCGCGCGACCTCGCCGCGGCCGCGCTGCTCGGCGTGGCCTCGGCCGGGATGACCTTCCTGTTCGCCGGGGCGATCGACCGGCTGCCGATGGGCACCGCCGCGACCATCGAGTTCCTCGGCCCGCTCGCCGTCGCCCTGGTCTTCGCCCGGCGCGCCAGCCACCTGCTCTGGGCGCTGCTCGCGGCCGCCGGCGTGGCGCTGCTGACACTGCTCGGCGAAGGCGACGGCGGGGGCTCGCTCGACCCGGTCGGCCTGCTGTACGCCTTCGGGGCGGCCGCCTGCTACGCGCTGTACATCCTGTTCACCGACAAGGTCGGCGCGACCTTCCAGGGATTCCAGGGCCTGGCGGTGTCGATGACGGTCGGCGCGCTGACGCTGGCCCCGTTCGGGCTCGGCCAGGCCTGGCACGGGCTGACCGCCCCCGACGCCTCGCCGCTGTGGCTGCTCGCCGCCGTCGCCGGGGTGTCACTGCTGCTGCCGGTGATCCCGTACGCGCTGGAGATGACCGCGCTGCGCCGGATGCCGCAGCGGGTGTTCAGCGTGCTGGTCAGCCTGGAGCCGGCGGTCAGCGCGCTGGTCGGCCTGGTGGTGCTGGGCCAGCTGCTGGGCGGGCCGCAGCTGGCCGGGATCGGCTGCGTGGTGGCGGCCAGCGTGGGCGCCACGCTGGCCGGGCGGCGGTAGCTCCCAAGCCCCGCTTCCCGCGCGCCTCACGGCCAGAGCAGGGCCGTACGGCCAGAACAGGGCCTCACGGCCAGAACAGGGCCGTACGGCCAGAACAGGGCCGTACGGCCAGAACAGGGCTTCACGGCCAGAGCAGGGCCCTACGGCCAGAGCAGGGTGCGCGACCATTCCGCGGAGCTGACCGGGCCGGTACGGGTGTAGCGCAGCCGGACGTGTCGGCGCTGGGCGTCGCCCTGCCAGAACTCCACCTCGTGCGCCCACAGGGTGTAGACCGCGTGCCCGGGCGCCACGGCGTCCGGGTGCGTCTCCAGTCGGCGACGGGCGACCGCCACCGCCTCGTCGTACTCGGTGAGCGAGGCCAGCGGCTCGCTCTGCCGGCCGACCAGCGCGCCGACCCGGGCGGCGGGCGTGCGGGTGGCGAACTCGGCGGCGGCGACGACGTCGGCGGCCCGCTCGACGGTGCCGCGCACCCGCACCTGCCGGCCCAGCTGCGGCCAGTAGACGGTCAGCGCGGCGGCCGGGTGGTCGGCCAGCTGGCGGCCCTTGGGGCTGTCGGCGGCGGCGGAGAAGTTCCAGCCGGTGCCGGTCGCGTCGACGTCGCGCAGCACCAGCACCCGGGCGTCCGGCATGCCGTCCGCGTCGACGGTGGAGAGGGTGAACGCCTGCGGGTCCAGGACCCCGGCGGCCAGCGCGGTGGCGAGCCAGTCCACGAACAGCGGGCCGGGCTCGGCGGGGGCGCCCGCGTGGTCGAAGGCCGGCAGCGGGCGGGCCATCGGCGGCCGGCCGAGCAGCAGCTCGGGGACGGACCTCGGTTCGGGCTTCGGCTCGGACCTCGGCTCGGGATTCGACTCGGGCTTCGGCTCGGACGGGCGCTCGCCGGCCGGTTCGGCCGCCGGATTCCGGCGGGCGTCCGGCTGCGGCTCCGGTGCGGGACCGGCCTCGCCCGGGCCCGTCAGGCCCTCCTCCTCAGCCGCCATCACGCACCCTTCCTTCCGGTTGCCGCGGTCGTCACCCCGGCCGGGCCGCCCTTCCGGGCCCGGGCACGCGGTGCGCTGTCGGAGCGCAACCGTACCGCCGTGGGCCGACGGGCCCGGGCGCGGGCCCTCGGTGGGCGGATCACGGCCGGTCGGCGGGACGGGCTGCGGACACGCTCGTGGGCGGTGCCGATGGCGGCACCGCCCACGAGGCCGGTTTCGCGGTGACCCTTTCCGCTGGCCGGTCGATGCGCGGATCCCTCTGGTTGTTCCGGTGTCCGGTGCTGTTCCTGTCGTGCCTGGGGTTCCTGTCGCGCCTGCCGCTCAGCTCACCTGTGGTCACCCGTCTCCGGCGCCCCCGCCTTCGATGGTGTCCGGTGCGCTCACGCGGCCCCCCGGGGCAGGTCAGCCGTAGACCGGGGCGAAGATGACGTTGATGTTCTTGTTGCCCTGGCCGGCCAGAACGGCGCCCGCGTTGTCCTTCACCGCGAGGGTGTTGTCCTGGTTGGAGGCGCCCGAGCCGGTGGCCGTCTGCTGGGTGGACACGTAGTTGCCGTCGACCCCGCCGAACACGTTGCCGGTGCCCGTGTTGGACACCACGCCGGCGTTGGAGCCGGCCGCGGCGCCCGCGCCGTTGTCGGCGGCCGCGGCACCGGCGCCCGCCAGCAACAGACCCGCCGCGAGCGGGCCGACAAGCAGGAATCCGGACACCCGGCGGGTGTGGATGCGAGCCATGAAATCCTCCAAGAAGCTGTTAATCGTGTCAATGGTCGAGCATGGTGGGCAAGGTTCGCCGGCCAGACGAACACCTGCGGGCTGCGACGCCGGGAGACAGACTTCCGCAACAAATCGACAAAGCACTAGTCAGCCCCGCAATTTTCGCCCGTTAGCGTGATATCCACCCAGGCCGCGCATAACGGCAGGGAAATCGGACAGGGAGCCGAACCACCACCGATGAGCTGTGGTTCTTCGCGGCCGACGCCGACCTGGCGGCCACCAGAAAGGGTGATTCGGCGTCCCGCGGGCCACGGGTCGCACCGCGCCGGCGCAGACGAACCACGAACGCGTCCACCGAACGGTTCGATCACCCTTCGTTGTCGACTTTCCAGCCATGTGCAGACCATCGGAAAGTCACACCGATTCGCCAGAGGTCGCCGAGAAGGGAGACGCCGGAGGTTTCTGCCGAAAATCAGACCATCTTGCCCGGATTCAGGATCCCCAGCGGATCGAAGACCGCCTTCAACTGCCGCTGCAGATCCAGCGCCACCGGGCCCAGCTCGCGGGCCAGCCAGTCCCGCTTGAGCAGCCCCACCCCGTGCTCCCCGGTGATCGTGCCGCCCAGCTCCAGCCCGAGCGCCATGATCTCGTCGAAGGAGCGCTGCGCCCGGACGACCTGCTCCCGGTCCGCGGCGTCGAAGATCACGATCGGATGGGTGTTGCCGTCCCCGGCATGGCTGACCACCCCGATGGTCAGCCCGTGCCGCTCGGCGATCACCGCGACACCGTTCAGCATCTCGGCCAGCCGGGAACGCGGCACCGCCACGTCGTCGATCATCGTGGTGCCGAGCCGGTCCAGCGCGGGCAGAGCCAGCCGCCGGGCGGCCAGCAACAGGTCTGACTCCGCCTGGTCCTCGGCCGGCACCACCTCGGTCGCCCCGGCCTCCCGGCAGAGCTGCGCGACCCTCGCCAGCTCCGCCGCCCGGTCCGGCCCGTCGAAGGCCACCAGCAGCAGCGCCTGGGTCGACTCCGGCAACCCCATCTGCCCCAGCTCGTTGACGGCCCGTACGGAGACCGCGTCCATCAGCTCCATCAACGACGGGGTCAGGCCGCGCGCCATCACCTCGCAGACCGCCGCGCCGGCCGCGTCCGCGCTCGGGAACTCCGCCGCCAGCGCCAGCTGCGGAGCGGGCGCGGGCCGCAGCGCGAGAACCGCCCGAACCACCACCCCGAGCGTGCCCTCCGAGCCGACGAACAGCCGGGTCAGGTCGTACCCCGCCACGCCCTTGGCCGTCCGGCGGCCGGTGGACAGCAGCCGGCCGTCCGCCAGCACCACGTCCAGGCCGAGCACGTACTCGCTGGTGACGCCGTACTTCACGCAGCAGAGCCCACCCGCGCCGGTGCCGATGTTGCCGCCGATCGTGCAGGACTCCCAGCTGGACGGGTCCGGCGGGTACGAGAGGCCCAACTCATCGGCGGCCCGCGACAGTTCGGCGTTCACCACGCCGGGTTCGACGACCGCGATCCGGTTCACCGGGTCGATCTCCAGGATCCGGTTCAGCTTCACCAGCGACAGCACGACGCAGCCGTCCACCGCGTTCGCCGCACCCGACAGCCCGGTCCGGGCGCCCTGCGGCACCACGGGCACGCGCAGCTCCGTCGCGGTGCGCATCACGTGCTGCACCTGCTCCACCGTCTCCGGGAACACCACCGCGGCGGGCACACCGGCCGCGCAGAACCCCGCCATGTCGCGGCTGTACGCGACGGTCACGTCGGGATCCACCACCACGGCTCCGGCGGGAAGGCCCTGCACCAGTCGGTCCGTCAGATCACCCATCGCCGCCTCCGCTCACCGCCCGACCGCCGCCACCTCCGCACTCTGCCCGGACGGCGGGAGCCGGGCAAGTGGGCCCGGGCCGCCGCCTGGGCGCTACTCGCCGTCCGGCCTGGGCGCCACTTGGTCCAGGTCAGGCGCGGCGGAGGGCGGGGGTGGCCAGGGCGGTGAGGCCGGCGGTGGCGGTGGCGAGGGCGCAGAGGAGGGTGGGCAGCGCAGGGCCGACCTGGTCGGCGAGCAAGCCCAGCAGGGCGTTCGACAGCACCAGGGCCAGGCTCTGCACGAGCGTCAGCAGCGCCTGAACGCGCGAGAGATGCGACGGCGCGGCGCCCGTCAGCACCAGCGGACCGAGATGGCAGGCGAACAACCCCGAGCCGACCCCCGCAGCCGTACTGCCCGCCACCGCCGCCACCGCCGCCACCGGCCCGGCCGCCAGCGCCAGCAGCGCGATGCCCGCCGACGCCGTACAGAGCCCGGCCGCCGCCCCCACGCCGGCCCCGGGCAGCCCGCCCCGCCAGGCGACCAGACCGGCCACCGCGAGCACCCCGGCCGCCTGCCCGCCGGTCACCAGTCCGGCCGTGCCCGCCGTCCAGCCGTGCGCCCGGGCGAGCAGCGGACCGAGGAGCGACACCACCGGCAACAACGCCCCGGCGGCCGCGCCCGTGAGCAGCAGCGCGGCCCGCAGCACCGGGTCGCCCACGGCGAGCCGGACGCCGGCCGCGGCCTCGCGCAGCAGGCCGCCCGGCGCGGCGCCCGGCACGGCGGCCGGCGCTTCCTCCCGGGGCCGGACCCGCAGCAGGACCAGCAGGACGATCCCGAAGCTCACCGCGTCCGCCGCCGCCGCACCGGACAGCCCGCCGACGGCGACCAGCAAGCCGCCCAGCGGCGCCCCGAGCAGGACGGCGCTCTGCCCGCCGGCCTGGCGCAGTGCGAGCGCCCGGGGCAGCCGGTCGGCGGCCACCAGCCGGCGCGGCATCGAACCGCTCGCCGGGAGGTGGAAGGCGTCGACCGTCCCGATCACGGCGGCCGACGCCACCAGCAGCCACAGCGGTATCCCCGGGCCGCCCACTCCACCCACTCCACCCGCCGCGAACGCCAGGGCGACGGTCGCGGCGAGCATCACCGCGTCTGCGGCGAGCATCACCCGGCGGGCACCGAACCGGTCCGCGACCGCGCCGCCCAGCAGGACCAGCCCGGTGCGCGGCACGGTGACCGCCGTCAGGACGAGGCCCGCCGCCCCGCCGCCGTGCGCGGAGGCGGCCCAGCCGAGGGCGAAGTACAGCGCGGCGTCGCCGAGCAGTCCGGCCTGGGCGCCGGCCAGCCAGAGCAGGTACGGCCTGGGGAGCGCGGCCGGTGCCGGCGCGGAGGGGGCGGTGGTCATGCCCGGCGACGCTAGGACCCTCGACCGGGTCGAGGGCAAGCGCGGGCCGGGACTACCGGCGGACCACCGGTTCCTGGAGTTCGGTGACCCACCGGGCCTGGTCCTCCGGGCACTCCAGGTACAGCTCCCGGGCGTAGCCGGCCGAACGGTAGCCGTTCTCCTCGATGAAGCGGGCCAGTGCCTGGACGGTGCCCAGCACCCCGTCCATCGACCCCCGGTGCACGATGGCCGCCGCGCGTTCGATCGGCGGCAGGTCGAGCACCTCGAAGTCGTGCGCACCCGGCCGCACCGACGACCCGACCGGCACGGCGACCAGGACCAGCACCGAACCGTCGCCCTCCGCCGCGTCCTCGTAACGGGCGACGGACGGGCCGGTCGCCGCCACCCCGGCATCGGCCAGCCGCCGGCACAGCTCGGCGAACAGCGGGCCGATCACCGGGGTGATGTCCTCTGGGTCGTAACTCCTTGCCACGCCCGCCAGTTGGGCCACCCGGACGGACGGCACCGCCTTCACCACGACATCGTGCTCGGACATGGTCCCCTCGCTTTCGATCGTCCGGAGCCTCGCCTCCACCCGGGCCAACCGCTGCTCGTCCGCCGCGATCGCCTCGGCGAGCTGGGCCCGCCGCAGCCGCAGCATGCCGCGCAGTTCGGCCGCGTCCACCTCCTCGTCGAGGACGGCCCGCACCTGCTGCAGCGTGAAGCCGAGCTCCTTGAGCGCGATCACCCGGTTGAGCCGGGCTAGTTGGGCGGCCTCGTACGAGCGGTACCCGCTGACCGGGTCCACCCGGGCGGGCCGCAACAGGTCGATCGCGTCGTAGTGGCGCAGCATCCGCACCGACACCCGGCCGTGGCTGGCGAAGTCTCCGATGTTCAACATGGTGCTACCACTCCACGGCCTCCCACGGTGTCAGGGTCAACCCCGATCACCGAACCTCCCAACCGCCCCCGCGAACGCAGAAGGCGGGTGCCGAGCGAACTCGGCACCCGCCTTGCGCAGGTGGTTCTCCTACCAGCGGAGAGCGTGGGATTCGAACCCACGGTGAGGGGTCACCTCACGACAGTTTTCAAGACTGTTCCCTTAGGCCGCTCGGGCAGCTCTCCAGGCGGAGGTCAGCCTAACGGGTCCGGCAGGGTTCGGTGCACACCGTTTCGCGGGGGTGCGGGTCAGTGGGCGGGGCCGCTACTGGTCGCCTTCGCGCTGGCCGAGGGTGACCTTGGTGGTGGACGTCTGGCCGTTGCGGGTGTACTCGACGTCGACGGTCTCGCCGGGCTTGTGCGTCCAGATCCGGCTGACCAGGGCGGGGCCGTTCTCGATCGGCACGCCGCCGAGCTTGGTGATGACGTCGCCCGGCTTGAGGCCGGCCTTGTCGGCCGCGCCGCCGGGGGTGACGGCGGGCTGGCCCTGGATGTCCTTGGTCTGGATCTGCGCGCCGTCGCCCTTGTAGTCGTCGTTGCGGAGCACGTCGAGCTTGGCGTAGACCGGCTTGCCGGTCTTGATCAGGGTGTCCGCGACCCACTTGGCCTGGTTGATCGGGATGGCGAAGCCCAGGCCGATGCTGCCGGCCCGGCCGTTGGCGGAGGCGTTCGACTGGATCGCCGAGTTGATGCCGACCACCGCGCCGCCGGAGTCGAGCAGCGGGCCGCCGGAGTTGCCGGGGTTGATCGAGGCGTCGGTCTGCAGGGCGTTCATGTACGAGGCCTGCGAGCCGGTCTCGTCGCCGGAGGCCACCGGGCGGTCCTTGGCGCTGATGATGCCGCTGGTGACGGTGGACTCCAGGCCGTACGGCGCACCGATCGCGACGGTGGCGTCGCCGACGTTGACCTTGTCGGAGTCGGCCAGCGGCAGCGGGGCCAGCTTGCCCTTCGGCGGGTTTTCGATCTTGACCACGGCAACGTCGTAGCCCTCGGCGTGGCCCAGCACCGAGGCGTTGTAGGACGTACCGTCGGCGAACTTGACGGTCAGTTTGCCGCCGTTGAGGGTCGGCGCGACCACGTGGTTGTTGGTGAGGATGTGGCCCTCGGTGTCGAAGACGAAGCCGGTGCCGGTGCCCGACTCCCCGTTGCCCTGCGCCTTGATGGTGACGACGCTGGGCAGCGCCTTCTGCGCGATGCCGGCGATCGAACCGGGGGCGGGCTCGTTCTTCTGGGTGTCGCTGGCCTGGACGGTGGTGCTGCGATGGTCGTCCGCGGAGCTGCTGGTGCCGTTGCGGTCGGCGACGGTCACCCCGAGCGCGCCGCCGGCCACGCCGGCGACCAGCGCGACGGCCGCGATCAGGGCCACCAGACCGCCGCGCTTCTTGCCCGGGCCGCCGCCGTGGGGGCCGCCGGGGTACTCGGACGGGTAGCCGAGCGGGCCCGTCGGGCCGCCGGGGTAGCCCGCGCCGCCTGAGGAGGAGTCGTGGGTCGGACCCCAGCCGCCGAGCGGCTGGCCGGCACCGAACGGGTGGTGGCCGGGCGCGGCGGGCGCTCCGGGGACGGGGGCGGCCGGGGTGCCGGGGGCGGCCGGGGCCGCGCCGTACGCGTCGTGCGCGCCGGCGGCCGGGACGCCGTGGGTCGGGGTGGCGTACGGGTTGCCGGCCGGCGGCAGCGCCGGGGCCGCGGGCGCGGCGGCCGGCGCGGCTCCCGCCGCGGTGGCGGGAGCCTCCGGGGCCGGGGGCAGGACCGGCGGCGGCGCGTCGACGTAGCCGGTGGCCGGGTCGACGGCGGGCTCGTCGGCGACGGACGCCGCGGGCGTCACGGGTGCGACGGGTGCGACGGGTGCCGCGGGTGCGACGGGTGCCGCGGGTGCGACGGCCGGGGCCTCCGGGGCGGGGACCTTCGTGAAGGCGACGGTGGGCTTGTGCCCGCCGCCCGCCGGGGCGGCCTCGACGGGTGCGGCCTCCGCCGCGTCGGCCCCCGCGTCAGCGGCCTCCGGCTCGGAGACCCGGCGGAAGGCCATGGTCGGCTGGTGCCCGCCCTGAGCGGGGCCTTCGGAAGCGGACTCGGCCGCCCCCTGGCCGGCGGGCTGCTCCCCCTGCGGCCCGGTGGGCCCAACCTCGCGCTCGGTGCTCACGGACGACCTCCATAGCTGGCAGAACCAAGGACCATAGTTTTTCGCATTGTCGATTCGATTGCCGTAAGGACCCCTCTGAAGAACTCATAAGAATCCTTAGCCGGCGCCGACGGCCGCGGCTCCCCGCCCCCCGCCGGACGTTCCGCGATGCGGACCGCTCAGGCCGTGGCCTTGGGTGTTCGCCCCTGTGCCGGTTAGCCTGTCGTTCCAAACTGACACGCGGGAGCTTGGACCCACCAGGCTGAGAGTGCGCATGTCGACCGTACGCCACGCGATCGCGGCGGACGTTCGAGGGGGCGCTGACCGCCGGAACCTGTCCGGGTAATGCCGGCGTAGGGAGTATCGGCCATGCCGTCTGCTTCGTCATCCTCTTCTTCGGGCGCCCACGCGTCCAAGGGTTTCCCCGAGTCCGGAGCTCCCGGGTCGGAGGTCACCACGACCGCGACCGCCGTCCTGGACCCCGCCGGCCGCGTCGAGGCCCCGCTGGTGCTGGACACCGAGCCGCCGCGCACGCTGCGCTTCCGGGACCACTTCGCGCTCTGGATGAACCTGGGCGTCAGCCTGATCGGCTTCTCCACCGCCGCCACCGTGCTCGGCGCCCCCGGCAGCGAGCTGTCGCTGGCCGCCGCGCTGACCGCGATCGCGGTCGGTACGGCGGTCGGCACCGCGATGCTCGGCGTGGCCGCGCTGATCGGCGCCCGGACCGGCGCCCCCGCGATGGCCAACCTGCGCGGGCTGTTCGGCACCCGGCTGTCGTACCTGCCGACGGTGCTGAACATCGTGCAGTGCGTCGGCTGGGGCGTGTTCGAGCTGCTGACGATCTCGGCGGGCGCCCAGACCGTCGCCCACACCACCGGCTACCGCTGGTTGTTCGTGCTGCTCGCGGGCGCGCTGACCACCGCGCTGACCATCTGGCCGCTGGGCTCGATCGCGGTGCTGCGCCGCTTCGTGGCCGGGGCGGTCGCCGTCGCGATGGTGTACTTCACCGTCCAGTTGGGCCGCCATGGCGTGCCCGACCCGGGCGCCGGCAACTGGCACGGCTTCCTGGGCGCGACCGACGCGATGATCGCGGTGTCGGTCTCCTTCGTCCCGCTGGCCGCCGACTACACCCGGCACTCGCGCACCGCGCGTTCGTCGTTCTGGGGCAGCTTCTCCGGCTACACGATCGCCCAGGTCTGGTGCTACGCGCTCGGTCTGATGGCGCTGCTGCAGTCCGGCGGCGACCCGAACAGGGTCTTCGACTCCTTCCTCGGTGTCTGGGCGGGCTGGCTGTTCCTGCTGGTCCTGGTGCTGCGCGAGACGGACCAGTCCTTCGCCAACGTCTACTCGACCGCGATGTCGGTGCAGAACCTGCTGCCGAAGGTGGACCGCCGGCTGCTCAGCGGCGGGATCGGCGTGCTGATCACCGTGCTGGCGCTGCGGATCGACAGGTTCACCGACACCTACACCAACTTCCTCGGTCTGATCGGCTCGGTGTTCGTGCCGCTGCTGGCGGTGCTGGCGGTGGACTTCTTCCTCGGCGCCGGCCGGCACGGCTGGAACCTCTCCGAGGACGCGCCGTCGCGCTGGACGATGCTGCTGCCGTGGGTGCTGGGCTTCGCGGTCTACCAGTTCATCGCGCCGACCGCGGTGGCCGGCTGGTGGACGGACTTCTGGACGTCCGCCCAGGCCGCCCTGCACTTCACCCCGCAGGAGTGGACCTCCGCCTCGCTGTTCGCCTTCCTGGTGCCGGCCCTGGCCACCTGGGCGCTCACCCCGCTGTCCCGTCGCGCCGCGCGCTGACCCGTCGCGCCGCGCTGCCCCGCCGGGCGCTGACCCGTCGCACCGCGCGCTGACGCCCGGCCATCCGAAGACGGCCCCGCAGGTTGGGGCCGTCTTCGCCCCCGCGTCACCTGCGCCGCCTATCGTTGGCCCCGTGACCAGCCCAGACCTGTCCTCGGCGGCGGCGCGCACCGCGCCGCCCGTCCAGGTGATCGCCCACCGCGGTTCCTCCCACGCCCTGCCCGAACACACCCTCGCGGCCTACCGCCGCGCGCTCGACGAAGGCGCGGACGCGGTCGAGTGCGACGTCCGGGTGACGGCCGACGGCCGGCTGGTGTGCGTGCACGACCGGCGGATCGGCCGGGTCTCCAACGGCCGGGGCACCGTCTCGGCGATGACGCTCGCCGAGCTGGAGGCGTACGACTTCGGCGCCTGGAAGACCGGCCGCCCCAGCACCGACCCGGAGCTGCGCGGCGTGCTGCGGCTGGAGCGGCTGCTGGAGCTGGTGGTGGACTGCGGCCGCCCGGTGGACCTGGCGATCGAGACCAAGCACCCGGTGCGCTTCCGCGGCCGGGTGGAGGACGAGCTGCTGCGGATGCTGGAGCGGTACAAGATCGGCGCGACCCAGGAGGGCGGCCGCCCGTCCGCCCGGATCATGAGCTTCTCCTCGATCGCGCTGAACCGGGTGGCCGCCGCCGCGCCGGACTACCGGCGGGTGTTCCTCTTCGAGCGGACGCTGCCGCTGCGCGGCCGGCTGCGCGAGGGCGCGCCGCTGCCCGGCGGGGCGCGGATCGCCGGGCCGGGCATCGAGCTGGTGCGGGCCCGCCCGCAGTTGGTGACCAGGCTGCGCGAGCTGGGGCACCAGGTGCACGTGTGGACCGTGGACGAACCGGCCGACGTCGAACTCTGCCTGGAACTCGGGGTGTCCGCGATCATCACCAACCGGCCCGCGGAGGTGCTGGCGCAACTCGGCCGGTGATCCGCGGACGCACCGTGGGCCGTGCCCGCCCGGCCGTAGCGCGCTGGTCGGCAGTCAAACCTTCACCGCGCGGTATTGCCGGAATTCCTGCCCCCGGACGACAGAGGGTGAGCAGGGAATGACCTGGTGTCGACCCTCCGTCGCGACACTCGAAATGGGCTCGCGGGATCGTCCGGTGCCTGTTTCCGACGCATTACGAAGGGGCATCTCTCCCTCGGCTGACGCTGAAGGAGGTCCGGGGGTGGCGTTGATGGTGGCGCGTGAAGTGCCGACTTCATCGACCATGGCAGTGCCGCACGGCCCAGCGAGTGTCGGGGTCGCGCGGCGCCGACTGCGTCGAGATCTGGGTGACCGGCAGATACCGGAACCGGTCATCGATGATGCCGTACTGATCCTTTCCGAACTGTTGAGCAATGCGTGTCGATACGCCCGCCCGCTCGGCCCGCTGCCCGCGCTCGGCCGCAGTGCCCGGGCCGAGGTGCTCGGGCAGGTCCTGGTCGGCGTCCCCTCCGGGGCGCACCCCGTGCCGGGCGGCCGGGAGCCCGGCGAGGGCGCGGCCGAACCGGACGGCGGTGTGCTGGTCCGCTGGCAGATGCACGCCGACGGCGTGCTCACCCTGGAGGTCACCGACGGCGGAGCGGCCACCCGGCCACTGCCCGCCAGCCCCTCGCTGACCTCCCGCGGCGGCCGTGGCCTGAGCATCATCGACCAGCTGGCCAGCGACTGGGGCGTGCGCGACGCGCCCGGCGAGGTCACGGTCTGGGCCGCCCTGCCCGCCCGCGCCCGGCACGCGCGGCGCGACAACGGCGGCGCCCGTAGCGCATAAAGGGCACCCGTCACGCATAAGGCACCCGTCGCGCGCCTCGCGGCACCCGTCGCGCACAGCGCGGCACCAGGACGCGCAGCGCGGCGCCCGCCCGCCCCGGCGCGTACGCGCGCGCCGGGGCACGCACGGGTGCCCCGCGAACGTCAGTAGGCTTCCGGGACCAAGACCACCGTCCCCGGGAGAGCCGCACCATGGGCAAGAAGGCCGCCAAGAAGGCGCCGCAGCGTCAGTCCACCACCGCCGCCACGGGCGAGGTCCCCGTGGTCGGGGCCCGGGAGGACTGCCCCTGCGGCTCGGGCCGCCGGTACAAGGCCTGCCACGGCCGGGAGGCCTCGCACGCGGTGCAGGAGCTGGTGCACCGCCCGTTCGAGGGCCTGCCGGGCGAGGCCGACTGGGTCGCGCTGCGCGAGCTGGTGCCCGCCGCCACGGTGCCGCTGACGCTGGCCGCCGGCGTCGCCGAGGGCGCCATCGGTGACGTGCCCTCGGTGACCCTGGCCACCGTGCTGCCGCTGGCCTGGCCGGCGCTGCGCCGTCAGGACGGCTCGATCCTGCTCGGCCTGCAGACCCAGTCCTCCTCCGGCGACCTCAGCCGCGACCTCGCGGACGCCCTGGAGCTGGCCCTGGCCACCGAGCCGGGCAACCCGGTGCCGGCCCGCCGGACCGTCCCGGGCGGTCGCCGCCTGCAGGACCTGCTGGACACCACGGCCGCGTTCACGCCCGACGTGCACACCGGCTTCGAGTTCTGGCTGGAGGACGCCGAGACCGCCACCGGCGAGGTCGCCGCCTCCCTGGAGCGCGCCAACGCGTCGGCCATCCCGACCCGGAAGCTGGCCGGCCTCGACGCCGCCTACTGGTGCGGCACCCCGGACAAGAACCACCTGCGCTGGGTGATGACCGTGCCGGAGGAGCAGCTGCTGGACGCGCTGGCCCGACTGAACGCCGCCGACGAGGCCTCGCTCGGCCCGGACACCCGCCTGGTCGGCTCGTTCCGCGCGCACGGTCTGACCGTCCCGGTGTGGGACCTGCCGCTGTCGATGACCGCCGCCGACTGCGAGAAGCCGGCCGCCGAGTTCGGCGAGCGGCTCGCCGCCGTGCTCGCCGACGCCACCCCGCTGACCGCCGAGGAGCGGCGCGCCCGCGCGAACCTGGTGAACCGTCAGGTCACCTTGAACTAAAGCGTGCAGGATCCGCGTGATACGCGTCACATTGTCGCCGTGAACGCGCAATTTCCGGGCGTGGAGGGCGTCTTGGAAATTGGCGCGAGCGCAGATCCTTGTTACTGTCTAAAGAGTCCGGCCGCTGGTGCATCCCCCGTCGCCAGCGGCCGGATCTTTTGTTTTTCCGGACGGCCGCGTGGATCACCGCGGATCAACACCCGGAGCCCGGACCGGATCCCGGCCCTGATCGCCGCGGGGCGGCCGGCCCGGATCGCCGCGTGGACCACCGCGGGTCAGTACGCCGAGCGCCCGCTGTCCAGCCGGACCGTCGCCTCCACCAACTCGCCCAGCAGCGGCCCGACCTGGGGCAGCCAGACCCCGCCGCCCGCGCCCGGTCGCGGAGCCAGCACCCAGCGCACCCGCCCGGCCGGCCCGCCGGGCGGCAGGGCCAGGAAGCCGCCCGGCCCGTGGTAGCGCAACGAGCCTGGCACCCAAGGAAGTTGGGCGAGCATCTCGCCGAGCACCGCCAGCGAGTACGGGGCCACCAGCAGCGCGTAGCGGCCCGGCATGGCCAGCACCGGGCCCAGCGGCATCCGCAGCGCGCCCAGGTACGCCACCGCCCGGGCACCGGCCGCCGCGGGCAGGCTGACCGCCGAGAGGGTGGTGCCGGTGGCGGCCAGCACCGGCGCGTCCGGGTTCTGCCGCTCCCACCACCAGCGCACCATCCGGGCGTCCGTGGTGGCGGCCAGCAGCGAGGGGTCGTGCGGATGGGCGCCCGGGACGCCGCAGTCCGGGTCACCGCAGGAGCAGCGGCCGCCGTTCAGCACGGTTCCCGGCACCACGGGCCAGCGGTGGTCTCCGGCGGCCGTCAGGGCCGCGCACAGCCGGGCGGCACGCTCCTCCGACCGGTCCTTCGGGTTCTCACGCATGGCGCTCGTTCCTTTCCCTGACCGCTCGGTTCGCTCCACCTTCCATCGGCGTCGCCGGCACTCCCCGCACGGGCCGGCCCGCGGCACGGCCCCGGGCGGAGCGGGGCGGAACGGGGCGGGCGGCATGGCGGACGGCGCGGCTACGACGTGGAGCACGGTGTGGAGCACGACATGAGAAGGGCCGCGCACTGGAACAGCCCTTGGAACGAGAATCCCGTATGCGACCGGATGGACGCCGCCCGGGCGCGCTTGGTTCCACCGTACGAGTGAGAGAGGCCCGGCCGAACCGGCTCGCGGGCGGCGCGGGCATACGATCCGGACGGCCGCCCGGTCCGTCCCCTCGGTTCTGCCCGCTTGCGGCTCGCTCCATGCCTCCCGGCCCGACCGGCGCGCGCCCCAAGCGTGCACGCCCCCCGACCG
The DNA here is from genome assembly GCF_055664045.1 of Kitasatospora sp. NPDC023385. Taxonomy (NCBI): domain Bacteria; kingdom Bacillati; phylum Actinomycetota; class Actinomycetes; order Kitasatosporales; family Streptomycetaceae; genus Kitasatospora; species Kitasatospora sp. NPDC023385. The sequence goes on along the minus strand of NZ_JBVOOL010000002.1, from coordinate 142,409 downwards.
GGTCGCGGTGGCCGTGGAACCGGCGACCGCGTCGTCCTGGATCTGGACATGCCCCGAATGGCCTGTGTAGAAGTGGTGGCATTGCTGTCGATCAATCACGAGTAGTAGCGAATCGAGGCGAAACACGCCCTTTGGCCGTGCTCGCTCCACATCGGCCGTACCTGGGGGTTTCGCATGGCACGTAGCACCGCGTCAGGAGTGGCGGCATGAACGAGTCCCACCAGTCGGCGTCCCACCCGTCGACGACGACCGTCGAACCTGGCCGCCCCGGCTGCTCAGGCGGGCTCACCGTCCTCGACCCGCCGGGCCTGCCCGGTCCCGCCGACGCGCCGGCCGACCCGGCGGACGGCTCGGCGGACGGCCCGGCGGACGAGCGCACGGCACCGTCCACCGCGGTGCAGGACCGTTTGGCCGGACGCCTGTCCGATATCACCAGCCTGCACGAGCACACCGAACGGCTCGTCCGGGCCCGCGGCCTGGCCGCCACCCTCGACACCGTGCTCGCCTCCGGCGCCGCCCTGCTCGGCGCCCGCCGCGGCGTCCTGGTCACCAGGCTGCCCGGCGGCGGCCCCGGCCAGCCGGTCGGCTTCGGCCTCGACCGCTCCAGCCTCGGCGCCCTGGAGACCGTCCCGACCGAACAGAGCCTGCTCACCCGGCTGCTGCGCGAACGGGACCGGCCCGAACAGCTGCACTCCCCCGACCTCGCCACCGACCCGGGCGTCGGCGCCCGGCTGCGCGAACTCGCCGTCCACCTCGGCCTCGGCGGCGCCTACGGCCTGCCGCTCGCCACCACCGAGGACGGCCCGCTCGCCGCCGTCCTCTGGTTCTACGACGAGCCCGCCGAACCGACCGCCTGCCAGCGCGAACTGGCCCACCACTACTGCGAGATCGCCGCCCCGCTGCTTGCCAAGCAGCTGGAGGCCGACCGGATCCGGCGCACCACCGAGGCGCTGCGCCGCGGCCTGCTGCCCGACTGCCTCCCCCGGACCGCCGGACTGCGGCTGGCCGCCCGGCTCGTCCCGGCCGGGCTGGAGCGCTCCTGCGGCAGCGACTGGTACGACGCGATCCCGCTGCCGGACGGCACCGTCGGCCTCACCGTGGGCTCCGTCTCCGGCGACGGACCCGGCGCCGGCCCCGGCTCCGCCCCCGGCGCGGCCGCCGCGATGGGCCGGGTCCGGGCCGCGCTGCGGGCGTACGCGGTGCTGGAGGGCGAGGACCCGGTCTCCGTGCTGGGCGACCTGGAACTGCTGCTCAAGACCACCGAGCCGACCCGCACCGCCACCGCCGTCTACGCCTGGATCGAGCCCGAGGAGCGCCGGATCACCCTCGCCGGCGCCGGGCACTGCCCGCCCGTCCTGGTCGGCCGGCACGGCGCCGAGTTCGTCGAGACCTCGCTCTCCGCCCCGCTCGGCATGTTGGCCTGCTGGGAAGCGCCCGGGGTGGAGTTCACCGCCGAGCACGGCGACACCCTGCTGCTCTACACCGAGGGGCTGGCCCGCCGCTGCGGCCCCACCCTGCACGCCGGGCAGGCCAACCTGCGCCGGGCCGCCGCCGACGCCCCGCGCGACGTGCGGATCGACCCGGACCGGCTCTGCGCCCACCTGCTGGCCGTCTGCCCGGAGCCGGTGGCCGCGTCGACGGCCACCGACGACCTGATGCTGTTGGCCGCCCGCTTCGACTGACCGCGCGTTCCACGCGTTCCACGCAACCGCGGGCCCCGACCGGTCGTACCGGTCGTACCGGGCCCGAACGAACGAGCGGCCGGGCGTCCGTACCATGGACGCACGGCCGCCCGCGCGTGTCGCGATCCGACACCTCCCCCGAGGGGCGGCAGTACCACCCCCAAGGAGGCGTTGCACGTGACCGAGGACCGTACCCCCGCGGTGGCCGAGAACCCCGAGGCCGAGGGCGGCGAGGAGCCCGAGGAGTTCAAGGGCCGCAAGAACGGTCTCTACGGCGAGATCTCCGACGAGCTGGCCGCCTCGATGAAGTCCGGCTGGGCCGACACCGAGCTGCACGGCCTCACCGCCGTCGCCCAGGCCCCGTACGCGGCCGAGCGCCGCGCCAAGCTGTCGGCCGCCTACCCCGGCGAGCGCCTGGTCGTCCCGGCCGGCAACCTGCGGGCGCGCTCCAACGACACCGACTACGCCTTCCGCGCCTCCAGCGAGTACGTCCACCTCACCGGCGACCAGACCGAGGACGCGGTACTGGTCGGCGAGCCGACCGGCGCGGCCGGCCACGAGTTCACGCTCTACCTGCTGCCCCGCTCGGACCGCGAGAACGGCGAGTTCTGGCTGGACGGCCACGGCGAGCTGTGGGTCGGCCGCCGGCACAGCCTGACCGAGCAGGAGCAGCTGCTCGGCCTGCCCGCCCGCGACGTCCGCAAGGCCGCCGATGAGCTGGCCGAGCAGGCCAGGGACTCCGCCGTGCCGACCCGGATCGTCCGCGGCTACGACGCCGGCCTGGAGGCCGCGCTCGCCGACACCCTCGACGCCGACAAGGACGCCGAGTTCAAGGAGTTCCTGAGCGGCCTGCGGCTGGTCAAGGACGCGTGGGAGATCGGCGAGCTGCGCGCCGCCTGCGACGCCACCGTCAAGGGCTTCACCGACGTGGTCCGCGAGCTGGGCCAGGCCGTCGCCACCTCGGAGCGCTGGATCGAGGGCACCTTCTGGCGCCGCGCCCGGGTCGAGGGCAACGACGTCGGCTACGGCACCATCGCCGCGGCCGGCCCGCACGCCACCACCCTGCACTGGGTCCGCAACGACGGCGACGTGCGCCCCGGCGACCTGCTGCTGCTGGACGCGGGCGTCGAGACCCACACCCTCTACACCGCCGACGTCACCCGCAGCCTGCCGATCAACGGCCGCTTCACCGAGCTGCAGCGCAGGATCTACGACGCGGTGTACGACGCCCAGGAGGCCGGCATCGCCGCGGTGAAGCCCGGCGCCCGCTTCCGCGACTTCCACGAGGCCTCGCAGCGCGTCCTCGCCGAGCGGCTGCTCGCCTGGGGCCTGCTGGACGCCTCGGTGTACGACGTCCAGAAGGTCCTGGACCTCGGCCTGCAGCGCCGCTGGACCCTGCACGGCACCGGCCACATGCTCGGCCTGGACGTCCACGACTGCGCCCACTCGCGCCGCGAGGAGCACGTCGACGCGCTGCTGGTGCCCGGCATGGTGCTCACCGTCGAGCCCGGCCTGTACTTCCAGCAGGACGACCTGACCGTGCCGGAGGAGTACCGCGGCATCGGTGTCCGGATCGAGGACGACATCCTGGTCACCGCCGACGGCAACGAGAACCTCTCCGCCGGCCTCCCGCGCCGCGCCGACGACGTCGAGGCCTGGATGGCCTCGCTCGCCTGAGCCCGAGCGTGCCGGAGGGCTCGGCCTCCCGAGCAGCGGGAGGCCGGGCCCTCGGTCATCCGCGCGGATCCGTCACCGCGCGATCGGCCCCGCGAAGGGGTTCCAGCGGGCGGCCTGGTGGCCGTTCGCCCGCGCGCCCACCAGGACGTCCACGCCGTGCTGCGGCGCCTTCTTCAGCGTCACCCGGAAGGCGTACTCCGCCGAGTCGTCCCACCGCTTGACCTACAGCCCGGTCGGGGCGACCGAGACCAGGCCGTCGCAGTCCTCCTGCACGTCCACCGGCTTCCACGCGCCGCCGGCCATCGCCTCCACGACGACGTCGTGCGGGTCCAGCGGATCGACGCCCGACAGGGCCACCACGGGACGCACGTTCGCGGTGCCGCCCGGCGAGGCGACGACGAAGGAGAAGACGGTGGGGGTGGTCCCGACGATCCCCGTGGCCGCCGACGACACCGCCGTCACCGCCGGCCCCTGGTGGTCGACGACCGAGGCGTTCACCACGGCCTTCGCCAGGCCCCGGGTGTCCTCGGAGTTCGGCACGGGGGCATCCGCCTCGATCGCGAGCCGGCCCGGGGTGTTGGCCAGGGACATCCGCATCCGGTACTCGATGGTCCGGCTCTCACCGGCGGCGAGGGCGAAGGCCCCGTCGTTGCGGTTCAGCACGTAGTCCATCCCGGAGCCCTGGCTGAGCCGGTCCAGCGTCTTCCAGCCCGAGGCGTCCTTGCGCTCCAGCGTGCCGTCCGCCATCGCGACCGCCCGTCCGCAGGGCGCGCGGCGGCGGCCGGTGCAGCGGCCTGGGCGGACGCGGGTGCCGGGACGGCGCCGGCGCCGGGCGTCGCCGAGGAGACAGCCGCGGGGGCGGCGGCGACCGGGGCTGCGGCCGGGGCGGCGGCGACGGAGGCCGCGCCGTCCGTCGGTCCGCATGCCGCGGCCCCCACGGCGACGACGACGGCCAGTGGAATAATCTTCGCAATACGGGCGATAACGGACGCGTTCATGTGACAGTCCCCCCAAGAGACCTGGTGCTGGTGGTGAGCGAAGGATCGGGCGCGTCGTCGCGCGCCCCGAGGAGCCGGCCCGAGCCCCGGACCCGCCGGCTCGCTCTCCCCGCCTCTCACCCGTATGGACGCATATCCCGCCGGAGGGTTGCAGGCGGGCTCGAAATACTTTCCGCAGGCTCCCCGGAACGCCGAAAAGGCGCTGTGACCAGTCGAAACCGCAGGTCACAGCGCCCAGACGAGGGCCGTGGCAGGCCTACTTCACGGTCACCCGCAGCGGAACGCTGCGCTGGCCGAGGCTGTCCGGCACGCCCTCGGCCGGGATCAGCAGGGCCTCCGCGCTGACCGGCATCACTCCGGCGCCGTCCTCCTTGGTCAGCTTCATCCGGTACTTCAGCGTCACGCTCTGCCCGGCGGCCAGCGGGAAGCTCCCGGCGGTACCGGGCTTGCCCATGGCCGGCCGGTTGAGGTTCACCGGGTTCCAGGCCGTGCCGTCCTGCCGCTCCAGCGTCCCCTGCACGGTCGGCTGGCTGCCCCCGTACGCCTCGGCGACCACGAGGGGGGTCACCTGGTCGTAGCCGGTCCTGCCGGTGTTCTTGAAGGTGACCGAGAACATCGTGGGAGTGCCGTCGTTCGGCACCTGCTGACCCGTGACGAGGCCGTCCACGCTGACGGTGACGGCGTTCGCGTTCGCGTCCGCCTGCGCGGCCGCCGGCGGCTGGTGCCCGCTGACGTCCAGGGTGTCCAGGATCGAGACCAGGGCGGGCTGGTACTCGGCCTTCAGCCCGTTCGCCACGATGTACACCTGGTCCGACTTCAGCCCCCACATCTGGGCCGTGAAGGAGTCACCGGGCCGGCAGGTCACCTGCCACTGGGTCTTGTCGATGGTCTCCCCCGCCACGACGTCCTTGGTCCACAGCGGGGAACCGACCGAGGAGTAGCCGTTCTCGGGGACGTAGGGGTGGCCCCAGACCGGGCAGTTCGGCTGGTGGCCCCAGCCGGACGGGGCCGCCAGGTCGGCCATCGTGGGCCAGGCGCCGGCCGCCGGTTCGTCCGGACTGTTGTAGGCCACCACCAGCACGCCGTACGGCTCGCACTTCGCCTGCGACCAGCCCTGCTGCGGCTCGGTCGGCGCGCCCGGGCTCAGGACGCAGACCCGGTCGGCCGCGACCGGCACGGCCTTCCAGCCCGCCGGGACCTTGAACCTGACGCCCCGGAGGTTGTACGAGCTCACGGCACCGGGCGCCGGGGGGCCGGTGGTCCTGGAGGCGGAGGAGGACGGCAGGCCGCCGGCGAGCGGGGCCTCGGTCTCGGACCCGCCAGTCTCGGACCCGCCGGTCGGGGTGCCGGGGTCGGTGGGGGCGGCCGTCGGGCTGGGGGTGTCCGTCGGCTCGGGGGTCGGGCTGGGCGAGGTCGTCAGGGTGGCGGCCGGCGGCGGGACCTCGTCCTGGGCGGCCGGCTCGCCGTGGAAGGTGAGCACACCGATCGCCATCGCGGCGGCCAGGCCGAGCGGCACGGTGACGGCGTACACCGGGCGCAGCCGGCGGACCCGGCTCTTCGGGGGCGCGGCCGGGCGCAGGCTCGTCGCCGTGACCGCGCCGGCCCGGGCGGACATCGCCTCGCGGAGCAGCCGTTCCGTCGGGGTCTCGGCCGGCCCGTCGCCGTCACCGCCGGTGCGGCGGGGGAGCTTGTCGGTCATCGAACCTTCTCCAGGTGCTTTTCCAAGGCGTCCAGAGCGCGACTGGCGGTGGACTTCACGGCACCCCGGGACAGTCCCAGGGTCTCGGCGATCTGCGCCTCCGACAGGTCGGACCAGTAGCGCAGCACCAGCACCTCGTGCTGGCGGGGAGTCAACTCCTGCAGGGCCACCAGGACCCGGCGGTGCTCGTCGTTGAGCACCGCGTGCTCCTCGGCGGACGGGGCGTCGGCCACGTGCGGCGGCACGTACTCGCGGGCGGTCTTGCGGCGGCGCAGCATCGAGCGGGCGCCGTTGACCACCGAGGTCCGGAGGTAGCCGAGCGCGTTGTCGAGGTCGTCCAGCTCCTCGCCGTAGCGCTGGTAGAGCCGGGTGAAGGCGTCCTGGACGACGTCCTCGGCCAGGTCCTGGTGGTCGACCAGCAGGACCGCCATCCGGACCAGACCGAGCCGGTGGGCGTGGTACAGGTCGGTCAGGGTGGGCCGGTCCTCGACCGGCTTGCGGCCGCCGCGCAGCAGCCGGAAGCCGGAGCGGCGCTGCTTCGCCTCCTGCTCGGTGGCGGCACCGGCGAGCGGCTCGTCGGCCTCCTGCGCACCGAACAGCAGGGCAACCACCCCACGGACGGAGAAACCGCGCGCTCCGGTCGGCGCGGCGGTCGGCCCGATGGCCATGGACATGTGCGTTTCCGCTTTCCCCCGGGACGGTGACGGCGCCGGCCGTTCCGTCAGGTTCACCTGATCAAGATCGTGATCGGGGGGATCCTCTCGACCGCCCTCGGCCCGGCTCCCTCCGCCCCGTACCAAAGGACGTGCGACGGGAGTGAAGGTTGCAGGCGGGTTCGAAGAAAGTTCCGAGCAGGCCCGGACGGCTACACTCACCGGCATTCCGCCACCCGTGAGCAGGGGGTTCGCATGGCCGAGCAGGACGTCGAGGGCGCCGTCGAGGGCGCGGTCGCGGGCGCGGTCGCGGTCGGCACCGGGCAGGCGGTCGGCCCCCGGCCGCGGTCGGTGGACGTCGCCATCGGCCGGCGTCCGGAGCCCGTGCACGATGTCGCGGTGTACGCCTTCGCGGGCATGGCGCCGTTCGAACTCGGCGTGGTGGTCGAGGTGTTCGGGCTTGCCCGGCCCGAGCTCAGCGGGCTGCTGGCGGCACCCTGGTACGGGCTGAAGGTGTGCGCCGACCGGCCCGGGACGGAGCTGGACGCGGTGGGCGGCTTCGCGCTGACCGCCCGGCACGGGCTGGACGAACTGGCCGCGGCCGACACCGTGGTGGTCCCCGGGGTGCCGAACGCGTTCGGCGGCGAAGTCTCCTCCGGGCTGGTCGCGGCCCTGCGCACGGCGCACGAGCGCGGCGCCCGGATCGTGTCGATCTGCTCCGGCGCCTTCGCGCTCGCCGCCGCCGGACTGCTGGACGGCCGGGAGGCGACCACCCACTGGCGGTACGCCGAACTGCTCCAGCAGCGCCACCCGGCGGTCCGGGTCGACCCGGACGTGCTGTACGTGGACAACGGCGACGTGCTCACCAGCGCGGGCAGCGCGGCCGGCATCGACCTCTGCCTGCACCTGGTCCGCCGCGACCACGGCGCCAAGGTCGCCAACGCGGTGGCCCGCCGCTTCGTGGTGTCGCCGCACCGGGACGGCGGGCAGGCCCAGTACATCGAGGCGGCGGTCCGCCCGGTCGCGGAGGACGACGACGGGGTCGCCCGCAGCATGCAGTGGGCCCTGGACCACCTGTCGTCCCCGCTGACCATCTCGGCGCTGGCCCGCGCCGCCCGGATGTCCGACCGCTCGTACCTGCGGCACTTCACCGCCCGCAACGGGACCAGCCCGATGCGCTGGATCGTCACCCAGCGCATCGCGGCCAGCCTGCCGCTGCTGGAATCGCCGGACGGGACGGTGGAGGAGATCGCCGTGGCGGTCGGCTTCGAGAGCTCCGCGACGTTCCGCCACCACTTCGGCCGGGTGATGCACACCTCCCCGACCGCCTACCGGCGCTCCTTCGGGCGCGGGGTGGCGTAGCCCGCGGGTGGCTTCCCCTCGCGGAACCACCCCGAGGGCTGCCACCCCTCGCGGAGCCGCCCCGGGGCTACTTCCCCTCGCGCCGGTCCGCGTTGGCGACGATGGCGTCGTGCAGCCACTGCGCCAGGCCCGGGGCGATGTCCTCGTACGTGCTCGTCCAGCGCGGGTCGGAGACGTAGAGGGACGCCAGGCCGCGGTGGATGATGTACGTGCAGTCGTAGAAGTTCTGGCAGATGTGCTGCCGGTGCGCCTCGGCGAGGTCCGTGGCCACCGTGCCGTCGGCGGGCTCGCCGGCGGTGATCGCCGCGGCCAGGCGGGTGTTGAGCTCGGCCATCTCGGTCTGGATCCGCTGCCAGTCGGCCTTGGTGTAGCCGCCGGTGCGGCGCTGGGACTCGGCCCAGGCCGCGGTGTCGCCCCAGCGCTGCTCGGCCTCCTGCTCCCACTCCTCCTGGTAGCCCTCGCCGAAGATCTCGAACTTCTCCTCCGGGGTCAGCTGAATGCCCATTCTCCGTGCCTCCATGGCGTGTTCGACGGCTGCGGCGAGCTCCTGGAGGTGACTGATCCGGTCGGTCAGCAGCCGGTGCTGCCGCCGGAGGTGTTCGCTCGGGCTGACCGAGTCGTCGTCCAGGATCGCCGCGATCTCCTCCAGGGGGAACCCGAGTTCGCGGTAGAAGAGGATCTGCTGCAGCCGGTCGAGGTCGGCGTCCCCGTACCGGCGGTAGCCGGACCGGGTACGGCCGACGGGGGACAGCAGGCCGATCTCGTCGTAGTGGTGCAGCGTGCGGACGGTCACCTTGGCGATCTTCGCCACGGCACCGACCGAGTAGCCCTCACTGGTCATCGGGGTTCCTCCCTGGTGCTGACCACCAGCCTCGGCTCTCACGTCGCGTGAGGGTCAAGCCCGATGCACGGGGCCGCCTCGCGGGCCGATGCGCGGTCCCGAGGCAGCGGGCCCGAGGCACGGCGCGCGGCCGTTCACGACCCGGCGCCGACCAGCACCCGCTCGCGCCGCCGGGCCGCCCGCCGTCCGCCGTCGCCGTGCCCCCTGGCCCGCGGGCGGCGGGGCTGCTGGGTCGGCCAGAGCAGCACGTACGCGGCCGAGACCACCACGAAGGCCAGCCGGACGAAGCCGCGGGCCGAGTCGGACGGGATGACCAGCGTGCCGCCGTACAACGCGACCAGCGCGATCCAGCTCCACCACGGGACGAGCCGCTTCTGCCCGACCGCGTCCCAGAGCAGCGTGCCGAGCAGGATCGACGCGGTGTAGTAGGTGTAGACGCTCGGGTCGAGCAGGATCCGGGCGTCCGCGCCGAGCAGCACCACGGCCGGCCAGCGGCCGCGCCACACCGCGATGCTGCCCAGGCCGAGACCCAGCGCGAACTGGGTCGGGCGGTCCCACCACGGGGTGGCGGGGTCGGTCACCCCGAACCAGCGCAACGCGGAGGCCGGCTGGTTGGGGATGGTGAACTTGGCGGCCGCCATGGTGTCCAGGTTGCCCAGGTAGAACGGCAGCCAGGCGACCGCCACCAGGGCGGCGAACCAGAGCGCGGTACGGAGCCAGGTGCGCCGGGGCAGCGCCAGGATCAGCGGGGTGAAGGCGATCGCCCAGGGCTTCGAATCCACCGCGAGCGCCAGGAACAGTGCGACCTGGGTGGGCTTGCCGCGGGCCAGGGCATGCGCGGCGAGCGTGGTGAAGAACAGCGCGAGGACGTCGTCCAGGTGCGCGAAACGGACCGACACCTCGACCCACATCGGGATGAAGGCCAGCCCGGCGATCAGCAGGCGCTGCTGGAGCCGGCGGTGGTTGGTGCCGGTACCCAGGTAGTAGAGCGCCGCCGTGCGCCCGACCACGACCAGCATCACCAGGCCGAGCGCGGCGCTCGCCGCCTCGGCGATCAGCTCGCCGGTGTGCGCCGAGAACGGGGCGGTGAGCCCGGCCGCGGCCAGACTGACCGGGCCGATCTGCAGCTCCGGGTGGTGGGCGTAGAGCGACAGGCCGCCGTCGGACTGGCCGCTGAAGAGCAGCTGCTCGCCCTGGCGCAGGTAGTGCCAGGAGAAGCCGCCGCTCGGCTCGACCAGGAAGAACCAGAGCACCGTCCAGGCGGCCAACAGGATGTGGTGTCTGCGGAGCGGCAGCCCCGCGATGCGTCCGGTCGCCGCCTCGTAGTCGGTGCCGGCCCGTGCCGTGCGTACTTCCCGCACCTGTCCTCTCCCCGCCGGTTCCGCCCCCCTCCGGCCGGACATCCTATGTGACGCGGGGGTACCGTCCGTGCCGCCCGCGGGCCCGTCCGGTGGACGGGCGCGGGCGGCACGGGGCACTCGGGCAACCGGCGGGTGGGGTCCGCGCCGCTTCGGCGCTGCTACGGCGCGGCGTCGGCGCTGCTACGGCGTCGCTTCAGTGGTGCGGCAGTGACACGGCAGCGGTGCTTCAGCGGTGATCAGCGCTGAAGCACCGCCGGGGGTCAGCCCTGCGAGCCGGTCTTGCGGCGGCGCAGCACCACGAGGGTGCCGACACCGGCCACCAGGACGGCGGCGCCGGCGGCCGCGATCGCGGTGGTGTCGTCGCCGCCACCGGTCTGGGCGAGGGCCTTGTCGCCGTTGTCCGCCGCGGCCTTGGCCTTGTCGACGGCTGCCGGGGTGAGCGGCGGCGGGGTGATGACCGGGGGCTCCACCGGGAAGTCGATCGGGCCCGGGGTGTCGCTGCTGCTCCCGGCCGGGGCCGGGGTGGTGGTCGACGCGCCGGGCGACGGCTCACCGGTGGCCGGGGTGGTCGGCTTCTCGGTCACCGGGGTGGTCGGCTTCTCGGTCACCGGGCCGGTGGGAGTCGCGGGGGCCGTCGGGGAGGTGCTCCCCGACGGCGAACCGCTCCCGCTCGGGCTCGGCGTGCCCGGGTGCGTGGGGGAAGGGCTCGGCGTACCCGGGTGGGTCGGGGTGGGGCTCGGCTTGCCGCCGTGCGCCTTGATGACGAATCCCACGCCGCCGTCGCAGCTGAGGCGGCCGTTGTCGACCGGCTGGTGGCTGGTGTCGTCGAGCTGGGCGGAGAAGACCACGGGGATGACGCCGGCCCGGCCGAGCGGGGTGTCGTCGGCGAAGGAGGCCCGGACCTTGATCGCGTAGTTGGCGCCGCGGTTCACCGCGTGCAGGTCCTCGTCGACCGGGTTGCCGGCCGCGTCGAGGGTGCCGAGCATCAGGAGGACCGAGCTGTTCTTCTCCCCGCTCTGGTCGGGGGCGACCACCGCGGCCTGCCACTGGCCGCCGGGCAGCTGGAACTGGACCTTGAGGTCCTTCGCCTGGAGCGAGCCCGCCTTGTTCTTGAACTTGAGCAGCGGGATGAAGACGAAGTCGTGCTTGGTGCTGTTGTCGATCTTGAACGTGAACTCGCGGGCGTCACCACCGGCGATGAACGTGCCGGGCACGCCGTTCAGCGAGAGGTCGAGGCTCGCGTGCGACGCCTTGTCGGCCGGCGGCGCGACGGCGGACGGGGAGCCGGTGGTGCCGACGGCCATGGCGCCCTGGGCGCCGGCCAGCACGAGCGAGGACGCGAGCGCGGCGGCGCCGGCAAGGGCAAGACTGCGACGTATGGACAAGGAGACCTCACGGAAGTTTCCGGGCGAGGCCCGGGCGTGAGAGGGCGGCCGCGGACGCCGCGAACCCCCCACGAAGCTGAAAGTCCGACGGAGAGTACCGAACGATCGAGCCGGTCCGGAAGGCGGGTGCCGCACTGTGACGGAGCCTCGGAACGGGTCCGTCCGAATAGTTCAACTCTGTCCAGGGGTAAGGCTTTTGCGCTTTGCCAAAAGGTGACCCAAGGTGACGGGTACACGTCCACCGAGGACCGTACCGCACGGCCCCCGGCGGCCTGCCTCCGGTGGCCTGCCCCCAGCCACGGGCCTCGTGCGGATCCAGCGCGGATCCAGCGCGGACCCGCGCGGACCCGCGCGGACTCAGCGGGCGAAGAAGGACTTGGCCGCGATCAGCGCCCGCTCGTCGCGCAGGACGTCCCCCGGGAGGGTGCCGTTGCCCAGCAGTACGCCGCCCCAGCGCATCCCCATGTACTCGGCGGTCAGCCGGAGGGTGTCGATCAGCGGCCCGGCCTTGTCGTCGCCGTCGGCGAGTGCGGTGACGCCCCAGAGGGTGCCGCCGCGCATCCCGGCGCGGAAGTCCGCTCCGGGCGCCCGGAACCACGCGGACCAGTAGTCGAGGTAGAGCTTGGCGGTGGTCGGCAGCGAGTACCAGTAGAGCGGTGCGACGAAGACCAGGTCCGTGGCGGCCAGGGTGGCGTCCAGCAGCGTCCGTTCGTGGCCGACCGGCTCGGGGTAGCGGCCGTCACCGGTGTGCCGCAGGTCCCGGAAGGGCGGCAGCGGGTGATCGTCCAGGCGCAGCCAGCGCTGCTCCGCGCCGACGGGCAGGCTCGACTCGGCTGCCAGCCGGGCGAGTTGCACGGAGTTGCCGTCGACGCGCGAGCTGGCGTCGAGGAACAGGAACCGCCGCCGCGCCCCGGTATCGGACGGCTCGTCGGATGACTGGGATGACGGGGACGGCTGCCCGGACGGCTGGACGGACGGCTGGACGGTCAGGCGGTCGGACGGCTGGTCGGACATCGGAACTCCCCCGGTCGGTTGCTGCGGTTGCTGCGGCTGGAGATGCGAGCAGCCACCGCACGCCGGTTATTCCACGCCCGCGCCCACGCTCCCGCCCGGCCCCGTGCCCCCGCCCGGGATCACTCGGGCAGCCCGGCCCGGCGGCGGGCGACGGCGGCGACCGCCGCCCAGTCCTTGTCCCCGTCCCCGTGGGCCAGCGCGTCCAGGAAGGCGTCCCGCAGGACGCTGCCGAACGGCAGCGGGACGTGGCGCGCGGCCCCCGCCTCCAGCGCCAGGCCGACGTCCTTGAGTCCGAGCGGCAGCCGGAACCCGGCCGGCTCGTAGCGGCGCTCGGCCACCATCGCGCCGTAGCCGGAGTAGACCGGCCCGGGGAAGAGCGTGCCGGTGAGCATCTCGACCAGATCCGTCGGCCGGACCCCGTTGGCATCGGCCAGGCTGCACGCCTCGGCCATCGACTCGATCGCGCAGGCCAGCAGGAAGTTGGCACTGATCTTGGCGGTGTTGGCCTGACGGGGACTCTCGCCGAAGTACCAGGTGCGCTCGCCCATCGCGGCGAACAGCGGCTCGGCCCTGGCCAACAGGTCCGCCGTGCCCGCGGCCAGGATGTTCAGCCGGCCCTCCGCCGCGACCGGCGGCCGGCCGAGGACCGGCGCGGCGACGTAGCCGATGCCGTACTCGGCGTGCAGCGCCTCCGCCCGCTCGGCGAGGCCGAGCGAGACGGTGGCCATGTTGACGTGCAGGGTCGCCGTGGCGCCGGCCAGCAGGGCGGGGTCGAGCAGCAGCCGTTCGACCGCCTCGTCGTTGGCGAGCATCGAGACCACCGTGTCGGCGGCGAACACCTCGGCGAGCGAGCCGGCCGCCTCCGCGCCCTCGTCCGCCATGGCGGCGACCGGTTCGGGCGACCGGTTCCAGACCCGTACGGCGTGACCGGCCCGCAGCAGGCTCCCGGCCATGCCCCGGCCCATCGCACCCAGCCCCACGAAGCCGACCGTCGTCCCCGTCATCTGTGCACTCCTGTCGCCATCGCCACCCATCTGCGGGCGACTGTACGTCAGGAGCCTGGCGGGGCAACGTCATGCGGGCCGCCGGGGCCTCCCGGGCTGCTCCCGTGCTGTCCCTACTGCCCGGCGTGGTGGCGCCGGCCGGGCCCGCTCGTGCTGGTCGGGCCGCTCAGGCGCAGGCGCGTTCCGGCAGCCGGCTGCGGTGCGCGGCGGCCCCGCGCTCCAACTCGGCGACCACCCGGCTGCGCAGCAGCTCGTACTGCGCCTGCAGCCGACCGGGGCGGGCCGGTCGGGCGACCGGGCGGCCCGGCCCGATCAGCTCGTCAGGCCCGAACTGCTCGCGGGTGAGGTCGATCTCGAAGCCGGTGGCGAAGCGGTTCCACCAGTGGAGGTCCGTCCGGACCCCGTCGACGTACACCTCGCCCATCATCAGGTCGCCGCCGAGCAGGTCGTGCACCACCATCGCCGTCACCCCGCACTGGCCGCGGGCGGGATTGTCGGGACGCCAGTGGGCCAGATCCTCGGGCGCACAGGTGTCGACACCCCAGGAGGAGCGGATCGCACGTTCGATGTCGTTGAGGGTCCACGCCGTCATAGCGGGAAGCCTGCCACGGGGCACTGACAGCGGCACCGGCTTTTCGAAGGGTCATCCCGTGTTCTGCGGCAGCCCTTCCGGCGTTCACCCGAACGAGTCAATGGCCCGGCCGGGAGCGGTGGCCTGCCCGGTGCGGTGGCCTGCCCGATCAGCGGGGCGGGTCAGCGGGGCGGGTCAGCGGGGCGGGGCGGGCGTCACTTGGACAGCTCGCCGACACCGGCCTGCGCGAACTGCTCGTCCAGGTCGCCGCTGGGCGCGCCCGCGACGCCGACGGCCGCGACCGGAGCGCCCTTGGACTGCACCGGGGCGCCGCCGGCCAGGAACAGTGTGCCCGGGATGTCCTTGAGGTTCGGAGCCTGGGCCAGCCGCTTGGCCAGCTCCGAGGTCGGCGCGTTCCAGGAGACCGCGGTGAAGGCCTTGCGCGCGGCCGACTCCGGGGCCTGCGGGCTGGCGCCGTCGCCCTTCAGCAGCACCCGGGTGACGCCGTCGCGGTCGACGACCGCGACCGAGACGTGCTGGCCGGCCTTGTTCGCCGCGTCCAGGGCGGCCTGGGCGGCGCGGGTGGCGGCGTCGATGGTCAGGCCGGTGCTCTGGGCGAGGTTCCTGTTCTGAGCGTCGGTCTTCACCGCGGCCGGGGCGGCCGAGGCGGCCGGGGTCTCGGAGGTCTCGGCGCTGGCCGAGACGGCGCCCACGGTGGCGGCGGCGAGCGCGGCAGCGGCGACGGTGCCGGTCAGCACCCGGGTGCGCACGGAGGTCTTCTTCATGGTCCAGCTCCTCAGCGGGTCTGCGGGGTGGTGTGGGGGATCGGGGACCGCCGGGTCGGGGGACGCCCGGCGGCGTGCTTCGATCCTCCGGCCGAGGACGGGCCCGCCACATCGACGGTCCGGCGGGAGCATCCCGGCGTGATGGAGGACGGCGGCGTCAACCGATCGGCTGATGCGGCACCGGGCCGGACGGGCCACCATCAAGGGATCGGTGCAGGTCAGCGCGGATCGCCGCGGGTCAGCGCCGCGGGTCAGCGCGGATCGGCCGCCCCGCACCGCCGTTCGACCAGGAGCCACCCGTGCAGCAGCCACGCCCCGCCGCAGGCCGTCCCGGAGCCACCGACCGTCCGGGCGCCGTCGACCGCGACGCCGGCGATCCGGACGCGGGCCGGCTCGCGCTGCTGCTGGACTCCGCCTTCGTGGTGCTGCTCGCCGCCGCACTCAACCGCTACCTCACCCACCACTCCGGCAGTTCCCAGGCGCCCTGGGTGATCGGCCTGAGCGCCGCCCTGGCCGTCGCCCAGCCGGCCGGCTCCTGGTTCGACCGCCGCCGCCCGCCCACGTCGGGTCAGCGGCGCCGGTGGCCGTCGGCGCTGGTGGTCGCACTCTGGGTGGTGCTGGTACTGCTCGCGCCGAGCTTCGCCTGGTGCGCCGTCCCGCTGATCTACACGGCGCTGCGGGCGCTGCCCGCGAAGGCGGCGATCCCGCTGGTGGCCGCCTTGACCCTGCTCGTGGTGATCGCCGAGATCCGGCTGCCCGGCGGGGCGGACGCCACGCTCGTGCTGCTGCCGCCCACGGTGGCCGCGCTCGCCACCGGTGTCTTCCTCTTCATGGCCCGGCAGGCCGCCCGGCAGCGCGCGCTGATCACCGACCTGGTCCGCACCCGGCGCGAACTCGCCGCCACCGAACGGCGGGAGGGCACCCTGGCCGAGCGCGAACGGCTGGCGATGGAGATCCACGACACCCTGGCGCAGGGCCTGTCCAGCCAGCAGATGCTGCTGCAGGCCGCCGAACGCACCTGGGACACCGACCCGGTGACCGCCCGCACCCATGTCCGGACCGCCGCCGAGGTGGCCGCCCGGAACCTGGCCGAGGCCCGCCGCTTCGTCCACGACCTCGCGCCCGCCGAGCTCGCCGACGGCCGGGCGCTCGACCAGGCGCTGCGGGCGCTGGCCGGGCGGGAGTCCGCCGAGAGCGGGCTGCCGGTCCGCTTCCACCTGGACGGCACGCCCGTGCCGCTGCCCGCCGCCGCACAGTCCGCGCTGCTGCGGATCGCGCAGGGCGCGCTGGCCAACGTCCGCGAGCACGCCGGGGCGTCGACCGCGGCGATCACGCTGTCCTTCCTCGGCGACCAGGCCGTCCTGGACATCGCCGACGACGGGCAGGGCTTCGACCCGGGCGCCGCGGGCACCGGGGGCACCGCGGGCACCGGGGACGGCCGCGGGTACGGCCTGCCCGCGATGCGCGCCCGGCTGCGGCAGCTGGGTGGCACGCTGACCGTGGAGAGCACCCCCGGCGAGGGCACCGTCGTCTCCGCCGCGATCCCCCTGGAGCCCCGATGAACACGACGCCCGCCCGGACGACTCCCGCCCGCACGGCCCCCGTACGGCTGCTGGTCTGCGACGACCACGCGGTGGTGCGGGCCGGCCTGCTGGCGCTGCTCGCCAGCGCGGGCGACATCGAGGTGGTCGGCGAGGCCAGCACCGGCGAGGAGGCCGTCGCCCTGGCCGCCCGGCTGGCGCCCCAGGTAGTCCTGATGGACATTCAACTCGACGAGGACATCGACGGCGTGGAGGCCACCCGCCGGATCACCGCCGCCCCGGGCGGCCCGCACGTGCTGGTGCTCACCACGTACGACACCGACGCCGACATCACCCGGGCGATCGCCGCGGGCGCCACCGGCTACCTGCTGAAGGCCGAGCAGCCGGAGGAGCTGTTCTCCGCCGTCCACGCGGCCGCCCGGGGCCGGACGGTGCTCTCACCGCCGGTCGCCTCCCGGGTGATGGCGCAGATGCGGGCGCCCGCCCCGCAGTTGACCGAGCGCGAGCAGGACATCCTCGAACAACTGGCGCAGGGGCTGGGCAACCGGGAGATCGCGCGGGCACTGTTCATCAGCGAGGCGACGGTGAAGACCCATCTCGGGCGCATCTACGACAAGTTGGGCGTGGACACCCGGTCCGGCGCGGTCGCGGTGGCGAAGGAACGCCGACTGGTGCGCTGACTCCGGGCGTTGGCCTGCCGGGCGTTGGCCTGCCCGGTCCACCGGCTCGTCCTCGGCTGCGCTGGGCGCTCGCACGGTGTCACTGTGT
This sequence comes from Kitasatospora sp. NPDC023385, assembly GCF_055664045.1. Lineage (NCBI taxonomy): Bacteria > Bacillati > Actinomycetota > Actinomycetes > Kitasatosporales > Streptomycetaceae > Kitasatospora > Kitasatospora sp. NPDC023385. Next base: position 125,068 of record NZ_JBVOOL010000002.1, on the reverse strand, counting down.
GCTGCCATGATGGGGGGAATGTCGGATTCCGGGCAGCGTGCGCGCGACTCGCAGACTCGCCTGGCGTGCCAGATTCGACTTCCAGACGCCCGAAGAGGCACACAAGTCCCTGGTCCAGCGCCTGTCGTCGCGGCACCAGCCGATCACCACAATGTGGATGTTTCGTGGATTTCCCTATTGACAAACCAACCACGCGGTTTGTTAGCGTGAGGTCAACGACGCCCCCGGAGGAGGGGGCTCGCCGGGGCCTGTGCGGACCGCTCTCGCCGGAGGGGGTTGCCAGGGGGGAACGGCGGGATTGCCGGGGGGTCGGGGGGAGCGGCAGCGCCGAAGCCGCGTGACGAGGCGGCGTGGAGCGTGTCCGGGGGGACTCGCTCCACGCCGACCCGCCCCTTCCGCACTCCGAGCTCCGAGCTCCGGTACGCGGCGCGTTTCGGTACGACCGCTCGCTACACCAGCGCGCTCCAGTACGGACAACACACGTACGGCAGTGGCCCGGAGCCGCGCCCGTCGTCCCCCGGCAGCACCGGGAGCCGCTCCGACCGGGCCACCCCCGGCGAACTCGCGGTCAGCCCGGCCTCGCCCAACTCGCCGAAGCAGAGCGCCAGTCGGTAGCCGTCCCGGGTGGCCGCACCGACTCCGGGGCGGTCATAGCCGGCGCTCAGTGAGGTGATCGTCCAACCCCGCCGCCGCCAGTGCCGCTCCACCACGCCCACCATCACCGACCGCCGGGGCAGCGAGACGACGGTGAGGATGTCCCGCCCCCGGGTGACGTACCAGCGCAGTTCCGACCCGCGCCCCGCCGAGCCGCGCCCCGGCTGCGGCAGCCGCGCGCCCGCCCGGGGCGCCGCCTCCTGCCAGGCCGGTGACGGGTCGAGGGCGTCCAGGGTGTCCTGGAGCAGCGTCTCGCAGCGTTCGGCGGCACCGAGTTGGTCGACCGCCACGCCGGTCGCCGGTCTCGGCCACCGGACGGACGCGACCGGCGCTCCGCCGGGGCAACCGCCCGGGCATCCGACGTTCAGTTCGGCACCACCTGACTGCACAGGGCCCTCCGCACTCCTCCCGGCATTCAACCGGGCAGGGATTCCGTCACTGCTTGGACGGCGGACGGGTGCGGGCAGTTCCATCCGTCCACGCCCGCGCCGGAACGCCGTGACGGACCCCTCTCCGCCCGGCGCCGACGACGCCGAACACCGCCCACATGCGGCCAACTCGCGCCACTCTGCGGCCCCTACGACCCACTTCAGCACCTCGCCCTAGACCCGGACGTCGACCTCGGCGTGCACTTCGGCGGCGACTTCACCCATTGCTCCCCGCGTTCCGACCCCTACTCTGCATGTCGGCTGCGCCCGGGGACGCCGCCGTCCTGGCGGGAAACACCCGCCGCCCGACCCATCGCCGCCCGGGCCTCCACCACCCCGACCGCGCCGCGAAGAGCACACCGACCCCCGGGTAACAAGCCCCTGTTCAAAACGGCCGATAACCGCGCATGGTGATCCCAACCAAATTGACGAACCATCAACTTCCGGGATGAGACTGCCTGGTTGGTTTCACTGACCGGGAGTAGACGATGCGCATACTTTTCACCGGCCCCGCCGCGGCCGGCCACCTCTTCCCCATGGTGCCGACGGCACAGGCGCTGCGCGCCGCCGGGCACGAGATCCTGTTCGCCTGCGGGCAGCCGCTGGAGCAGCTCCGCAGCGCGGGCTTCCCGATCGTCGAGATCGGCGACGGCCGGAACATCCGGGAACTGTTCGAGGAGCGCCTCGGCGGCAAGATCGAGTACGTCGACCGGGGCAGGTCCCAGGAAGAGATCTTCGACATGGCGGCCGCGATCTTCGCGCACGCCTCCCGCCCTGCCGTCGACGACCTGCTGGAGGCCGCCACCGCGTGGGGCGCCGACCTGCTCGTCCACGACTCCTTCCACGCCGCTGCCCCGCTGGTGGCGGCCCGCCTCAAGATCCCGTCGGTGGTCCACAACTTCGGGGTCAGCGCCGGCCTCCCCATGACCGACCTGCTCGCCTCCCACTTCACCGACGTCTACGAGCAGCACGGACTGGCCGGCCCGGCCGCCGCCACCGCGCTCAACGTCGGCCCGCTCGGCGGCGACCCGGCCGGCCTGCCGATGCGCTACGTCCCGTACAACGGCGGCGGCGTGGTCCCGACCGAGTTCCTCCGCCCCGCCGACCGCGCGCGGATCGTCGTCACCCTGGGCACCGTCCTCACCGAGCTCGACGGCGTCCGTGCCGTGGTCCGCCTCGTCGAGGCGGCGGCCGAGGTCGACGCCGACTTCCTGCTCGCCGTCGGCGGCGCCGACCTCGCCCCGCTCGGCACCCTGCCCGCCAACGTCCGCGGCCTGCCGTGGGTACCGCTCAACGAACTGCTCGGCCACGCCGACGCGTTGGTCCACCACGGCGGCTCGGGCACCATGCTCACCGCCCTCCAGGCCGGCCTGCCCCAACTGCTCCTCCCCCAGGGCGCGGACCACTTCATCAACGCCGACGCCCTCACCGCCACCGGCGCCGCCCTCCGCTCCGCCTCCGACGCCGTCGACACCCGGCTCCTCGACCAGCTCATCACCGACCCGGCCCTGCGCGACGCCGCCCACCGCCTCCGCTCCGACAACGCCGCCCTGCCCACCCCCGCCGCACTCGTCCCCACCCTCGAAGCCCTCACCACCACCTCCTGACCCCACCACCCGCGGGTCGGGGCCGGCCAGCCCCGCCCCGCGGGCATGCGCGCAGCGGCTCGGTTGCCGCGGTCTCCTGGGGCCCGCTGGGATCAGTCCCCGTCGGCAGTCCGGTTCCGCGCCTTGCGTCTCCTGGTACTCAGTGATCCGGGTTGGTCCGGACAACGCGAAAGCCGCAGGTCAGATGACCTGCGGCTTTCGGTATGGAGCGGGCGACGAGAATCGAACTCGCGCTATAAGCTTGGGAAGCTCATGTTCTACCATTAAACTACGCCCGCCTGATGAGCCGTCAGAGACCGCTCGATCCAGTGCCACTGTACCCCATTCGCGACTGTGGTTGCACAAGTGGTCGGGGGTGCGGCGGTGTGAGGTGGGGGCGGGGGTTGGGGCGTACTGTGTGGGCCGCGTGCGAGTGCTCCGGTGGGTGGGGCCGGGGCGGCGAGCCATGGTGAGGAATGTCTGGAACATCCCCTAATGTGACGCTGGCCCGGGGCTCGGCCGCCAGGTGTGCGAGTACGGGTGAGTACTGGGTTAGGGATGGGAAGGGGATCGATGGAGCAGCGCGCCGTCGTTCGTTGTGCCGAGGGGCACCTGTTCAGCACCACCACGTTCCCTATGCAGAACCTCGGTCCGGGCCGGCTCGGTCCCGGGCGGTTGATCCGCTGTCCGCAGTGCGGGCGGCTTCGGAGCTCGGTGCTGGCCGACCTGCGGGAGCTGTCGGAGCCGCAACTGGCGCAGGCGATGCGGCTGGAGGCCGCGGAGTTCCTGGCCTGACGGTCGGCGGGAGGTCGCGGGAGGGCCAAGGAGGACGTCGTGGGGCCCCGGGCGGATTCGTCCGGGGCCCTTTCTTGCACGTAACCTCGAAGCGTGCTGCTCTCTGACAAGGACATCCGGACCGAAATCGACCTGGGCCGGGTCTCGATCGACCCGTTCGACCCGGCGATGATCCAGCCGTCGAGTATCGACGTGCGCCTCGACCGCCTCTTCCGCGTGTTCGAGAACCACAAGTACCCGCACATCGACCCCTCCGAGGAGCAGCCGGACCTGACCCGGCTGGTGGAGCCGGACGGCGACGACGCGTTCATCCTGCACCCCGGCGAGTTCGTGCTGGCCTCGACGTACGAGGTCATCACTCTGCCCGAGGACGTGGCGTCCCGGCTGGAGGGCAAGTCGAGCCTGGGCCGGCTGGGCCTGCTCACCCACTCCACGGCCGGCTTCATCGACCCCGGTTTCAGCGGCCACGTGACGCTGGAGCTGTCGAACGTCGCGACGCTGCCGATCAAGCTGTACCCGGGCATGAAGATCGGGCAGCTCTGCCTGTTCCGCCTCTCCTCGCCGTCGGAGCACCCGTACGGCTCGGAGCGGTACGGCTCGCGTTACCAGGGCCAGCGCGGCCCGACGCCGTCCCGCTCGTACCTGAACTTCCACCGCACCAAGGTCTGAGCGCGGAGCGCGGGCCCGGACGAGCGCACGCAGACGGGCGGCCATCCCTCACCGCGAGGGGTGGCCGCCCGCGGCGTTGTCAGGCCCGCTTGGGCCTGGTGACGGCGACCAGTTCGGTGCCGTCCTCGGACAGCCGCAGCTCGGTGCGCAGTTCGGCCAGCTCGCCGAGGTGGTGCAGGTGGGTGCCGCCGCAGAAGATCTGCGCGCCGCCTTCGGGCAGTTCGCAGTGCCACTGGCGGCGGGCGGTGAGTTCGGGGCCGGGCACCTCGATGCGGACCGGGGCGTCGGCGGCGACCCAGGCGGCGAGGCGGGCGTTGACGGCTTCGGTGAGGGCGGGCAGGGCGTCGGCCAGGGCGGGGAACTCCTCGGTGGCGTCCGCCGTGAAGCCCTTCTTCTTCAGCGACTTGCCGAGCCGGTAGGTGTCGGTGCTGGCGTCGGTGTCCATCACCGATGCGGCCATGGCGAGGCTGTCGAAGTCCGGGTTGCCGAAGGCGTCCGAGCGGCCCGGGTCCTTGCGCCAGCGCGGGGCGAGGGCGGCGTTGAGGGCGAGGGCGAGCAGGTGGCAGCCGCTGTGCGAGGCGCTGAGGGCGCCCCGGCGGTCGGCGTCGACGGCGAGGGCGGCGGTGCGGCCGACGATGTCGCCGGGGTCGGTGTCGAGGACGTGCAGGACCAGCCAGGACCACTCCTCGTCGCCGCGCCGCACCGGGATGTCGGCGCCGACCAGCAGCGCGTCGTCGTCCGGGCCGACGGCGCCGGTCAGGCAGTCGGCCACGGCGAGCTCGGTGCCGTCCACGGTGAGGGTGCCGTGGTCGGCCGGCTGGTCGGGCCAGGTGTGGTCGAGCGGGTGGAACGGGGTCGTCCCGGTGACGACGGCGTACCGGCCGTCGGCCAGCGGGTGCACCGCAAGCACCGGGGACTCGCCGGTCACCGCCCCGGTCGGGAAGCTGACGTGGGTGGTGGGGAGGGTCATGCCTGTCTCCGGTGGACGTCGACGACGGGAGTGGGCGGGCTCCGGCGCTCGGCCGCGGCCCGCCCACCATTGTGCCCTTCGCCCGTCAGCCCAGGGTCGGCAGCTTGATCAGTACCAGCAGGGCGAGCAGTTGCAGCGCCGAGGCGGCGGCGGCCTTGCCCCAGGGCAGGTCGTGCAGCCGCCGGACCATGCTGGTCAGCAGGAACGCGCAGAGCATCCAGGTCGCCCAGCCGACGACCTGGACGACGGCGCTGCCGGAGGGCAGCACCAGGTCGAGCAGCAGCCGGGGCGCGTCGGTCAGCCAGCCGATCAGCGCGGCCAGGCCGACGGTGGACTTCCACGGGCCGTCGCCGCCCAGTTGGCGGGCCAGCGCGTACGTGACCCCGCCGAAGATCGCGCCGGTCACGGCGAAGCCGACGGCGGCGGCGGCGATGCCGGTCAGCGCCACGGTGAAGGTCGAGTTGACGATGTCGTCGTGGGTGAGCCCTATGCCGAGCACCGCGAGCGCGCCGTACAGCAGCGAGACGGTGAGGGCGGGCAGCCAGACCTGGTGGTCGCGGGTGCGGTCGAAGATCGCGGTCGGGTTGCGGACGAGGCCGACGAACAGCTCGCGCCAGTGCGGCCGGGGGCCGGCGACGTGCGGGGCGGACTGGCCGCCGGCGCGGTAGACCGCGACGTTGTCCTGGCCGTACGGGGGCTGCTGGTCGTACGCCTCGTCGTGGCCGTAGCCCTGGTCGTACGCCTGGTCCTGGCCGTAGCCCTGGCCGTGGCCGTAGCCCTGGTCGTACGCCTGGCCGAGGCCGTAGCCCTGGTCCTGGCCGTACGGCGGCGGCTGCTGCCCGTACGGGGCGCCGCCCGGGTACGGGTCGCCGGCCGGGAAGGCCCGGGTGTTGCCGGGCCGGTCGGCCGCGTACGGGTCGTACCCGTCGCCCGCCGTGTATCCGGGCCCGGCGGGCGCCGGGTGCCCGGGCCCGGCCGTCGGGTGCTGGGCCGTGAAGTACTCCGGCCCGTCCGTCTGCCCGTGCCCCCCGGGCGCTCCCGCCGCCGGCGGCGGCGGAGGGGCCGACCAGCCGCCGTGCGGACGGTCGGCACCCTGACCGCTGTCGTATCGATTACCAGCCACGCTCCGAAGGTACCCGTCCGGCCCAGTCCGCGTCCGGCCCGGACGAAGCCGGGGCCGGTTTGCAGCGAGCCTGAGACGAACGGGGCCGAAAGCCGCCCCAGGGCCCGTGGAAACGGGCCTCGGAAAGCCGGGCCCCGGGACTGCCCGGGCGGAGCGTCGTCCCGCTACCGCTGGGCGCTGACCGACGGCCCGTGCACCGCGGCCGCCGCGCTGGTGCCGGCCGGGCAGCCGCCCGGGCCGGCCGAGGTGCGGACGGCGCCGACCGGCAGCAGGGTGCCGCAGGCGATCCGGATGCCGTTGGGCAGCTCGTTGTCGGACTCGACGATCGCGCCGTCGCCGATCACCGCGCCGTCCAGGGCCGAGCGGTCGCCGATGGTCGCGTAGGCGCCCACGATCGAGTCCTTGACCAGGCTGTCCGGGCCGATCACCGCGCCCGGCAGGATCACGCTGCCCTCGACGATCGCGCCGGCCTCGACCACCGCGTCCTCGGCGACCACGGTGCCGCCGCTGAGCACCGCGCCCGGGTGGACGGTGGCGCCGGGCAGCAGCAGGGCGTCGCCGGTGGGCCCGGGGACGGCCGGGGAGTCGACCTTGCCGAGGACCAGGTCGGCCGAGCCGCGGACGAAGGCGGCCGGGGTGCCGAGGTCCAGCCAGTACGAGGTGTCGACGACGCCGCGCAGCAGGGCGCCGGTGGCCAGCAGTTCGGGGAAGGTCTCGCGCTCGACGGACACCTCCCGGCCGGTCGGGATGCGGTCGATCACGGACCGGGTGAAGACGTAGCAGCCGGCGTTGATCTGGTCGGTGACGATCTGCTCCGGGGTCTCCGGCTTCTCCAGGAACTCCAGCACCCGCCCGTTGCCGTCGGTCGGGACGAGGCCGAAGGCGCGCGGGTCCTCGACCCGGGTGAGGTGCAGGGTGACGTCGGCCCCGGCGGCCACGTGGCCGTCGCGCAGGGCGGCGATGTCGACGCCGGAGAGGATGTCGCCGTTGAAGACCAGGACCGGCTCGTCGGGGCCGCAGGTCAGGCCGGAGGCGGCGTTGCGGATGGCCCCGCCGGTGCCCAGCGGCTCGCGTTCGGTCAGGTAGACCAGTTCGATGCCGTACGGGGTGCCGTCCTGGAAGTGGTCCTCGAACACCTCGGCCAGGTACGAGGTGGCCAGCACGACGCGGGTGACGCCGGCGGCGGCCGCCCGGGCCAGCTGGTGGGCGATGAACGGGACGCCTGCCACCGGCAGCATGGGCTTGGGGGTGTGGGTGGTCAGCGGACGCAGTCGCGTGCCCTTACCACCGACCAGCATGATCGCCTCGGTCATGGTCTGCGCTGTTCCCCTTGTGGTCTCTGCGGCCCGGCCCGGCGGGCCGATACCTCCGTCGGTGTGCTGACCCGGCCGTGCGGCCGGCGCGGGTCGGTTCCCGTCCGGTCCTCCGTCCGGAACGGGCGGACCGGCACGAAGCCGGTCCGGCGCCTACTGTATTTCCTTCCGACCGAATGCCCGTCCGGCGCCTGTGCGATCGGCGTCGTCCGCCGCCCGCCCGCCGTGCTCGCGCGGGTCGGGGCCCGGCGCCAAAAGCCCGGCCTGGTGGGCGCCTTGGCGGCGTCCACCGGGCCGGGCAGTTGTAGCAGAACTGTCGAACAGCAGAACTGTCGGACAGCGGGGCTGCACGGGCCGCGGGGCTGCACGGGCCGCGGGCCCGCCGGACGGCCCGGCCGTACGGGCGGGCCGTCCGGCTACGCGTCGACCGTCTCCGGCTGCTCCTCGGTCTCGGCCGGCGGGATCGCCTTCACCGAGTCGAGCAGCAGCTGGGCCACGTCGACCACCTTCAGGTGTTCCTTGGCCGCGCCCTCGTTCTTCTTGCCGTTGACCGAGTCGGAGAGCATCACCAGGCAGAACGGGCAGGCGGTGGAGACGATGTCGGGGTCGAGCGACAGCGCCTCGTCCACGCGCTCGGTGTTGATCCGCTTGCCGATGCGCTCCTCCATCCACATCCGGGCACCACCGGCGCCGCAGCAGAAGCCGCGCTCCTTGTGGCGGTGCATCTCCTGCTGGCGCAGGCCGGGGACCTTGTCCATGATCTCGCGCGGCGGCGTGTAGACCTTGTTGTGGCGGCCCAGGTAGCACGGGTCGTGGTAGGTGATCAGGCCCTCGACCGGGTTGACCGGCAGCAGCTTGCCCTCGTCGATCAGGTGCTGCAGCAGCTGGGTGTGGTGGATGACCTCGAAGTGGCCGCCCAGCTGCGGGTACTCGTTGGCGATGGTGTTGAAGCAGTGCGGGCAGGTGGCCACGATCCGCTTGGTCGGGGCGTCCTCCAGCGCGGCGTTCAGGGTCTCGACGTTCTGCGCGCCGAGCATCTGGAACAGGAACTCGTTGCCCAGGCGGCGCGGGGAGTCACCGGTGCAGGTCTCCTCCTTGCCGAGGATCGCGAACTTCACGCCCGCGGTGTGCAGCAGTTCGGCGAAGGCCTTGGTGGTCTTCTTGGCGCGGTCCTCCAGGGCGCCGGCGCAGCCGACCCAGTAGAGGTACTCGACCTCGGCGGGGTCGATGTCCTCGCCGATCACCGGCACCTCGATGCCGGTCTCCTTCTTGAGCTCCTTGACCCAGGCCAGGCGCGCCTTGGTGGCCAGGCCCCACGGGTTGCCCTTGTTCTCCAGGTTCTTGAGCATCGTCCCGGCCTCGGTCGGGAAGTTGCTCTCGATCATCACCTGGTAGCGGCGCATGTCGACGATGTGGTCGATGTGCTCGATGTCCACCGGGCACTGCTCGACGCAGGCGCCGCAGGTGGTGCAGGACCACAGGACGTCCGGGTCGATGACACCGTTCTCTTCCGCGGTGCCGATCAGCGGGCGCTCGGCCTCGGCCAGGGCGGCCGCGGGGACGTTCGCCAGCTGCTCGGGGGTGGCCTGCTCGTTGCCCTCGGCGTCCTTGCCGCCGCCGGCCAGCAGGTACGGCGCCTTGCCGTAGGCGTGCTCGCGCAGGCTCATGATCAGCAGCTTCGGCGAGAGCGGCTTGCCGGTGTTCCAGGCGGGGCACTGCGACTGGCAGCGGCCGCACTCGGTGCAGGTGGAGAAGTCGAGGATGCCCTTCCAGGAGAAGTGCTCGACCTGGGAGACGCCGAAGACGGCGTCCTCGGCCGGGTCCTCGAAGTCGATCGGCCGGCCGCCGCTGGTCATCGGACGGAGTTCGCCGAGAGCGGTGGAGCCGTCCTCCGCGCGCTTGAAGTAGATGTTGAAGAAACCGAGGAAGCGGTGCCAGGCCACGCCCATCGAGGGGTTGAGGCCGATGGTGGTCGCCCACGCGAACGAGATGCAGATCTTCAGCATCGCGAACAGGTAGACCAGGTTCTCCAGCGTGCCGTGCGACAGCCCGCTGAACGCGGAGACGATCGGGTACGAGACGAGGTGCTCCGGGCCGTACGAGTGCACGCCGCCGAGGGCGCCTTCCAGGGCGCGCAGCATCAGGATGCAGATGCCGATGCCGAGGATCGTGTACTCGACGTAGAAGGCCTGCCAGGCGATCGAGCCGGCGAAGCGGGACTTGCGGCCGGACTTGGACGGCAGGCTCATCAGCCGGATCACGATCAGGGTCGCGATGCCCAGCGTGGTCAGGGTGCCGACGAGCTCGACGAAGAGCTGCCAGATCATCCAGTGGCCGATGATCGGCAGTTCCCACTCGGCGTCGAACAGCTGGCCCATCGCGTTGACGATGGTGAGCACCAGGCTGAAGAAGCCGACGGCGACGAACCAGTGGGCGATGCCGACGATCCCCCAGCGGTTCATCCTGGTGTGGCCGAAGAACTCGACGGCGACGGTCTTCACCCGCTGGGCGGGCTTGCCGAAGCGGGTGGAGTCCGGCGCGCCGGTCAGCACCACCTTAAAGATGTGCCACGCCGCACGAAGGGCGAGCGCGGTGCCGATCACGAAGGTGACCAGCGAGATGACGATCGCTGCTAGCTGCATCGGCTCTCCGTCTCCTGCGGCTTCCTGTTGGGCTGTCTGCTGGGATTCTGAACGAATTGTACTCGTCGGTAACTTGCCGGGCCGACGGCCCGGACACTACCGGTCGTCCACACGTCTCCAGAAGGTTCCCAGGCTATGGCGGCAGTCACGTAACTCCACCCTCACCGCCGCTCCGCCCCGCGGGTCGCCCAGCCGACGGGCTCAGCAAAGTTGAGCGACTGCCACTCATGCCTGTTGACGCCGCCCGTCCGGTCATGCATCCTTGAGCCTGTAAAGCTCAACTCTTCCGTGGAGGTATTTACGATGGCACGCGCGGTCGGCATCGACCTCGGTACGACGAACTCGGTCGTCAGCGTTCTCGAAGGTGGCGAGCCCACCGTCATCACGAACGCCGAGGGCGCCCGGACCACGCCGTCCGTCGTCGCCTTCGCCAAGAACGGCGAGGTCCTGGTCGGCGAGGTGGCCAAGCGGCAGGCGGTCACCAACGTCGACCGCACCATCCGCTCGGTCAAGCGCCACATGGGCACCGGGTGGAAGATCAACCTGGACGGCAAGGACTTCAACCCGCAGCAGATCAGCGCCTTCATCCTGCAGAAGCTGAAGCGGGACGCCGAGGCGTACCTGGGCGAGACGGTCACCGACGCCGTCATCACCGTCCCGGCGTACTTCTCGGACTCCGAGCGCCAGGCCACCAAGGAGGCCGGTGAGATCGCGGGCCTCAACGTCCTGCGCATCGTCAACGAGCCGACCGCGGCCGCCCTGGCGTACGGCCTCGACAAGGACGACCAGACCATCCTGGTCTTCGACCTCGGCGGCGGCACCTTCGACGTCTCGCTGCTGGAGATCGGCGACGGGGTCGTCGAGGTGAAGGCCACCAACGGTGACAACCACCTCGGTGGCGACGACTGGGACCAGAAGGTCGTCGACCACCTGGTCAAGACCTTCCAGAGCGGCCACGGCGTCGACCTGTCCAAGGACAAGATGGCCCTGCAGCGTCTGCGCGAGGCCGCCGAGAAGGCCAAGATCGAGCTGTCCTCGTCCTCCGAGACCTCGATCAACCTGCCGTACATCACGGCCTCCGCCGAGGGCCCGCTGCACCTGGACGAGAAGCTCACCCGCGCCCAGTTCCAGCAGCTGACCGCCGACCTGCTCGAGCGCTGCAAGATCCCGTTCCACAACGTGATCAAGGACGCCGGCATCTCGCTCTCCGAGATCGACCACGTCGTCCTGGTCGGCGGCTCGACCCGCATGCCGGCCGTCGCCGAGCTCGTCCGCGAGCTGACCGGCGGCAAGGACGCCAACAAGGGCGTCAACCCGGACGAGGTCGTCGCCATCGGTGCCTCGCTCCAGGCCGGTGTCCTCAAGGGCGAGGTCAAGGATGTCCTGCTGCTCGACGTCACCCCGCTGTCCCTCGGCATCGAGACCAAGGGCGGCATCATGACCAAGCTGATCGAGCGCAACACCACGATCCCGACCAAGCGCTCCGAGATCTTCACCACGGCCGAGGACAACCAGCCGTCCGTGCAGATCCAGGTCTACCAGGGTGAGCGCGAGATCGCCGCGTACAACAAGAAGCTCGGGATGTTCGAGCTGACCGGCCTGCCGCCGGCGCCGCGCGGCCTGCCGCAGATCGAGGTCACCTTCGACATCGACGCCAACGGCATCATGCACGTCGGCGCGAAGGACCTCGGCACCGGCAAGGAGCAGAAGATGACCGTCACCGGCGGCTCCTCGCTGCCGAAGGACGAGGTCGACCGCATGCGCCGCGAGGCCGAGCAGTACGCGGAGGACGACCACAAGCGCCGCGAGGCCGTGGAGACCCGCAACTCCGCCGAGCAGCTCGTCTACTCGACCGAGAAGTTCATCGCCGACAACTCCGACAAGCTCCCGGCCGACGTCAAGACCGACGTCGAGACCGCCATCGGCGAGCTCAAGGAGGCCCTGAAGGGCGAGGACATCGCGGCGATCCGCGAGGCCTCGGAGAAGGTCTCCACCACCGCGCAGAAGCTCGGCCAGGCGCTGTACGCCAACGCCGACGCCGCCGGTGCCGCCGCGGCCGGCGACTCCGCCCAGGCCAAGGCCGACGACGACGTCGTCGACGCCGAGATCGTGGACGACGAGAAGCCCAAGGGTGGTGCCGCATGACGGAGAAGCCGCAGGGCGGCAAGCCCGGCGACGACGCCGGTGCCGAGGAGGCCGTGATCAAGGCCGCCGAGGAGGCCGCGGCGGCCGGTGCCGCCGAGGGCTCCCCCGACGAGCTCGCCACCGCCAAGCGCGAGCTGGCCGAGCGCACCGCCGACCTGCAGCGCCTGCAGGCCGAGTACCAGAACTACCGCAAGCGGGTCGAGCGCGACCGGCTGACGGTCCGCGAGATCGCGGTCTCCAACATCCTGGAGTCCCTGATCCCGGTCCTGGACGACATCGGCCGCGCCCGCGAGCACGGCGAGGTGACGGGCGGCTTCAAGTCCGTCGCCGAGTCCCTGGAGACGGTCGTCGCCAAGCTGGGCCTGCAGCAGTTCGGCAAGGAGGGCGAGCCCTTCGACCCGACCATGCACGAGGCGCTGATGCACAGCTACTCCTCGGACGTCACCGAGGACACCTGCGTGCAGGTCCTCCAGCCCGGCTACCGGATCGGCGAGCGGATCATCCGCCCGGCGATGGTCGCCGTCGCGGAGCCCCAGCCGGGCACCCAGACGGCCCCGGGCCCGGACGCCGACGCGAAGCCCGGCGACAAGGACGAGTCCGACGGTGACTCGGACAGCTGACGAACCGGACAGCTGACAACCTGTGACAGCTGACCACCAGTGCGCTGCGGAGTCGTACGCCGGCCAGTACGGCGGCCGGCTCCGCAGCGCACTGTCAACAGCCGTGTTCCCACCCGGTGTTGACAGCTCTGTGACGATGGACATTGGGAGGTGGCGGGGAGCCGTGAGCGAGCGCAGCGAGCGAACCATTCAGGGGCGCGTGGACCGCTCAGCGGCTGCCGGGCGCAGCGAGGTGGACGCATGAGTGGCAAGGACTACGTGGAGAAGGACTACTACAAGGTCCTCGGCGTGCCCAAGGACGTCACCGCCGCGGAGATCAAGAAGACCTACCGCAAGCTGGCGCGCGAGTTCCACCCGGACGCCAACAAGGGCGACGCGAAGGCCGAGGAGCGGTTCAAGGACATCTCCGAGGCGTACGACGTCCTCTCCGACGAGAAGCGCCGCAAGGAGTACGACGAGGCCCGCAGCCTCTTCGCCAACGGCGGCTTCCGGGCCGGCGGCGGCCCCGGCGGCACCGGCAGCTACAGCTTCGACTTCGGTGACCTGTTCAGCGGCACCCAGGGCGGCGGAGCCGGCGGCAGCGGCGGGCTCGGCGACGTCTTCGGCGGCCTCTTCAACCGCGGCACCCGGCAGGCCCAGCCCCGGCGCGGCGCCGACGTCGAGACCGAGGTGACGCTCTCCTTCGAGGAGGCGGTGGACGGCGCGACCGTCCCGCTGCGGATGACCAGCCAGGCCCCCTGCCGCACCTGCAACGGCACCGGCGCCAAAGCCGGCACCACCCCGCGGGTCTGCCCGACCTGCGTCGGTGCGGGCACCGTCAGCCGCGGCCAGGGCGCCTTCGCGCTCTCCGAGCCGTGCAAGGACTGCCGCGGCCGGGGCATGATCGTCGACGACCCGTGCGGGGACTGCCACGGCAGCGGCCGGGCCAGCTCCGCCCGCACCATGCAGGTCCGCATCCCGGCCGGCGTCCACGCAGACCAGCGCATCCGACTCAAGGGCAAGGGCGCGCAGGGCGAACGCGGCGGCCAGCCCGGCGACCTCTACGTCACCGTGCACGTCGACCCGCACCCCGTCTTCGGCCGCAAGGGCGACAACCTGACGGTCACCGTCCCGGTCACCTTCCCCGAGGCGGCGCTCGGTGCCACCATCGAGGTGCCCACGCTCGGCGGCCCGCCGGTGAAGCTCAAGCTGCCCCCGGGCAGTGCCAACGGCCTCACCATGCGCGCCCGCGGCAAGGGCGCCACCCGCAAGGACGGCACCCGCGGCGACCTCCTGGTCACCGTCGAGGTCCTTGTTCCCCAGCACGTCACCGGCGACGCGCTGGACGCCCTGGAGCAGTACCGCGAGGCCACCGCCTCCGACGATCCGCGAGCAGCCCTCTTCCGGGCGGCGAAGGGAGCGTGACGACCAGATGTCCCCGATGAATCCGATCAACCCCGACGGCCCGATCGGACCAGGCATCGGTGACGGCCTGCCCGGTGACGCCGGCCGCCGCGCCCGCCGGGCCCCCTCGGGCCCGCCGACGTACGTCCTCACCGAGGACACCCCGGTGTACGTCATCTCGGTGGCGGCCGAACTGTCCGGACTGCACCCGCAGACCCTGCGCCAGTACGACCGCCTCGGCCTGGTCTGCCCCGACCGCACCGCCGGCCGGGGCCGCCGCTACTCCGCCCGCGACATCCAGCAGTTGCGCGACGTCCAGCGGCTCTCCCAGGACGAGGGCATCAACCTGGCGGGCATCAAGCGGATCATCGAGCTGGAGAACCAGGTCACCGCCCTCCAGGCCCGCATCGCGGAACTGGCCGACTCCCTGGAAGGCGCCGCCACCGCCCTCCAGCAGCGCGAGGCCGCCGTCCACGCCTCCTACCGCCGCGACCTCGTGCCGTACCAGCCGCCCAGCCCGCAGTCCAGCGCCCTCGTCGTCTGGCGCCCCAAACGCTGACGTCAGCCGCACGGACACCGCCGCCGGCCCCCTCCTGTTCGGGGGGTGCCGGCGGTGGCGCGTTGGTGAGAGAGTGCGGTCGCATTCCCTCTCCGGAGGGCCCACCGAATCTGGCATGCTGACCTCGATTGAGCGTCAATGCTGACGGGACGCAGGTATCACGGCAACGGCAAGGAGTCGCGGATGAGTGAACGAGAGCAGCCTCTTGCCACCGGCTCGGCCGTCGTCTCGGCAGAGGCAAAGGAGCTGTATCTCGCCGTCATCCGCGGTGACGGCAAGCTGCCATCGGGGTCGAACGTCGATGAGAATGGTCCGGCGCGGGACGAGCTGGTGCGGATTGGCCTTCTCGTGCCCGACAGCGACGACCCGACCGTTTTCATAGCCGCCGACCCCGCACAGCTCTCGGCAAGTCTCAGCCATTCCTGGCAGCGTCAGGCATTGGAGTTCCTGTCCCGCGCGGTGTCCCTTCCCTCCGAACTGCAGGAGCTTGCGCGGGAATTCCACACCCCGAAGCACCACGGAGGGTCGATCGAATACGTGCAGGGGAAGGCGCTGATTCGTCAGCGGCTGGAGCAGTTCAGGGAATCCGGACTGGAGGAAGCCCTCGCGCTCCAGCCCGGCGGCCCCCGGCAACCGGACCTTCTCGCCGGCATGATCGAGCAGGACCTGGAAACGCTACGCAGTGGCACGAAGATGCGCACGATCTACCACGCCAGCACCCGGTACCACCAGCCGACCAGGGATTACGTGGCCACCCTCGCCCGAGCCGGCGGCCAGTACCGGACCCTTGACGAGCCCTACACGCGGCTCATAGTGATGAATCGACGCGTCGCGGTGATTCCGATCGCCGAGGACATGAGCCTCGCGGCCTTCATCGATGACCCGGCGGTCGTCGGATATCTCGCCGAGGAGGTGTTCGAGCGGTGCTGGAGTCGGGCCCTGGCGTTCGAGGGCACCCGCACGGTGCCGCAGCAGGTGGTTTCACGGCTGCGGCAGACGATCATCGACCAGATGCTCGAAGGCACCAGCCACCGGGTCATCGCGAGGCGCCTGGGAATCAGCGAGCGGACGCTCGCGAGACACATAGCGGAAATGCGAGACGACTACAAAGTCGACTCGCTATTCCAGCTCGGTTACGTTCTCGGTCAAAAGGCACACGAATCCGCCGACTGACCGGCACGTCCATTCCGAGCGAGGTGGCGGAATATTCAGAATTCCGGCAGGGAGCCGGGCCTCACCCGGCCGGGTTCACTGCCAGGAGATATCGTCCGCGACGCTCACAGCAGCCCGGGTGGCGATCGTGCCGTGCGAGTCGGCAGCGTCCGCGAAAGAGCCGGCGCCAAGCACAGCAGCGACAACGGCCACCGAAAGTACGACCTTGCGGACAAACCGGCGCATGTCAGTCATGCCCCCACTCTCTCTGTCGAGAATCGCCATTAGAAGCGTCGAACAGGATAACGGGTCACCCCAGTAGTGCGCGAGAGGGATGCGCTCATCCCCGGTCTACCGGCCGCGTCATCTCCCTGCCAGGCATCCAGATGACACCGGCCAACCCTGGACGCGACGGCGCCCCGCGATGGACGATCAGTTCGCTCCCGATGGTCCGGCAGGACGCCACACCTTGCCAATGTACCGTCAAATACTAAGTCGGTCCCAGCGTCATCACCGCACAGAGCAGCCACTGAGCAGCACGCACAGCAGCACACATCCAACGCATCGCCGACACTCACTCCCCCGGTCGGCCTTCCCCCGGAGTCGACATGACCGAGCCCTACCTGCGTCACCACGACAGCCAGGCCCCTGAGGGTCGGCGTGCACGTGTCTTCCTGGCCGCGCCGCTCATGCGGCTGACCGGCCCGGCCGACAGTGTGGTGACGCTCGCCAGCCGGACGCGGCTGACGACGCTTCGCACCACCCTGCTCCGCAGCGGTGCCGCCGTGTACAGCGCGCACCACAGTGACGCCTGGACCATCTCCGGCCGCGCCCCGGAGCCCCGCGTCCCCTCCGACTTCCGCGCCCTGCAGTCCGCGGACCTCGTGTTCGCCTACGTGGGAGCACCGCTCTCGGCGGGCGTCAGCCTGGAACTGGGATGGGCTTCGGCGCTGCGTAAGCCGATCGTCCTGCTCGTCGACGAGGCCATCACCCACAACCCGCTGATCGCCACCATCGAGCAGGTCGCCCCCGTCCTGCCACTGGTCTTCGACGACACCTGGTCGCAGGAGGCCCTCAACCACACGGTGGAGACCGCGCTCGACTGGGCCGGCATGGCGCTCTCCCTGCGCGAGGGCTTCTGGACCGCCCCCGGCGAGCAGTTCAACGTCCCCCGGCAGCAGCCCCCGGTCCCCGGCTACTGGCCGACCGGCGCCGCCACCGGCTGAGCAGCGCTCACCCACCGGGCCCCGTGCCCGGGCCCCCCGCACCTACCGGTCCCACGCGGAACAGCGCCATCGCGCCGTCCGGCTCACGCAGCCGGGCGGTCGGCGCGCTGCGCGGCTGTCGGAGCTGTCGGAGCTGTCGGGCGTCCGCAGCCCCCGTTCCGGCCGGGATCGCCTGACGGCGCTCGCGGGCGGCGGGCCGCCGGGGCGGACGGCGGTGAGGTAGCGGGCCCGTTCGGCCGCGCCGGGCTCATCGGCCGTCGCGGGCTCATCGGTCATCGCGGGCTCATCGGTCATCGCGGGCTCATCGGTCATCGCGGGCGCCTCGCATGAGCCAGCCGAGCTGGAAGAGCGTCTGGGCGCCGTAGCGGTCGCGGAGGCGGGAGATGTGGGCGGCGACGGTGCGTTCGCTCAGGCCCAGGCGGGTGGCCACGGCACGCTGCGTGAGGCCGCGGGCGAGCAGGCGGCCGACCCGGTCGGGGACGGTCCGGGCGGGGCCCTGGCCGACGGCGGCGGCTTCGGCGGTGTCGGCGCGCGCCCAGTCGCGTTCGAAGGTGCCGACCAGGAACGTGATGGTGGCCGGGTCGCTGATGAAGGCGGCGGTGCCGTTGTCGTCACTGGCGGAGATCACGGCGACCGAGCGGTCGAAGACGATCAGCCGCTGGAAGGGCTCGTCGAGGACGCGGATCAGGGATCCGTGCCGGGTGACTTCCTGGGCGTAGGCGAGGGCGGGCGGGTCGGCGAGGGCGACCGGCTGGTAGATGGTGCGCAGGGAGCAGCCGCGCTGCAGGAGCTGGACGTCCTGGAGGAGGGCGACCTGCAGGGTGTCGGCGGGGCGGTGGCCGGGCTGGGCGGTGAGGACCTCGGAGCGGCAGTCGGAGACCAGTTGGGAGATCCGCTGGCGGATGTGGACGTGCCCCTCGACGTGGACGGCGCCGCCGGCCCGGCCGGAGGGGCGGGGCATCGCGTCGTAGGCGCGGGTGAGGCCGTCCAGGGCGCCGGGCAGGCTCTCGGCGCGGACCAGCAACCGGGTGGCTTCGCTGCGCAGTTCGGCGCCGAGCCGGTCGCTGACCGAGCGCGGGCTGACGGCGGTGTAGCAGCGGTCCATCCGGTTGACCATCAACAGGCCGATGTCGATGAGCTGTTGGAGCGCGCCCTGGTCGATGTCCGTACCCGTGGCGCAGGGGATGCGGCCGCCTTCGGCGATGATCGCGAGGTACAGCTGCCGGGCGGCCTCGTCGGGTTCCCCGCCCACGGGCCTGGTGTGCTGCGGCGTGACCGCCGGTTCCGCCGTCACGTCGCGCTCTCCCTACCGGACGAGTCTTCCCTGGTGGTGCCCGCGCCTCCCCGCCGCGCGAGCCGCGGTGCCAGGCTGCCGGGCGAGCCGGTCTGCGGGCGGGTTCACCGTACCGGTGCCGGTAGGGCTTGGTCCTGCGGATCGGCGGTCACGGTGCCTGGTGGGACGGCGGGCCCCGGGCCCGGGTGCCGTCGCACACCGGGTTGTCCGGGGCCGCCGCCCGTACGCCAATGCCACGGCGCTTCCGTCGAGGCGGAGCAGCAACGCCTCGACGACTCCGTGCTGGGGTCCATCACCACACATGGTCCCCGGCCGGCGCTCTCCATCCCCCGTTCCACCGCCGCGGGTTGACGCGGCTGCGGTCAGTTTGAAGAGCAAGTCGCCACCATCGGGCCGCGGTTGCCCGGACGACCTGGCGTGGCTCCACCCTCACAGCGTGACGGCCGGTGAACAAGTGCCGCCCGAGTGCAGGTTCGCGCAATTGCAGACATCTGCAGGACTGGTCCGGGGCGGTGGCGTGGGCGGTGGACCGGGTTCCGGTAAAGGCCGAGGCCAGCGGGGGGTACGGGCGGCGCCCGGCGGTTCCGCCGGTCGGCCGTGCACGGTGAGTCCGCTGCTGCGCGTTCCTGCAACGGCGGCTCAGTGCGGCATTCCTGCAACGGCGCGGTTCAGTGCGGCGTTCCTGCAACAGCGCGGCTCAGCGCGCCAGCAGCCTCCCGCGCGCCAGCCCGGCCGCCGTCCCGCCCGCCGCGAGCACCCAGGCGAACGCCAGCAGCAGGAACAGTCCGGCGGCCAGCCCGGTGAAGCCCCCGAAGCCCGTGTGCCGGGCGAGGGCGGAGGTGCCGGTGACGCAGGTGCCGATCGGGAAGGTGTACGCCCACCAGGTCATCGCGAACGGCATTCCGGCCCGCCGGGCGCGCAGGTTGGCGGCGAACGCGACGGCCAGCCACAGCATGGCGACGCCGATCACCGCGACGCCGTACAGCTCGGCGAGGTCGAGCATGGCCGGTGCCAGCGCGGGCAGCACCGGGCGGGCGGCGTCGGCGAGCTGGTGGACGGCGGTGACGGACTGGCCGAGCGGGCCGAGCACCAGGAACAGCGACGGAGTGAGCGCCAGGGTGGGCAGCTTGCTGTGCAACAGCCCGGTGAACACCACCGGCAGCAGCACCAGCGTGGCCAACAGGCCGACCCCGAACAGCCCGCAGCAGGCGTACAGCATGGCCTGCCGGGGCGTCCCGGCCGGCAGGTGCGGAACCAGCGCCGGCCCGCAGGCGGAGGCGACCAGCGGGGCGACCACCGGCAGCAGCCAGGTCGGGTTGGCCTCCAGGGCGGACACCGGGTGCCGGGTGATCATCAGGTACGGGATGCCGCCGGCGACGGCCAGCGCGTACAGGGTGCCGACGCCCCACAGCACCGCGTCCACGGCGACCGCCGGGCCGGTGCCGACGACCCGCGAGCCGAGCAGCAGGGTGCCGAGGCCGACCGCCAGCATCGCCATCGGCGGGCAGCCGTAGAAGACCGCGGCGGCCGGGGTGTCCAGCAGCTGGGCGCGGGCGGCCTCGCGGTGCCGGGTGAGGTGGACCAGCCGGGCCGCGCCCAGCACCAGCAGGGCGGCCAGGCCGAGCGCCCACATCACCTCGCCGAAGCCGATCAGCCCGGGCAGCCGTACGGGCAGGACGGCGGCGCCGTTGCCCAGGATCGCGGTGCCCATCACGGCGGCGTACCAGTTGGGGCCGAGCTGGGAGAGGTCGTACCGGGAACGGCGGACGACGGCTCGGCGGGCGAGGGGGCGGAGGTCGGACACGGTGGACATGCTCCCCACCATCGGTCCGAAGGCCGGCCGCCGGTAGCGCCGACGATCCTATGGGGGCATAGCCTGGATCTATGAGCCTCTCTCCGCGCGTCCCCGAACTCGGCGCCCTGGAACTGCTGCTCGCGGTGGCCCGGCTGGGCAGCGTGGGACGGGCGGCGGCCGAGCTGGGCGTCAGCCAGCCGACCGCCAGCGCCCGGATCAAGGGCATGGAACGCCAGATCGGCGTCCCCCTGCTGGACCGCTCCCCCCGGGGCAGCACGCCGACCGAGGCCGGCCGACTGGTGGTCGAGTGGGCCCGGCAGGTGGTGGAGGCGGCCCAGGCGCTGGACGCCGGGATCGACGCGCTGCGCGAACGCCGGGACGCCAAACTGCGCGTGGTGGCCAGCCTGACCGTCGCCGAGTACCTGATGCCGGGCTGGCTGCTGGGGCTCGCCGCGGCCAGCCCGGGCACGGCGGTGACCCTGCGGACCGCGAACTCGGCGGAAGTCGCCGGCCACGTCCTGGCCGGGCACGCCGACCTCGGCTTCGTCGAGGGCCCGGCCACCCCGCCCGGGCTGGCCGGCGCGGTCGTGGCGGCGGACCGGCTGGTCGTCGTGGTCGCGCCCGGCCACCCCTGGGCACGCCGCCGCACCCCGCTGACCGGGCCCGAACTGGCCGCCACCCCGCTCGTCCTGCGCGAACCCGGCTCGGGCACCCGGGAGGTGCTGGAGATGGCGCTGCGGCCGTACGGCGGCGCGACCCAGCCCCGCCTCGAACTGGCCTCGTCCACCGCGTTGAAGGCGGCGGCGATGACCGGGGCCGGGCCGGTCTGCCTGAGCGAGCTGGCGGTGATGGAGGAACTGGCGACCCGACGGCTGGTCGAGGTGCCGCTGGCGGAGGGGCTGGACCTGCGGCGGCCGCTGCGCGCCGTGTGGCCGGCCGGGCAGCGGCCGGGCGGGCCGGCGCGGGAGCTGCTGGGACTGACCCGGCGCGCGGCCACCCCGGCGCTGAAGCCTGCGAGGCCCGCGCGTCCGCCGCGGCGTTGAGGCCGCCCGGTCGCCCCGACCGTGAGGCCTGCGCGGCCGCCCCGGGCCCGGAAAAGAAGCCCGGAAAGGGTTGAGCCGGACCGGGTTGAGCGCAGTAGACTCAACTTAGTACATGCTGAAGGCAGCAGCAGTGAAGGACGACGAGGGAGGACCCCCCAGCAGTGGACGCCAGCAAGTTCACCACCAAGACGCAGGACGCCCTGTCCGCCGCGATCCGGCAGGCGGGCACGGCCGGCAACCCGGACGTCAAGCCGGTGCACATCCTGATCGCCCTGCTGGAGCAGCCCGAGGGCATCGCCCGGCCCCTGCTGGAGGCGGTCGGGGCCGACGTCGCCCGGGTCGGTGCCGAGGCGCGCCAGCGGCTGGCCGCGCTGCCCAGCGCGATGGGCTCGACGGTCGCCGCGCCGCAGCTCGCCCGGGACACCCTGGCGGTGCTCACCGAGGCCGGCAGGCGCGCGGACGACCTGGACGACCAGTACGTCTCCACCGAGCACCTGCTGGTCGGCCTGGCCGCCGAGGGCGGGTCGGTCGGCGAACTGCTGGCGCAGCAGGGCGCGACGCCGAAGGCGCTGCTCGCCGCCTTCAAGGACGTCCGCGGCACCGGCCGGGTCACCTCGCCGGACCCGGAGGGCACCTACAAGGCGCTGGAGAAGTACGGCACCGACCTCACCCAGGCCGCCCGGGACGGCAAGCTCGACCCGGTGATCGGCCGCGACCACGAGATCCGCCGGGTGGTCCAGGTGCTCTCCCGCCGGACCAAGAACAACCCGGTGCTGATCGGCGAGCCGGGCGTCGGCAAGACGGCCGTCGTCGAGGGCCTGGCCCAGCGCATCGTGGCCGGGGACGTGCCGGAGTCCCTGCGCGGCAAGCGGCTGGTCTCGCTGGACCTCAGCGCGATGGTGGCGGGCGCCAAGTTCCGCGGCGAGTTCGAGGAGCGGCTCAAGGCCGTCCTCAACGACATCAAGGCCTCCGACGGCCAGGTCGTCACCTTCATCGACGAACTGCACACCATGGTCGGCGCGGGCGCCGGCGGCGACTCCGCGATGGACGCGGGCAACATGCTCAAGCCGATGCTGGCCCGCGGCGAGCTGCGGATGGTCGGCGCCACCACGCTGGACGAGTACCGCGAACGGATCGAGAAGGACCCGGCGCTGGAGCGCCGCTTCCAGCAGGTGCTGGTCGGCGAGCCCAGCGTCGAGGACTCGATCGCCATCCTGCGCGGCCTCAAGGGCCGGTACGAGGCCCACCACAAGGTGCAGATCTCGGACGCCGCGCTGGTCGCCGCGGCCACCCTGTCCAACCGCTACATCACCTCCCGCTTCCTGCCCGACAAGGCGATCGACCTGGTCGACGAGGCGGCCTCCCAGCTGCGGATGGAGATCGACTCCTCCCCGGTCGAGATCGACGAACTCCAGCGCTCCGTCGACCGGTTGCGGATGGAGGAACTGGCCCTGGAGAAGGAGTCGGACCCGGCCTCGGTCGACCGGCTGGCCCGGCTGCGCCGCGACCTCGCCGACCGGAACGAGCAGTTGAGCGTCCTGACGGCCCGCTGGGAGCAGGAGAAGAAGAGCCTCAACCGGGTCGGTGAGCTCAAGGAGCGGCTGGACGACCTGCACGGCGCACTCGAACGCGCCCAGCGCGACGGGGACTTCGAGCGGGCGTCCAAGCTGATGTACGCCGAGATCCCGACCGCCGAGAAGGAGCTCACCGAGGCCCAGGAGCGCGCCGCGACCGCGAACGACGAGTCCGGGGCCGCCTCCCCCTCGATGGTCAAGGAGGAGGTCGGCCCGGACGACGTGGCTGACGTGGTGGCCTCCTGGACGGGCATCCCGGCCGGCCGGCTGCTGGAGGGCGAGAGCGCCAAACTCCTGCGTATGGAAGACGAGTTGGGCACCCGCCTGATCGGCCAGGCGGAGGCCGTGCAGGCCGTCTCGGACGCGGTGCGGCGCACCCGCTCCGGCATCGCCGACCCGGACCGCCCGACCGGCTCCTTCCTCTTCCTCGGCCCGACCGGTGTCGGCAAGACCGAACTCGCCAAGGCCCTGGCCGACTTCCTGTTCGACGACGAGCGGGCGATGGTCCGGATCGACATGAGCGAGTACGGCGAGAAGCACTCGGTCTCCCGCCTGGTCGGCGCCCCGCCCGGGTACGTCGGCTACGAGGAGGGCGGCCAGCTCACCGAGGCGGTCCGCCGCCGCCCGTACAGCGTCGTGCTGCTGGACGAGGTGGAGAAGGCCCACCCGGAGGTCTTCGACGTCCTGCTCCAGGTACTCGACGACGGGCGGCTCACCGACGGCCAGGGCCGCACGGTGGACTTCCGCAACGCCATCCTGATCCTCACCTCCAACCTGGGCAGCCAGTTCCTGGTCGACCCGACCACCCCGGAGGCGGAGAAGCGGGAACTGGTGCTGGGCACCGTCCGGGCCGCGTTCAAGCCGGAGTTCCTCAACCGGCTGGACGACATCGTGGTCTTCGAGCCGCTCGGCACCGCCGAGCTGAGCCGGATCGTCGACCTGCAGGTGGCCCGCCTCGGCGAGCGGCTGAACGAGCGGCGGCTCACCCTGGAGGTCTCCGCGGCCGCCCGCGACTGGCTGGCGCTCACCGGCTACGACCCGGCGTACGGCGCCCGCCCGCTGCGCCGGCTGGTGCAGTCCGCGATCGGCGACCAGCTGGCCCGGGCGATCCTGTCCGGCGCCGTGCACGACGGGGACACCGTCCTGGTCGAGCGGGACGAGGAGGGAGACCGCCTCACCGTCCGCGGCCGGGGGCCGCTGGAGAAGTAACGCCGCGCGTCCGGCCCGCGGGCCGCTCCCTTCCGCAGGCGGAGGGGAGCGGCTCGCGGCATCTCCGGGCCGTGCGGCGTCTCCGGGCCGTACGGAGTCTCGTGGCCGTACGGCGGCTCCGGGTCATGCGGCGGCTTCGGTCATGCAGCGTCTCCGGTCATGCGGCGTCTCCGGGCTGCGCCAGGCCCCGCTCCGCCTCGCGCCACTCGGCCGTACCCCGCCGCTGCCGCCGCCGCGACCGGTCCCGCCGGCTGCGCGCCAGCCGGTGCAGCTCCGCCACCTGGGCCTCCGGCAGGTTCCAGGTCTGGGTCAGCAGGCGGAGCGTGGAGACCCGCGGGCAGGACACGCCCCGCTCCAGGTCCCGGATCGACCGCACGCTCAGCCCCGTCGCCTCGCCCAGCCGCTCCTGCGTCATCCCCCGGTCCAGCCGGATACTCCGCAGCAGCGCACCGAGCGATGCGCCGTCCCCCGTCACCGTTCCGTCCACGCCTGTTCCCCCCTCGACTCAGAACAGCTCAACTCGCCCGCCCGGTATGGGCTTTGTGCGAAGTGAGTTCCGTCGCACGCTAACCGCATCCGGCCCGTACGGCAGGCGAACCCGCGCGCCGGGCACGTGACGTGTCTCACTCACATCCCGCCGCCCGGCCCGCCCTCCGGGCCCGGGCACAGTGCGTGACCGACGTCTGCGCAGCCCCCGCCGGCACCCCCCGGACGCCCCTCGGACGAAGATCGGCGCACCCCCGGGCTCCCCTGTGAGCGAAGCCACGGATGAGGCAGGATGGGAGGTGGAAAGGGCGGCCTCTCATTGCCGGCCACCACGTGCACTGAGGAAGAGGACCCCCATGAGCATCGACCCGTCGTCCATCCCGTCGTTCGGCGTGCCCCAGGGCGGCCAGCCCGGTGGCCAGGGCGGGCAGCCGGCCGGCCCGCCGCCGATCATCGTCCCGGACCAGGGCCTGGTCGCCCAGCTGCTCGACCAGATGCAGCTCAAGCACGTCGTGGACGAGGAGGGCGACCTCACCGCCCCCTGGGAGGGCTTCCGCGTCTACTACATGTTCCGCGGCGAGCAGAAGGAGCTCTTCGCGGTGCGCGCCTTCTACGACCGCGCGTACCCGCTGGAGAAGAAGGGCGAGATCCTCGACCTGATCGACGAGTGGAACCGCGAGACCCTCTGGCCCAAGGTGTACACCCACACCCATGAGGACGGCGTGGTCCGCCTGATCGGCGAGGCCCAGATGATCGTCGGCACCGGCGTCAACCTGGACTACTTCGTGACCACCACCGCCAACTGGACCCAGGCCGCGGTCGGCTTCGAGCAGTGGATGGTCGAGCGCCTGGGCCTGCAGGACGAGATCGAGGGCGAGGACGGGGACGGCGAGGCCCCCGAGGGCACCGACGAGGCCTGATCCCGGTCTCCCCGGCCCTCTCCTGGCACCTCCCGGCACCGTCCGGTACGGCCCGCCCCGCGCTCACACCGGTGGCGGGCCGTTCTCCGTCACCGGACCTGCGGCACCCGTGGAATCGGGGCCGGGCGGGTACCGGTTGCCTTGGCCGTTCAGCACGGCGCGCGCGGCGGCCTCAGCGATCCCGCGCGGCCCGTCGGTGTCCGGGAAGCCCTGCCCCAGATTGATCGAGCCGGTGGCCGTGGCCGGGGCAGACATCTCGGCGAAGACCGTCGCACCCATCCCGGCCAGTCGGCGGTTCAGCAGTGGCCTGGTTCCCCGTCCTTCCGTTCCGACCTGGACGAGCTGCGTGCCCTGATCACCCCGCGCACCCGCCTGCTGCTGATCAACACCCCGCACAACCCGACCGGCACCGTCCTCACCGCCGACGAGCTCGCCGGCATCGCGGAACTCGCCGTCGAGCACGACCTGCTGGTGATCACCGACGAGGTCTACGAACACCTGGTCTTCGGCGCCACCCACCGCCCGATCGCCACCCTGCCCGGCATGCGCGACCGCACCGTGACCATCTCCTCCGCCGGCAAGACCTTCTCGTTCACCGGCTGGAAGGTCGGCTGGGTCAAACCTTGCTCGCCTACCTCTTCAGTGGCGAACTGACGGCGAATGCGAGGGCCTTACCAAGACGCCAGGTCAGCCGTCGAGCAACCACTGAGTCTCGGAAGCGCATGCCAGCGCACGGGTCCACCGATTGCAGCCAAGAGCAACTGATTACTATCCGACAGTAATCATTTCTGGGGGGAACGCAGGCGACGGGCAACACCCTGCGGCTGACTACAGGGGGGACACATGGCGGATCCTGATCTGGCCTTGGAGTTCAAGGTCAATCCGGCCGAGCTGGACGGCTGCGGACAGAGCGCACAACACATCGGCGGTCTCATACCGGGCGAGACCTCAAAGATCACCGAGCCGTGCAACCAAGCCGCCGGCGGTCTGAAGGGCTGGCTCACCGCCACCGCCATACAGAACTGCGGGACGAACTGGAAGACGCTGCTGGACAAGCTAGGTGGCGACATGGGCGACGTCGGTACCAAGCTCGCCGCATCGGCCACCTACTACCGCCAGGTCGAGAAGGACATCCACACGAGCATGAAGAACCCGGCTGCCCCAATCCCGGACGAGCCGGACCCCTTCGGCACGACCGTCGTCCCGGGCCCCGTGAAGCCCTCCAGCGCGAAGGCGGCCGAGTAGCCCAATGGACATCAAGACCCTTCACGACGCCGACATCATCGGCATCACCACCGCGAAGAACGCCTTCGACACCCTGGCCACCGCTTTCGGTCAGCACAAGGACAACTGGCAGAGCGAGGTCATCAACAGGCTGAACCGCTCCCAGTGGACGGGCACCGCCGCCGGCCACGCTCAGACCCGGATCCAGCTCCTGGAGAACGAGCTCCAGGCCGCCCAACAGGAGATCGGACTGGTCAGCAAGGCCCTGCAGGACGCCTACGACGGCTTCGCCGCCGCCCAGTCACACCTGATCAGCGCCCTCGACGACGCCAAGACCCACAAACTGACCGTGGCCGCAGACGGCGGGATCACCTGGGACAAGGACCCGAACTCCGCGAACTTCGCCGGCACCGACGCCGAGAACCAGGCCAAGCAGATCCAGGCCCGGATCACCGCCGCACTCAACGAGGCCGACCACGCGGACAAGGCCATCAGCGCGCGGCTCGGCCACCTGGCCACCAACGCGAGCAACGGCACCGCCCTGGACTCCGCCACCACGAAGGCCGACACGGACGCCGCGAACGCCCTCCAGCAGATCCCCGCCGCCGGCACCGACCCGAAGAACGTCAAGGACTGGTGGAACAGCCTGACCGATGCTCAGCAGCAGCGGTTGATCCTCAACCACCCGGACCAGCTCGGCAACCTCGACGGCATCCCCGCCGCCGCCCGCGACCAGGCCAACCGGACCAACCTCAAGAACCTGATCCAGGACCGTAAGCGCCAGATCGCCGACCTCGGCCCCGAGCCGGATCTGTACCTGGGGTCCATCAAGGGCGAGCCCGCCACGAATCCCGAGCACGAGAAGTGGAAGGCGAAGCGCGACGCCCTGCAGGAGAAGCTCGACGGTTTCCAGTCCATTCAGGACCGGCTCGACGGCAAGAAGGACGGTGGTCTGGGCGGGCCGAACTCCGACCCGCCGCTGCTGTTGCTGGGGATCGGTGATCAGGGGCAGGGCCGTGCGATCGTGTCCTGGGGTGACCCGGACAAGGCGCGCAACGTCTCGTCGCTGGTGCCCGGGCTGAACAGCACCATGGCGGGCGTCGGAGGCGGCGACGCCATGACGGCGAAGCGCATCTACGATTCCGCGGTGAGCAGCGCGACGACTAACGGTGACACACCGAGCGTCGCGTCCGTGTTCTGGCTGGGGTACGACGCCCCGCAGTTGGACGGCCCCTCGGTGCTCACCGAGGACCGGGCGGTCGCGGGCGGGGCTGACTACAACAAGTTCCTCGCCGGGCTCCGAGCCACCCATGAGGGGGAGCCGGCGCATGTGACCGCTCAGGGGCACAGTTACGGATCCTTGGTGGTCGGACAGGCGACGCAGCACCCAGGCGGGTTGGCCGCTGACGACATCGTCCTGGTCGGCAGCCCTGGTACCGGGGTGGACAAGGCGTCGCAACTCGGGGTCGGCGCTGATCACGTGTACGTCGGCGCCGCCAAGAACGACCCCGTGGCCAACGCGCCGAGCCCCGGGATGCTCGGCGGCTTGGGCGAATTGATCTATGAGGAGATCAATCACCCGGGCAAGCAGGGCTGGTTCGGCACGGACCCGGCCAGCGGGGACTTCGGCGGGCAGCGCTTCTCGGTGGCGGACGGGACCACCACCGACTCCCACGACAACTACTTCGGGAAGCACGGCGCGGGCGGCGACTCGCTCCCCAACGTCGGGAAGATCGTGAGCGGCCACGGGAACACGATCACCCGGCAGGACCCGCGGTGAGGGCCACGGTACGGCGCATGACCGTGCCAGGGGTGCTGCTGGCCCTCCTGGTCGGCTGGTTCGTCTGGCCGGAGCCCGAGAAGGAACCCACCGTGCCGGTCGAGCAGGCACAGCACCGGATCGAGGGCGAACTCGCCGATGTCGGTGGGGTCTTCCACCCGGGGCTCCAGTGGGTCGAGACGAGGTTCGAGAGCAACCCCGACCTGACCGGGTTCTGCGGAACGTCCGGGTGCAGGAAGACGGGTCGCACGGAGATGATCGCCAAACAAGCGGCCCAGGTCCGGATCGCCCCCAAGCACCGTCAGGAGCCGCTCGACCTCGTCCAGGCGCTCTGGACGGGAAAGGGCTACCCGGTCGAGCGCAACAAGGGCGCGGTGGAAGTGAGGGGCTCGGGGTTCACCCTTTGGTTCGCCGTGGGTGTGAACGGTTGTGCCGAGATCCGAGCCACCCTGACCGATGTCACCGACACCACCGATACCAACGGCAACGGCGGGTTCATCCATGGACCGCTGAACTACGCCGCCCAGTGCGCGACGGTCGACGACCCGTACTGGTCGAGCTGACGCACGAGTCGGGCCGGGGCGGCGGGCGCGCATGCTTGTCCGCCGCCCGCCAGAAGACAGCCCCCATGACGAGCTGTGAGGAGCCGATGATGAGCGCGAGGCCGCTGCTGAACCGCCGACTGGCCGGGATGGGCATGACGATCTTCGCCGAGATGTCCGCCCTCGCGGTCACCACCGACTCGATCAACCTCGGCCAGGGCCTCCCCTCCCCTGGTCATGGCACGAGGACCGCACGGCAATCTCTCTGCCGACCTGCTAATCAATCCGGATCCCGATCAACACAGCGGGAAGGCACCCAGAACGGTGTAGCTGGGCAGTTGGGCTTGTCGCTGCTGACTCCCACCCCGAGGATTGGCCCTGACTACGAGCCGTAAGGAGCTGGGATGAGCGCGAGGCCGCTGCTGAACCGCAGGCTGGCGGGTATGGGGACGACTATCTTCGCCGAGATGTCGGCGCTGGCCACGGCGACCGGTTCGATCAACCTCGGGCAGGGCTTCCCCGATACCGACGGTCCCGAGGAGGTCCGGGAGGCAGCGATCGGCGCACTGCGCGAAGGCCGAGGCAACCAGTACCCGCCCGGCCCCGGCGTCCCCGAGCTGCGGCAAGCGATCGCCGAGCACCAGCAGCGGTTCTACGGGCTGACGTACGACCCCGATGCCGAGGTGCTGGTCACCGCGGGCGCCACCGAGGCCATCGCCGCCGCCCTGCTCGCCCTGCTGGAACCCGGCGACGAGGTGATCGCCCTCGAACCCTTCTACGACTCCTACGCCGCCTGCATCGCCATGGCCGGCGCCACCCGGATCCCGCTCACCCTGCGGGCCCCGTCCTTCCGCCCCGACCTGGACGAGCTGCGTGCCCTGATCACCCCGCGCACCCGGCTGCTGCTGATCAACACCCCGCACAACCCGACCGGCACCGTCCTCACCGCCGACGAGCTCGCCGGCATCGCGGAACTCGCCGTCGAGCACGACCTGCTGGTGATCACCGACGAGGTCTACGAACACCTGGTCTTCGACGCCACCCACCGCCCGATCGCCGCCCTGCCCGGCATGCGCGACCGCACCGTGACCATCTCCTCGGCCGGCAAGACCTTCTCGTTCACCGGCTGGAAGGTCGGCTGGGTCACCGCGAGCCCAGCCCTGGTAGCGGCCGTGCGCACCGCGAAGCAGTACCTGACGTACGTCAGCGCCGGCCCGTTCCAGTACGCCGTCGCCGAGGCGCTGCGGCTGCCCGACGACTACTTCGACGCCTTCCGGGCCGATCTGCTGCGCAAGCGCGACCTGCTCGCCGACGGGCTCTCCGCCGCCGGGTTCGGGGTCTTCACCCCCGAGGGCACCTACTTCATCACCACCGACATCACCCCGCTGGGCGAGAAGGACGGCATCGAGTTCTGCCGGGCCCTGCCCGAGCGCTGCGGCGTCGTCGCGATCCCCAACGCCGTGTTCTACGACAACACCGACGCCGGCCGCAGCCTGGTCCGCTTCACGTTCTGCAAGAAGGACGAGGTCCTCGCCGAGGCGGTGTCGAGGCTGCAGCGGCTCTGAGCGCCGCACGGGCGCGGACACCGGCGGGAGCGGCCGGACCCGAATCCGGGTAGCCCCAGCGGGGGCGGCTGGTCCGGGGGCCGGGCAGCGGGGTCAGGCGCCTGCGGCGACCAGGCCGGACTCGTAGGAGAAGACCACGGCCTGGGCCCGGTCCCGCAGGCCGAGCTTGGTCAGGATGCGGCTGACGTGGGTCTTGACCGTCTGCTCGGCGAGCACGAGGTCCGCGGCGATCTCGCTGTTCGAGAGGCCGCGGGCGATCAGCCGGAGGACGTCCGTCTCGCGGGGGGTGAGCTCGGTCAGCCGGCGGGCGGCGCCGGTGCCCTGGGGGACGGGCCGGCGGTGGGCGAAGTCCTCGATCAGGCGCCGGGTGATCGAGGGGGCGAGCAGGGCGTCGCCGGCCGCGACGACCCGCACGGCCTGGATCAGTTCGTCGGCCGTCGCGTCCTTCAGCAGGAAGCCGCTCGCGCCGGCCCGCAGCGCCTCGTAGACGTAGTCGTCCAGGTCGAAGGTGGTGAGCATGAGCACCCTGGGCCGTTGGCTGCGGCCTTCCAGCAGCCGGCGGGTCGCCTCCAGGCCGTCCATCACCGGCATCCGCACGTCCATCAGGACCAGATCGGGGTCGAGGCGGGCCGCGGCCTCCAGCGCGGCCGCGCCGTCGGCGGCCTCGCCGACCACCGCCAGGCCCGGCTGGGCGTCGAGCAGTGCACCGAATCCCTGACGGACCATCGCCTGGTCGTCGACGATCAGAATGCTGGTGGTCATCGTTCCTCTGACAGCGGCAGGTCGGCGGTCACGGTGAACCCGTGCTCGGGTGTGCCCTCGGCGGAGAACGTCCCTCCCAGCAGGGCGGCCCGTTCCCGCATGCCCATCAGACCATGGCCCGGCCCGACGGCCGACGGCAGGGCGGCGGACGACCCGGTGCCCCCGGGACCGTTCCGGACGACTATCAGGAGCCGTGCCGCTGACCGCTCCACCCGGACGGTCACCGGTGCGCCGTGCGCGTGCCGGCGCGCGTTCGACAGCGACTCCTGGACGATCCGGTAGGCGCAGACGCCGACCGCGGCCGGAACGGACCCGAGGTCGCCGACCACCTCCAGCGTGGCCGACGGCCCGGCATCGCCGACGAGACCGGCGAGTTGGCCGAGCTCCGGCTGCGGCATCCGCTCGGCGGCCGCGTCCGCGCGCAGCAGGCCCAGCAGTCGCCGCATGTCCACCAGGGCTTCGCGGGCGGCGGCGCTGACGGCCCGGAACTCCTCACGGGCCTCCGCCGAGGTGTCCGTCAGCCGGTAGGGCGCGGTCTCGGCCCGAACGGCGATCAGCGACATGTGGTGGGCCACGACGTCGTGCAACTCCCGCCCGATCCGGGACCGTTCCTCCAGCAGGGCCCGCCGGGTCCGCTCGGTTTCGCTGATCCGCTCCTGCTCGACCAGCCGGGCGCGGGTCCGCGTCCGGTCGCGGAGCACCTCGGCGCCGACCAGCGCGAGCACGGTGGCGACGGCGACCGGCAGCAGGTTCGACCAGCCGCCGCGCCCGGGCAGCGCGGCCAGCAGGACGGTGGTGCCGGCGACGACCACCGTCCCCATCCCGGCCGACAACCGCCGCTCCACCCGGCTGCCGGCCAGCACCAGCACGACCACCTGGGCGGCCAGACTGGTCACGGGCCACGGCCACGGCTCGGCACCGGAGACCGGCCGGGCCACCAACGAGGTCAGCAGGACCGCGGCGAGCGACACCCCCCACGCCAGTACCGGGCGGCTGCGGCACCACAGCAGCGGCACCACCCGGGCCACGCTCAGGGCCATCGCCGGCGCGGCCCCCAGCCCGTAGTGCTGGACCAGGTCCAGCCATCCCAGCGGCACGAGGGCGACGACCGCGGTCGGCAGTGCGGCGGCCCGCAGCCGCTGGATCGTCTGTTCGGTGCTCATCGGCGGCCAGCCTAGGGCAGCCACCTCAGGCTCCTTCGCCGGTGCCGAGCAGCCGGACGGCCAGTCGCCGCTGGGCGACGACGAGCACCCGGAACATCGGCAGCAGGAGCGCCAGCGTGAGCAGCCCGACGCCGAAGTGCGCGGCCCACGCGCCGACGAGCGTCGGGCCGCCCCAGGCCTGGCTCACGTCCCGCCCCCACACCGCCAGCGGGTAGCAGACCCCGCGGATCAGGAAGTCGGCCCACAGCGCTCCGGTGAGCAGACCGGCGAGCAGCTGGAGCGGCAGGGCGAGCACGCCGTGACCAACGACGCGCACCGGCCGACCGCCGGCCGGCTCGGCGATCCGCGCGTCCAACAGCCGTACGGCGAGCCCGCGCTGGAGCCGGTACGCGAGGCGCGACCCGCCGAGCAGTGCGAGCGGCATGGCCACTAGGCCGACCGGCAGAGCCGCGACGGCGTACGCCGAGCTGCGCCAGTCATAGCTGGATCTTAGCCAACCCGACTTTTTAATAAGGGAGTTGGGAATCAGGGCGGAGGAGGCGGCGAGTGCCATGCGGGGTTTCTCCCTGGGAGGGCGAGCAATTGGTTCGAGATTAGGTTTCGGCCGCCCGCACCCACGACCCTCCATGGAGCCAACCTCGACCCCCTACCGGGGTAGCGGGCCTGCGGCACCGGGCCGGACCCGGTGGGGCGGGCGTCCGGGAAGCCGCCCTCCGAGGGGGAACAGCGGGGGCCGTGGCAGTCTTGGGCATCGACGTAGCGATCTTCGCGCGTTTGTTTGAGGGGGCGTCGCAGATGACTCAGGTGACTCAGGTATCCATCCAGTACGTAGGCGGGCCGACCGCGCTGATCGAGCTCGGCGGGCTGCGCCTGCTGACCGATCCGACGTTCGACGGCCCCGGGGAGTATCCGATCGGCTCCCGGGTCCTCACCAAGACCGCCGGCCCGGCGGTGTCCGCCGAGGACGTCGGCCCGGTGGACGCCGTCCTGCTCTCGCACGACCAGCACCCCGACAACCTCGACAGCGCCGGCCGCGCGTACCTCACCGGCGCACCGCTGGTGCTCTCGACCTCCGCCGCCCGGGACCGGCTCGGCGGACCGGTCCGGGCCCTGGCCGACGGGGAGCACGTCGACCTGCCGCGGCCGGACGGCGGGACGCTGCGGGTGACGGCCGTGCCCGCACAGCACGGCCCGGACGGCAGCGAACACCTCGTCGGGGCGGTCACCGGCTTCGTCCTCACCGGCGCGGGCCTGCCCACGGTCTACGTCAGCGGCGACAACGCCTCGCTGGACGTGGTGCGGGCGATCGCCGCCCGGGTCGGCCCGGTCGACGTCGCGGTGCTGTTCGCCGGGGCCGCCAGCACGCCGCTGATCCCCGGCGCGCACCTGACGCTGACCAGCGACCTGGCCGCCGCGGCCGCCCGCATCCTCGGGGCCCGCCACGTCGTACCGCTCCACTTCGAGCACTGGGGGCACTTCACCGAGGGCCCGGACACGCTGCCGGCCGCCTTCGCGCGGGCCGGCCTGCAGGAGACGCTGCACCTGCCGTCGCCGGGGGAGCGGCTCACGGTCTGA
The DNA here is from genome assembly GCF_055664045.1 of Kitasatospora sp. NPDC023385. Lineage (NCBI taxonomy): Bacteria > Bacillati > Actinomycetota > Actinomycetes > Kitasatosporales > Streptomycetaceae > Kitasatospora > Kitasatospora sp. NPDC023385. The sequence goes on along the minus strand of NZ_JBVOOL010000002.1, from coordinate 90,871 downwards.
GGACTGTGCGGGCCGAGGGCGCTGACGGGGCACCGGGCCGACGGGGGCCAAGGCATCGGGGCACCCCGTAGCCTGGTCCGCGTCGCTTTCTGCAAAGGGACGGACGGCCGCCAGGAGGCCGTGATTCGGCTACGGCTCCCCAGAGGGGCCGCGCGCCCCCTTTCACGCCCTCCAAATAGCAGCGCACCTGACCCGGCAGCAGATCCGAGGCATCATCAACTTGCTTGATCGGTTTGGCCATTTGCCGGTCGAGCGGCGAATACGGACCGTCCTTCCGGACCACCCAGACCGCCCTTCGCACCCCGTGTGCGGAGGGCGGCGGCGCGTGATGCATCCGGACGGCGCACCACCAGCGCGCACGGCGCACAACCCGGTGGTAGGGGCGCGCGCTGTGCAGAGTCGCACACCGGGTCGATCAGAGCCGGGGAGCGAGTGTGCTCGAAACGGTGAATGCTTGACAAAGTTGGGTAAATCACCGGCGGACCCGGCGTATTCGTGCTTCTCTGCTGCTGAATCTCCAGCCGGAATCCTTCCTTCCACGGTCGGCCGCGCCCAGGGCCGCACAGCCACGAACAGCCTCGCCTTCGCAGGCCTACTCGCTGCTGCTCGGCGGGCGCGCACGGAGCTGAAACGCGGAGCCGAGCATGCTCACCACACTGCAGACCTCCTACACGGACACCCGCGCCGGTGACCTCGCCTGGTGCCTCGGCGGCGACCCGCTGCCCGCTCTGGCGGTCCGCGACCTGAGACTCGACGGAGGCGGCCGTCCGGGCACGCCCGGCAGCCTCCAGCTGCGGCTGCTCGGCGCCTCGCACCAGGTGGTGATCGACGCCGGCCCCGGCCAGTGCCTGGAGACCGTCGCCTGCCTCCCCGGCCGCCGCACCCCGCTGCCGGCCCGGGTGGCCAAGCAGGTCTGCGACTGGGAGTACGAGTTCGCCGCCCGGATCGAGGCGCTGCCGCCGCACGACTTCGCGGCCCGCGCCCAGGAGCTGCTGGCCCTGGTCGAAGGGCACCCGCGGGGCCTCGCCGGGGTCTTCCCGGGCGATCCGAGCGCCTTCACCGCGCTGGTCACCCAGGGCGGCGCGGACCGGCTGCTCTGGCGGACGTGGCACGCCTACCCGCAGGAGGGGCAGCTGGTGTGCACCCGCTCCTCGCTCGTGCTGCCGGGAGCATGACCGCCGACAGCGCCGGACGGAACGACCGATCCGGACATACGTCGCCAAGCGCAAGCGCAACCCTACGAATCGCACGCAGGAACGATTCGTCAATCCGACGTCGTCCGCTGTCCGTCGGATGGACGCAGCCATCCGTCCCGCACGTCCCCTAGCGTTTGTTCGTGATCAACCATCCGGCCGGTCCGCCCGTACGCCCACGCGTGGACCTCGACGACGGCACCCCGCCCCGGCCCGGGCACAGCCTCGCCCCCCTGCCCACCCGCCGTCGGTCCCGGCTGCGCTCCCGCCCCCGGCTCGCCCGCCTGACCGTCCTGCTGGCCGCGTTCGTCTGCGCGGCCTGCGGACTGGTCTACGAGCTCGAACTGGTCGCCCTCGGCGACTACCTCCTCGGGGACACGGTCACCCAGACCTCCGTCGTACTCTCCGTCATGGTGTTCGCGATGGGCCTCGGCTCCCTGCTCGCCAAACGGCTCACCCGCCGACCCGCCACCGCCTTCGCCCTCGTCGAATGCGCCCTCGCGCTCACCGGCGGGCTCTCCGTCCTCGCCCTCTACTCCTGCTGGGCCTGGCTCGGCCGCTACCAGGCCGCGATGGTCGGCCTCACCTGCCTGATCGGCACCCTGATCGGCGCCGAGATCCCCCTGCTGATGACCCTCATCCAGCGGATCCGCCGCGAGGACGCCGGCCGCGCCGCAGCCGACCTGTTCGCCGCCGACTACATCGGCGCGCTGATCGGCGGCCTCGCCTTCCCGTTCCTGCTCCTGCCCGCACTCGGCCCCGGCGACGGCGCGCTCCTCACCGGAGCCGTCAACGCCGTCGCCGGGGCCGCCGTGGTCCTCTGGCTCTTCCGGGAGGAACCCGCCCCACGGATACGACGGCTGCTCTGGGGCGCCTGCCTGCTCGTCCTCGCCGTGCTCGCGGCCGCCGCAGCCGGCACCGACGCCGTCGAACGCGCCGCCCGGCACGCCCTGTACGGCGACCAGGTCCGCCACGCCACCCGCAGCCGCCACCAGGAGATCGTGCTCACCGGCCCCGCCGAAGGCCCCCTCCGGCTCTACCTCGACGGACGGCTCGCCGTCTGCGGACCCGACGAGTACCGGGGCAGCGAAGGCCTGGTCCACCCGGCCATGGCCGCCGGCCCGGACACCCGCGTCCTGCTACTCGGCGGCGGCGACGGGCTCGCCCTGCGGGAGGTCCTGCGGCACCGGGGCGTCCGCACCGTCCGGCTGGTCGACGCCGACCCCGCCCTCCCCCGCCTCGCCCGCACCGACCCCGGGCTCGCCGCCCTCGACGGCCACTCCCTCGACGACCCCCGGGTCCGCACCACCACCGCCGACCCGATGGCCTGGCTGCGCGGCGCGGATGCCGGCACGGTCGCCGGCGCCGGCACGGACGCGGACCCGGGCGCCGGCACGGGAGCCTCCGGCGGCGACGGGCCGTTCGACGTGGTGCTCGCCGACCTCCCCGCACCGGCCGACGGCGGGCCGGTCAAGTACCACTCCCAGGAGTTCTACGGCCTCGCCGCCCGGCTGCTCTCCCCCGGCGGCCGGCTCGCCGTCCGGGCCGGGAGCGACCCGGACGGCCTCTGGCAGATCGAATCCGGCCTGCGGACCGCCGGGCTGCAGACCACCCCGTACGCCGTCCCGGGCAGCGCCACCGCCAGCTGCCGCCCCGGCCCGCCGGACACCGCCCAGAACTTCCTCCTCGCCGCCGCCACCCGCCCCCCGCTCACCCTCGCCCCCGACGCTCCCCCACCCCGTGCCCTCACCCCCGACACCCTCCGCACCTCCACCGCCCGCCTCAGCTCGATCCGCCCCGCCCGCCCCCCGGCCGCCCTCACCCTCCTCGGCCCCCGCTGAGAGCAGGCACCGCGGCACCACCACGGCACGTCGCCGACTCGGCACGGCGCAGCAGCGAGCAGGCGGGCACGCAGGACGGTGGCGCCGTCGGCGCAGGGGCCGTGGCGCGCGGTGACGGGGGCGTGGGTGGGGCCGGAAAGTCGGGTGGTGGTGGGTGGGGACCGGGCGGGTTCGGGTCGGTAGGCTCCGTGGCATGGAGCATGAGGTTGTCGTCCCGATGTCCGCCGAGCTGGTGCGGCAGGCCTTGCAGGATCCGGCGCTGCTGGCGCGGAGTGTGCCGGGGCTGAGCACGGAGCCGGCTGCGGTCGGGGGCGGGCCGGCCGAGGAGATCGGCGGGCGGCTGAAGCTGCGGATCGGCGGCTCCACGATCACGTACAAGGGTGTGCTGTCGCTGATCGAGGGCCGGGAGGGCGTGCTGACCGTGCTCGCCGAGGGCCAGGAGGTCCGGGGCAGCGGTGAGGCGACCGCCACCGTCCGGGTCCGCGTCGCGGACGGCGCGGAGGACGGCACCGCCGCCCTGCGCTTCACGGGTGACCTGAGCGCCACCGGTCGGCTCACCGAGTTCGACGGGGAGGCCCTGGAGGCCACCGGCCGTCGGCTCCTGGACCGGTTCGGCGCGGCCCTGGTGGCCCCGGAGGGCGCGGAACACCCGGGCCAGGACGACGAGTCCGAGACGGCCACCGAGGCCGCCACCGACGACGCCGAGGCGGAGACCGGGGCCGGCGCCGGGGTGTTCTTCATCGAGGACCGCCAGGACCAGCCCGGTGACGACCTGGACGACGACCTCTCCGAGCTGATCGCCTTCTCGGACGCCGACGCCGAGCGCTTCGGCCTGCCCATCGGATCCGCCGAGGACGACGGCGAGGACGAGGACCAGGCCGAGGGCGAAGACCGGGACGAGGACGACGTGGACGACGTGGACGAGGCGGAGGCGAGGGCCGAGGCGCGGGACGCCGTCGCCGAGGAGATCCCCGCCGAGTCGCTCTTCGGGTACGAGGAGGAGCCCGCGCTCACCGGCCCGGTGCGCCGCAGCATCGTCGGCCGGTCCGCCGAGGAGGTGGACCACGCCCCGCCGCGCGGCCCGTACGCCCCGGCGCTGCCCGCCCGCAGCGCGCGGGCCCGGGCGGCGTCCCGCTGGGGCGGCGAGGCGGGCGGGATCGTGGTGCCGGGTGCCGGTGGCCGCAGCGCGGTGCCGTGGGTGATCGGCGGCTCGGTGGCCCTGCTGGGCGGCGCCGTGGTGCTGGTCAGGGCGCTGCGCCGGCGCTAGCCGGGAGCGCCGGCCGGGCGGTCAGGCCCTAGACTGAACGCTCATGAGCAACGACCGCGACGCCCTGCTGGCACAGATCAAGGACAAGGCCGTCGTACACGGCAAGGTCACCCTTTCCTCCGGCAAGGAGGCCGACTACTACGTCGACCTGCGCCGGATCACGCTGGACGGCGAGGCCGCCCCGCTGGTCGGCCGGGTGATGCTGGACGCGACCGCGCACCTGGAGTACGACGCCGTCGGCGGTCTGACCCTGGGCGCCGACCCGGTGGCCGCCTCGATGCTGCACGCCGCCGCGGCGCGCGGGCAGAAGCTGGACGCCTTCGTGGTCCGCAAGACCGGCAAGGCGCACGGCCTGCAGCGCCGGATCGAGGGCCCGGAGGTGAAGGGCCGCCGGGTGCTGGCCGTCGAGGACACCTCCACGACGGGTGGCTCGGTGCTGACCGCCGTCGAGGCGCTGCGTGAGGCGGGTGCCGAGGTGGTCGGCGTCGCGGTGATCGTGGAGCGCGGCGGCGCGGGTGCCGTCGAGGCGCAGGGCCTGGAGTACGTGACCGCGTACACCCTGGACGACCTGGGCCTCTGAGCCCAGGCGCCGCCCGGCACCGCCGGACCAGGACGAACGCGAAGGGCCGGGTCCGTTTCACGTGAAACACGTTGAACGGACCCGGCCCTTCGCCGTGCTCGCGCTCAGCCCCGCCGGTGCCGGCCGCTGGCGGCCGACGCCGCGGGCTCGTCCACGTTCTCGGCGCCGCCGGCCTTCCGCTTCTTCCGCTCGCGCATGACCTCGAACAGGATCGGCGAGATCGACAGCAGCACGATCAGCAGCACCGCCGGGATCAGGTACTTGTCGATCACCGGCGCGAGCGCGTCGCCGAAGAAGTAGCCGATCAGCAGCATGGACTCGGTCCACAGCACGCCGCCGATCACGTTCCAGACGAAGAAGGTCCGGGCGGGCATCTCCAGGGTGCCGGCGACCGGGTTCAGGAACGTGCGGATGATCGGCATGAAGCGGGCCAGCACCACGGCCTTGCCCGAGCCGAACTTGTTGAAGTACTCCTCCGCCTTCACCACGTACTCGCGGCGGAAGATCTTCGAGTCCGGCTTGTCGAACATCTTCGGTCCGACCTTGGCGCCGATCAGGTGCCCCAACTGCGCCCCGGCGACCGCCGCGATCGGGCAGCCGACGAGCAGGACGGCGATCGGCAGCTTGGCGCCGTCGCCGAGCACCGAGGAGGCGGCGTTCGAGGCGGCGACCCCCGCGAGGATCAGTAGCGAGTCGCCCGGGAAGAAGAAGCCGACCAGCAGGCCGGTCTCCGCGAAGATGATCGCGATCAGCCCGATGGCGCCGAGGGACGAGATCAGGGATTTGGCGTCGAGCAGGTTGACGGCCAGCTGGTTGTAGTCCACGGGCGCAGGATAGCGGGCGTACCTTGCGAACGGCTTCCGGCCGAGCGCTCCAGCACGGTGTTCCGACTGGCGGGCTCCTGCTGACCTGCGGGCACGAGTCTGGGAAGATGACACCGGCGTCCGGTCCGCGGTGGGCCCACCACCCTCATGGCCGTACCGCGGAGGCCGCCTCGAACCTTGGTGCCGGAGAGCCACACCGCAGCGCCGCGCGTCGGCGGGCCGGCACGGAGTCGTCACGAAGGCGTACACAGCGTCGGACAGCACCGTCCGTACGCCGCAACCCGACAGGAGCGGATCGCATGCCCATCGCAACTCCCGAGGTCTACAACGAGATGCTGGACCGGGCCAAGGCGGGCAAGTTCGCCTACCCGGCCATCAACGTCACCTCGTCGCAGACCCTGCATGCCGCGCTGCGTGGTTTCGCCGAGGCCGAGAGCGACGGGATCATCCAGATCTCGACCGGTGGCGCGGAGTTCCTGGGCGGCCAGCACAACAAGGACATGGTGACCGGCGCGGTCGCGCTCGCCGAGTTCGCGCACATCGTCGCCGCCAAGTACGACGTCACCGTCGCGCTGCACACCGACCACTGCCCGAAGGACAAGCTGGACGGCTACGTCCGCCCGCTGCTGGCGGTCTCCGCCGAGCGCGTGGCCAAGGGCCTGAACCCGCTGTTCCAGTCGCACATGTGGGACGGTTCGGCCGAGACCCTCGCCGACAACCTGGCCATCGCCCAGGAGCTGCTGGCCCAGGCCGCCGCCGCCAAGATCATCCTCGAGGTCGAGATCACCCCGACCGGCGGCGAGGAGGACGGCGTCACCCACGAGATCAACGACGAGCTGTACACCACCGTCAACGACGCCGTGCGCACCGCCGAGGCGCTGGGCCTGGGCGAGAAGGGCCGCTACCTGCTGGCCGCCTCGTTCGGCAACGTGCACGGCGTGTACAAGCCGGGCAACGTCGTGCTGAAGCCGGAGCTGCTGCGCGAGCTGCAGGACGCGATCGGCAAGCAGTACGGCAGGACCGACCCGTTCGACTTCGTCTTCCACGGCGGCTCGGGCTCGAGCGCCGAGGAGATCGCCACCGCGCTGGAGAACGGCGTCGTGAAGATGAACCTGGACACCGACACCCAGTACGCCTTCACCCGCCCGGTGGCCGGCCACATGTTCGCCAACTACGACGGTGTGCTGAAGGTCGACGGCGAGGTCGGCAAGAAGAACACCTACGACCCCCGCACCTGGGGCAAGCTCGCCGAGGCCGGCATGGCCGCGCGCGTGGTCGAGGCCGCCCAGCAGCTGCGCTCCGCGGGCAAGCGCCTGAAGTGAGCCGGGTGGCCGCGTGAGAACGCGGCTCCCGCGTGACACGCGCGTGCCCCCGGCGGTCCTGGCGGGTTCTATTGATCCCCGCAACACCCTGGAGTTCAGGGAGTTGCGGGGATCGTGGATTTCGAGGTGCTGAAGGCGAGGTTCTTCGAGGCGCTGGACAAGGAGAACGGCAGCGTCACCGGGGCGGCCTTGACTGTCGGGGTGAACAGGCACACGGCGGCCGGGTGGGCTCGTAAGGCCGGCATCCGTGGTCGCGGCAAGCCCGGCAAGGGCGGGCATCCGGGACGGGCGGAGTACGAGCGCCTTCGGGCGGCCGGGGTCCGGCGCCGCGAGGCCGCGGCCCAGGTCGGCGTCCACCCGCGCACGGCCCAGGACTGGGACCGGGGCATCCGGCAGATTGGCCACTCACGCCTGTACGCGGACGGCCGTCGGATCGACTATACGACTGGTGTGATCACCATCGTTGCGTCGGCGGAGCCGTCCCTGGCCGCCGTCGAGGCCGAGCTGCACCCCCGGTTCCTCACCGTGGCCGAGCGGGAGCTGATCGCCGACATGCGGCGCGAGGGCCGCTCACTGCGCGCGATCGGCCGGGCGCTGGGCCGGCCGGCCTCCACCATCAAGCGCGAGATCGACGCCCGCTCGGTCAACGGCACCTACCGGCCGCACCAGGCCCAGCGGGCATGGGCCAAGAGCCGCTCGCGCCCCAAGGAGTCCAAGCTCGCCCAGGACGGACCGCTGCGCGACTTCGTCGCGGACCGGCTCCAGGAACGCTGGTCACCCGAACAGATCTGCAACGCTCTCCCCATCAAGTTCCCCAACGACGAAGGCATGCGGGTGAGTCCGGAGACGATCTACCAAGCGGTCTACGTCCAGGCCCGCGGCGGACTGCGCCGCGAAGTCGCACTGGCACTGCGCACCGGGCGTACCCGCCGCAAGCCACACCGCGGCCCGGACCAGCGCACCCGCCGGTTCGTCGACGAGATGGTGATGATCTCTGAGCGTCCTGCCGAGGTGGAGGACCGGGCGGTGCCCGGCCACTGGGAGGGCGATCTGATCGTCGGCCCCCGCAGCGAGAGCGCGATCGTCACCCTGGTCGAACGCTCCACCCGCTACGTCATGCTCGGGCATCTGCCCGGCGGGCACACCGCCGAGGAGGTCCGCGACGTGCTGGTGCCGCTGATCCAGACCCTGCCCGAGCACCTGCGCGGCTCGCTGACCTGGGACCAGGGCTGCGAGATGGCCGCGCACAAGCAGTTCACCGTGGCCACGGGAGTGCCTGTCTACTTCTGCGATCCGCACTCCCCTTGGCAGCGCGGGTCGAACGAGAACACCAACGGCCTGCTGCGGCAGTACTTCCCCAAGGGCACCGACCTCTCCGTCCACAGTCCCGAGGACCTCGAACACGTCGCCCAGCAACTCAACGGCCGCCCACGCAAAACGCTCGGCTGGAGAACTCCAGCCGAGCGTCTGCGTGATCTACTGACAACCGCATAGGCCATCAGGTGTTGCGAGGACTCCTAGAGACCGCCTCCTCCCGCCGGGGGCACGTGCACGTCCGGGTGCCTACTGCTTGAGCTCGGCGTACGCCTCCGCGCTGCTGTCCTTCAGGAACTGCCAGCAGCGGCCCTCCTCCTCGGTCTCCTTGATCGCGCCGGCAGCCCGGGCGAGCGCCGCCAGGCAGCGCAGGAAGCCGCGGTTGCCGCGGTGCTCCCACGGCACCGGGCCGTGGCCCTTCCAGCCGCTGCGGCGCAGCGCGTCGAGGCCCCGGTGGTAGCCGGTGCGGGCGTAGGCGTACGACTCGACGTACCGGCCGGCCGCGTAGGAGTCGTCGGCCAGCATGGCCCAGGCGAGGCAGAAGGTCGGGAACTCGGCCGCCACCTGGGTGGGTGAGGCCGACTCCTCCGCCAGCATTCGGTAGGGCCGCTCCTCCTCGGGCAGGAGGGTCGGTTCGGGACCGTCGAGAAGATTCCTGTGGATCGCCATGCCCTGAAGTCTGCCACTCGAGGCGCAGGGGTCAACCGCCGCACCGTGCTCGGCGATCACGGCGGCGGTCTTGCGTGCCGGCCTGCATACCGGGTACGTGGACATTCACCCGTTCGCCATGCCAGGGTGACGGTCGTGCCAGCAGCCCGACCCGCCAGCAGGCGAGCCGCCCCGTCCCGAAACGGCGGCCGCAGACGCCGCCGGCCGCGTCGGAGGATCGGTCCTGGCATGCTCACGGCATTGGTGGCGGCCGTCCTGGTGCTCGGCGCCACGGCCGTGGTGCTGAGCCGCCCCCCGGGCGCCCCGGCCGCCGCCCCGACCACCCAGGGACGGATCGCCCCGCCGGCCGACGGGGCCCCGACGACCCCACCGCCGACGGCGCCCCCGGCCGTCACCCCGACGGCCACGCCGCCCCCGCCTCCTCCTCCGCCGCCACCGGCGCCCGCCCCCACCGGGCCCGACGCCGGCCCCGCCAAGGGCGCGGGCACCTTCACCATCGCCCCGGCCACCGCCAAGGCCGTCGGACGCGGCACCGTGCGCCGATACCGGGTCGAGGTCGAGGACGGCATCGGCATCGACGCCCCGGCCGCCGCCGCACAGATCCACGGCATCCTCGGCGACCCGCGTGGCTGGACCAACGACCGCAGGAACGGCTTCCAGCTGGTCGCGACCGGCTCCTACGACTTCACCGTGAAGATCGCCTCCCCCGCCACCGTCGACAGGATCTGCGGCGCCTCCGGCCTGGACACCCACGGCGAGGTCAACTGCAACGTCGGCGACCAGGTGCTCGTCAACTCCAAGCGCTGGAACACCGGTTCACCGCAGTTCAGCGGCCCGGTCGAGGAGTACCGGGCACTCATCGTCAACCACGAGGTCGGCCACCGGATCGGCCACGGGCACGAGAGCTGCCCGGGCCCCGGCAAGCCCGCGCCCGCGATGATGCAGCAGATCTACGGGCTCAAGGGCTGCACGCCCAACGCCTGGCCGTACTCGGCCGACGGCACCTACCTGAGCGGGCCCTCCGTCCCCTGAGCCCGGCCGCGGTAGCCCGTCCCCTGAACCCGGCCGGCTCAGCCGAGCACCGGCAGGTGGGCCCGCAGGTCGCTCCGCTCCCCGGAGGCGGACACCGCGGCCGCCTCCACCGCCGCCGCCCAGTCGAGCCGCCCGGTGGCCAGCCGGATCCAGGTCAGCGGGTCGGTCTCGACCACGTTGGGCGGGGTGCCGCGGGTGTGCCTGGGCCCCTCGACGGCCTGCACCACGGCGTACGGGGGGATCCGTAGCTCGACCGCGCCGCCGGGGGCGCGGTCGGCGAAGGCGTCGGCCAGCAGCCGGGCGACGGCGGCGACGGCCTGGCGGTCGTGCGGGAAGGCGTCCCGGCCGAGCGCGGCGGCCAGGTCGTCGGCGTGCACGACCGTCTCCACCAGCCGGGTCACCAGCGTGTCGGCGAGCGCCATCGAGCCGAGCCGGATCTCGAACCGCCGCGCCGGGTCAGCGGCTTCGGGCTTCGCCAGGAGTCCGGTGAGCGCGTCCGCGGCCCGCCCGAAGGCCGTCGCCACCGAGGCCGCGTCCCCGTCGAACTCCGCTCCGGCCCGCTCCCTGGCCTGCTCGTCCAGCAGCGGCGCGACGGTGCCGACCGCGGCCACCCAGCCCAGCAGCCCCAGCGGCGGCCGCCCCTCCAGCGGGTCGTCCAAGTGCGCCGGCACGAAGTCGAGTTGGACGGCGAGGTGGGCGAGCAGCTCACGGACCCGCCACTGCCCGAGCCGGGTCGGCAGGTCCAGCTGCTCGGTGGTGAGCGCGTCCACGGCGGCGCGCAGCGCCCCGGTCTGGGCGGCCAGCGCGGCGCGGACCTTCTGCGGTTGGTACGTACGGGGCTTGGCGGGCATGGGCCCCAACATACGCCGAGGGGCGGACGGCCCTCCCGAACCGGGAGAACCGTCCGCCCCTCAGGTGCTGCAGGTCAGGCCAGCAGGGCCTCGATGACGCCGGTGTGGGCGTCCTTCAGCTCGGCCAGCGAGACACTGAACTGCCCCTGGACGTCGAGGGACTCGCCGTCCACGACACCGATCCGGGTGGCCGGCAGGCCGCGCGCGGTGCACATGTCGTTGAATCGGAGCTCCTCGCTGCGCGGCACCGCCACGACGGCGCGGCCGGCCGACTCCGAGAACAGGAGGACGAACGGGTCCGTGCCCTCGGGCACGATGATCCGCGCGCCGTGGCCGCCCTTGAGGCAGCTCTCCACGAGCGCCTGGCCGAGGCCGCCGTCGGAGAGGTCGTGCGCCGCGTCGATCATGCCGTCGCGCGAGGCGGCGATCAGGATCTCGCCGAGCAGCCGCTCGCGCTCCAGGTCCACCGTGGGCGGCAGGCCGCCGAGGTGGTCGTGGACGGCCTGGGACCAGGCCGAGCCGCCGAGTTCGTCCGCCGTGTCGCCGAGCAGGTAGAGCAGCTGCCCCTCCTCCGCGAAGCCGCTCGGGGTGCGCCGGGTGACGTCGTCGATGACGCCGAGCACCGCGACCACCGGGGTCGGGTGGATGGCGACCTCGCCGGTCTGGTTGTAGAGCGAGACGTTGCCGCCGGTGACCGGGGTGCCGAGCACCAGGCAGGCGTCGGCCAGGCCGCGGGTCGCCTCGGCGAACTGCCACATCACGTCCGGGTCCTCGGGGGAGCCGAAGTTGAGGCAGTCGGAGACGGCGAGCGGCTTGGCACCGCCGGCCGCGACGTTGCGGTACGCCTCGGCCAGGGCCAGCTGGGCGCCGGTGTACGGGTCCAGCTTGGCGAAACGGCCGTTGCCGTCGGTGGCGACCGAGACGCCGAGGTTGGTCTCCTCGTCGATCCGGATCATGCCCGAGTCCTCGCCGACCGAGAGCACGGTGTTGCCGAGCACGTAGCGGTCGTACTGGTCGGTGATCCAGGACTTGGACGCCTGGTTGGGGTGGCCGGCGACCTTCAGCAGGTCGGCCTTGAGGCCCTCGCCGGTGGTCGGGCGGGCCAGCCGCTCGGCGGTCGGGGCGTCGGCCTGCAGCGCGTCCTGCCAGCTCGGCCGGGCGTACGGGCGCTGGTAGGTCGGGCCCTCGTGGGCGACGGTGCGCGGCGGCACGTCCACGACCAGCTCGCCGTGCCAGAAGATCTCCAGGCGCTCGCCGTCGGTCACCTCACCGATGACGTTGGCGATGACGTCCCACTTCTCGCAGATCTCCAGGAAGCGGTCGACCTTGTCGGGCTCGACGATGGCGCACATGCGCTCCTGCGACTCGCTCATGAGGATCTCCTCCGGCGAGAGCGTGTGGTCGCGCAGGTGCACGGTGTCGAGCTCGATCCGCATGCCGCCGGAGCCGGCCGAGGCCAGCTCGCTGGTGGCGCAGGACAGGCCGGCACCGCCGAGGTCCTGGATGCCCTTGACGAGCTTCTCGCGGAAGATCTCCAGGGTGCACTCGATCAGGAGCTTCTCCTGGAACGGGTCGCCGACCTGGACCGCCGGGCGCTTGGCCGGCTTGGTGTCGTCGAAGGTCTCGGAGGCCAGCACCGAGACGCCGCCGATGCCGTCGCCGCCGGTGCGGGCGCCGTACAGGATGACCTTGTTGCCGGCGCCGGAGGCCTGCGCGAGGTGGATGTCCTCGTGCTTCATGACGCCCACGCACAGCGCGTTGACCAGCGGGTTGCCCTGGTAGCAGGAGTCGAAGACGACCTCGCCGCCGATGTTCGGCAGGCCCAGGCAGTTGCCGTAGCCGCCGATGCCCGCGACGATCCCGGGCAGCACGCGCCGGGTGTCCGGGTGGTCGGCCGCGCCGAAGCGCAGCGGGTCCATCACGGCGACCGGGCGGGCGCCCATCGCCAGGATGTCGCGCACGATGCCGCCGATGCCGGTGGCCGCGCCCTGGTAGGGCTCGATGTACGACGGGTGGTTGTGCGACTCGACCTTGAAGGTGACCGCGTAGCCCTGGCCGACGTCGACCACGCCGGCGTTCTCGCCGATGCCGACGAGCATCGCGTCCGAATCGGGCTTCTTGTCGCCGAACTGCTTCAGGTGGACCTTGCTGCTCTTGTACGAACAGTGCTCCGACCACATGACCGAGTACATCGCGAGTTCGGCGCCGGTCGGGCGGCGGCCGAGAATCTCCCGGATGCGCGTGTACTCGTCCTCCTTGAGGCCGAGTTCGGCCCAGGGCTGGGCCGCGTCCGGGGTCTGCTCGGCGTTCTTGACGGTGTCGAGGCTCATCAGGCGTTCACCAGCTGCTTCAGGACGGAAGTGAAGAAGCCCAGGCCCTCGGTGGTCGGACCGGTGAGCGACTCCACGGCGTGCTCCGGGTGCGGCATCAGGCCGACGACATTGCCGGCGGCGTTGGTGATGCCGGCGATGTCGCGGTACGAACCGTTCGGGTTGCCGTACCCGTCGGCGGCGGCGCCGTCGACCAGGTAACGGGCGACGACCCGGCCCTGCGCCTCCAGCTCGTCCAGGACGTGCTCGTCCGCGACGAAGCGCCCCTCGCCGTTCTTCAGCGGGACGACGATTTCCTGGCCCGCGGAGTAATCCCGGGTCCAGGCGGTGCCGGTGTTCTCGATCCGCAGCTTCTGGTCGCGGCAGATGAAGTGCAGCGAGTCGTTGCGGGTGAGCGCGCCGGGCAGCAGGTGGGATTCGCACAGCACCTGGAAGCCGTTGCAGATACCGAGGACCGGCATTCCGAGCTTCGCCTGCTCGATGACGGTGTCCATCACCGGCGAGAAGCGGGAGATCGCACCGCAGCGCAGATAGTCCCCGTAACTGAATCCGCCCGGCAGGACGACGGCGTCGACCTGGTGGAGATCCTTGTCACGGTGCCAGAGGGCGACCGGCTCGGCGCCGGCGAGGCGGACCGCCCGCTGGGCGTCGCGGTCGTCGAGGGAGCCGGGAAAAGTGACGACGCCGACGCGGGTGGTCACTTCGCCGCCTCCTCGACCCGGACGGTGAAGTCCTCGATCACGGTGTTGGCGAGAAAGGTCTCGGCGGCTTCGCGGATACGGGCGAGCGCCGCGTCGTCGACCGGGCCCTCCACTTCCAGCTCGAAACGCTTGCCCTGGCGGACGTCGGCGATCCCGGTGAATCCGAGACGGGGCAGTGCGCGCTGCACCGCCTGGCCCTGGGGGTCGAGGATCTCCGGCTTGAGCATGACGTCGACTACGACGCGTGCCACTGGCACTCCCGGTGGTGTCTTCGGTGAGGCGGGGGAACTCCAGACTACCGGTGCTTTCGGGGAGGATTGCTGGCCGGGGATAGCGACGCGCGTAGACCCAGGCCCCTTACGGCACAAGGGATCCGAGCCCGCCACGCCGTCGGGGACGGCCCGTTTCCCGGGATTCGACGTCCGGAACGGCCGCCCCCGGAGAACACCCGAATACGGCACTTGGGGACAGAACCGCCCGTCCCGCTCATCGGTATCCCACGGTCCGCGAAGAGACGTGAATATACGGAAAAGAATGCCGGACTCTTCGATTTCGACCCCCTTCGGGTGCAGAATAGGGCCACCTGTCGCGGCAAGTGCTGCGTATCAGGCGGACCACCGGGTCCGCCCGTATGCGCTTGCGCGAGTTGGTGCACATCAGGCCCCGGGCGTACCCCCGCGGACCGGTGGCCGAATTGCCGAGAGGATTGACACCCATGGCTCAGCGTGTAGTTGTCACGCTCTCCGACGACCTGGACGGCGGCTCCGCCGCGGAAACCGTCCACTTCGGCGTCGACGGGAAGTCGTACGAGATCGACCTGTCCGTGGACAACGCGGAAAAGCTGCGGGAGGCCCTCGCTCCGTTCGTCGCCGCCGGCCGCCGCCAGAGCCGCACCGGAAAGTCCTTCCGCCGCACCGCCCTCACCCCGGACCCGGCCGCCGTCCGCGCCTGGGCCCTGTCCCGCGGCATGGAACTGCCGGCCCGCGGCCGCATCCCCAAGCGCGTGTACGAGAGTTTCGCCGACGAGAACTGACCCCGGCCCCGGGACACCGCTCCCCGGTCGCCCCGCCGCCCGGCCCGAAAGGCCTGGGCCGAAAGGGTGGGGCGACCACCCCGAACGATGCTGTAGAGTATTCCTCGTCGCCGCAACGGAGAGATCCGCAGAGGCGGCCGGTGCCCCACCGGGCACCGTGCGGACGTGGCTCAGTTGGTAGAGCATCACCTTGCCAAGGTGAGGGTCGCGAGTTCGAATCTCGTCGTCCGCTCGCAGTGCGCGAGCACAGCACAACTCAATAGTTTGACCTGCGGACGTGGCTCAGTTGGTAGAGCATCACCTTGCCAAGGTGAGGGTCGCGAGTTCGAATCTCGTCGTCCGCTCAGATACGAAGGGCCCCCTCGAATGAGGGGGCCCTTCGGCATTCCCGCCGCACGGCGCTCCCATGACATTTGTCATCGCCGACCCGTGGATCCCCACCGTCGGCCGATGACGGCACGCACTGCCCGCGCGGCCCGGGCGGCGGAAGGCTCGAGGCATGGAAACGAGCCAGCCCGTCCCGCCCAGCGACAGCGTGATCGAGGTCACCGACCTGCACCGCCACTACGGCAGCGGTGCCACCGGCTACCACGCCGTCCGCGGCGTCGACCTGACCGTCGGCCGCGGTGAGCTGTTCGCCCTGCTCGGCACCAACGGGGCCGGCAAGACCTCCACCATGGAGCTCATCGAGGGCCTGGCCGCCCCCACCGGCGGCACCGTCCGGGTGCTCGGCCACGACCCCCACCAGGAGCGCGCCGCCGTCCGCCCGCGGATCGGCGTCATGCTCCAGGAGGGCGGCTTCCCCGGCGAACTCACCGTCGCCGAGACCGGCCGCGGCTGGGCCGGGATGACCAGCGGCGCCCGCCCGGTGGACGAGGCCCTGGAGCTGGTCGGCCTCGGCCACCGCCGCGACGTCCGGGTCAAGCAGCTGTCCGGCGGCGAACGGCGCCGGCTCGACCTCGCGATGGCCCTGCTCGGCCGCCCCGAGGTGCTCTTCCTGGACGAGCCCAGCACCGGCCTCGACCCGGAGGCGCGCGCCGCCGTCTGGCGGCTGGTCCGCGAACTGCGCGCCCAGGGCACCACCGTGCTGCTCACCACGCACTACCTGGAGGAGGCCGAGGAACTCGCCGACCGGCTGGCCATCATGCACGGCGGCCGGGTCGTCACCACCGGCACCGTCGCCGAGGTGATCGCCGGCCGGCCCTCCCGGATCAGCTTCGAACTCCCCGAGTACACCGGGACCGCGCTGCCGGTCCTCGCCGGGGCCGAGATCACCGTCGACGGCCGCAAGGTCACCGTGCAGACCGGCGGCCTCCAGCACACCCTCTTCGACCTGCTCGGCTGGGCCCAGCAGCACGGGATCACGCTCGGCGCCCTGGACGCCCGCAGCGCCTCGCTGGAGGAGGCCTTCCTCGCCATCGCCTCCGAGGCCGCCCACCAGGCCCCGCCCCGGTCGCCCGCCGCCCGTCCCACCCGCCGCCGCCTGATCGGATCCGCCCGATGACCACCGCCACCACCGCCGCCACCACCGGAACGACCGCCGGCGCCACCACGGGCCCGCAGAGCACCGCCGCCCGCCGCCTGCGCTCCCTCGGCCGTACCGAGGCCACCCTGCTGCTGCGCAACCGCTCCGCCCTGTTCACCGCCCTGTTGCTGCCGCTGCTGCTGATCGCCGGCCGGCGCAACATGCTCAAGCAGCAGGCCGCGTCCCACCCCGGACTGGACGTCGACACGCTGCTGATCACCGGCACCATCGGCGGCATCCTGGCGTTCGTCGTCTACTACAACCTGACCGCGGCGTACGTCGCCCGCCGCAACGAGCTGGTGCTCAAGCGGCTGCGCACCGGCGAGGCCCGGGACGTCGAGATCCTGGCCGGCACGGCCGTGCCCTCGGTGAGCCTCGCCCTGCTGATGTGCGCCGTGGTCGCCGTCGGTGCCGCCTTCCTCCTCAAGCTCGGCACGCCGGTGAACCCGCTGCTGCTGGCCGTCGGACTGGTCCTGAGCATCGCCACCTTCATCGCGCTGGCCGCCGTCACCAGCGCCTTCACCAAGACCGTCGAGACCGCCGGTATCACCACCCTCCCGCTGCTGCTGGTCTCCCAGTTCGGCTCCGGCCTGCTCATCCCGCTGGAGGTCATGCCCTCCGGGCTGGCCGACTTCTGCCGGCTGCTGCCCACCACCCCGGCCTTCCAGCTGATCCGGATCGGCTGGACCGGCACCGACGGCTCGGCCGCCGCCACCGGCTTCGCCGGCACCTGGTCCACCGCCGCCCCGCACCTGGTCACGGGCGCCGTCTGGCTCGGCCTGGCGGCCTGGGGCGCGGTGCGCTACTTCCGCTGGGAGCCGCGCCGCTGACGCGCAGGCGGCACCGGCGCGGCACTTCAGGGGCACCTCAGCGGACTCCGAGGGGCAGCACCCCGTTCGACCTCTGCTAAGAAGGCAGCGACACGATCATGATCGAACGGGGGGCAGTGCGATGGACGTCCGGGGGCCGTTCCGCCGGTGGAAGGGCTTGGGCAAGCCCAAGCGGGCCGAGCTCTACTTCCGCTGGTCGCTCTACCTGGTGGCGTGGTTCATGATGCCGGTGAACCTGCTGGTCAGCGCCTCCGCCGCGAAACCGCCGCACTCGGCGACCACCGTCCAGGTCGCCCTGGTCCTCTCGCTCGCCTCCACCCTGGTGACCCTGCGGGCGTACCGGACCTCGCTCGACCACTACCTGCGGCGCCCCAGTGAGTACCAGCGCTGGCTGACCGTCAACGCCGCGCTCACGGTGGCTGGATCCTGGGTGCTCCTGCTGCTCGGCCCGTCCTCCGCCGACCCGACGGTCCCCGGCAGTCCGCCGTTCACCACGGTGATCGCCGCCGCCCTCCTGGGCGCGGCCGCCGGCCCGATGAGTGTGGGCCTGCCACTGCGCCGGGCCTGCCTCGCCGCACTCGGCCTGCTGCTGCTGGTCACCCCCGCGATCCTGCTGACCGGGGTCGACCCCGCCACCACCGCCGGGATGACGGTCGGGACGGCGTTCGGCATGACCCTCCTCATGGGCAGCTGCCGCAGCTTCGCCTGGGTGACCGCCGTCGTCTGGGAGCTCGACGCCGCCCGCGAGGCGCAGTCCCGGCTGGCCGTCGCCGAGGAGCGGCTGCGCTTCTCCCGCGACCTGCACGACGTGATGGGCCGCAACCTCACCACCATCGCGCTCAAGAGCGAACTCGCCGTCCAGTTCGCCCGCCGCGGTCGCCCGGAGGCCGCCGACCAGATGGCCGAGGTGCAGCGGATCGCCCAGGAGTCGCAGCGCGAGGTCCGGGACGTCATCCGCGGCTACCGCACCGCCGACCTGCACGCCGAGGCGATCGGCGCCCGCGCGGTGCTCCGCAGCGCCGACGTCGCCTGCGAGATCGACCTCGGCGAGGACGCCGACTGGCTGCCGCCCCCGGTCCAGTCGGTGCTCGGCTGGGTGATCCGCGAGGCCACCACCAACGTGCTGCGGCACAGCGAGGCCGCCCACTGCCTGATCCGGCTGCGCCGCGAGGACGGCCGGGCCGTGCTGGAGCTGGAGAATGACGGGGTGCCCGCCGTCCCGCTCCCCTCGCCGGGCGGCGGCACCGGACTGCGCGGCCTGCGCGAACGGCTGGCCGCCCACCACGGCGAGCTGACCGTCCCCGAGGCCGCACCGGGCACCTTCCGGGTGCTCGCCGCCGTCCCGTTCTGACCCGCACCCACCGACGGAGGACCGCCCGATGAACGACCC
This sequence comes from Kitasatospora sp. NPDC023385, assembly GCF_055664045.1. Classification (NCBI taxonomy): domain Bacteria; kingdom Bacillati; phylum Actinomycetota; class Actinomycetes; order Kitasatosporales; family Streptomycetaceae; genus Kitasatospora; species Kitasatospora sp. NPDC023385. The sequence goes on along the minus strand of NZ_JBVOOL010000002.1, from coordinate 72,169 downwards.
CGCCCCCGTGCGCGTCCTGCTCGCCGACGACGAGCACCTGATCCGGGGCGCGCTGGCCGCGCTGCTCTCCCTGGAGGACGACATCACCGTGGTGGCCGAGGCCGGCTCCGGCCCGGAGGCGTCGGCGATGGCGCAGGCCCACCGCCCGGACATCGCGGTGCTGGACCTGCAGATGCCCGGCAAGGACGGCATCGAGGTGGCCGCGGAACTGCGCCGGCTGCTGCCGGACTGCCGCTGCATGATCGTCACCGGCCACGGCCGCCCCGGCTACCTGAAGCGGGCGCTGGAGGTCGGGGTGCGCGGCTTCCTGCCGAAGACCGTCTCGGCGGCCGACCTGGCCGGCATCATCCGGACCGTCCGGGCCGGCGGCCGCTACGTGGATCCCGAGCTGGCCGCGGACGCGATCAGCGCGGGCGAGACCCCGCTCACCCCGCGCGAGACGGACGTCCTGGAGCTGGCCGCCGACGGCACCCCGATCACCGAGATCGCCGAACGGGCGGCGCTGTCCCCCGGCACCGTCCGCAACTACCTGTCCTCGGCCGCCGGCAAGCTGGGCGCGGAGAACCGGCACGCGGCGGTCCGGATCGCCCGCGAGCACGGCTGGATCTAGGTGTCCGGTCCCAGCCGGACCCGCGGGCGGTCGGGCGTCAGGCCCAGGTGGTGCCGGTCAGCCGCTCGTAGACCTCGATGTACTTGGCCCGGGTCTGCTCGACGACCTCGGCCGGCAGCGCCGGCGGCGGCTGCTCGCTGTGGCGGTCCCAGCCGGAGGCCGGGGAGACCAGCCAGTCGCGGATCAGCTGCTTGTCGAAGGACGCCTGCGAGCGGCCCGGCTGCCACTGGTCGGCGGGCCAGTAGCGGGAGGAGTCCGGGGTGAGCACCTCGTCGCCGATCACCAGCTCGCCGTCCAGCAGGCCGAACTCGAACTTGGTGTCGGCCAGGATGATGCCGCGCTCGCGGGCGATGTCGCGGGCCCGGGCGTAGACGTCCAGGGTGGTGCGGCGCAGCAGGGCGGCCGGCTCGGCCCCGATCCGGCGGGCGGTCTCCTCGTAGGAGACGTTCTCGTCGTGCTCGCCGACCTCGGCCTTGAGCGCCGGGGTGTAGATCGGGGCGGGCAGCTCGGAGCTGTTCTCCAGGCCCTCCGGCAGGGCGATGCCGCAGACCGTGCGGCTCTCCTGGTACTCGGCCAGGCCGGAGCCGGCCAGGTAGCCGCGGGCGACCGCCTCGACCGGGATCATCTCCAGGCTCCTGCAGACCAGCGTGCGGCCCTTCCAGTCGGCCGGGGCGCCGGCCGGGACCTCGGTGGAGATCACGTGGTTGGGCACGATGTCGGCGATCCGCTCGAACCACCACAGCGACAGCTGGGTGAGGATGCGGCCCTTGTCGGGGATCTCGTTCGGCAGCACCCAGTCGTGGGCGGACGTCCGGTCGCTGGCCACCATGACCAGCTCGCCCGTCCCGGTGCGGTACAGGTCGCGCACCTTGCCGGTGTGCAGGTGGACCAGGCCGGGCACCTGGACCGGCTCGGGCTTGGTGACAAATCCGCTCAAGGTGTTCAGTCCTCAGGGGTCGTTCGCGCGCGTGGGGCACCGCGAAAGGGGAGGTCACTGCCCCCGCAGTCTTTCACGCCCGCCCGCGCCCGCCGCCGGTGGAGGCCGCCCGGTCAGTTCTTGCAGAGCCGGTCCAGCAGGTTGGCGGTGGCCCGCTGGATCCGCTCGTCGGTCAGACCGGGGCGGCCCAGCGCCGGCGACCACGCGAAGGTGCCGGCCGCGAAGACGTACGCGCCGCTGGGCGCCCGGTACAGCGAGGTCTCCTGGTAGCGGGTGCGGCCGGCCAGGTCCCGGTACGGCGAGTGCGCCAGCAGCACCCGCTCGGTGTGCTCGGGCAGCGACACCTTCGGGTAGTACCGGTCGGCCTCGCCGGCGACCAGCCCGGGCAGTTCGTCGCCCTCCTGCAGGCCGGTGCCGTCCCAGAGCCAGTGCGCGGTGTGCCGGGCGACCAGCGGGACGGGCGCGGCGACCCGGCCCGAGTACTGCACGCCGAGCAGGTGCTGCTCGGGCTCCCCGGCGTCCCGCCACAGCGCGCTGGCCGCGCCGGGCGCGCCCGCGGCCGGGCTGCCGGGCCGGACCTTCTGGCGCTTGCGGCAGTTGAGCAGCCGGTTCGGCTCCCCGGAGGCGGCCGCGGTCAGCTCGACCCGCCAGTACATGGTGTTGGCGGACAGGAACACCAGCGAGGTGCCGCCGTCCCGGGCCCGCTCGGCGGCGCGGCGCATCGGCGCGGACCAGTACTCGTCGTGGCCGGGGAAGACCAGCGCCCGGTGCCGGGACGGGTCGACCAGGCCGGCGTGCAGATCGGTGGCCGTGGCGTAGGAGAGGTCGTAGCCGTAGCGCTCGGCCCAGCGGATGAAGTCGTACGCGTGGCCGACGTGCAGCGGCAGGCCGGCGGTGGCGTGCGGACGGTCGAAGGAGACGGTGACGGCCGCCTCCGGCTCGCCGACCAGGCCGCCCAGGCCGTCCCAGGCGTGGTAGAGGCTGGCGCCGGTGCGCCCGTCCTCGGGGAACAGGTTGTACGCCTGCCAGGTCACGTCGGGGAGCACCAGGAGCAGTTCGGCGGCGTGGCCCTGCTCGTCGAAGTCCCGCACGGTGAACGGGATGTGGCTGCGGTGCAGCAGGTCCGCGGTGGTCAGCACCGCGACGTAGGAGCCGGGCTTCCAGTGCACCGGGACCTGCAGCCGCCAGGAGTGCCACCAGTGGTGGCAGGAGACCGTCCGGTCGACCACCAGCGGGGCGGGTTGGGCGAGGCCGGCGATCAGCGGGCTGTCGGTCATGTGGCGGGCGTTGTCGCCGCCGTAGTGACCGATCCGGAACACGCTCACGGTGAACTCGCGGGGCGGGTTGACGGTGACCCGGAAGTCCACCGAGCCGCCGGGGCGGATCACTCCGGCCGAGGCGAAGCCCTTGATCTGCTGGTCCACGTCGTTGGCGCCCTGCGGGGTGCCGACCGACGGCTTGGGCCGGGCGCCGGCGGTCAGCGGCTGCTGGCCGGGCGCGTCCACCGAGACGTACCAGGGGACGGTGCCCTCCGCCCCGGCCAGGTACTGGTCCGGGCTGCGCAGCCAGGGCAGCGGGCCCTGGCCGAAGGGGTCGGAAACGCTGTAGGCGTGTGTTCCGGACTCCCAGCGGCGGTTGAGTTCCGTCCCCACGCGCCCTCCAGGTGCACTTCCGCCCGGTTGGCACGTGCCCCCCGGATGTGCGTGCGGTCTAATACACCACAGAGTGCTGGCACTCCGTCACCCTCCGGTGCCAATTGGGGCGGCGAATCTTGCGCGCCGTCCGCGGAGGGCCTCCGGCCTGCGAAGACGACCGGCGGCCGATTCGTTCGGGGGCGCGTGCGGAAGTCCCGAGCGCCCTCCCGGGGCGCCAGAGGCCCCGGTGCGGTCAGGGGCGCCGGAGGCGCTGGAGTCGCCGGAGGCGCACCGGGGAGCCGGCAGGGGCATCAGGCTTCAGGGGCTTCGGAGGCTTCACAGGCGGACGGGTTTCTCGAGGCGGACGTCGGCGGCGTCCAGCCAGGCGCGCAGCGGGCCGTCCTGGCCCAGCTCGACGGCCTGGGCGACCGGGCCGGCGAGGTCGGTCCGGCGGACCCCGCGGAGCAGCAGCACCGGGCCGTCCAGCCAGTCCAGGCCGGGGGCGCCGCCCGCGGTGTCGACGGCCGCGCAGCAGACCATCGCGGTGACGTGGTCGACCAGAAGGTCGCGGCCGCTGCGGTCGGGTTCGAGCAGCGGGGCCGGGGCGGTGGTGCGGGCGAGCTGGGCCGCGAGCGCGGCGGCCAGCTGCTCGCCGTCGCCCTCGGCGAGCCGGACCAGCAGCCGGGTCAGGGTCGGGGAGCCGGGGCGGGCCTGCGGGGCGAGCAGGTCCAGGGCGGACTGCAGGGCGGCGGCGCCCGCCCGCCAGCCGGCGTCCACCGCGTCGGCCGGGTAGTCGGTCCACTCCAGCTCGTGCCAGGCACCGGCCGCCGGGCGGCCGAAGAACAGCTCGGCGGCGAGCCGGGAGACCGCCCTGTCCACGGTGCCGGGCTCCTCCAGCAGGTCGCAGGCGGGGCGGTCGGCGAGCCGGCTGCCGTAGCCGTCGGCCAGCCGGTCTCGGCGGGACAGCTCGGTGAGGGCGGCGACCACGCCGGCATTGAGGTGGGCGGGGTGGCGGCCGAGCCGCCAGGCGGGCAGCGCCACCCGGGTGAGCAGCCGGTCCCAGCCGGCGTAGGCGAGGCCGACCTGCTCCTGGGCGGCGATCCGCAGCCCGTAATCGACCGTCCTGGCCTGCTCGGAGGCCCAGCTCGCGACCGAGCGCTCCAGCTCGGCGGAGTGGCCGCGGCAGGCGCCGAGCAGCCGGCGGGTGATCCGCCGGGTGACCCGGTCGGCGAGCGCGCCCGGACCGCGCCGGGACGGCCGGGGCGGGGCGGCCAGGGTGGCGCCGCCGAGGCCGGGGGCCGTGCCCTGCCCGGAGTCCAGACAGGCGTCCAGGCTGCGCAGGAAGCGGCGGGCGGCGGCGATCTCCGGGTCGGCGGAGGCGGCGGTGCCGGCCACCACGGGGGCGAGCAGGGCGCGCAGCTCACCGGCCCGCATCCACCAGAGGAACGGCGAGCCGATCACCAGCACCGGGGCCGGCGCCGCTGCCTGCGGTCGCAGCGGGTGCGGCCGGTGCGGCGGCGGGACGTCCTCCAGCCAGCTGTCGCAGTCCGGGGTGAGGGCGATCGCGGAGGGCGCGGGGACGTCCAGCCGCTCGGCCAGTTCACCGATCAGCCGGTAGAGCTCGGGGGCCTCGGCGCGGTCCAGCGGGACGGCGGGGGTACGGGGCGGCTCGGCCCGGCGCAGGGCGCGGGCCGTCAGCCCGGCCACCAGCAGGGTCAGCGCGGCGGCCGCGCAGACCGCCCAGCGGGCCGCGTCCCAGCCGGTCGCGTCGGCGGCTCCGGGCGCGCCGATCCGGCCGGTGAACCGGCCCGCGAGCAGGACCACCGCCACGGCGGCGGGCAGGACGGCGGCGGCCCGGGCGAGGCCTCGGACCCGCAGGACCGCCTGGGCGTGAGCGCGCGCGGTGTCGACAGCAGCCATACGGTGCGGCACCCCCTTCGGAGCCCTCGGGCGCCCGGCTACGGGCCCTGAGCCGACTCGAAACGATCAGTTCCGACCGGGAAGCGGAGGAGTCCGATCCCGGTAGTGCATGCTGCGTGGCGCTACTGCCATTTTCGACGCCCGGGTCCGGGTGGTCGTTCCGGATCGCCCCGGTTTCCACTCGTCCCGGTGACGCCGCCCGAATTCCGGACGCCCGCGACCGGTGCGGTGCGAAGCACCCCGGCGACCGATCGGCCGGACGCCGTCCAGCATCCCCCCGCGGCAGCGCCGCTACCCGGCGGCGCCCCGGCGCGAAAGCCCCGCACGCTGCGATCCAGCGCACCATAAGGCCGAGCGCCCGGTTACGTCAGCCGGATGCGGGTGCTATCACCCGATGGGCTGGAATCCGTCGGCTGAACGGTACGTCCGGCACCGGGGCCGCCCCAGCCCCGAAACGCCGAGGGCGCTGCGCCCATGGGGGTTGGTCCCCACGGCCCGCAACGCCCTCCTGGCGGTGAACTGCCCTACGCGGTGGCCGCCTTCAGCGCGATGTCGGTGCGGTGCAGACCGCCCTTGAGGCTGATCCGGTCCACGGCGGCGTAGGCGCGCCCGCGCGCCTGCGCCAGGTCGGCGCCGGTCGCGGTGACCGACAGGACCCGGCCGCCGGCGCTCAGCACCTGCCCGTCCTCGCCGACCTTCGTCCCGGCGTGCAGCACGAACGCGGTGCCGTCCGCCTCGGCCTCGGCCAGGCCCTCGATCGGGTCACCGGTGCGCGGCGCGGCCGGGTAGCCCTCCGAGGCGACGACCACGGTGACGGCCGCGCCCTCGTCCCAGCGCAGCGGCTCCAGCTGGTCCAGGGTGCCGGTGGCGGCGGCCAGCAGCACGCCTGCCAGCGGGGTGCGCAGCCGGGCCAGGACGACCTGGGTCTCCGGGTCGCCGAAGCGGGCGTTGAACTCGATCACCCGGGTGCCGCGCGAGGTCAGCGCCAGGCCCGCGTACAGCAGGCCGGAGAACTCGGTGCCGCGGCGGCGCAGCTCGTCCACCGTCGGCTGCAGGACGGTCTCCAGGACCTCCTCGACCAGCCCGGCGGGCGCCCACGGCAGCGGGGAGTAGGCCCCCATGCCGCCGGTGTTGGGGCCCTCGTCGCCGTCCAGCGCGCGCTTGAAGTCCTGCGCGGGCTGCAGCGGGACGACGGTGGTGCCGTCGGTGATCGCGAACAGCGAGACCTCGGGGCCGTCCAGGTACTCCTCGATGACCACCCGGTCACAGGAGGCGGCGTGGGCCAGCGCGGCGTCGCGGTCGGAGGTGACCACGACGCCCTTGCCGGCCGCCAGCCCGTCGTCCTTGACCACGTACGGGGCGCCGAAGGCGTCCAGCGCCTCGGCCGCCTCGGCGGCGGTGGTGCAGACGTAGGAGCGGGCGGTGGGGACGCCGGCGCCGGCCATCACGTCCTTGGCGAAGGCTTTCGAGCCCTCCAGCTGCGCGGCCGCGCCGGACGGCCCGAACACCGGGATGCCGGCCGCGCGCACGGCGTCGGCGACGCCGGCGACCAGCGGGGCCTCCGGGCCGACCACGACCAGACGGGCGCCGAGCCGCTCGGCCAGCGCGGTGACCTGCGCGCCGTCCAGTTGGTCGACCGGGTGGACCGTCGCCACCTGTGCGATCCCGGCATTGCCCGGGGCACAGTGCAACTCGGTCACGGAGGGATCTTGGGACAGGGAGCGGCACAGGGCGTGTTCGCGGGCGCCGCCGCCGATGACGAGGACCTTCACGCCTGGAAGCGTAGTCGGTGGCCTGTTCCGGCCGCTCTCCGGTCCCGTCGGATCCTCCAGGAGAAGAGCTCCGTACGCCGACGACGCCGGAGGATCCTCCAAGTCCGGGGGGTGTACGGAGGGCGCCGGGTGCCCGGGTCACGACCGCGGGCCCCCGGGCCCTCGCTCGGACGGGTGAAATCTCGCCGACCCCCGCAACCCGCTCACCTCGGGTTCCGATGGCCGAAACCCGTAACGATCAACCGGGAAGCTTCCCCACGGTCAGCCATTTGGCGGTAAGAAGTGCTGTTGGACGAACACCGGCAGACTCCACGTCAGCCGATGCGCCGCCAGACCCAGCCGCCCCGCCCGCCACAGGGAGCCCCACAGGTGAGCCAGCCGGAAATGCAGCCCGAGGAGAGTGCCTGGGGCAAGGAGGTCGGCGAGGAGGACCCTCCCGCCGCCGCCGTGGTCCGGCGGGACGCCACCCGCCACCACACCGACCTGAGCACCCGCCAGTTCCCCCTCGGGGACTGGGGCGAGCCCGCCGAGCGGCTGGAGGAGCTCTACCGCTGGTCCGAGGAGCGGGCGGTCGAGGCCATCGAGTGGTATCGCCGGGACCGGATCTGGAAGCGCCGCTGGGCCCGCCTGCTGCGGTTCGGCACGGCCGGCTTCGCCGTGGGCGGGGTGACCGCCCCGCTGGTCGACCTGACCGGTAGCTTCGCGCACGGCACCGGCTGGGGCTACGTCAGCCTGGCACTCGCCGCCGCCTGCCACGGCGCCGACCGGGCCTTCGGCCTCACCTCCGGCTGGATGCGGGACGTCTCGACCGGCCAGGCCCTGCAACGCCGCCTGGAGGCCTTCCAGTTCGACTGGGCGTCGGAGTGCGTGCGCGAGGTGCTCGGCCCGACCGAGGGCACCGCGGGCGAGGCCGCCGAGCGCTGCTTGGGCGTGCTGCGCCGGTTCTGCGAGGACATCTCCGACATGGTCCGCACCGAGACCGCGGAGTGGATGCTGGAGTTCCGCGCCTCGATGACCCAGCTGCCCACCCAGGCCCCCGGGAGCTGGGGCGGGCGCTCCGAGTCGGGCGTGGGCGCCCAGGTGCGGGTGCTGCCGCCGCCGGGCACCCGGCCCACGATGCCGCGCCAGCGGCCGCCGGAGGGGCCGCTGCGGTGATCCGGGCCCGGTGGTGAACCCTGGCCCGCCGGTGAACCCGGCGGCCCGGTGAACCTGGCCGCCCGGCGGCCCCGGGCTCAGGCCCGGGCCCCGTCCGAGCTCAGGCGAAGACGATCATCGAGCCCTGGGTGACGCTCCGGACCGCCGCCGCGTACAGGCCCGACCAGGCGTGCCGCTCCCGGGCGAACGGGTGCACGTCGTCGATCGGCGGCCCGAAGGGCTGCTCCAGGCCGGTCGGGCCGAGCGGCCTGGTCGGGTCCGGCGGGTTGAGCGGGTCGATGCCCAGCGACGGTGCCACGGCCTGCAGTTCGCGCAGCAGCCCGTGGCTGGAGCCGAGCGGGCCGCCGGAGGCGAGCAGCGTGTCGTCCACCAGCGGCACCTGGAACTCGATCGGCACGTACGCGCCCGCGTGGTCGAAGTGCCAGACCAGGTGCGACTGTTCGGCGCTGCTCTCGAACATCTCCAGCAGCTGCTCGTAGTCGCCGCCGAGCGCGTCGACCGGGGTGATGTCCAGGCCGGTGAGGCCCAGCAGGTAGGCGCGACGCAGGAAGTGCAGCGAGTCGTAGTCGAAGGCGGCTATCGGCTCGACCGCGCCGCTGATGCCCGGGACGTACTCGTAGACCGGCACCTCGGGCAGCCCGTACGAGGCCAACACCGCGTTGTAGAGGGCTAGATCGTCCCGGAAGGGGTTGTCGGGGCTGTGGCTCAGCACGTCCACCAGCGGGACGAGCCAGAGGTCGCAGGCCATGGCCGGCAGTTCCTCTCCGGGCGGCGGGGATCGCCCGCCGGGGCGGGGCGACGACGGGGGCGGGGTCGGTACCCGGGCGGCCCGTTCAGCGGGCGCCCGGTTCGACGCCCGCCCACCCTACCGGCCCGGGGCGGCGTGCGGGTCGGGCCGTCCCCGTGGAGCCTCGGGGGGCGGTTCGGGCAGCCGTCGGCCGAACCTCCCGTACGACAGCGAGCGGCGCTGCGGCACCAGCCCGAGGCCCAGGCCCAGCTCACGGCCGAGCTCCCGGCCGACCTCGTCGCCCCGCCGGGCGCGCTCACCGCGGGCCGCTCCGGGCCCGGGGGCGGACTCCGACAGGTACTGGGACGCGGGCTCGGGCAGCTGCTCGGGCAGCTGCTCGGGCGCGGGCTCCGGGGCCGGCGGCTCGACCGGGACGGGCGGCCGCTCCGCCCCGGTGGTCTCGGTGAGCAGGCCCAGCACGGCCACCGACTCCAGCGGCTGCCCGGCCAGCCCGGCCAGCAGCCGGGCGGTGTACAGGTCGTACTCGCAGATGATCCGGTACGCGCCGGCCAGGTCGCGCGCCTCGATCGCCCCGACCAGGTCCAGGTGGCGGTCCCAGCAGACCCCGGCCAGGCTGGGCAGCTCCCGCAGGTAGGGGGCGGCGAACATCCAGGACTGCACCCGCAGCCAGTCCAGGTAGTCGGCGACCCGGCGGTTGCCGAGCAGCCCGGCTACCTCCTGCCAGAACCGGCGGTCGCAGCCCACCATCACGTCCAGGTTCCCGGCCCGGGCGGCGCGGACGGCCGCATCGGCCCGGCGGTGCAGCGAGGGCAGCCGGCTGAGGTCGGGCAGGGCCCGCCCGGTGGAGAACTGCCGGTGGAAGCTGTCGGTGAGCAGCACCCGGGACTCGAAGATCTCCAGGAAGTCGTCCCAGCACAGCTCGGGCACCGTGAAGCCGCGGTGGTGCTCGGTGCGCAGCAGCCCCTGCGCACCGAGGTCGACCAGGGCCTCGCGGGCCGGGGTCGCGGAGACGCCGTACAGCTCGGCGATCTCCTTGACGGTGAAGTTGCGGCCGGCCGCCAGCCGGCCGGCCATCATCTCCTCGCGCAGCGCGCCGGCGATCTGTTCGCGCAGGCTGTTGCGGTGGATGACGGGGCGGGGGGTGTCGCCTGCACCGTCGCCAGGCATGGGCGCGACCTCCTCGGGCGGGCCGACCGGGCCGGCCCTCGACGGACCGGCGGGAACACGACGAGTGCTCATCTTCTCAAACCCGCCCGCGCCAGGTACGAACCAACCCTCCCGAAGCGCCGCACGCCTGACCGGGCGCCTCGCCGCACGCCCCGCCGGGTCAGCGCTGGACCGGCGCCGGGATCCCCAGCAGGCGGTCCCGCAGCACCGGGAATTCCTCGCGCGCCTTGGCCACCTCGGCCGGATCGAACTCGACGGTCAGCACCTGCTCCTCCGCACCCGCCTCGGCCAGCACCCGGCCCCACGGGTCCACCACGACGCTGTGCCCGGCCTGCTCCACCCCGGCGTGCGTCCCGGCGGTGTTGCAGGCCAGCACGAACGCCTGCTCCTCCACCGCCCGCGCCCGGGCCAGCAGCGTCCAGTGCTCCCGCCGCCTGGCCGGCCAGGCGGCGGGAACCACCAGCAGCTGTGCCCCGGCGTCCAGCAGCGCCCGGAACAGCTCCGGGAAGCGCAGGTCGTAGCAGGTCGCGAGGCCCAGCGTGGCGAAGTCGGTGGGCGCGGTGACGATCTCCTGGCCGGCGCCCATCACCACCGCCTCGCCGCTGTCGAAGCCGAAGCGGTGGATCTTGCGGTAGGTGTGCACCAGCTCGCCGTCCGGCGAGAACAGCAACGAGGTGTTGTAGATCGGACCGTCCGGATCCCGTTCGACGATCGAACCGGCGTGCAGCCACACCCCGGCGGCCCGGGCGGCGGCGGCCATCGTGTCCGAGGTGGGCCCGTCCAGCGTCTCCGCGCCGTCCGACCACAGGTCGTACGCGAAGCCGCCGAGCGGCCACAGCTCCGGCAGCACCACCAGGTCCGCGCCCTGCTGGGCCCGCACCAGCGCCGCCGCCCTGGCCCGCCGCTCGGCGGGCGGCTCCGCGTCGGAGACCGCGAGTTGGATCAATGAAGCGCGCACAGTACCACCGTCCACGGCAAGAGACCTACGATCGTCACCCGAAAGCGCTGCCCAGCTGTCTCCCGGCAGCGTAACGTGCGGTTAGCGTGTGCGCCCGGAAGCCGGACCAACCCGACCGGCCGTGACGGCGGGGCACAGACGGCAAGGAAGCTGACGGAGGGCCGGAGATTCCCGTGACGGACAACCAGACCGTGCAGGCTTACACCGAGGCGTGGACCCAGAGCATCGAGTCCATATCGGAGCTGGTCGCCCCCCTGCCCGAAGGCTCCTGGAACCGGGCCACCGAGTGCCCCGGCTGGTCCGTCCGGGACGTCGTCTCGCACGTCATCGCGGTCGAGTCCGAACTCCTCGGCGACCCGCGCCCGATCCACTCCCTGCCACGTGATCTTCGCCACGTGGACACCGAGTTCGCCCGCTACGTCGAACTGCCCGTCGACAAGCGCCGCTGCCACACCGCGCCGGAGATGACCGGCGAGCTGGAGTACACGATCATCCGCCGCACCCGCGCGCTGCGGAACGCCAAGCAGACGCCCGAGGAGCCGGTGCGCTGGCCCGCCGGCCCGCTCGCCCGGGACGTCCCGTACCACGAGCTGCTGCGGATGCGGGCCTTCGACGTCTGGGTGCACGAGCAGGACCTGCGCCGGGCCCTGGACACCCCCGGCAACCTGGACGCCCCGGGCGCCCTGATCACCCGGGACCTCCTGCTGGAGCTGCTGCCCAAGGCCGTCGCCAACAAGGCCGGCGCCCCGGCCGGTACGGCCCTGGTGCTGGACGTCACCGGGCCGGTGGAGTTCCTGCGCACCGTCCGGGTGGACGCCGCCGGCCACTGCACCGTGGACGAGTCGATCAGCCTGGCCCCCGACGTCCAGCTCACCATGGACTGGGAGACCTACCTCCGACTCGCCTGCGGCCGCGGCCGGCCCGGCCCGGTGGCCGTCGAGGGCGACAAGGAACTGGCCGAGCGGGTACTGGCCAACTTCTCGGTCACCATCTGATCCCCGGCGCCACCTGATCCCCGGCGCCCGCGACCCGGCGTGCACGAACGACCGCACGCCGGGTCGCGGTAACCCAAACCTGAACGGCCCGGCTTTTCGGGACGCCGCCGCAGATGGCGGCGTTCCTGCGGGAGTACGGCCGCTGATGCCGTCGCCAACCCTCACTTCTAGTGAGGGTTAGCGTGTCTTCGCAGGTCAGGAACCCTACGACTCCGAGGCCATAACCCTCCGCCGCAGCCGCAGGATCATCACCGTTCCCACCGCCAGCGGGAGGTACTGCCAGCAGAACGCCCAGCGGAAGGCGGTGGCCGAGTACGCTCCGGCACCGTCCGGGGAGAGTGCGTCGAGCAGGACGCCGATGCCGAACAGGGTGATCATCGTGCCGATGAACCCGCCCATGTTGACGATCCCGGAGGCGGTGCCGAGCCGTTCCGCCGGGTTGTGGGAGCGCGCGTAGTCCAGGCCGACCAGCGAGGCGGGGCCGTTGCTGCCCATCACCAGGATGATCCCGACCAGCAGCCACATCGGCGGGTGGCCGCCGGGCCAGGCCAGGACCAGCGCCCAGCCGAGCGCGGTGGCCGCGACGACGGTGAGCACGATCGACATCCGGGCCCGGGCGGTTCGGGAGAGCAGTCGGCCGAACAGGAACCCGAAGCTCATGTTGCTGAGCACCAGCAGGGTCAGCAGCCCGCCCGCCCCGGCCCTGGACATGCCCTGGGCTTCGACCAGGTAGGGCAGGCCCCAGAGCAGGCCGAAGGCGTTGCCGGGGAACTGGGTGGTGAAGTGGATCCAGAGCCCGAGCCGGGTGCCGGGCTCCTGCCAGCAGGCGAGCACCTGCCGGCCGACCTTCGGCCGTTGCCGGTGCTCCACCGGCACGACCGGGGCCTGCTGTACCGGCGACTCCTTGAGGAAGAGCGCGACCAGGGCGAACACCGCCACGCCGAGCAGGGCGATCGCGGTGAAGGTGGGCGTCCAGCCTTCGCTGTGCAGCGCCTGGGCGAGCACCACGGTGGTGACCAGGTTGCCGCCCATCCCGGCGAGGCCGGTCAGCTGGGCGACGAACGGGTTCCGGGCGGCCGGGAACCAGCGGGCGGCGATCCGCAGCACGCTGATGAAGGTCATCGCGTCGCCGCAGCCGAGCACCGCCCGGGAGGCCAGCGCGGGGGCGAAGGAGGAGCTGAAGGCGAAGGCCAGCTGTCCGGCGCTCAGCAGCACCACGCCGAGCAGCAGCACCCGGCGCGGCCCGAAGCGGTCGACCAGCAGGCCGACCGGTATCTGCATGGCCGCGTAGACCAGCACCTGGAGGATGGAGAAGGTGGAGAGTGCCGAGGCGCCGATGCCGAAGCGGTCGGCGGCGTCCAGGCCGGCCACCCCGAGGCTGGTGCGGTGGATGACGGCCAGGACGTAGACGCTGACGCCGACGGACCAGGCCAGCCAGGCCGCGCGGCCACCGGGCGGAGCGGCCACGGGAGCGGGCCCGAGAGCCGGAACGGACGCGGGGACGGGCCCGGCGGCGGGTCGGGGAGCGGAAGCGGACGGGGGCACGGCTGAACGGGCGGGCTCCACGGTCATAGTGCGACCAGATTAGTCATCCCATGATGGGAGGCCCAAGGTGGGGTTCGGTCGTCCCGGCGCGAACCCGCGCCCCCTCGGCCCTGCGGATCCGCCGGTGTGCTCCCCCGGTCTCAGCCGGTCTCAGCCGGTCTCAGCCGGTCTCAGCCGGTCTCAGCCGGTCAGCGTCCAGGACACCGACCGGGTCATCCAGCGGTCCCGGAACGCCTCGTCCCGCACCCAGTCGGTGGTGTCCCGGACGGTCGCCGTCACGGTGGCCGTCCGGCCCGGGGCCAGGTTGAGCGCCGCGGTGTCCAGCCAGGTGCCGTCGGCGGACTGCGGCGTCACCGGGGCGCCGTCCACCTTCCACTCCACCTTCAGCTGCCGCGGGCCGGTCAGCGGCAGCGGCCGGACGTCGAGCCGGGGCCGCCCGGCCACCTCGCCGGGCGCGGGCAGCGGGGCGTCGGTCGGGCGGATCTTGCGGTACAGCTCCTTGACGATCGCCTCGCGCGAGGGCAGGTTGTACGCGCTGCCCAGGGTGCGCATGACCGAGTCCTGGGTGGGCCGGTAGAGGCCGTTGGCGCTGCGGTACGCCCCGACGGTCCCGGCGCCGTCCGGGGACTCGGCGCCCAGCCATCGCCACCACTTGGTCTGCTTCTTGCGCATGTCGTCGGCGTTGAGGGCGGAGAGGTTCGGGTAGTCGGCGTCGTCCGGGGCGCTGTCGTACTCGTCGCCGAGGTCGCCCACGGTGTGGCCGATCTCGTGCTGGATGATCCGCCCGGCGTCGGGGCTGCCGCCCGCCAGGGTGGTCACCCCGGTGCCGCCGGCGCCGCCGTACTCCGTGGAGTTGGCCAGCGCGATCAGGTACTGCGGCCCGGCGCCGTCCCCCGCGTAGCGGGCGGTGGCGGCTTCGTCGGCGCAGAGCAGCCGGGCGGTGCCCTCGCACCAGAAGTGCATGCCGAGCGGGGTGGCCGGGTTGCGGCCGCGGCTCTCGGTCTCGGCTATCCCGGAGACCGGGGAGACCACGTCGACCCGCCGTATGTTGAAGAAGCCCTGGTAGGTGCGGAAGGGCTCGATGTCCATCAGCGCGTGCCAGGCCTTGTCGGCCTGCTGCCGGAACTGGTCCTGCTCGCCGGCCGTGTAGCCGTCGCCGAGCAGGACCAGGGTGATCCGGTTGGCCGGGTCGCCGGTGCGACGTATGTCGACGGTGGGGGCGGCCACGAGGGTCCGCTGGTCGGCGCGGAGCGCGGTGTGCGGCGGCACCGCCCGGTCGGCCGGGGCCCCCGGCCCGATCACGCCGAAAGGCGAGGGGCCGGCCAGTTCCAGGGCGGCGGGGAGTACGGCGGTGGACACCAGCACGAGCGCGGCCAGACTCCGAACGAGACGGCCAGGGTTGCCAGACGGCATACGGGTGCGTCCTCGGGGTTCCGGTCACCCGGCGTCGCCCGGGTGGTGGAGCGGAGACGTACCCGGACCGGCGTGTCGCCCCCACCGGCGGACGCAAATGTCACCGACCTGGCCGAACGATCCACACCCTCCCTGTCATATGGGTCATACCAACCACTTCCTCAATCACCAACCCCTCACCGCTTCCGGAAGCCCAGCACGAGGTGGGTGCCCAACCCGAAGAGCAGCCCCCAGAAGGCCGAGCCGATGCCGAACAGGCTCATCCCCGAGGCGCTCGCCAGGAAGGTCACCACCGCCGCGTCCCGTCCGCGCTCCTCCGCGACCGCCGCCGCCAGGCTGCCCTGCAGCGAGGCGAGCAGCGCGACCCCGGCGATCACCGCGATCAGTTCCTTCGGCAGCCCGGTGAACAGGCTCACCAGCACCCCGCCGAAGCTGCCCACCACCACGTAGAGCACACCCGAGGACATCCCCGCGACGTACCGGCGGCGCGGGTCCGGGTGGGCCTCCGGGCCGGAGCAGATCGCCGCGGTGATCGCCGCCAGGTTCACCCCGGGCGAGCCGAACGGGGCCATCAGCATCGACACCGCGCCGGTCGTGCCGATCAGCAGCCGGTCGTCCGCCCGGTAGCCGAAGGCCCGCATCACTCCGAGGCCCGGCGCGTTCTGCGAGGCGAGCGTGACGATCGTGAGCGGCAGCGTCAGGCCCACCAGGGCGGACCAGGAGAACGCCGGCACCGTCAGCACCGGCGCGGTCAGGCCGCCGGAGCCCAGGTGCAGCGGCAGTCCGACGGTGAGCGCGGCCAGCACCCCGCCGGCCGCCAACGCGACCGGTACGGCGTACCGCGGCGCGAGGCGCTTGGCCAGCAGGAAGGCCGCGAAGCTGCCCACCACCAGCACCGGCGCGCCGTGCACGGCGCCGAAGATCCCGGCACCGAAGGAGAACAGGATGCCCGCCAGCATCGCGTTCACGATCCCCACCGGCACCGCCGCGATCAGCCGGCCGAACCAGCCGGTCACCCCGAACAGTGCCACCACCGCCGCGCTCACCAGGAAGGCGCCGACCGCGTCCCGGTAGGGATAGTTGCCCAGGCTGGTCACCAGCAGCGCGGCCCCCGGCGTGGACCAGGCGGTGATCACCGGCGTCCTGGTCCACCAGCTCAGCGCGAAGCCGCTGACCCCGCTGCCGACCGCCACCGCCCAGATCCAGGAGGCGGTGTGCGCCGCGTCCAGCCGTCCGGCGGCCGCCGCCGCGAGCACCACCACCAGCGGTCCCGAGAACGACACCGCTACGCACACCAGTCCGGCCAGCAGCGCCGGCCCCGAGGAGTCCCGCCGCAGCGACCGACGCTCCTCGTCACCGACCGGCACCCGACCCGGTCCGATCGTCAGTTCATCCGTCATCCCGGCAGTATCCCGAAGCCCACCGAGGACTCCCGGAAAACCCCGAAGGGGCCGTCCTCCACACCGTGGTGCGGAGGACGGCCCCTTCGAGGTCCTTCAGGCCCTTCATGCCCTGCAGGACCTTCAGGCCCTGCGGGCCGTCAGCCCCAGGTGATCAGGCGCTTCGGGCGCTCCAGCAGACCGGCCACGTCGGCCAGCACCTTGGAGCCCAACTCCCCGTCCACCAGGCGGTGGTCGAAGGACAGCGCCAACGTGGTCACCTGGCGCGGGACCACCTTGCCCTTGTGCACCCACGGCAGTTCCCGGATCGCCCCGAAGGCCAGGATGGCGGCCTCGCCCGGGTTGAGGATCGGGGTGCCGGTGTCGACGCCGAAGACGCCGACGTTGGTGATGGTGACCGTCCCGCCCTGCATGTCGGCCGGCGAGGTCTTGCCCTGACGGGCGGTCTCGACCAGCTCGCCGAGCGAAGTGGCCAGCCCCGTCAGGGTCTTCGACCCGGCGTCCTTGATGTTCGGGACGATCAGGCCGCGCGGGGTGGCCGCGGCGATGCCGAGGTTCACCTGGCCCTTGACGACGATCTCCTGGGCCGCCTCGTCCCACTGCGCGTTGATCTCGGGGTGGCGCTTGATCGCGGTGAGCAGCGCCTTGGCGACGATCAGCAGCGGGCTGACCCGGACGCCTTGGCCCAGCTCGCCACTCTCCTTGAGCCGGCGGACGAACTTCATCGTGCGGGTCACGTCGACCTGCACGAACTCGGTGACGTGCGGGGCGGTGAAGGCGGAGGCCACCATCGCCTGCGCGGTCGCCTTCCGGACGCCCTTGATCGGCACCCGGATGTCGCCCGAGGTGGAGACGGGCACCGGGGCCGCGACGGCCGCGGCGGTCTCGACAACCGGGACGGCCGGAGTGGCCGCGACTGCCGGAGCGGCCTCGACCGCCGGGGCGGCCAGGGCGGCGGCGTACCCGTGCACGTCCTCGCGGGTGATCACACCGTCCCGGCCGGTCGGGGTCACCGCGCGCAGGTCGACGCCGAGGTCCTTGGCCAGCTTGCGCACCGGCGGCTTGGCCAACGGCCGCTCCCCGGCAGGCACTTCGGCCACCGGCCCGGGAGCCGCCGGCGCGTGAGCCACCGGCGCCGCAGGGGCGGCCGGAGCCGGCTTGGTCGCGGCGACCGTGGTGGTGGTCGTCCGCCGTGCCCGGCGCTGGGTGCCGCCGGTGCGCGGGCCGTAACCGACCAGCACCGCGCGGCGCTCCGGCTCGGGTTCCTCCGCCGGAGCCGCGGCCGGAGCCGGAACGGCGGCCGAGGCCGCCGGGGCCGGAACCGGCGCGGCGACGGGGGCGGCCGGAGCCGCGGCCCCCGCCTCCCCGGCGACCGCGACGGAGATGATCACGGTGCCGACGTCGACCGTCGCGCCCTCGGGGAAGTGCAGCTGCTCGACCACCCCGTTGAACGGGATGGGCAGCTCCACCGCCGCCTTGGCGGTCTCCACCTCGCAGACGACCTGCCCGTCGGTGACGGTGTCACCGGGCTTGACGTACCAGCTGAGGATCTCGGCCTCGGTGAGGCCCTCGCCCACATCGGGCATCTTGAACTCGCGGAGCGAGCGAACTTCGGTGGTCATCTTCGCTCCCGGAGATCAGTACGCGAGCGCGCGGTCGACGGCATCGAGCACGCGGTCCAGGTCAGGCAGGAATGCTTCCTCGACCCGCGACGGCGGGTACGGCGCGTGGTAGCCGCCGACCCGAAGGACCGGCGCCTCCAGGTGGTAGAAGCACTTCTCGGTGAGCCGGGCGGCCAGTTCGGCGCCCATGCCCAGGAAGACCGGGGCCTCGTGCACCACGACGGCCCGCCCGGTGCGCTTGACCGAGTCCTCCAGGGTGGCGAAGTCCACCGGGGAGAGCGAGCGCAGGTCGATGACCTCCAGCCGGCGGCCGTCCTCCTCGGCGGCCGCGGCGGCCTCCTGGCAGACCTTGACCATCGGGCCGTACGCGATCAGCGTCAGGTCGGTGCCGGGCCGGACGATCCGGGCGTCGTACAGGCCCAGGTCGGCGGCGTCGCCGACCTCGCCCTTGTCCCAGTAACGGCGCTTGGGCTCCAGGAAGATGACCGGGTCGTCCGACTCGATCGCCTGCCGCAGCATCCAGTGCGCGTCGTGCGCGCTGGACGGGCTGACCACGCGCAGACCGGCGGTGTGCGCGAAGTACGCCTCGTGCGACTCGCTGTGGTGCTCGACCGCGCCGATGCCGCCCGCGTACGGGATGCGGATGGTGACCGGCATCTTCACGTGGCCGAGCGCGCGGGCGTGCATCTTCGCCAGCTGGGAGACGATCTGGTCGAAGGCGGGGTAGACGAAGCCGTCGAACTGGATCTCCACCACCGGGCGGTAGCCGCGCAGCGCGAGGCCGATCGCGGTGCCGACGATGCCGGACTCGGCCAGCGGGGAGTCGATCACCCGGTCCTCGCCGAAGTCCTTCTGCAGGCCGTCGGTGATCCGGAAGACGCCACCGAGCTTGCCGATGTCCTCGCCCATCAGGAGGGTCTTCGGGTCGTTCTCCAGCGACTTGCGCAGCGCCCCGTTCAGCGCCTTGGCGATGCTCAGCTGCCCGGCCATCAGTGGTTCTCCCCCGTCTCGAAGGAGGCCGCGTACGCGACGTACTCGGCCCGTTCCTCATCGACCAGTGTGTGCGGCTCGCTGTACACGTGGTCGAAGATCAGGGTCGGGTCCGGGTCCGGCATGCCGCGCACGCCCTCGCGCACCCGCAGCCCCAGCTGCTCGCTCTCGGCCTCGACGGCGGCGAAGAACTCGTCGTCGGCCAGGCCCTCCTTCTCCAGGTGGGCGCGGAGCCGGGTGATCGGGTCCTTGGCCTTCCAGGCCTCGGTCTCCTCGGTGTGCCGGTAGCGGGTGGGGTCGTCGGAGGTGGTGTGGGCGCCCATCCGGTAGGTGAACGCCTCGATCAGCACCGGCCCGTTGCCGTTGCGGGCGTGGTCGAGCGCCCAGCGGGTGACCGCGAGGCAGGCCAGCACGTCGTTGCCGTCGACCCGTACGCCGGGGAAGCCGAAGCCGGAGGCGCGGCGGTACAGCGGGATCTTGGTCTGGGTGGTGGTGGGCTCGGAGATCGCCCACTGGTTGTTCTGGCAGAAGAACACGACCGGCGCGTTGTAGACCGAGGCGAAGGTGAAGGCCTCGTTGACGTCGCCCTGGCTGGAGGCGCCGTCACCGAAGTACGCGATGACCGCGTCGTCGGCGCCGTCCTTGCTGATGCCCATCGCGTAGCCGGTGGCGTGCAGGGTCTGCGCGCCGATCACGATGGTGTACAGGTGGAAGTTCTTCTCGTTCGGATCCCAACCGCCGTGGTTCACGCCGCGGAACATGCCGAGCAGGTTGAGCGGGTCGACGTCGCGGCACCAGGCCACGCCGTGCTCGCGGTAGGTGGGGAAGGCGTAGTCGCCGGTGCGCATGGCGCGGCCGGAGCCGACCTGGGCGGCTTCCTGGCCGAGCAGCGAGGCCCACAGGCCCAGCTCGCCCTGGCGCTGCAGCGCGGTGGCCTCGCCGTCGAACCGGCGCACCAGCACCAGGTCGCGGTAGAGGGAGCGCAGCTCCTCGGGAGTGGTGGTGAGGGGGTAGTCCGGGTGCTCGACCCGCTCGCCTTCCGGCGTGAGCAGTTGGACGAGTTCCGGCTGGGCGTCCGTACCCGTGGCGCGGAGGGTGTCAGGGACAGCGGGGGCCGCCTTCTTGCGGGCCCTCGCCGTGCTTTTGACGGTCACGTTCACTCCTCGGTCTGTCCGGCCGCCCGGGGTCGCCGGTGACCGGTCCGGTCACCGCCTCGCGGGGCGCGCGTGGGTGTGCGCACCTACTGCGGGGCAGGTGGTGATCCTGTTCCGACGGCGTCCCTCACGAGAACGTTACCCAGCGTCCGCCCTTGGCGCGCTTGCGCTAGGACGTCCTACTTGTTCAGGGCCTACAACCCCGAGGGTGCCGCGTTCGGCTCGCCGTCGGAGGGTGGGGGTGACGGGCGACGTGACGCAGCTCTCAATTCGAGCGCCTTCAGGACACCAGCGCACGTTATCCGGGCGGACGCCCGTACGTAAGGGGGTTCTCGGTATCGGTTTAGGCGGGCTCTGGCCGGATCACGCCTTTACGGCGATGCGAGCGATAGGTCTTTCCTACGGTGTTATGGGAGGCTTTGGTCGTGACTGATAACGGACGAATCAGGGTATTCCTGCTCGATGATCACGAGGTCGTCCGGCGGGGTGTGCACGACCTGCTGTCGGTCGAGGACGACATCGAGGTGGTCGGCGAGGCCGGCACGGCCGCCGAGGCGCTCACCCGGATCCCGGCGGTCCACCCGGACGTGGCGGTGCTCGACGTCCGGCTGCCGGACGGCAACGGCGTCGAGGTCTGCCGCGAGATCCGGTCCCGGCTGCCGGAGGTCAAGTGCCTGATGCTGACCTCGTTCTCGGACGACGAGGCGCTGTTCGACTCGATCATGGCGGGCGCCTCCGGCTACGTCCTGAAGGCGATCCGCGGCACCGACCTGATCACCGCCGTCCGGGACGTCGCGGCCGGCCGCTCCCTGCTCGACCCGGTCGCCACCAGCCGGGTGCTCGCCCGGCTGCGCGACGGCGGCGAGAAGGAGGACGAGCGGCTGGCTCAACTCACCAAGCAGGAACGGCGGATCCTCGACCTGATCGGCGAGGGGATGACCAACCGTCAGATCGGCAACGAGCTGCACCTGGCCGAGAAGACGGTGAAGAACTACGTCTCCAGTCTGCTCGCGAAGATGGGCATGGAGCGGCGCACCCAAGCGGCCGCCTTCGTGGCGCGGCACCAGGCCGACCACCAGTACTGACCCGTTGACTGCACAGACCTGACGGTTTGTCAAGGCCCCCTGCCAGGTAGCCATACCCTCTGGCTGTGACTTTCAGCCAGACCCTCGCCTGCGCCCCGGCCCGCCCCGACCTCTCCGCACCACCGATGGGGACGCTCAGTCCACCCGTCCCCCTGGGCGCGCTCGCCGAGGTCCTGGCCCGCTACCGGGTGGGGGGCCTGCTGACCGCCGAACCGGTCGCCGAAGGCCTGCTGAACCGGGGGTACCAGGTCACCACCGAGGCCGGCCGGTACTTCCTGAAGTGCTACGTCGACGCCGCCACCGCCAGCCGTCCCAAGATCCTCGCCCATCACCGCGCGATGGCCGCGCTGAACACCCTCGGACTGCCGGTCGCACCCCCGCTGGCCTGCGCCGAACGCGCCGGCACGGTGGCCTCCTGGGGCGGCCGGATGTTCGCGCTGTTCCCCTGGACCGATGGCCGGCACCGGCACGGCACCGAGCTACACCCGGCGCAGTGCGACGCGCTCGGCACGCTGCTCGGCCGCCTGCACGGCGCGCTCGACGACGTCTGCGCCCCCTTCGAGCAGCCCGCCGGCTACCACAGCGCCGACCCCGCCGACAGCGCCGCACTCGCCCGTGACCTGCGGAGCAGCGCCCGGAGCCACCGCCCGTACAGCGAACTCGACGCGCTGGTCGAGCAACGGCTCACGGAACGGCTGGAACTGCTCGCCGAACACGCCCACCGCCGCCCCGCCCCGCAGGCCGCCCCGCCCACCGGCTGGACCCACGGCGACTTCCACGGCCTCAACCTGCTGTACGGGCCGGGCCCGGCGGGCGGCCGGGTCGCGGCCGTCCTGGACTGGGACAAGCTCGGCCCGCAGCCGCGCGCCGAGGAGGCCGTCCGCGCCGCCACCCTGCTCTTCAACGACCGGGTGTCCGGCGTCCTCGACCTGGTCCGGGTGCGCCGCTACTCGCAGGCCTACCGGGCCTGCGGCGCCGGCACCGCCGAGCACCTGGCCGCCGCCGCCCACCGGGTCTGGTGGGAGCGGCTGAACGACTTCTGGATGCTGCAGTGGCGCTACCAGCGGGGCGACCACCGGGCCGACCCGCTCTTCCCCGCCTCGGCGGGCCAGTTGGCGTGGTGGTGCCAGGAGTACGAGCAGGTCCTGGACGCCTTCACCAACTGACCACCTGCCACCGGCCACCGACCGCCAGCCGCTGAGCGCCAGCCGCCGCCCGCCGACCGCGTCAGGGGGTCGGCGGCGCCGCCGGCTTCGAGGTCGGCGGCAGCGGGTTGGTGGGCGTGATGCCGCCACCACCCGGCGTCTGCGAGGGCTGCTGCGTCGGCCCACCGGTCGCGGTCGCCGGCGCGGTGGCCGACGGCGTGTGGGTCGGGGACGTCGACGAGGTCGGCGTCGGGGTCGGCGTGTGCTTGCCCGAAGTCGGCGACGGCGACGTGTTGTTGCCGTTGTTCCAGGTGTTGTTCCCGTTGTTGCCGGTGTCGGTCGGCTGCTGCGGCTTCCTGCTGCCGGGCACCGTCGCCGGCGGGCTGGGCAGGCCGGTCTGGGCCGGCGGCGTCGTCTCGGTCGTGCTGACCACCGGGGCCGGAGTCGGGGGCACGACGTGGTCCGTGCCGCCGCCACCGCTGCCGCTGAGCGCGAAGGCGATCCCGGCACCGGCCGCGACCAGCACCGCGATCCCGCCGGCCACCCAGCCCCACGGCCCGCGCCGCCGGCCGTGGTCGTCCCCGTCCCCGCCGTGGCCCTCGCCACCACCGCCGTACGGTCCGCCGGCCGCCGGGTAGCCGGCGGCGGGGGTGTGCGGGCCGCCGGTCTGGTAGGGCAGCACGGAGGTCTGGTCGCCCGGGCGGACCGCGCCGAAGGCGGCGGTGGCCGCCGCCTGGTCCGGTCGGAGCACCTGGGTCGCGCCGGTGTCGCCCGGGAGGCCGGCCGCACCGGCCCAGGCCGCCCCGGTCGCGCCGTGCATCTCGCGCAGCGCGTGCTGCAGGTGAGCGCGGAACTCGTCGGCGTCCTGGAAGCGGTCGTCCGGGTTCTTGGCGAGCGAGCGCAGCACCAGCGCGTCGAGGCCGACCGGCACCCGGCCGTTGGCCTGCGAGGGCGGCATCGGCGGGTCCTGGACGTGCTGGTAGACCACCGAGAGCGGGGTGTCGCCGATGAACGGCGGGCGCAGCGTGAGCAGTTCGTACAGCATGCAGCCGGCCGCGTACAGGTCGGAGCGGTGGTCGACCGGCTTGCCGAGGGCCTGCTCGGGCGACAGGTACTGCGGGGTGCCCATGACCATGCCGGTCTGGGTCATCGTGGTGGCCCCGCCGGTCAGCGCCCGGGCGATGCCGAAGTCCATCACCTTGACCGCGCCGGTGGTCGTGATGATCACGTTGGCGGGCTTGATGTCACGGTGGACGATGCCGTGCCGGTGGCTGTAGGCGAGCGCCTCCAGCACCCCGGCGATGATGATCAGCGCCTGGTCGACCGGCGGCGCCTCCTCGTCCGCCAACAGCTCGCGGACGGTCCGGCCCTCGACCAGCTCCATCACGATGTACGGCGTGGACTCGTCCCCGACGTACTCCTCGCCGGTGTCGTAGACCGAGACGATCGAGTGGTGGTTGAGGGCCGCGACGGCGTGCGCCTCGCGGGTGAACCGCAGCCGGGCGATCTCGTCCTGGGCCAGTTCCCCGCGCAGCAGCTTGACCGCGACGGTGCGGCCGAGCCGCACGTCCTCGGCCGCGAGCACCTCGGCCATGCCACCGCGTCCGAGGCGGTGGGTCAGCCGGTAGCGGCCGTCGCCGACGGTGCCCAGGGGCGCGACGGTGCCGCGGCCCGGGGTCTGCGGGCCACCGGCCCCGAGGAACGGCGGCAGCGCCGAGGTCGCGGCCTCACTGCCGGGCTCCGGGATCCTCGGCGTCCCGCCGGTCCTTCCGGCCGCTCGGGCACCCGCGTCGTCGTCCGGCTGCTGCGTCTGTGCCATCGCTCCTCGCCCCGGGCGTTCGCTCGGATCGCGGTGCCCTGTCGCTTACGTATCCCCGAACGCTACCGCCTCCGGGGCGCACCCGTGGTACGCCCGTGGTACGCCCGAACCGGCCGGAACGCGTCAGAGCAGGCCGCTCCGGTCGGCCGGGAGGTCGAGGACCAGCACGTTGGCGGGACGCTCGCTGCCGGCGTGACCGATCTTGCCCTTGGTCTTCTCGTTCGCCTTGTTGACCACGATCGCGATGATGATGCCGGCCAGCACGAGCACGCCGACGATGATCCCGACCACGACCACGGCCGTCGAGCAGCCGCCGCCACCGGACGCCTTCGGCTGCTGGTACGGCGGCATCGGCTGCGGCGGCGGAGTGTGCGCCTGCTGCGGCCCCCCCGGCCGGAGGTACTGCGGGTGCGGCGTGTGCGGGGCCTGCGGGCGCGGGGGCTGGAAGGCGGGCGGCGGGGTCTGGTACTGCGGCTGCTGCTGCGGGAAGGGGTGCGGCGTGTGCGGGGCCTGCGGACCCGGCGTCGGGTAGGCCGGCGGCGGCGTCCGGTACTGCGGCTGCCCGCCCTGCTGGACGTACGGGGGCTGCGGGGTCTGCGGCGCCGGCGGGGCGGCGTGCACCGAGCGCGGGCCCTCGTTGATCACCAGCGGGGTGCTGGCCTGGAGCTTGTGCCCGCTGCCGCCGCCCTTGGCCGCCTCGATCAGCCGCTCCGCCTCGTCCCGCATCGCCGCCGCGCTCTGGAACCGGTGCGCCGGGTCCTTGCGCAGCGCCTGGGCGACGTAGGCGTCCACCTCGGGGGTGACCGAGCGGTTGAGGGCGGAGGGCGCCGGCGGCTCCTCCTGGACGTGCTTGTAGGCGATCGAGAACGCCGAGTCGCCGTCGAAGACCAGCTGGCCGGTGATCATCTCGAAGAGCATCACGCCGACCGAGTAGAGGTCGGAGCGGGCGTCCACCGGCTTGCCGAGCGCCTGCTCGGGCGAGAGGTACTGCGGGGTGCCGACCACCATGCCGGTCTGCGTCATCGACGTGACGCCGGATTCCAGCGCCCGGGCGATGCCGAAGTCCATGACCTTGACGTTGCCCTTGCGGTCGAACATGACGTTGCCGGGCTTGATGTCGCGGTGCACCAGGCCCATGTCGTGCGAGGCCTCCAGCGCGTTCAGCACGCCGACGATGACCCGCAGGGCGTCCTCGGCCGGCATCGCGCCGTACTGGCCGATCGCCTCGTTGATCGCCTCGCGCAGGCCCTTGCCGTCGATCAGCTGCATGACGATGTACGGCGTGCTGGAGCCGTCCGGGGCGATGTCCTCGCCGCTGTCGTACACCGTGACGATGTTCGGGTGCTCCAGTCGGGCCACCGCCTGGGCCTCGCGGCGGAACCGCTCCTTGAACGAGTCGTCCCGGCCCAGCTCGCTGTGCATGCTCTTCAGCGCCACCTGCCGGTCCAGCACGCTGTCGTAGGCGAGGTGCACGGATGCCATGCCACCCTCGCCCAGCAGCCGCTGCAGCACATAGCGGCCGTTGCCCAGGGAGAAGCCCTCGACCGCCGCGTTGCCGTGCTCGCTCATGGTCCTCTGCTCCCCCTCGGCGCGGCCGTGCTGCCGCAGCCGTGACGTTCGGTGTCGTCCGTGCGTGGTGGGCCCGGCCCGCTGGCCTGGCGGACCCCTGTCGCGGCGGCTCGACCGGCCTGCGACAGGGGTCAGGGTATCGGCTCGCGCCGACGGTGATCGGTTCAGGGCCGGTCCTGGCCCCGGGCCGCAGGCGCCGGATCCCGGTGGGCGGCCCGGCGGGCGGCCCGGGGCGGATGGTCGCGGTACGTCCGGTCCGGCGGACCGCACGCCCCGGCCGGCGGGTGCCGGCTACAGGTACGGACCGGAGCGGATGCCCCGGCTCTGGCCCGGCTCGTCCTCGTCGTGGTCCCCGCCGTGCAGGCCGGGCGGCAGTGCCCGGCGCATCTGCTCCAGCTGGGCCCGCGCCGCCATCTGCTGGGCGAACAGCGCGGTCTGGATGCCGTGGAAAAGACCCTCCAGCCAGCCGACCAGCTGGGCCTGGGCGATCCGCAGCTCGGCCTCGGTCGGGATGGTGTCCTCGGTGAACGGCAGCGACAGCCGCTCCAGCTCGGCGACCAGCTCCGGGGCCAGACCGAGTTCGAGCTCCTTGATCGAACTCGCGTGGATGTCCTTCAACCGGGCCCGGCTCGCCTCGTCGAGGGGCGCCGCCCGGACCTCCTCCAACAACTGCTTGATCATGCTGCCGATGCGCATGACCTTGGCGGGCTGCTCGACCATCTCGGTCACCGGGAGCTCACGCGGTACGTCGCCCTCGTCGTCCGTGTCCCCCATCGGGCCGGCGAACCCCTGGCCCACGGGCAGTCCGTCCGGTCCGACGATCAGCACCTTCTGGCCGTCCTGCGACTGCCCGCCGGCGGCCTGGTAGGGCTCCTGCGACGAGCGCTCGTTCATCGGATTCGTCATGAACAACATTCTCTCTCACTGGGGTTGGTCGGGCGGAAGCCCCCGTGCGTCCCGCCGTCCTGCGCCACCCGTGACGACGGTACGCCGCCGGGCGCCGCGCGGGAATCCGTACGGGTACTCAGATCGCCCACCCGGAACGACCCCGTGACCCGCACCGGACCTCCCCATCCCCGCCCTCGGCCGCCCGCGGCCCCCGGCCGACGCGCAACCGGGGGCCGCAGACCGAGAGCCGAGGGACGAGGCCCGACAACGCGCTGCCAGGCCTGGCGGCGGTCCTCGTCTCAGCCCTTGCGCAGCCGCAGGCCCACCAGCCCCAGCCCGCAGCCGATCAGCCCCAGACCGGCGCCCAGCGGCAGCTGGGTCGTGGAGGCGTCCTGCCAGCGGGCGGGGAGGACCAGGGGGACGGCGCCGGCCGCGACGGGCAGGCCGGAGGCCGCCGTGACGGTGTCCGGGGCGACGGCGTCGCCGGGGGCCGCCGGATCCGGGGTCTCCGGATCGCCTTCCGGCCGGGCGGCCGCGACGCCCTGGTCCGGCGCCTGGTCCGGTACCTGGTCCGGCGCCTGGTCCGGTACCTGGTCGGGTGCCTGGTCCGGTACTTGGTCGGGTGCCTGGTCGGGCGCCTGCTCCACGCTGGCGTCGGGGCGCTCCGGCAGCGACGCCGGGCGGTGCCGGAACGCGCGCGGAACGTCGCCGCCCACGTGCGGACGGTGGGCCGGGCGCTGCGGCGGCGCGGCCGCGGGCGGGTGCGGGGTCGAGGAGGCCGAAGCCGTCGGCTCGGCACCGGAACCGGCCTCCGCCCCGGTCACCGCCGACGAGGACGGAGACGGTAACGCCGGCGACGGGGACAGCGCGGGGGAAGGGGACACCCTCGCCGGAGGCCCCGGCATCGCCGTCGCCGCCGTCGCGGCGGCCAGCGGGAGCGCGAGCCCCAGCACGGCCGCCGCGACCAGCCGCTGGGCGCGGCACGGGCACGGGCGGCGACGGTTGCGACGGCGGTGCGGAGCTACGGGCAGCGGCCCGAGGAATGCGTACGGTGATGCAGCCACGGTCGGAGTCCTTCCGACGGCCGGCCTCGCCCGGGGGCGGGGTCGGCGGCGGGACAGCTCCGGACCAGCCTCGCACGATCCGATAATCCGGGCATTTCGAACGACCGCCGCACCGCCCGGCCCCTCAGCCAGACAGGCGCTCGCCCTCTCAGGCCCGCAGCACGACCTTCCCGACCTGCTCCCCGGCCTCCAGCACCCGGTGCCCCTCACCCGCGTCGGTCAGCGGCAGCACCCGGTCCACCACCGGCCTGACCACTCCGGACTCGACCAGCGGCCACACGTGCTCCCGCACCGCCGCGACGATCGCCGCCTTCTCCGCGAGCGGCCGCCCGCGCAGGTTGGTGGCGATCACCGCCGCGCGCTTGCGCAGCAGCGTGTCGAGGTCGAGTTCGCCCTTCACCCCGCCCTGCAGCCCGATGATCACCAGCCGTCCGTTGACCGCCAGCGCGTCCACGTTCCGCTGCAGGTACTTGGCGCCCATGATGTCGAGGATCACGTCCGCCCCGGCCCCGTCGGTGGCTTCCTTGAGCGCCTCGACGAAGTCCTGCTTCCGGTAGTCGATGGCGATGTCCGCGCCGAGCTCGGTGCACCGGGCCAGCTTCTCGGCGCTGCCCGCGGTGACCGCGACCCGGGCCCCGACGGCCTTGGCCAGCTGGATCGCCATCGTGCCGATGCCGCTCGCGCCGCCGTGCAGCAGCACCGTCTCGCCGGGGCGCAGGTGCGCGGTGAGGAAGACGTTGGACCAGACCGTGCAGGCGACCTCCGGCAGCGCCGCGGCCTGCTCCGGGCTCAGCCCTTCGGGCCGGGGCAGCAGCTGCCCGGTCGGCACCGCGACGCGCTGCGCGTAGCCGCCGCCGGCCAGCAGCGCGCACACCTCGTCGCCGACCGCCCAGCCGGACACGCCCGGCCCGAGCGCGACGATCCGCCCGGCGCATTCCAGCCCCGGGTAGGGCGACGCGCCGGGCGGCGGGTTGTAGTGGCCCTGCCGCTGGAGGAGGTCGGCACGGTTGACGGCGGTGGCCGCCACCTCGACCAGGACCTCGCCCTCGCCGGGCACCGGGTCGGGCACCTCGGCCCACACCAGTGCCTCGGGGCCGCCGGGTACGGGAATCGTCATCGCATGCATGGCCCGAACCTACTGCGCGTCAGGGCGGTTCACGGGCAGGGCCCGCGTCAGCCGGTCGACGTGGCCCCGGTCTACTTGGCTCCGGGCGACGTGGCCCCGGCGGAGGTGGCCCCGGTCGACGTGATGACGATCACCCGGTCGGTGAGCTGCAGCACGGCGGCCTCCGGCTCGGTGTAGTTGAGCACCCGCCGGCCCCGGACCACGGCGACCACCAGGTCCGCGCACTCGCGCGGGCCGTGCCCGGCCTCGGCCCGGGTGACCGGCCGTTCCACCACGTCCAGCCCGTTGCCGTACGTCAGGAGGTCCTCCATCACCGCACCGGCGTGCGGGCTGAGCATCGACAGCCCGAGCAGCCGCCCGGCCGAACTGGAGCTGGTGACCACGACGTCGGCGCCGCTCTGCCGCAGCAGCGGCGCGTTCTCGTCCTCCAGGACGGCGGCCACCACGGTGGCCCCCTTGTTCAACTGGCGCGCCGTCAGCGTGATCAGGACGGCGGTGTCGTCGCGTTCCGGTGCGACGACCACCCGGGCCGCCGTGGGCAGGCCGGCGCGGATCAGCGTGTCGGTGCGGGTGGCGTCGCCGACCACGCCGACCAGGCCGTGTTGCGCGGCCTGGTCGATCACCTTGCGCTGCGGGTCGACGACGACGATCTCCTCCTTCTTCACCCCCTGCCCGAGCAGGGTGTCGACGGCGCTGCGGCCCTTCGTCCCGTACCCGATGACGACGGTGTGCTCGCGCACGGTGGACCTCCAGCGGTTCAACCGCCATTGCAGGCGGGTCCGTTCGGTGAGCACTTCCAGGGTGGTGCCGACCAGGATGATCAGGAACACCACGCGCAGCGGGGTGATCAGGACGATGTTGCCGAGCCGGGCGCTGTCGCTGTACGGGGTGATGTCCCCGTACCCGGTGGTGGAGAGCGTCACGGTGGCGTAGTACGCCGCGTCGAGGAAGCTGAGCCCGCCGCCGGCGTTGTCGTTGTAGCCGTCCCGGTCGACGTAGACGATCAGCGTGGTGGCGACCAGGACGGCGAGCGCCAGCAGCAGCCGCGAGCCGACCTGCCGCAGGGCGGGTTCGGCCCGGCGGACGGGCAGCACGATCCCGGCGTCCGCCCATGGTTCGGTGCCCGGTGCCGGGGTGCGTCGCAGTCGGCTCACGGCGCCTCCAGCAGTTCGACCGTCTCCCCCGCCGCCACCCCGCCGGGCGGGACGACGGCCAGCGCCTCGGCCCGGGCGAGCCCGCGCAGCATCGCGGGCCCGTCGAAGGGGAGCGGGACGACCCCTGCGGCGGTCCGCCGGACGGGCTGCAGCCGGGTGTCCGCCGGGTGCCCGGGCAGCGCCGCCGCGGCGGGCGCGAGGGCGGGCGTGCCGACGGTCCGTCCGCTGCGGGCGTGCAGCAGCGGCAGGGCGAGCGTGACGGTGCCGGCGACGGCGGCCAGCGGGTTGCCCGGCAGGCCGACCAGGTGGCGCCCGCCGGGGAGTTCGGCCAGCAACATGGGGTGCCCGGGCCGGACGGCGACGCCGTCCACGACCAGTCGGGCGCCGGCCTCGGCGAGCGCCCGGTGCAGGAAGTCGACCGGCCCGGCGGCCGTCCCGCCGGTGGTGACCACGACGTCGGCGGTGGAGTGCCGCAGCGCGTCCCGGAGCAGCCCGAAGTCGTCCCGGACGTACCGCACGTCGGCCACCTCGGCACCGGACGACCGCAGCCAGGGCGGCAGCAGCGGCCCGAGCGCGTCCCGGACGAGGCCCGTCCCGGGGATTCCGGCGGCCAGCAACTCGTCGCCAAGGATGAGCAGTTCGACGACCGGACGGCGGCGGACCAGCAGCCGGTCGTGCCCGCAGGCGGCGGCCAGGCCGAGCACGGCCGGCCCGACCGGGGTGCCCGCGGGCAGCAACTCCTCGTTGCGGCGGCACTCCTGGCCGCGCGGGCGGACGTCCTGACCGGTGGTCAGCGGGTCCGGCCCGCGGTCGTGCAGCAGGGCGGCGTCCGTCCGGCCGTGCTCGCGGCGCAGGACGGCGGTTGCCCCGGGCGGCAGTTGGGCACCGGTGGCGATCTCCACGGCGGTGCCGTCGGCCAGCGGGGCCGGCTCGGCCGGGCCGGCCAGCACCTGCCCGGCGACCCGCCACGGGCCGGGCCCGGCGACCGCCCAGCCGTCCATCGCGGAGGTGTCGAAGGCCGGCAGGTCGGTCAGCGCGCCGAGCGGTTCGGCGAGGGTGTGGCCGAGCGCTTCGGCCAGCGGCAGCGCGACCGCGGGCAGCGGGCGCGGCCCGGCCCGGCGCGCGGCCTCGCGGGCCCGGGGCCAGCTCAGCACGCCGGGGCCGGTCGACGGGGTGGCCACGGTGGTCTGTCCGACCGCGCTCATTGCTCTCCCGGCCGGGCGGCGGCGCCCCACCCCTCGGCGAGGGCTTCGGTCCGCCGGGCGGCCTCGGCGACGGCCTCCGCGCCGCCGCCCCGCCGGGCGGCCGCGTAGCCGATCAGGAAGGCGGTCAGCGGTGCGGCCGGCCGGGCCACTCCGTGCGCGACCACCCGGGCCGTGTCGAGCAGGGCCCGGACGTCCACGTCCAGGTCGATGCCCAGGTCGGCCTTGACCTCGGTGATCCAGTCATCCAGCGTGCGCTCCATGCGCCCATGCTGCCTGATCGGCCGTTTCCCGGGAGTGTGCACCCCGTGTGCGGGGCGCGTCGTTTCCCGCACCGGGCGGTGCCGGGCGCGGTGAGGTTCAGCTCCGGTCGCGTTCCCGGGCCTGCTCCAGGTCCGCCCAGGTGTCGCAGTCGTGCGCGACGTCGCCGGTGTCGGCCACCCGCAGCCGGGCCAGCCCGCCGACGAGCCGGCGCAGCGGCAGGCCGTCGGGGTGGCCGAGGACGGCCAGCGCGGCGCGCAGCGGGGCGGTGCGGTACGCGGCGGCGAGCGGCTGGTCGTGCCCGCCGGCGTCGACCAGCACGGCGGCGTCCGCGGCCGCTCCGGCCTCGTCGAGGGCTGCGACCAGCCGTTCCACCGTCCGCCGGTCCAGGAAGGGCAGGTCGGCGGCGAGCAGCAGCACGGTGTCCGCGGTGACCAGGTCGAGCCCGGCCGCGACGGCGGCGACCGGGCCGCCGCCGGGCGGCTGCTCCCTGGTCCAGCGGACGCCGGTGCGGCCGGTCGGCCGGGCCGGGCCGACCACGACGGTGGTGCGGGCGTCGGCGCAGGCGGCCAGCACCCGGTCGAGCAGGGTGGTCCCGCCGACGGTCAGACCGGGCTTGTCGGCCCCGCCGAGGCGCCGGGCGGCGCCGCCCGCCGGAACGATCACGTCGTACGGCGTCATGCGGCCAGTATCCGCCCTACCCGGCGGCGTCCTCGGGCCCCTGCCCGCCCGCCGGCGCCTCCCCCGGTCCCGAGCCCAAGTCCGAGTCCGAGCCGGCGTCGGCGTCGGCGTCTGAGTCCGGGTCCGGGTCCGGGTCCGGGTCCGAGCCGGAACCCGCCGCCGCCCGGGCGGTGTTGGCCGCCGCGCCCAGCTCCAGGAAGGCCGGCAGCGTCAGCTCCCCGTACCGCGCGTTCATGGCCGTGACCAGCGCCTCCGGGTCGTCCGGGTGCTCGGCCAGCAGCCGGTCGAAGTCCCGCAGGTACTCGCCGGTGAAGGCGAGCACCCGGGCGGTGTCGTCGCCCTGGTCGGGGGCCCGGTGCCCGGCGATCACCCGGTCCACGTCGAGGTCGGCGATCCGGCCGAGGTTGTGTCCCCAGGTGGTGCGCTGGGCCGGGGTGGTGTCGGCGGTCCAGACGTGGGTGCCGTTGTGGACGAAGTCCCCGGCGATCACGGTCCGGATGCTCGGCACGTGGACGACCGCGGAGTCCCCGCAGTCGCCCTGGCCGAGCAGCAGGACGGGGATCACCTGGCGGTCCAGCATCAGCGGCTGCGGCAGCAGCGGGGCCGGGATCAGCGGGTGGTCGGGGATGTCGTCGCCGTACACCGGCTTCCACTGCGCGACCTTGGCGGCGGCGGTGCGTCGGATGCCCTCGGCCACCGCCGGCGCGGCCAGCAGCTGGGCGTCGGGAAAGAGCTTCAGCACCTCCTCGGCGCCGAAGTAGTGGTCTGGGTGCTGGTGGGTGACCACGATGGCGAGCAGTCGGCGGCCCTTCCCCGCGACCCATTCGGCCAGCTCCCGGCCGGCGCTGCGGGTCAGCTGGGCGTCCACCAGGATGGCGGTCCGTTCGCCGAGGATCAGCGCGGAGGTGGCGAAGAAGGCCGATTCGGGGCCGGTGAAGACGGCGACCTCCAGCGGCCGGGGCGGCCGCTCGGCGTCCGGGAGCGGGGCGGCTGCGGCGTCCGCACGCTCCGCGCCGGCGCTGTCCTCGGGCGGGGACGACGTCACGGGCTGCTCCCTCTGGTCGGCGGTCGGTCTTCCTGCGCCCTACAGCATGGGAGTACGGGTGCCGGATCGCGCGGAAGGCGCGCCCGGCGGGGCGCGCCCCGGCTCACGTCACACCGCGGTCCGGGCGGCGGTCTCCTTGGCCCGGCGGGCGGCCTGCTCCAGGGCCTGGGCCTTGGACTCGGCGGCCTTGGGGACGAAGTCGGCCATCGCCGGGACGGCTGCCGCCAGGGTGAACTCGGGGACGATGAAGTCGACCTCCAGTCCGAGCATCCCGGTCAGCACCTTCTCCAGGTAGGTGGTGACGAACTCGTACGGCTCGCGCGGGGCGCCGGGCGCGTACGAGCCGCCGCGGGCGGCGACCACGGTGACCGGCGTGCCCTTGGCGGAGGGTGCCTCGCCGGCGGTGCGGCCCACCAGGATCACCTGGTCGAGCCAGGCCTTGAGGGTCGAGGGGATCGTGAAGTTGTACATCGGGGCGCCGATCAGGACGGCGTCGGCCCGCTCGAGTTCGGCCATCAGCTCCTCGCGCAGCGCGAAGGCGGCGGCCTGTTCGGCGCTGTGGCTCTCGGCGGGGGCGAATCCGGCGCTGATGCCGTGCACGTCCAGGTGCGGGAGCGGGTCGGTGGCGAAGTCCCGGTGGATGACCGTGCCGTCGGGGTGTTCGGCCTGCCAGGCGGCCCGGAAGGCGGCCGTGACCTCGCGGGTGACGGAGCCGTCGGCGATCGCGGAGGAGTCGAGGTGCAGGAGCGTGGGCATGGCGGGGCCTCCAGGGAATTAGTAGCTTCCGTTTCCGATGCAACTGCAATTACGGTAGCAGCTTACTTTTCTGCAGTCACTAGGGGCGAGTAGGCTGGAGCCATGGCCGAGCACGGAGCAGCGAGCGACGGAGTCCCGACCGCCACCGACGCGTGCACCCGCGCGGACCAGGGCCCCTGCTTCAACGTCGAACTGGCCCTCACCCGGGTGTTCACCCTGCTGGGCAAGCGCTGGACTGGCCTGCTGGTGGGCGTGCTCAACCACGGCGGCCCCGCCCACTTCTCCGAGCTGCGCCGCGCGATCCCGGGCATCAGCGAGCGCATGCTCTCCGACCGGCTGACCGAGCTGGCCGAGGCCGGACTGGTCGTCCGCGAGGTCGACGCCGGCCCGCCGCTGCGGGTCAGCTACCGGCTCACCGAAGCCGGCACCGCCCTGAAGCCCGCGCTCACCGAACTGGCCGTCTGGGCCGACCGCCACCTGCCGGAGAGCGCCCTCAAGACCGGCTGCTGACCACCTGCGGACATGCCGAAGGGCCCGCCCGCCGTTCTCCGGCGGACGGGCCCTTCGGCCAGGATGCGGACCAGGTCAGCGCTTGGCCGCGCCGCGCAGCCGGGCAAGCCGGTCGGCCAGACCCCAGGAGGTCACCCGCCACAGCGCCTCGACCACGATGCTGCGGCTCATCTTGGACGCGCCCAGCTCGCGCTCGACGAAAGTGATCGGCACCTCGGCGACCTTGAACCCGGCCTTCACCGTGCGCCAGGCCAGGTCGACCTGGAAGCAGTACCCGGCCGAGGCGACCTCGTCCATGCCCAGGCCCAGCAGGGTCTCCTTGCGGAACGCCCGGTAGCCGCCGGTGACGTCCCGGATCGGCACGCCCAGCATCAGCCGGGAGTAGGTCGAGCCGCCGCGCGAGAGCAGCAGCCGCGACTTCGGCCAGTTCACCACCCGGCCGCCCGGCACCCAGCGCGAGCCCAGCACCAGGTCGGCGCCGCGCAGCGCGCCCAGCAGCCGGTCCAGCTCCTCGGGCTGGTGCGAGCCGTCCGCGTCCATCTCGACCAGGACGTCGTAGCCGTTGTCGATGCCCCAGCGGAAGCCCGCGAGGTAGGCGGCGCCCAGGCCCTCCTTGCCCTTGCGGTGCATGACGTGGACGTGCGGGTCCTCGACGGCCAGCTTGTCGGCCAGCCCGCCGGTGCCGTCGGGGCTGTTGTCGTCGGCGACCAGCACGTGGGCCTCGGGCACCGCGGCACGGACCCGGCCGACGATCCGCTCGACGTTCTCCGCCTCGTTGTAGGTCGGGATGATCACCAGGACCCTGCCGAGATCAGCAAAACTCTGCTGGTTCACGGTCACGTACAAACCTCTCGGCCGATGGCGGGGAATCTCAGAACACCGTCGCCCGCACTCTGGAACGCGGCTCCACCGGCAACCCTCCGGCGGGATGACCACGGTGGAGAACTGCGCGCAGGGCGGAGACTGCTGCGTCCTGGCATCCTACTACCGCCCCCGGGAACCACCGGTCCGGCCATGGCACTCCCACCGGATGCCCACCGTTTCCCCGTGGGTGACACCGTTCGGCTAGGGTCGATGCCCTTGCCCGTGCCCGGCCTCCCGCACCGCCGGGGCCGGCCCCGGCGACCCGGCACGCCCGCCCAGACTGCGAAGGAGTAGGACCGCGCGCATGGACAGGCTCGTCAACACCGTCCGCCCGTACGCCTGGGGGTCGCTCACGGCCCTGCCCGAACTGCTCGGACAGCAGCCGACCGGTGAACCGCAGGCCGAGCTGTGGATGGGCGCCCACCCCGGCGCCCCGTCCCGCGCCGACCGCGGCGACGGCCCGCGCCGACTGGACGAGCTGATCGCGGCCGACCCGGAGGGCGAGCTGGGCGCCGCGAGCGTGGCCAGGTTCGGCCCGACGCTGCCGTTCCTCCTCAAGGTCCTCGCCGCGGGCATCCCGCTGTCGATCCAGGCGCACCCCACGCTCGACCAGGCCCGCGCCGGCTTCGCCGCCGAGAACGCCCTCGGCATCCCGCCGGACGCCCCCGAGCGCAGCTACCGCGACGCCAACCACAAGCCCGAAATGATCTACGCGCTCGGCGAGTTCGAGGGCCTGTGCGGCTTCCGCCGGCCCGGCGAGGCGGCCGCGCTGCTGGCCGGACTCGCGGTGCCCGGGCTCGCCCCGGTGATCGCCCCGCTGGAAGGCGAGGACGAGTCCGAGGCGCTGCGCGGCGCCCTGGCCGCCGCGATCACGCTGGACGGGGAGACCGTGCGGCAGACCGTCGAGGCGCTGGCCCGCACCCTCCCCGACGGCGACCACGCCCCGTACGCCCCATACGCCCGGATCGCCAAGGACTTCCCGGACGACCGCGGCGTGGTCACCGGCATGCTGCTCAACCACTTCCGGCTGCGGGCCGGCGAGGCGCTGTACCTGGGCGCGGGGGTGCCGCACGCCTACCTGTCCGGCGTCTGCGTGGAGCTGCAGGCCAACTCCGACAACGTGCTGCGGGCCGGCCTCACCCCGAAGCACATCGACGTGCCGGAGCTGATGAAGGTCGTGGTCTTCGAAGCCGGCGCCGCCGAGCCGGTCACCCCCGTGCGGGTCGGGGACACCCCCGGCGAGGAGCTCTACCCCGTCCCGATCGACGAGTTCCGGCTCTCCCGCTTCGCGCTGGACGGCGCCGACCGCGAGATCGACGGCCGCACGCCGCAGATCCTGCTCTGCACCGAGGGCACCGCCCGGCTGACCTCCGCCGACGGCACCGCCCTGGACCTCGCCCGCGGCCAGTCCGCCTTCCTCCCCGCCACCGGCACCCCGACCCGCCTCTCCGGCACCGGCACCACGCTCTTCCGCGCCACCGTCACCGTCTGACCGGTGAGCCCGGGCTCAGTCCCGGGTCATGTCGACGAAGCGCGAGTAGTGGCCCTGGAAGGCCACCGTGATGGTCGCGGTCGGGCCGTTACGGTGCTTGGCGACGATCAGGTCGGCCTCGCCCGCCCGCGGGGACTCCTTCTCGTAGGCGTCCTCGCGGTGCAGCAGGATGACCATGTCGGCGTCCTGCTCGATCGAGCCGGACTCGCGCAGGTCGGAGACCATCGGCCGCTTGTCGGTGCGCTGCTCGGGGCCACGGTTCAGCTGGGAGAGCGCGATGACCGGGACTTCCAGCTCCTTGGCCAGCAGCTTGAGGTTCCGGGACATGTCCGAGACCTCCTGCTGGCGGTTCTCGGCCCGGCGGGAGCCGCCGGACTGCATCAGCTGGAGGTAGTCGATGACGACCAGCTTGATGTCGTTGCGCTGCTTGAGCCGGCGGCACTTGGCGCGGATCTCCATCATCGACAGGTTGGGCGAGTCGTCGATGAACAGGGGGGCCTCGCTGACGTCCGGCATCCGGCGGGCGACGCGCGTCCAGTCGTCGTCCGTCATGCTGCCGGAGCGCATGTGGTGCAGCGCCACCCGGGCCTCGGCGGACAGCAGGCGCATGGCGATCTCGTTGCGCCCCATTTCGAGCGAGAAGATCACGCTCGGCAGCTTGTGCTGGATCGAGCAGGCCCGGGCGAAGTCCAGCGCCAGGGTGGACTTGCCCATCGCGGGGCGGGCCGCGATGACGATCATCTGGCCGGGGTGCAGCCCGTTGGTGAGCGCGTCGAAGTCGGCGAACCCGGTCGGCACGCCGGACATCTGGCCGTTGCGGGAGCCGATCGACTCGATCTCGTCGAGGGCGCCCTCCATGATGTCGGCGAGCGGCGCGTAGTCCTCGTTGGTGCGCTGCTCGGTGACCGCGTAGATCTCCGCCTGGGCGGCGTTGACGATCTCGTCGACGTCGCCCTCGGCCGCGTAGCCCATGCCGGCGATCCGGGTGCCCGCCTCGACCAGGCGCCGCAGCACCGCGCGCTCGTGGACGATCTCGGCGTAGTACTCGGCGTTGGCCGCGGTCGGGACGGAGTTGACCAGGGTGTGCAGGTAGGAGGCGCCGCCGACGCGCTGCAGCTCGCCGCGCTTGGTCAGCTCGCCGGCGACGGTGATCGGGTCGGCCGGCTCGCCGCGGGCGTAGAGGTCGAGGATCGCGCCGTGGACCAGCTCGTGCGCGGGCCGGTAGTAGTCGGCCGGCTTGAGCACCTCGACCACGTCGGCGATGGCGTCCTTGGAGAGCAGCATGCCGCCGAGGACGGACTGCTCGGCGGCGAGGTCCTGCGGGGGGACGCGCTCGAAGCCGTCCGCGCCGCCGCCCCCGCCGTCACCGTCACTGCGGCGCTGCCAGCCGCCGTCCCGCTGGCCGTTCTCGCGCGAGGAGCCGTTCCGGCCGCCCTTGCCGCCCTGGAAGCCGCCCTTCTGGAAGCCGTCGCGCCCGCCGCCCTGCCCGCTCTGGCCGTCGCGGCCACCGCCCTGGCTGCCCTGTCCGTCCTGGCCGCCCTGGCCGCCCTGGCCGCTGCGGCTGCGCGAGACGGGCAGCCGGTCGCCGGGGCCCTCCGGGAAGGGCGCGTCGTCGAAGGCTCCGGCCGGGAACGGATCCTCGGCGGTCTGCCACTCCTCCTCCGGCGGCGGGGCGTCGTGGTCGTCGTACTGGGGGCCGGTCACGCGTGTTCCCCGATCAGCGAGTGGTGCGAGTTGGAGCGGGCCCTGCCGGTGGCTGGTGGAGCGGGGTGCGCTCCTCTTTGTACGCCACGGCTCCGACAAATCGGACGCCGGGGCGGTGCGAGTGTCCGGCGGAGGGGCCAACGCTAAGGCGCCGGGTGCCGTTGCGCCAAGGCGGTTATCCACAGGGGGTGTGGACGAGCGGCCCGGTCCTGTGGAGAACTGCCGCAAAGCTGTGGACACCCCTGTGGACGCTCCTGTGGATAACCGGACGATCGGTCCGTCGTCAACCTGTTGACCTGGTATTACCTCTTTCCGGGCCTGTGCATGAGAAATACTTCACACACCTCCGAACGGCTGTGGGCGCAGAGCGGACGAACCGCGCCGCTCAAGATTTCGAGTAATGGCCAATACCCACTGGCATCCATTACCTGTGGATGAGTAGCCTGGAGCCCATGACCGCCCCGCCGCCCCACGACACCTCGCCGGCCCCGCCGCCCGCCGGGCGCCGGCACGACCGGGAGATCCTCGCCCTCGCCGTCCCGGCCTTCGGCGCGCTGGTCGCCGAGCCGCTCTTCCTGATGGCGGACTCGGCGATCGTCGGCCACCTCGGCACCCCCCAGCTGGCCGGGGTCGGCGTCGCCTCCGCCGCGCTCACCACCGCGACCGGCGTGTTCGTCTTCCTCGCCTACGCCACCACCGCGGCGGTCGCCCGCCGGATCGGCGCCGGCGACCGCCGGGTCGCCGTGCAGCAGGGCGTCGACGGCATCTGGCTCGCCCTCGGCCTGGCCCTCCCGGTGGTCCTGCTGACCCTGCTGGTCGCCCCCTGGGTGGCCGACGTGCTGGGCGCCTCGCAGACCGCCGCACCGTACGCGGTGACGTACCTGCGGATCAGCTCCCTGGGCATCCCGGCGATGCTCATGGTGCTGGCCGCCACCGGCGTGCTGCGCGGGCTGCAGGACACCCGCACGCCGCTGCTGGTGGCCGTCGCGGGCTTCGGCGCCAACCTCGGCCTGAACGTCGGCCTGGTGTACGGCGCCGGGCTGGGGGTGGCCGGCTCGGCCTGGGGCACCGTCATCGCGCAGACCGCGATGGCCGCCGTCTACCTGGTCGTGGTGGTCCGGGGCGCCCGCCGGGAGCGGGCCTCGCTGCGGCCGGACACGACCGGCATCCGGGCGTGCGCGAAGGCCGGCGGTCCGCTGCTGGTCCGGACGATCAGCCTGCGCGCGGTGCTGATGATCGCGACCGCGGTGGCCGCCCGGCTGGGCGACGACCAGGTGGCCGCGCACCAGATCACCATGACGCTGTTCAGCTTCCTGGCCTTCGCGCTGGACGCGATCGCGATCGCCGGCCAGGCCATCATCGGCCGCTACCTGGGCGCCTCGGACGTCCCGGGCGCCAGGGCCGCCACCCGGCGGATGGTCGAGTGGGGCATCGGCTCGGGGGTGGTGCTCGGCCTGC
Source organism: Kitasatospora sp. NPDC023385 (assembly GCF_055664045.1). Taxonomy (NCBI): domain Bacteria; kingdom Bacillati; phylum Actinomycetota; class Actinomycetes; order Kitasatosporales; family Streptomycetaceae; genus Kitasatospora; species Kitasatospora sp. NPDC023385. Next base: position 32,326 of record NZ_JBVOOL010000002.1, on the reverse strand, counting down.
TGGTGGTGGTCGCGCGCCCGCTGTACGTCCCGCTGTTCACGCCCGATCCGGCCGTCCGGGCCCAGTTGGCCACCGCGCTGCTGCTGCTCGCGCTCAGCCAGCCGGTCTCGGGGCTGGTCTTCGTGCTGGACGGGGTGCTGATGGGCGCGGGGGACGGCCGGTACCTGGCCCGGGCGGCGCTCGTGACGCTGGCGGTGTTCGCCCCGGCGGCCCTCGCGGTGCCGGCCGTCGGCGCCGGGCTGGCCGGGCTCTGGTGGGCGATGAACCTGTTCATGCTGGTCCGCGCCGCCTTCCTGGTCCGCCGTGCCCGCGGCGGCCAGTGGCTGGTGACCGGAGCCGTGCGCGGATAGCCGCCCCCGGGAACGACTGAGGGCCGGGCTCCCGGAGGAGCCCGGCCCTCAGGCCACTGCTACGGAACTCAGGCAGCGACGACCGCGATGTCCAGGTTGGCCTGGACGTCGGAGTGCAGCTTGACCGAGACCTTGTGGGTGCCCACGGTCTTGATCGGCGAGCCGATCGCGACGGCGCGCTTGTCCACCGACGGGCCGCCGGCGGCCTTGATGGCCTGGACGACGTCGGCCTGGGTCACCGAGCCGAACAGCCGGCCGGCCTCGCCCGAGCGGACGGCCAGCTTGACCTGGACGCCCTCCAGCTTGCCCTTGACCTCGTTGGCGGCCTCGAGCGTCTGGATCTCGTGGATCTTGCGGGCGCGACGGATGGCGTCGACGTCCTTCTGACCACCCTTGGTCCAGCGGATGGCGAAGCCACGCGGGACCAGGTAGTTGCGGGCGTAGCCGTCCTTGACCTCGACGACCTCGCCGGCGGAGCCGAGACCCGGCACCTCGTGCGTGAGGATGATCTTCATTACTTGGTCACCCTCTCTTAGCGCGCGGTGCTGGTGTAGGGCAGCAGCGCCATCTCACGGCTGTTCTTCACGGCCGTGGCGACGTCACGCTGGTGCTGGGTGCAGTTGCCGGTGACCCGGCGGGCACGGATCTTGCCACGGTCGGAGATGTACTTCCGCAGCAGGTTCGTGTCCTTGTAGTCAACGTAGTTGACCTTGTCCTTGCAGAAGACGCAAACCTTCTTCTTCGGCTTGCGAGCAGGCGGCTTCGCCATTGTGTGCTCCATTTGGGGTTCACGGCCCGGCGGGCGTCCGGGGACGCCGACGGCCGGGCCGCACGAAATCTGTCAGCTCTTTAGAACGGGGGCTCTTCCGAGTAGCCGCTGCCACCGGACGGGGCACCCCAGCCGCCGCCCTGGTTGCCACCGGACGGGGCGCCGGACGCCCAGGGGTCCTCGGCGGGGGGGCCGGACTGGCCACCGGAGTTTCCACCCCAGTTGCCGCCCTGCTGACCGCCACCGCCGCCCCAACCGCCCTGGCCGCCGCCCTGCTGGCCGCCGAAGCCGCCACCGGAACCGCCGGAACCGCCGGGAGCGCCGGGAGCGCCGGACCGGTTGGCCCGGGTGACCTTGGCGGTCGCCGAACGCAGGCTCGGGCCGACCTCGTCGACCTCGACCTCGAAGACCGTCCGCTTCTCGCCTTCCTTGGTCTCGTAAGACCGCTGGCGCAGTCGGCCCTGCACGATGACGCGCATGCCGCGCTGCAGCGACTCGGCCACGTTCTCCGCCGGCTGCCGCCAGACGTTGCACGTGAGGAAGAGGCTCTCGCCGTCCTTCCACTCGTTCGTCTGACGGTCGAAGGTGCGGGGGGTGGACGCGATACGGAACTTCGCGACCGCCGCACCCGACGGGGTGAAGCGCAGCTCGGGGTCGTCGACGAGATTGCCGACGAGGGTGATGACGGTCTCGCCTGCCATGGTGGTGATGACCTCTCGGGAAGATGTCCGTTCACCGCTGTTTCACGTGAAACAACGGACGCGAGCTACCCGAGACCCGAAGGCCTCAGAGGTGGCTCAGTGGGTGTCCGGGCGCAGGACCTTGGTCCGCAGAACCGACTCGCTCAGGCCCATCTGGCGGTCGAGCTCCTTGACGACCTCAGGCGTGGCCTTCAGGTCGATGACCGAGTAGATGCCCTCGGACTGCTTGTTGATCTCGTAAGCCAGACGGCGACGACCCCAGGTGTCGACCTTCTCCACCTTGCCGCCGCCGTTGCGGACGACAGTGAGGAAGTTCTCGATCAGGGGGGAGACAGCGCGCTCCTCGACCGACGGGTCGAGGATCACCATCACCTCGTAGTGACGCATGGGTAACCCACCTCCTTTGGACTCAACGGCCACGGTCTCTCCGTGGCAGGAGGGTTGTGCGTAGCGTCGGCACCGGAGCAGTGACGACTCCGGCCCACCGTAGCGGCCGGGTCGGACAGTCGGGCCCCGCACCACCCGGAAGGGGGTGTCACCCGAAAGAGGGCGCAGGGGGGCACAACTACACCAGTGCAGACGGCACAGCCTACCCGCACCCGGACGGCCGAACAAAATGCATAGGGGTTGTGAGACCGGCCCAACCGCCGCAATCTGGACGGAACGGGATTCCTGCCCGTTCGTCTCCACGCCAGGAGGTGGGACACATGGCCCAGTCCGTCCACCGCATGCCCGCGCTCACGCTGAACACCGACGGCCATCCGCACCCCCGCGAGAACACCCTGGTGGCGCTCACCGCCGTCCTGGGCGTGATCGCCTTCATCACGTCGTTCTTCCACAACCTGCACCTGCTGACCTCGTGGACCGGCCTGGCCGGGATCGTCACGGGGCTGTGGGGCATGTTCGTCTCGGTCACCACGGCCGAGCGGTTCGTCCTGATGATCACGCTCGGCGCCGCCGCGATCGGCTTCTACCTGGGCGTCGCCCGCGGTGGCCTCTGGGGCTGAGCCCGGGAGCGGCCGTCCAGGAACCCCCGGCGCCCCCGCCGCGTATCTGCAAGGGACAGGTACCGCGACGGGGGCGCCGTCATGCCCGCCAGGACGGGCCCCGGGGCCCCGGACGATAGGGTCAGCCCCAGAACCTGGGGCCCACCGCAGCCCGACCGACGAGGAGCACCGAGCAATGAGCCTGCGCCTGAGGACGATCACCCGCGAGGAGCACCTCGCCTTCATCAGGAGCCGTGCCTCGGCCAGCCACATGCAGGTGCCGTCGTGGGGTGACGTGAAGGCCGAGTGGCGGTCCGAGTCGATCGGCTGGTTCGACGAGGCCGACCAGCTGGTCGGCGCCGGCCTGGTCCTCTACCGCCAGCTGCCGAAGCTCAAGCGGTACCTGGCCTACCTGCCCGAGGGCCCGGTCATCGACTGGTTCGACCGCGACCTCGACCGCTGGCTCTCCCCGATGCTGGCGCACCTGAAGTCGCAGGGCGCGTTCTCGGTGAAGATGGGCCCGCCGGTGGTCATCCGCCGCTGGAACGCCCCCACCATCAAGGAGGCCATCGCCGCCAAGCAGGCCAAGCGGCTGCGCGACATCGAGGCCGACTGGTACGAGGCGCGCGCCTTCGAGGTGGCCGACCGGCTGCGCAAGGCCGGCTGGCTGCAGGGCGAGGACGGCGGCGCCGGCTTCGGCGACGTCCAGCCCCGCTACGTGTTCCAGGTGCCGCTGGCCAACCGCTCGCTGGACGACATCCAGAAGGGCTTCAACCAGCTCTGGCGCCGCAACATCAAGAAGGCCGAGAAGAGCGGCGTCGAGGTCTTCCAGGGCGGCTACGACGAGCTGCCGATCTTCCACCAGCTCTACCTGGTCACCGCCGAGCGCGACCGCTTCACCCCGCGCCCGCTGGCCTACTTCCAGCGGATGTGGAAGGCCCTCACCGCCGAGGACCCGAACCGCATGCGCCTCTACATCGCCTACCACGAGGGCGAGCCGCTGGCCGCGACCACGATGCTCGTGGTCGGCGAGCACGTCTGGTACTCCTACGGCGCCTCGGCCAACCACAAGCGCGAGGTCAAGCCGTCCAACGCGGTCCAGTGGCGGATGATGCGCGACGCCTACGCCCTCGGCGGCGGCGTGTACGACCTGCGCGGCATCAGTGACACCCTGGACGAGAACGACCACCTGTTCGGCCTGATCCAGTTCAAGGTCGGCACCGGCGGCCAGGCGGCCGAGTACCTCGGCGAGTGGGACTTCCCGCTCAACAAGCTGCTGCACAAGGCCCTCGACCTCTACATGTCCCGCCGCTGAGAGGCTGACCCGATGACGCTGTCGCTCTACCTCGACACCGAACGCTGGCGCACCCACCAGCGCTCCGTCCTCGCCGAGTTCCCCGGCCTGGTGCCGGTCGCCAAGGGGAACGGCTACGGCCTGGGCAACCACCGGCTGGCCGAGGAGGCGACGCTGCTGGGCACCGGGGTGCTCGCCGTCGGTACCGCCTACGAGGCGGCCGACGCCGCCGAGTGGTACGGCGGCGAGCTGCTGGTGCTGACCCCGTACCGGGTCGGCGAGGAGGTGCTGCCGCTGCCGCACGCCCGGGTGATCCGCACGGTGGCGAGCGTGGCCGCGCTGCGGGCGCTGCACGGCGCCCGGGTGGTGCTGGAGTGCATGACCACGATGCGCCGGCACGGCGTGAGCGCCGCCGACCTCGCCACCGTCGCCGCCGAGCTGGACGGCGTCGGCTTCGAGGGCCTGGCGCTGCACCTGCCGATGGACCGGCCGGACGGCTCCGACCCGGTCGAGGAGGTCGCGTACTGGGTGGACACCGCCCGGGCGGCCGGCCTGCCCGTCCACACCGTGTTCGTCAGCCACCTCGGCGCGGCCGGCATGGCACAGCTGGCCCAGCGCTACCCGCAGACCGTCTTCCGGGCCCGGATCGGCACCCGGCTCTGGCTGGGCGACCACGCCGCGCTGGAGGTCCGGGCCACCGTGCTGGACGTCACCCCGGTGCGCAAGGGCGACCGCTACGGCTACCGCCAGCACCCGGCGCCGTCCGACGGCCACATCCTGGTGGTCGCCGGCGGCACGGCGCACGGCATCGGCCTGGAGGCGCCCAAGTACGTGCAGAGCATGGCCTCGCGGGCCAAGGGCATCGCGCGGGCCGGCCTGGCGACGGTCAACAAGACCAAGTCGCCGTTCCACTGGTCCGGCAAGCAGCTCTGGTTCGCCGAGCCGCCGCACATGCAGGTGTCGCTGCTCTTCCTGGACGGCGAGACCCCGCCGCCCGCGATCGGCGAGGAGCTCGGCCTCCAGGTCCGGCACACCACCACGCACTTCGACCGCGTGGTGGACCGCTGAGGCCGTCGCGCAGGACGGGTCACGACTTCTCGGCCGGCTCCGGCAGTCCTGGCTCGTCCAGCCACTGCTCGGGGCCGGCCGGCGCGTACGCGGCGTAGGTCTCCTCCTCGCGCAGCCGTCGGGCGGTGCCCAGCACGAACACGTCCGGGGCGTGGTCGAGCACCCCGCCGGAGGGGTCGTCGCTGCCGTCCCAGCGGACCGGGTCGCGGTCCGGGTGCAGGATGTCGCGGACGACGAGGGCGACCAGGTAGAGGGTGCCGACCATGTGCAGCCCGATCGCGAAGTGGTACCAGGCCTCGCCGATCCCGTGCTGCTTGGGCCCGGTGACGAACCCCAGGTGGGACCAGATGCCCAGGGTGTAGAGCACCTCGCAGGCCTGCCAGACCAGGAAGTCCCGCCAGCGCGGCCGGGCCAGCACCGCGAGCGGCAGCAGCCAGAGCGCGTACTGCGGCGAGTACACCTTGTTGGCCAGCACGAACAGGGCGACGACCAGGAAGGCCAGCTGCGCGAAGCGCGGGCGGCGCGGCGCCGAGAGGGCGAGCCACCCCAGGGCCGCGCAGCCCAGCACCATCAGCACGCCGATGTAGAGGTCGAGGTCGGCCAGTCCGGCGCCGCGGACCTGCATCAGGATCAGCCAGAACGAGCCGTAGTCCTCGCCGCGGTGCTCGCTGAACACGTAGAACGTCGACCAGCCCTGCCAGTTGGCCAGCATGATCGGCAGGTTGACCACCAGCCAGGAGCCGACCGCGCCGCCCAGCACCAGCCGGAACTCGCGCCACCTGCCGGTCCGCCAGCAGAGCACCAGCAGCGGGCCGAGCAGCAGCACCGGGTAGAGCTTGGCGGCGGTGGCCAGCCCGATGAACACGCCGGCCCAGCCCGGCCGGGCGCGCGCCCACCAGGCCATCGCCACGGCGGCCAGGGCGACCGCGAGCAGGTCCCAGTTGACCGTGCCGTTGAGCAGCAGGACGGGCGCGAGCGCGAACAGCAGCGCGTCCCAGGGGCGCCGGCGGTGGGTGCGCGAGAGCGCCACGACGGCGATCACCGCGCAGGCCGCCAGCAGTCCGGCGTTGATCGCCCAGAACCACTGCTCCTGGCTCTGCCGGTCCCCACCGCCGGGCGTCAGCCAGGCCGCGACCTGCATGAACAGGCCGGTCAGCACCGGGTACTCCAGGTACTGCAGGTCCCCTGAGGAGCCCGGAATGCGGTCCACGTACGGGTGCAGCCCGGCGGCGAAGCCGCGGCCGGAGAACAGGTGCGGGATGTCGCTGTAGCAGGCGTGGATGTACTGCGGCGAGCCCGGCTGGAACCAGGCCTGCTCGTAGCAGGGCAGCTTCTGCACCATGCCGAGCACCGAGACCACGATCACCGCGAGCGCCAGGAAGCGCGCCGGGATCCACCAGGACACGCCGAGCAGCGCCCGGCGCCCGGGCGGTCCGCCGATCACCTCGCTGCCGGCCGCCGCGACCGGGTCCTCGTCGGCCGGGACGACCACGGTGTCGGCCGACGGCGCGGCCGTGGCGACGGCGGCCGGGGAGGGCCCTGCGGCGGCGCCGGACCCGACCGGGCCGGCGGTTTCGTCACGATCGCTCGACGTCATGCCGGACATCCTGCCGCACCGTTCCCGCCGGGACGAGGAGGACCCCGTGGCGGCCTGCGGCGCTCCGCGGCGGCCGGGCCGCGAATCAGGGCGAAAACGGTGGTGGCGGCCCTCCCTGAGGAGGACCGCCACCACCGTTCCGCGCGCTGGGGACTACTGCCCCGCGGCGCCTTGGGTGCCCCCGGTGGGGGTCGGCGTCGGCTTGCCGCCGGTCGGCTTGCCGCCACCGCCCGGTGTGGTGGTGTCCGTCGGCGTCGGCGTCGGGCAGGGCATCAGCGGGAAGCAGCTGCTGGTCGGGTGCGGGGTCCCGGTGGGCGAGTGGGTCGGATGCAGGTCCCCGGGGCAGTCCACGCCCGGCACGCAGGTCTGGGTGGGCTGCGGCGGCAGCGGCTGGGTGGGCTGCGTCGGCTGCTGGGCCTGGGGCGGGGCCGACGGGGAGTCGGACGTGGTCGGCGTCGGCACCGCCGAGGCCGTGGACGGCGCACCGGAGGAGTCGACCTCGCTGCCGACCGGCTGCGGGGTCGGGAAGTCGAGCTTCTTCTCGTTGGCCAGCGCGACCCTCATGTACCGGGTGAAGACGTCGGTCGGGATGTCACCACCGTGGATGGACTCCTTGCCGCCGGTGCCGTTGAGCGACTGCCGTTCGTGCTTGGTCGGGTCCTCGCGCCACATCGCGACGCTGGTCACCAGCTGCGGGGTGTAGCCGACCCACCAGGCCGACTTGTTCTGGTCGGTGGTGCCGGTCTTGCCCGCGACCGGGCGGCCCAGGTCCTTGGTCTTGGTACCGGTGCCCTTCGCGGCCACGTTCACCAGCACGTCGGTGACGTTGTCGGCGACCACCGGCTCCAGCGCGACCTTGGGGTCCTTCTTGCCGAAACCGGGGCGCTCCACGCCGTTCAGCTCGACCTTGGTGACCGAGTACGGCTCGGACTCCTTGCCGCTGGCCGCCAGGGTGCTGTAGGCGGTGGCCATCCGGATCGGGCTGATGGTGGAGGTGCCGAGCGGGAACGTCGCGGTCTTCGGGTCGGCGAGGCTCTCCTTCTTGACGCCCATCTGCACCGCGATGTCGGCCACGTTCTGGCCGCCGACGTCCTGGTTGAGCTGGACGAAGGGCACGTTGTACGAGAACTGCATGGCCTGCCGCAGCGAGACGTAGCCGTGCTTGGCGGTGTCCTCGTTCTTCTGCCGGTAGGGCTTGCCGTCGTCGCCGATCACCAGCGAGCCGTCCGGCTTGCGGATCTCGGACAGGTCGTCGGCCAGGTAGCGGCTGTCGGCGTTGATCCGCTTCGGCTTGCCGTCGTCGCCCTTGGCGGTCTGCACGCCGACCTGCATGGCGGTGGCCAGCACGAAGGGCTTGAAGGTCGAGCCGACCTGGACGCCGGTGGCGTCGGCGTTGTTGTCGAAGTGGCCGTTCTCCACGCCGTCGCCGCCGTAGAGGGCGATGATCGCGCCGTCGCTGGGGCGGATGCTGGCGGAGCCGAACTGGATGTTGGTGTCGTTGTCCGGCCGCTTCTGCGGGTTGAGGTTCTCCGCCTTGACGTCGTCGACGGCCTTCTTCAGGGCGTCGACCTTGTCCTTCTCGAAGGTGGTGTAGATCTTCAGACCGCCGCGGTCGATCACCTGCTGGGTGATCGACTTGTCGGAGGCCATCACGTACTTGTTGGCGGTGTCGACCAGGTAGCTGATCTCGCCGTTCATGTTGGTGTTGGGCTTCAGCGGGATCGGGTCCGGGAACGTGGTGCACTTGGCCCGCTCGTCCGCCGTGATGGCCTTGGTCTTGACCATGTTCTCGAGGATCCAGCTCCACCGGCCCTGGGCGCGTTCCTTGTTGGCCGGGTTGGTGGGGTCGTAGTACGCCGCGCCCTTGAGCAGCCCGGCCAGCATGGCGCTCTGGCAGAGGTTGAGGTCCTTGGCGTCCACCCCGTAGTACGCCTGGGCGGCGGCCTGGGCCCCGTTCGCCCCGCGACCGAACCAGCTGGTGTTCAGGTAGCCCTTGAGGATCTCGGGCTTCCCCTTCTGCTGGTTGATCTTCAGGGTGATGAAGAACTCCTTCACCTTGCGGCTGAGGGTCTGCTCCTGGCTCAGGTAGGCGTTCTTCACGTACTGCTGGGTGATGGTCGAGGCGCCCTGGGTCTCACCGCCCTTCGCCATGTTGTAGACGGCGCGGAGCATGCCCTTGGGGTCGATGCCGTTGTCGGTGCGGAAGTCCTGGTTCTCCGCCGCGATGACGGCGTTCTGCAGGTTGGGGCTGATGTCCTGGAGCTCGACGATCTGACGGTTCGTCTGGCCCTTGTGGGTCATCTCCGTGTTGTCGGCCCAGTAGTAGATCGTGTTCTGGCCCTGCACCAGCTTGTTCAGCTCCGGGACCTCGGTGGTCTCGTACAGGTAGAACACCAGGCCGACGAAGCAGCCGAAGACCAGCAGGAAGCCGCTCAGCCACTGCTTCCAGGACGGCAGCCAGCGCCGGACGCCGGTCTTGCCGAAGCGCGGGTAGTCGATGAAGCGCTTCTTGCCGGGCCCGGCGGCCGCGGCGGAGGCCGCGGCCTCACCGCGCCGCCCGCCGCCGGCCTTGTCCTTCTTCTGCGCGGCCTTGCGCATCTCCGCACGGGTCATCCGGGGCTGTTGAGCCGTCTCCCGGGTGCCCTGCGGACGCCGGCGCCCGATCCCGTCCGAGCCCAGCTCGTCCGGACCGGGCCCACCCGGACCAGGCCCACCCGGGCCGCCCGGCCCTCCCCGACGGCCGCCGCCTCCCGGGGGCTGCTGCCCGTCACCGCCCGGGTTGGGCGTCCTTCGCCGTCGCTCGCTCATCTTCCAGCACTCCTCGTCAGGCGTTTCCAGCCTGAAGGCAGGGTTCACGTCCGATGCCCGCAAACCGCCCTAACCCCGGAGGTGGTCCTCGTGCACACGCGACAGCGTACGCAGCACTGAATTACACCTAATCGGGCATCAGTCGCCAATAACCGCAAAACGGCGACAGATCATTACACGCCCGTTGCCAAGCCCACCCGCGCGTCGGCTTGTGATCACATTCACGCGTGGCCCCCTTGCCCGTTCGGGGGGTCGGGTTTACTGTTCTCGATATATCGAGCCGATACATCGAAACGGCATACCGCCGGATGCGGTGGTCGGACGGAAGCCGAGAGGGAGGAGGACGACGGCAGTGGGCAGACGCTCAGGAGTGCTGGAGTTCGCCGTCCTCGGCCTGCTCCACGACGCCCCGATGCACGGCTACGAGCTGCGCAAGCGGCTCAACATCCTGCTCGGCACGTTCCGGGCACTGTCCTACGGAACGCTCTACCCCTGCCTGAAGAGCCTGGTCGCCCAGGGCTTCCTCGTCGAGGACAACCCGGACGTCGAGTACGTCCCGGCCACCGCGCTCAACGGCAAGCGGTCCAAGATCGTCTACCGGCTCTCCCCGGAGGGGAAGCAGCGCTTCGAGGAGCTGCTCGCCGACTCCGGCCCGGACGCCTGGGAGGACGAGCACTTCGGCGTCCACTTCGCGTTCTTCGGCCAGACCGACCGGGCCGTCCGGATGCGCGTCCTGGAAGGGCGCCGCAGCCGGCTCGAGGAGCGCCTGGAGCGGATGCGCAACTCACTGGCCCGGGCCCGCGAACGGTTCGACGACTACACCGTCGAGCTCCAGCGGCACGGACTGGAGTCGGTGGAGCGCGAGGTCCGCTGGCTCAACGAGCTGATCGAGACCGAGCGGTCCAACCGCACCGGCCGGACGGGGCCCGCCACCGGCGGGACCTCCACCGCCGTATCCCACAAGACTTCGGACGGCCGTGGCCAGGAGACCGGGTCCTCGGACCCGTCCGGGCCACCGTACGACCGCCCGGGGCGCTCCGACCAGGAGCGCTGACACCGCGCCAGCCCTGTGCCGCGCGGAAGGATTGGGCGCCTCGCGCCCTACAAGCAGTCATCGAAGATGCAGGACGAGTGCCGCCGACGCCGGCGCGCTCATGAGATCACAGGGAGCAACCGGAATGGGTTCGGTTCGCGTAGCCATCGTGGGCGTGGGCAACTGCGCCGCGTCGCTGGTGCAGGGTGTCGAGTACTACAAGGACGCCGACCCGGCCGGCAAGGTCCCCGGCCTGATGCACGTCCAGTTCGGTGACTACCACGTCCGTGACGTGGAGTTCGTCGCCGCGTTCGACGTCGACGCCAAGAAGGTCGGCTTCGACCTGGCCGACGCCATCGGCAACAGCGAGAACAACACCATCAAGATCTGCGACGTGCCGCCGACCGGCGTCACCGTGCAGCGCGGCCACACCCTCGACGGCCTGGGCAAGTACTACCGGGAGACCATCGAGGAGTCGGACGAGGCCCCGGCCGACGTCGTCCGGATCCTCAAGGACCAGCAGGTCGACGTCCTGGTCTGCTACCTGCCGGTGGGCTCCGAGAACGCCGCCAAGTTCTACGCCCAGTGCGCCATCGACGCCAAGGTCGCCTTCGTGAACGCCCTGCCGGTGTTCATCGCGGGCACCAAGGAGTGGGCGGACAAGTTCACCGAGGCCGGCGTGCCGATCGTCGGTGACGACATCAAGTCCCAGGTCGGCGCCACCATCACGCACCGCGTGATGGCCAAGCTGTTCGAGGACCGCGGTGTCGTGCTCGAGCGCACCATGCAGCTGAACGTCGGCGGCAACATGGACTTCAAGAACATGCTCGAGCGCGAGCGCCTGGAGTCCAAGAAGATCTCCAAGACGCAGGCCGTCACCTCGCAGATCCGCGACCGCGAGCTGGGCGCCAAGAACGTCCACATCGGTCCCTCGGACTACGTGGCCTGGCTGGACGACCGCAAGTGGGCCTACGTCCGCCTGGAGGGTCGCGCGTTCGGCGACGTCCCGCTGAACCTGGAGTACAAGCTGGAGGTCTGGGACTCCCCGAACTCCGCCGGTGTCATCATCGACGCTGTCCGCGCCGCGAAGATCGCCAAGGACCGCGGCATCGGTGGCCCGATCCTGTCGGCCTCCTCGTACTTCATGAAGTCCCCGCCGGTCCAGTACTTCGACGACGAGGCCCGCGAGAACGTCGAGAAGTTCATCAGCGGCGAGGTCGAGCGCTGAGCGATGAGCGCTTGGCACTGAGCGCTGAGCACTGAGTGCCGCTCGGAAGGGCCCACGATCACCGGATCGTGGGTCCTTCGCCGTTTTCCGGACCGATGTTTCACGTGAAACGTCAACCGGTTCCATGGCACCCTGGGCGGGTGGCGATCACCGAGAACGGCAGCACCCACCAGTCCGCGCACCGCGCCACGCTCCTCGACCTCCTCCGGGGCCGCGACTTCCGGCGGCTGCTGACCGCCCGGGTGCTCTCCCAGCTCTCGGACGGCGTCTTCCAGGTCTCGCTCGCCGCCTACGTGGTCTTCTCCCCCGAGAAGCAGTCCTCCCCCGCCGACATCGCCTCGGTGCTGGCCGTGATGCTGCTGCCGTTCTCGGTGATCGGCCCGTTCGCCGGAGTACTGCTGGACCGCTGGCGCCGCCGCCAGGTGCTCTACGTCGGCAACCTGGCCCGTTTCGGCCTGGGCCTGGTCACCGGCGCGCTGCTCCTGGCCGAGGCCCCGACCTGGCTGTTCTTCGCCTCGGCCCTGCTGGTCACCGCGCTCAACCGGTTCATCCTGGCCGGGCTGTCCGCCGCTCTGCCCCGGGTGGTGGAGCAGGACCAGCTGGTAACCGCCAACGCGCTCTCCCCCACCCTCGGGACGGTCGCCGCCGCCTCCGGTGGCGGCATCGGCTTCCTGCTGCACCAGGTGATGGCCCCCGGCCCCCGGGCGGACGCCGCCCTGGTGACGGTCGCCTCGCTGCTCTACCTGTCGGCCGCGCTGGCCGCCCGCCGGATGGACCGCGACCTGCTCGGCCCCGACCAGCACGCCGACCGCCCGGCGCTCGGCCAGGCGCTGGTCCGGGCCGCCGTCGAACTCGGCGCCGCGGTGCGCCACCTGGTGCGGGACTGCCGGCCCGCCGTGCACGCGCTGGCCGCCGTCACCGCGGCCCGGTTCTGCTACGGCGTGCTGATCGTGGTCGTGGTGATGCTCGCCCGGTACACCTTCAACGACCCGGCCGACAGTGCGGCCGGCCTGGTCACCCTCGGTCAGGCGGTGGGCCTCTCCGCCGCCGGGTTCTTCGTCGCCGCGCTGGTCAGCCCCTGGTGCACCCGCCGGCTCGGCCTGACCGGCTGGATGACGGTCTGCCTGGTCGCCCCGGTGGTCTTCGTCCCGGCCCTCGGCCTGGGCTTCACCCTGGTGCCCTGCCTGATCGCCGCCCTACTGCTCGGGGTGGTCACCCAGGGCACCAAGATCTGCGCCGACACCGTGGTGCAGGAGTCGGTCGACGACGAGTACCGCGGCCGGGTCTTCGCCATCTACGACGTGCTGTTCAACGTCGCGTTCGTCGCCGCCGCCATGGTCACCGCGCTGGTGCTGCCGCTCTCGGGCCGCTCGGTCACCGTGGTCGTCGGGGTCGCCGCCGTGTACGCCCTCACCGCCGTGCTCTACCTGCGCGCCGCCCGCCGCCCCCGGCCCTGACCAGCGCTCCCGAAATCCCCCGGGGACTCGGGACGGATGGCGTCCGACCGGGTCGCTAAGGTGTCAGACCTGTCGGCACGACAGCACTCTGTCTCGGGGGACGAACTGATGACCACACCGCCCAACCCGTACGGGCCGCCGCACCCGGCCCCGGTCGGGGCGCCCGCCTCACAGCCGTACGGCGCGCCGGTCCCCCCGCCGGCCGCGCCGTACGGACCGCCGCCGGCCTACGGACCGCCCCCGGCCTACGGGCAGCCCGCGCAGCCGGCCCCGCCCGGCTACGGGCCGCCGCCGCCGTACGGGCAGCAGCCGCCCGGCCAACCTCCCTACGGACAGCAGCCGTACGGGCAGCAGCCCTATGGACAGCCGCCGTACGGACAGCAGCCGCCCGCCGGGTCGTACGGCTACCCGCAGCCGGGCGCGCCGGCACAGGCCGCGCCCGCGCCCGCGAAGAAGCTCGGCGCCAAGGCCAAGCTGAAGGCGGCCGGCCTGGTCAGCGGCTGCCTGGCACTGGCGGTCGGATACTTCGTCGCCGGACCGAGCGTCAGCAGCGCCAAGCCCGGCGACTGTGTGCGGGTGGGCGGCTCCCGTGATGTCTCGATCGTCAAGTGCACTGATTCCCAAGCGAATTACCGCGTACTGTCGAAGTTCGAAGGCACCACCGACGTGAACCGCTGCAAGCAGACCCCGCAGACCACGAGCGCCGTCTCCGGCAAGAGCGGCCGCCGCTGGAACAAGAAGCGGTACGTGCTCTGCCTCGGTCCGCTGACGCCCGCCACCACCGGCGTCCCGCCGGTGAAGAAGTCCTGAACTCTTCCACCACTCCTCACCGGGGGACCACTTGTCCGTTCCGCCTCCGCCCCAGATGCCGTACGGCGCTCCGCCGCCGGAGGACGGCAACCCGTACTCCGCCGGCGGTGCCTACGGCGCACCGCCCCCGCCGCCGGCGTACGGCTACCCGAGCCCTCCGCCGCCGCCCGGCCAGTCCGGCCAGCCCGGGTACGGCTACCCGAGCCCCCCGCCGCCCGAGCAGCCGTACGGCTACCAGCAGCCCCCGGCCGCGTACGGCTACCCGCCCGGCCCGACCTGCCGGTTCTGCGGCGGCTACCCGGCGGTGGACGCCACCGTGCGCGGCCACCAGGGCCTGGTCCTGGCGTACCGGATGCTGCGGATGTCCGGCCCGTTCTGCCGTACCTGCGGAACGGCCACCGTGCGCGACATGTCCGCCCGGACGCTGGTACAGGGCTGGTGGAGCCCGGTGTCGTGGCTGCTGACCCCGATCACCCTGCTGCTGAACCTCGTCCCGCACAACAAGTTCAAGCGGCTGCAGCCCCCCGTCCCGGGCACCCACGGCCCGCAGCCCGACCCGGGCGTGCCGCTGGCCCGCCGCCCGCACGTCGCGATGCTGCTGGTGCCGGCCTCGCTGGCGGTCGCCGTCGTCCTGGCCGCGACCGGGGTGCTCGGCCCGACGAAGAACGACGGCCCGAGCGGTGGGATCGTCGCCGCGCCGTCGCCGTCGCCCAGCTCCTTCACCTACTCGCCCCCGCCGGCCTTCCCCTCGCCGACGTTCACGATGCCCGTGATGCCGAGCATCACCCTCCCGCCGGTCACCACGCCGAGCGACCCGGCCGACGCGGCCGACAGCGTCGACACGGCGAAGGCCGGCGACTGCCTGCGCAACGAGAACGGCACCGGCTCGACCACGGACACCCACCCCAAGGTCTCGGTGCTGGCCTGCACCGACACCAAGGCCCAGTACAAGGTGGTCTACAAGTACCCGGCGACGTCCGACGAGAAGGTCTGCGAGCAGCAGCCGAAGGCGGACAGCTGGTACACCCGCACCTACACCAACCTCCCGGCCCTGAACTACGTGCTCTGCCTCAAGAAGCTCAAGTAGCCCGACCCGCGCGCGAGGGGTGGCCCCGGCCGAGTGCCGGGACCACCCCTCGCGTCGTCGGGGCCGCCGGCCCGGTCAGCCCTGCTGCTCGGCCCACCAGGCCCGCAGCGCCGCGACCGCCTCGTCGTGCTCCATCGGGCCGTGCTCCAGGCGGAGTTCGAGCATGTGCTTGTACGCCTTGCCGACCTGCGGACCGGGCTTGACGCCGAGCAGCTCCATGATCTGGTTGCCGTCCAGCGCCGGGCGGACGGAGTCCAGCTCCTCCTGCGCCTTCAGCTCGGCGATCCGCGTCTCCAGCCCGTCGTAGGTGCGCGCGAGCGCCGTCGCCTTCTTCTTGTTTCGGGTGGTGCAGTCGGAGCGGGTCAGCTTGTGCAGGCGCTCCAGCAGCGGCCCGGCGTCGGTGACGTAGCGGCGCACCGCGGAGTCGGTCCACTCGCCGCCGCCGTAGCCGTGGAAGCGCAGGTGCAGCTCGACCAGGCGCGAGACGTCCTCGGTGAGCTCCTTGGAGTACTTGAGCTCGCGCATCCGCTTGCGGGCCATCTTGGCGCCGACCACCTCGTGGTGGTGGAAGGAGACCCGGCCGTCCGACTCGAAGCGGCGGGTGCGCGGCTTGCCGATGTCGTGCAGCAGCGCGGCCAGCCGCAGGGTGAGGTCCGGGCCGTCCTGCTCCAGGTCGACGGCCTGCTCCAGGACGGTCAGCGAGTGCTCGTAGACGTCCTTGTGCCGGTGGTGCTCGTCCCGCTCCAGCTGCAGCGCGGGGAGCTCGGGCAGCACGTGCCCGGCCAGGCCGGTGTCGACCAGCAGCCGCAGACCCTTCACCGGGTGCTTGGCCAGCAGCAGCTTGTTGAGCTCGGCCTGGACCCGCTCCGCGGAGACGATGGTGATCCGCTCGGCCATCGCGGTCATCGCGGCGACCACCTCGGGGGCCGGCTCGAAGTCGAGCTGGGCGGCGAAGCGGGCGGCCCGCATCATCCGCAGCGGGTCGTCGGAGAAGGACTCCTCGGGGGTGGCGGGGGTGCGCAGCACCCGGGCCTCCAGGTCGTCCAGGCCGTGGTGCGGGTCGACGAAGGCGCGGCCGGGCAGGTCGACGGCCATCGCGTTGACCGTGAAGTCCCGGCGGACCAGGTCCTGCTCGATGGTGTCGCCGTAGGTCACCTCGGGCTTGCGGGAGGTGCGGTCGTAGGCCTCGGAGCGGTAGGTGGTGATCTCGATCAGGAAGGAGCCCTCGGGGGTGTCCTTGCGGGCGCCGACGGTGCCGAAGGCGATGCCGACGTCCCAGACCGCGTCCGCCCAGCCCTTGACCAGCTTGAGCACCTGCTGGGGGCGGGCGTCGGTGGTGAAGTCCAGGTCGTTGCCGAGCCGCCCGAGCAGCGCGTCCCGCACCGAGCCGCCGACCAGCGCCAGCCGGTGCCCGGCCGCCTGGAAGCGGCGGGCGATCTCGTCGGCGACCGGCGACACCCGCAGCAGCTCTTGCAGCCCCAGGGTCTGGGCCTCGCTAAGGCCTGGGACGACCTGGACGGCGGTGCTGGAACGGTCGGTGCGCGTGGTGGGCTCATTGGCAGTGGACACGGCTCACAAGGGTACGTGCCCGAGCAGGTCAACCGCCCGCGCGTTTTGGGCGTCTCACCCCACAGCCCGCAACACTGCACCCGAGGCTGCATCGTTACCATGCCGGTGGACGAGTCTCGGGCACCGGACAGGGGATGCGGTGCCGCGTGCCGCCTCGGTCTGCGGCGCCGCCGCGGCAGCGGTGCGGCGACGGCGGCAGGCGCAGGGTTCCAGCAGTTCCAGGAATTCCGACAGTCCGAAGAGCTTCAAGAGTTCCAGAGTTACAAGAGCTTCAAGAGTTCCAAGAGTTCCAAGAGTTTCAAGCCAAGGACGCCGGGCGCACCGCGCCGGGCGGCCAGCACCAGCAGCCATCAGCAGCAAGCGATCGAGAACGGCGAGGGCGAAGCGAGTGAGTGAGCCGGCACGGCACTCGGGCCTGGGAGCGCACCGACAGCCTGGAGGGGCCGAACGTCCCGCCGACGGGCGCCATCCGGTCCGCCGCGCGGGCCTGCGCCTCGCCGCCGCCTGCGCGGCCGCCCTGACCTTCTTCACGGCCGCCCCGGCCGGCGCGCTGCCCTCCGGCGGCGACGTCCGGCCGGCCGCCGACTCGACCGCCTCGGCCGAGTACCCGGTGGTCCTGACCATCGAGTCGCTGGCCCCGCAGGTGGCCGCCCCGAACGGCACAGTGACGATCACCGGCCACGTGACCAACGCCGGCAAGTCGGCGCTCAAGGGCGCCCACGCGGCCGTCCGCAAGCCGTTCTCCGGCCGGCCGCTGGACCGGCGCAGCGATCTGGCGAACGTGGCCGGCCGCACCACGCCGGGCGGGGCGGACGGCGTGGAGCTGGACAGCCCGCAGTACGCGCTGCCGGAGCTCGACCCGGGCCAGACCCTCCCGTACACCCTGAGCGTCGCCGTGAACGAGCTCGGGATGTCCGCGAGCGGCGTGTACGAGCTCGCCGTGGACGCCTGGGGCTCGACCGCCGACAACCCGCACGACCGCGCCCTGGGCATCGCCCGGAGCTTCCTGCCGTTCAACCCGGGCGGCGCCGAGGCGCAGCCGACGAAGGTCACCACGCTCTGGCCGCTGGTGCACGCGCCGGTGCTGGCCGCGCAGACCGTCGCCGACAACGACCAGTCCGTCTCGGTGCTGCGCGACGACAGCCTCGCCACCGAGTTCGCCCCCGGCGGGCGGCTGTACGAGCTGCTCGACACCGGCTCCAAGCTGACCGGGCTGACCTGGGTGATCGACCCGGACCTGCTGGACGCCGCGTTCGCCATGACCAAGCCGTACCGGGTGCAGAACCCGCACACCGAGAACACCGGCAAGCCGGCCAGGGACGACAACACCGTCCTGAACAACGGCTCGGCCGCCGCCGCGGCCTGGCTGGAGAAGCTGCGGACCGCGGCCGCCAAGCCGGGCAACCAGGTGGTGACGCTGCCGTACGCCGACCCGGACCTCGCCTCGATCGCGCACAACGGCGCCGACCTGCCCGCGATGACCGGCACCCTGAACAGGGCGGCCACGGCCGGGCGGCTGACCGTCGAGGGCCGGCTCTCGGTGGACACCCGCTCGGACGTCGCCTGGCCGTACCAGGGCTACGTCGACCAGCAGATCACCGGCCTCGCCCAGCAGGCGGGCAGCGGGCTGGTGCTGGTCGACGGGGCGAGCATGCCGGAGCCGGACTCGCTCACCTACACCCCGAGCGCGGTGCGCCCGATCGGCAACGGGCAGAGTGCCGCGGTCGCCGACGAGACGGTCTCCGCGCTCTTCCGCGGGGACCTCAGCACCCCGAAGGACCAGACCGCGGCGGCCCAGCGCTTCCTCGCCGAGACCTTCGCGATCACCCACGAGCAGCCGCAGAACCAGCGCGGCCTGCTGGTCATGCCGCCGCGCGAGATGAGCGTCGACACCGCCAGGGTGCTGGCGACCGCCCTGCAGACGGCCTCCGACAAGTGGATCACCCCGGTCAAGCTGGACACGCTGACCCAGATCCCGCCCGACCAGAAGGCCGGCACGGCCGTCCCGGCCGCCGCCGACTACCCGACCCGGGCCCGGGCGTCGGAGCTGACGGCCGCCGACCTCAGCGGCACCGACGACATCCAGTACCGCCTGGACACCCTGATGCGGGTGCTCACCCTGCCGCAGCGGGTGCGCGGCCCGTTCAGCGCCGCCATGGTGCGTTCGCTGTCCACCGAGTGGCGCGCCCAGGCGCCGGCCGGCTCCGACTACCGCACGGGTGTCAGGCGGTACCTGGACGAGCTGACCGACGCCGTCCAGGTACCGCAGAAGACGGTGGTCACGCTGGCCGGCGACACCGGCCTGCTCCAGGTCAGCGTCCGCAACGACCTGACCCAGACGGTCACCAACCTGAAGCTGGTGCTCACCTCGGCCCAGCCGAACCGGCTGAACGTGCGCCGCGAGGAGGAGCTGGTCCTCCCGGCCTCGCAGAGCGCCACCCTCCGCTTCCAGGCCGAGGCGCACAACAACGGGCCGGTCAGCATGACCGCCCAGCTCTGGACCACCGGCCCCAACTCGCGGCCGTACGGCACGGCGCGGACGTTCACGGTCGAGGTCACCTCGGTGACCAACGGCGTGCTGTACGTCTTCGCGGGCGCCGGCCTCCTCCTGCTGCTGGCCGCGCTGCGCTTCATGCGCCAGCGCAAGCGGCGGGGCGGGCAGTCGCACGAGGACGGCGACCAGCCGGTCGGCGACGCCCCGGCGGACGGCGGCGCCGCGGGAGCCGCAGACGCTGCGGAAGCTTCGGAAGCCGCCGAACCCGCGGGTACCGATGTCTCCGACGGCACGGGCGGGGACGGCCCGGCGGGCGACGACGCCGGGGACGGTCCGGCGCAGACACCGCGCGGCAGCAGCCCGGATGGCCGGGATCGGACCTCCAGTGATGAGAAGGTTGGTCCTTGATACCGCCGACCCCCCGCAACCCCGGGCCGGCCTCCCCCCACGACAGCGAAGAGGTGACATGACCGGGCGCAGCGAGGAGCGGCCGCCGGGCCGCGGTGAGAGCCGGCCGGGCGCCGAGTCGCCGTCCGGCGACTGGTACGTGGCCGACACCTACGCCCAGGACCCGTACGCGGCCGACGCGTACGGGAACCCCCGGGACGGCCAGGACCCGTACGGCCTGCAGGCCGGCCGGCCCGCCGCGCCGCAGCAGCCGGCCACCGCGTACGACGTGCCCCCGCAGCTGCCGCCGCAGGGTGGCGGCTACCCGACGCCGGTGCCGCCCGTCCCGTACCCGGCGGCGGACCACTTCGCGCCGCCGGTCCCGCCGGCGCAGCCCGGCTGGGACACCCCGGTGCAGGACGCCTGGCAGCCGGAGGCCGCCACGGCTCCGGCCGGCGGCCACTGGGGCGCCGCGGAACCGCCCCGGCAGCAGTGGGAGCCCGGCCCGGCGCATGCGGCCTGGGACAGCGAGACCACCGAGTACGTCGGGGTGGACGCACTGTTCGGCGGCCGCCCGGCGCAGGACGCGGCGCAGCCCCCGGTGCCGCCGCCCGCTCCGGCCCCCTCCCCGGTCCCGGGCCCGACCCAGCAGCCGACACCGCCGACGCAGCCGTACGGCGCGTACGGCGCACCCGTGCCGCCGGGCGGCCCCGCTCCGTTCCCGCCGATGGGCGGCTACCCGGGGCAGCCGCAGCACGGCGGCCCGGGCGGGCCGCGCCCCTTCATGCCGCCGATCGAGTTCGACCCGCCGCTCTCCGAGGAGGAGGCCACCATGCAGGTGGCCGCCGTCGCGGTGCCCCCGGCGGTCGAACCGCTGGCCGACCTCACTGCCGACGAGCACGCCGCGCGGCAGCAGCCCGCGGCCGCGCCCGCCCCGGCGGCCGGCGGGGGCGGCAAGGTCGCGAGCCTGCTGAACTCCAGCGCGATCATGGCGGCCGGCACGCTGGTCTCCCGCGGCACCGGCTTCGTCCGGACCATGGTGATCACCACGGCCATCGGCGTCGGCGTGATGGGCGACTCGTACAACGCGGCGAACACCCTGCCGACCCTGCTGTACATCCTCATCGGCGGCGGCGCGCTGAACGCGGTGTTCGTGCCGCAGCTGGTGCGCAGCATGAAGAACGACGAGGACGGCGGGACGGCGTACGCCAGCCGGCTGCTCACCCTGGTGATGGTCGGACTGGCCGGCGTGGTCTTCCTCGCGGTGCTCGGGGCGCCCGTGCTGGTCCAGCTGATCGCGCACCCGATGATGGCGAACCCGGAGCGCGCCGACACCACGGTGGCGCTGGCCCGCTACTGCCTGCCGACCATCTTCTTCATGGGCATCCACGTGGTGATGGGCCAGGTCCTCAACGCCCGCGGCCGGTTCGGCGCGATGATGTGGACCCCGGTCCTGAACAACGTCGTGGTGATCTTCACCTTCTCCGCCTACCTGTGGGTCTACGGCGGGTTCGGCACCACCCAGATCACCCCGGAGGCCATCTCGCCCGAGGGCGTGCGGCTGCTCGGCCTCGGCACCCTGGTCGGCCTGGTCGTCCAGTCGCTGGCGATGATCCCGTACCTGCGGGCGGCCGACTTCCACTACCGGCCCCGGTTCGACTGGCGCGGCCACGGCCTCGGCAAGGCCGCCCGGCTGGCCAAGTGGACGTTCTTCTTCGTGCTCGCCAACCAGGCCGGCTACCTGGTGATCACCCAGCTGTCCACCCAGGCCGGCGCCGCCGCCGGACACAACGGTGTCGGCCTGGCAGCGTTCTCCAACGCCCTGCTGATCTGGCAGCTCCCGCAGGCCGTGATCACCGTCTCGATCATGAGCGCGGTGCTCCCCCGGCTCTCCCGGGCGGCCGCCGACGAGGACGCCGGCGCCGTCCGCGACGACATCTCCTACGGTCTGCGCACCACGGCGGTGGCGGTCGTCCCGGCGGCCTTCCTCTTCCTGTCGCTCGGCCCGGTGGTCGGCCGTTCGATCTACGCCGTCGGCGGCGACGCGAGGGTCCTGACCGACGCGGGCAACGTCGGTCTGATGCTCTCCGCGTTCGCACTGGGCCTGATCCCGTACTCGGCCCAGTACGTGATGCTGCGCGGGTTCTACGCCTACGAGGACACCCGCACGCCGTTCTCCAACACCGTCTGGGTCGCGGTCTGCCAGGCCGGCTTCTCCCTGCTGTGCTGGCTGCTGCTGCCCGCCGAATGGACGGTGACCGGCATGGCGTTCGGCTACGGCCTCGGGTACGCCATCGGGGTGACGGTGGCCCTGCCGAAGCTGAAGAAGAAGATCGGCGGGTTGGACACCAAGCGGATCGGCCGGACGTACAGCCGGCTGGCCGCCGCCTGCGCCCCGGCCGCACTGGTCGGCCTCGGCGCCAGCCTGGGGGTCCAGCACGTCCTCGGCGGCTGGACGGGCAGCGTGGCCGCCCTCCTGGTGGCCGGCGCCCTGCAGCTGGGCGTCTTCGTGCTGATCGCGAAGCGCCTGCGGATCGAGGAGCTGAACGCCGTCCTGGGCATGGTCCGCGGCCGGATCGGCCGCTGACCGTCCGTCGACCCGTCTGCCCGACCGATCTGCCGACCGATCTGCTGATCCGTCCGAAAACGTCCGACCACCGGCCGGACGAGCGGGCGCCCTGACCGGGCGTCAACCGGAGCGTACGGCTCCTCCGCTCGTCCGGCCGAGTGCCGGACAACCGGTTCATCGCCGGCCCGGCCCGGCAACGAGATGGCGAGCCGGTGTCGGTTCTGCACCACATCTCTCCACCGCGCAACCGAGCGGACGCCTCAGCGGTCGTACCCGGTGGAGAAGAGTGGGCACAATTGTCCTGGAGCACAGGGCCACCAACCCGCGGGCTCCAGCGACTCTCTCAGGCCGGGGCGACACAAGGGGAGGCAGGACCACGGTGGCTGATGGCACCAAGGCGGTCGTCGACACGTCAACAGCTGACGCGGCGGCGGACGAGGCCGCGCTGGCCGCGGCGATCGACGGGCTCGCGGTGGCGAAGGACGCCCACGGGCGCGCCTGCGCGGACACCGGCAAGGGCGCGTCCACCGCTGCCGCCGGCTCCGGGACCGACGAGGACGCCGACGACCCCGCCGAGGACCCTGACGACTCGGACGACTCGGACGACCCTGACGAACCTGACGACTCCGGCAAGGACGGGGACGAGAGCGAGGTCGACGCACGGTCCGCCGGCCCGGCGGGATCCGTCTCCGAGGAGACCTCGGAGATCACCGCTCCGCTCTCGGTGCAGGAGATCCGCGCCGAACTGGCCGCCGACTCGCCCCAGAAGAGGCCCGCACCCACCGCCGCGCCCGCGTCCGCCACCCGCCGCCCCACCGACCCGCAGCCCACCGTCGACCCGCGCGACACCGCCACCCTCCCGCGCACCCTCCCCGCGCCGCAGCGGCGCAGCGGCGACATGATCGGCCACCGGTACCGGCTGGAGGAGTGCATCTCCCAGACGGAGACCTTCAGCAGCTGGCGCGCCGTCGACGAGAAACTGCGCCGGGCCGTCGGCGTCCACCTGATGGCCTCCGGCCACCAGCGGGCCCGCAAGGTGCTGGCCGCGGCCAAGTCCGCCGCCCTGCTGGGCGACCCGCGCTTCGTCCAGGTCCTGGACGCCGTCCAGGAGGGCGAGCTGGTCTACGTCGTGCGGGAGTGGCTGCCGCACTCCTCCGACCTGGCCAGGCTGATCGCCAACGGCCCGATGGAGCCGCACGAGGCGTACCAGATGGTCCGCCAGGTCGCCGACGCGGTCGCGGCCGCCCACCGGCGCGGCCAGGCCCACCTGCGGCTCACCCCGCGCTGCGTGCTGCGCACCGACAGCGGCCAGTACCGGATCAACGGCATCGCGGTGGACGCCGCCCTGCGCGGGCTGCCCGCCGAGGAGACCGCCGAGGACGCCCAGCGCGCCGACACCCGTGCGATCGGCGCCCTGCTGTTCGCCGCGCTCACCCACCGCTGGCCGTACCCGGAGGACCGCTACGACCTCCAGGGCTTGCCGAAGGGCCTCCAGAACGCCGCGCCGGACCAGGTCCGCGCCGGGGTCCACAAGGGCCTGTCCGAGCTCGCCGCCCGGGCCCTGTCCGACCACCCGCCGCACCACGCCGAGCCGATCACCACCCCGGAGGAACTGGTCCGGGAGATCGCGCGGATGCCCCGGATCCGCCAGCCCGAAGCGGAGCTGCCCGCCTTCCCGGCCCCGCCCCGGCACAACACCCACGCCCTGCCCACCGCGCCCAACCCGAGCCGGGTCGCCGACCCCGCGGTCGCCCCGTTGCCCGCCTCCTCCCGCCCGGCCACCACCCACCGCACCCGTCGACGGCTGCGCCGGGTGGTCAAGGCCACCGCCTGGGCGGTCGCCCTGGGCGCGATCGGCGTCGCCTCCTGGCAGTTCGTCGACAACCTGCGCCACACCGGTCCGTCCGTCGCCGCGCCGAAGCCCTCGGTCAGCACCCCCGCGCCCACCCCGCACCCGACGACGCGCCAGCCGGTGCCGATCCCCGTCAAGGAGGCGCAGTCGTACAACCCGCTGGGCGACGGGCCCGAGGGCAGCGAGGCCGTCGCGAAGGCCGTCGACGGCGATCCCGGCACCGCCTGGACCACCAGCTGGTACAACGACCAGTTCGGTCCCAAGCCGCCCGCCCTCAAGTCGGGCACCGGCCTGCTGATCGACCTCGGCTCGCAGCAGCAGGTCTCCTCGGTGAACGTGCAGTTCCTCGGCGGCGAGCAGACGGCGGAGCTGCGGGTGCCCACCGCGGCCGCCGCCACCAGCCCGATGCAGGCCAAGCCGGACGGCTTCACCGTCGTCGGCACGAAGTCCGGCGGCAACGCCGAGTACGCCCTCGACTCGCCGATCACCACGCGTTACCTCTTGATCTGGCTGACCGGCCTGGCGAAGGATGGCGACGGCAAGTACCGAGGCCACGTGGCCGAGGTCAAGGTCTCCGGCTGACCGCGACGGCCCGCGCACCGGAACGACGGCAAGGGGTCGAAGGGGTGACAGTGGCGGACGACGACGCGGCCTTGCTCGCCCGGCACGTCGCCGGCGATCCGGAGGCCTTCGGCCGGTTGGTGGACCGCCACCGCGACCGGCTCTGGGCGGTCGCCCTGCGCACCCTGGGCGACCGCGAGGAGGCCGCCGACGCCCTCCAGGACGCCCTGGTCTCCGCCTTCCGTGCGGCCGCCGGCTTCCAGGGCCGCTCGGCGGTCACCACCTGGCTGCACCGGATCGTGGTCAACGCCTGTCTGGACCGCGCCCGGCGCAGTGCCACGCGCCGCACCACCCCGCTCGACGACGATCCGCAGCGGCTCGACACCCTGGTCGGCGCCGCCGAGCCGGCCGACTCGTCGGTGGTCCGGGCCGAGCTGCACCGCGAGGTGACCGCCGCGCTCGCCGAGCTGCCCGCCGAACAGCGGGCCGCGCTGGTGCTGGTCGACATGCAGGGCTACCCGGTCGCCGAGGCCGCCGAGCTGCTGGGCGTTCCGGTGGGCACCGTGAAGAGCCGCTGCGCCCGGGGTCGCGCCCGGCTGCTCCCCCTCGTCCGGCACTTGCGCGAGAACGACGACGGGCCCGGTGTTTCACGTGAAACGCCGGCCGCCCCCGGCCCGACGCCACCGCTGCGACGGAACGCCCCGGGGAACCCGAAGGGCTCCCGCACCGTCAGAGAAACAGGCACCGGCCCCGGCACAAGCACCAGCGCAGGGACAGGCACCGGCCGGACGATCCTGGAAGGAGACGCGAGCACACGATGACCGCCCACCTCTCCTCCCCGGATCCCGCCGAGGAGCACCCCCCGGTCGAGCGGCTGGCCGACCTCGCCGAAGGCCTGGTCGACTCCCCCGACGCCGTCGAGGCGCTGCGCCGGCACCTGGACGGCTGCGCCGAATGCCGGGAGACCGTCGAGGCGCTCGCCGAGGTCCAGGCACTGCTGGGCACCGTCGACACCCCTCCCATGCCCGCCGACGTCGCCGCCCGCCTGGACGCCGCGCTGGCCGCGGCGGCGGCCCAGGCCGCTGCCGAGCTCCCCGCCGAGGCGCCCAGCGGGAGCGGCCATGAGGGCTCAGACAGCCCCCGGAAGACCCCGACCGCCGCCAGCCGCGCCGCCGCCCCGGCCTCGGGCGCACGCGCCGCCACGGGCTCCTCAGCGCCGCCCTCGCGGCCCGCTGTCCGGTCCGCCGCCTCCACCGCCTCTACCGGCCCCGGCCGCTCCCGGCCCCGGCGACGGTTCGCCCTGCTGCTCGGTGCCGCCGCCGCGCTGGCCGCGATCGGCCTCGGCGGGGCGCTGCTGCTGCAGCCCGACGACCGGGCCGGCGGCACCGCGGTCACCGCGGGCGCCCCGGCGGGCACCTCCGCCGCCGAGCAGAGCGCCCGCACCCCGCACGCGGCCGGTCCCGGCACCGTCTACCGTGCCGACCAGCTCGCCGCCCAGATCCAGCAGCTGCTGGCCCGCTCCGAGGCCGCTCCGGGGCTGCGGGCGACCGGACCCGCCAAGTCCGAGGCAGCCCTGCCCGCCGAGGGCGCCCGGCCGGAACTGTCCTCCCCGGGCTCCCCCACCTCGTCCCCGACCGCCTCGCCGTCCTGCCCGGCCCCCGCTCCCGGCGTCCCGCTGGCCACCGACCGGGGCAGCTACCAGGGCTCCCCGGTCGACGTGCTGGTCTTCCCCGTCCCCGGCCTGCCCGGCTCGGTCGACGTCTACCTGCGCTCCCCCGACTGCGGCCCGGTCCTCCTGCACGAGACCGTTCCCAGCCGCTGACCGGTGGTTCCCATGCGATCCACGACCAGCGCGGCACGCCACTTCCGAGTTCGGGCGCCTGGTACTGATCCGCCTGGGAATGCGAGACACTGGTCAGTCGTTGTCCCGGGCGGCGGAGCAGGACCGCCCTCCCCGCAGCAAACGCGGGTCGCGATGCGAACCAGGAGATGCAGTGAGCGACGTCCGTAACGTGATCATCATCGGTTCCGGCCCGGCCGGCTACACGGCCGCGCTCTACACCGCCCGTGCCTCCCTCCAGCCACTGGTCTTCGAGGGCGCCGTCACCGCCGGTGGTGCGCTGATGAACACCACCGAGGTCGAGAACTTCCCGGGCTTCCGGGACGGCATCATGGGCCCGGAGCTGATGGACAACATGCGGGCCCAGGCCGAGCGCTTCGGCGCCGAGCTGATCCCGGACGACATCGTCGCGGTCGACCTCACGGGTGACGTCAAGACCGTCACCGACTCCGAGGGCAACGTGCACAAGGCGCGCGCCGTGATCGTCACCACCGGCTCCCAGCACCGCAAGCTCGGCCTGCCGAACGAGGACAGGCTCTCCGGCCGCGGCGTCTCCTGGTGCGCGACCTGCGACGGCTTCTTCTTCCGCGACCAGGACATCGCGGTGGTCGGCGGCGGCGACACCGCCCTGGAGGAGGCGACCTTCCTCTCCCGCTTCGCCCGGAGCGTCACGATCATCCACCGCCGGGACAGCCTGCGCGCCTCCAAGGCGATGCAGGAGCGCGCCTTCGCCGACCCGAAGATCCGCTTCGAGTGGGACAGCGCGGTCGAGGCCATCCACGGCGACCCGAAGCTGACCGGCGTCACCCTGCGCGACACCACCACCGGCGAGACCCGTGAGCTGGCCGTCACCGGCCTGTTCATCGCGATCGGCCACGACCCGCGCACCGAGCTGTTCAAGGGCCAGCTGGACCTCGACGCCGAGGGCTACCTCAAGGTCGAGGCCCCCTCGACCCGGACCAACATCCCGGGCGTGTTCGGCGCCGGCGACGTCGTGGACCACACCTACCGCCAGGCCATCACGGCCGCCGGCACCGGTTGCTCCTCCGCGCTGGACGCCGAGCGCTACCTGGCCGCCCTCGACGACCTGGAGGCCAAGGCCGCCGCCGTGGCGGTCTGAGCCCCGAGCCACCGACCCACCCCACGGGGGTGTTTCACGTGAAACGCCCCCGCCCGGCCAGGCAGAAACAGAACGGGCCCACCCGTTGTTGACCTGGCAGCAGCCCCCTCCGTCCGAACCCCGAGGAGTCCCCGTGGCCGGCGCCACCACCACCGTCACCGACGCGACGTTCAAGTCCGACGTCCTGGAGAGCGACAAGCCCGTGCTGGTCGACTTCTGGGCCACCTGGTGCGGCCCGTGCCGCCAGGTCGCCCCGATCCTCGACGAGATCGCGTCCGAGCACGGCGACAAGCTGACGATCGCCAAGCTCGACGTGGACGCCAACCAGGCGACCGCCGCCCAGTACGGCGTCATCTCGATCCCGACCCTGATCCTCTACAAGGGCGGCGAGCCGGTGAAGTCCATCACCGGTGCCCGTCCCAAGGCCGCGCTGCTGCGCGAGCTGGACGGCTTCATCTAGGTCGTCAGGACGACGACCGTACGGCGGCGGGGCTCCCCACTCGGGGGCCCCGCCGCCGTCGTGTGTCCCCGTCCCTCCGCGGCCGCGGCGGAAAAAAGGGCGCTCGGAACGCCCGCTCAGAACGGCCGCAGGGCCGGCTCCTTGCGCCCGCCGCCGAGCAGCCGCTCCAGCGCCCCCTCCATGTCCCCCCGCCAGGAGAGCGTGCTCCGCGCCTCCAGCCGCAGCCGCGGGTAGCGCGGGTGCGGCCGGACGGTCTTGAAGCCGACCGCGAGCAGGTGGTCGGCCGGCAGCACGCAGCCGGTCGGCAGCCGTCCGGCCGAGCCGAAGGCCTCGATCGCCCGCACCCCGCGCCCGATCAGGTCCTTGGCCACGGTCTGCACCAGCACCCGGCCGAGCCCCTGGCGCTGGTATCCCGGCAGCACCCGGCTGACCATCAGCTGAACGGCGTCCGGGGAGACCGGGCTGGTCGGGAAGGACTGCGAGCGGGGCACGTAGGCGGGCGGCGCGTAGAGCACGAACCCGGCGGGCTGGTCGTCCACGTAGACGATCCGCCCGCAGGAGCCCCACTCCAGCAGCACCGTGGAGATCCACCCCTCCTTCTCCAGCTCCGGCTTCCCGGATTCCACCGCCTCCCTGGCGCTGACCGGGTCCAGCTCCCAGAACACGCAGGAGCGGCAGCCGGTCGGCAGGTCCCCGAGGTTGTCCAGCGTCAGCGGAGCGATCCGGCGTCCCATGCCCGCACCTCCTCCTCCACGTCACGGTCGAGCATTCCCCCACGAACACCGATGGGTGCACGTTTCACGTGAAACAGCGCTCACGTGAAGCATGCACCCAGCGGGTCAGTGCTCTCCCCCGGCTCAGCCGTGCGACAGCCGCAGTCCGTCCTCACCGGGAGCCATGCTGTCCAGGATCCGGTTGAGGTCCTCCACCGAACCGAACTCCAGCACCACCTTGCCCTTGCCCAGCTTCCCGCCGCGCTGCGACACCTCGACCTTGACCCTGGTGTCGAAACGGTCGGACAGCCGGCTCGCCAGGTCGTTGAAGGCCGGGGAGTTCAGCTTGCCCGCCTTCGGCGCCTGGCGGCGCTTGGGCTGGTCGGACTCCGTGGCCATCATCCGGGCGATCTCCTCGGTGGTCCGCACCGAGAGGCCCTCCGCGTTGATCCGCTTGGCCAGCTCCTCCTGCTGGTCGCTGTCCTGCAGCCTGAGCAGCGCACGGGCGTGCCCGGCGGTCAGCACCCCGGAAGCGACCCGGGTCTGGACGGACGGCGGGAGCTTCAGCAGTCGCAGCGTGTTGGACACGTGCTCGCGCGAGCGGGCGATCCGCTCGGCCAGCTCCTCCTGGGTGCAGGAGAAGTCCCGCAGCAGCTGGTCGTAGGCAGCCGCCTCCTCCAGCGGGTTCAGTTCGGCCCGGTGCAGGTTCTCCAGGAGGGCGTCCACCAGGAGCTTGTCGTCCTCGGTGGCCCGGATGATCGCGGGGATCCGCTCCAGCCCGGCCTCCCGGGAGGCGCGCCACCGGCGCTCACCCATGATCAGCTCGAAGCGGCCCGCCGCGACCTGGCGCACCACGATCGGCTGGAGCAGCCCGACCTCCTTGATGGAGCCGACCAGCTCCTTCAGCTTGTCCTCGTCGAAGATCTCGCGCGGCTGACGCGGGTTGGAGGCGATCGCGTCCACCGGCAGCTCCGCGTACCGGGCTCCGGCGACCTCGGCGAGCCCGGCGGCCCGGGCGGCCACCGTCCCCCGGCCGGAGGGCAGCACCGGCACCG
This sequence comes from Kitasatospora sp. NPDC023385, assembly GCF_055664045.1. Taxonomy (NCBI): domain Bacteria; kingdom Bacillati; phylum Actinomycetota; class Actinomycetes; order Kitasatosporales; family Streptomycetaceae; genus Kitasatospora; species Kitasatospora sp. NPDC023385. Next base: position 2,518 of record NZ_JBVOOL010000002.1, on the reverse strand, counting down.
CGGCCGGCGAGACCGTTCCGGTCTTCACCACCGCGGCCGATGCGGTCACGGCCACCGGGGGCTCTGCCGCCGTCCCGTCGCCCGTCGGCGGAGCCGACGGGAGCAGTGCCCCGAGACCCTTCCCCAAAGCCCTGCGACCACTCACTGATGACCCTCCGTCGTGCCGTGCTGTGCCACCGGGGCGGCCTGCCCCTGCTGGCCGTCCCGCTGCTGGCCCACCGGCGAGCCGCTCCGGCCCACCGCACGCAGCGCGAGCTCGCGGGCGGCCTCCAGGTAGGAGAGCGCCCCGGTCGAACCCGGGTCGTAGGTGAGCACCGTCTGCCCGTAGCTGGGCGCCTCCGAGATGCGCACCGAGCGCGGGATCGCCGTGCTCAGCACCTCGCGCTGGAAGTGGGTCCGGACCTCCTCGGCGACCTGGGCGGCCAGCCTGGTCCGGGCGTCGTACATGGTGAGCAGGATGGTCGACACGTGCAGCGCGGGGTTGAGGTGCGCGCGGACCAGCTCGACGTTGCGCAGCAGCTGGCCGAGGCCCTCCAGCGCGTAGTACTCGCACTGGATCGGGATCAGCACCTCCTGGCCGGCCACCAGGGCGTTGACCGTCAGCAGGCCCAGCGAGGGCGGACAGTCGATCAGGATGTAGTCGAGCGGCTGCTCGTAGGCCGCGATGGCGCGCTGGAGCCGGCTCTCCCGGGCCACCAGGGAGACCAGTTCGATCTCGGCACCGGCCAGATCGATGGTGGCGGGGACGCAGAACAGTCCCTCGACGTCGTGCACCGGCTGGACCACGTCGGCCAGCGGCTTGCCCTCCACCAGGACGTCGTAGATGGACGGCACCTCGGCGTGGTGGTCGATGCCCAGCGCGGTGGAGGCGTTGCCCTGCGGATCGAGGTCGACGACCAGGACGCGCAGTCCGTGCATGGCCAGCGAGGCGGCCATGTTCACGGTGGTGGTGGTCTTGCCCACCCCGCCCTTCTGGTTGGCGACCACGATCACCCGGGTCGCGGCGGGCCGGGGAAGCCCCTCGCCCGCTCGGCCGATCGCCTGGACCGCAGCCTGGGCGGCCCGTCCGATGGGCGTGTCATCGATCTGGTCGATGGTCTCCGAGTCCTGCATGGGGGTCAGTGTTTCACGTGAAACCGGAGCGGCAACAGTCGCCGCCCGGAAGAGGCCGAGCCCGCGGCGGAGCCGCAGATCGAGACTGTCCGAGAGCAAGGAGCGACGTTTCACGTGAAACACCATGCCCGCTATGCCGGAAATCTGACGTTGCGACACTCCGGTTTCCCGATGTCGGCCCACCGGTCACCTCAACGCCGACGGGCGGCCGGTTCCCCCGTTCAGGAGGACCGTCCGCCCGTCTCCGCAGGTGCGCGAGCCGCCCGGCTCAGCGGCTGCGGCGCCGCCCGCCCCGACCGCGCTCACCCGTCCGGGCGGTCGCGGTGCGGCCGGCCCGGGCCGCCTTGGCCCGCCGGGTCGCGGCCTTCACGCCACCGGGGCTCTCCCCCGCCTTGACCTGGACCACCCGGGTGGAGGTCTCCAGGGTGCCCTCGCCGACCGAGATCACGCTCCACTCGACCGCGCCCAGCTTGGTCAGCCCGGCGCGGGAGTCGGCCAGCTCCTGCTCGGCGCTGTCCCCCTTGAGCGCCAGCATCTGACCGTGCGGCCGCAGCAGCGGCATGCCCCAACCGGCGAGCCGGTCCAGCGGCGCCACCGCCCGGGCGGTCACCACGTCCACCGCGAGCTTGCCGATCATCTCCTCGGCCCGGCCGCGCAGCACCGTCACGTTCTCCAGCCCCAGCTCCCGGACGACCTCCTCCAGGAAGGTGGTCCGGCGCAGCAGCGGCTCCAGCAGCGTGACCGAGACGTCCGGGCGGGCCAGCGCCACCGGGATGCCGGGCAGGCCGGCGCCGGAGCCGACGTCGCACAGGGTGGTGCCGGCCGGCAGCAGCTCGGCCAGCACCGCGCAGTTGAGCACGTGGCGGTCCCAGAGCCGGGGCACCTCACGCGGCCCGATCAGGCCGCGCTGGACGCCTGCGGTCGCCAGCAGCTCGGTGTACCGGACGGCGGCGTCGTAGCGGTCGCCGAAGACCTCCCGGGCGACGGCCGGCGCCTCGGTCAACTCGACCGCCTCGGCGGCCCGCCCCTCGGCGGCCGGATCCACGTCCGCCCCCGGCCGGCCGCCAGCCGCGTTCTCCGTGTCCATCTCGACCTCTCCGATCCCCGGATCCACCGACCCGCTCAACGCACTGTTTCACGTGAAACGTCTCCCGCCGGGCAGCTCCCCGCGGAAAGGGACGACGACCCCGCCCGCACGAGGCGGACGGGGTCGCGTCCGGTGAAGCTCTCCGGCCGCCGCGGCGGCCGGTCGTGGGGGGGGGGGGGGGGGGGGGGGGGGGGGGGCCCCCCCCCCCCCCCCCCGCCCCCCCCCGGCCCGCGTCCGCGGACGCGCACCGACCGGCTGTCCCCTCCCGATGGAAAGAGCAGTGCCCATGGCCCGCGACCTCACCCCCGGCTCCGGCAT